>JAHXHS010000047.1 GCA_025656455.1 Candidatus Thiodiazotropha sp. (ex Epidulcina cf. delphinae) | reverse complement strand
TCTCCCCACGCTTTGGTGCGTAAGCGTCGGTACAGGCCGAGGGGATTGAATTCAACATCGGTGTTGCTCGGTTTAGGTGGGGGGGGGGGGGGGGGGGGGGGGTTCTGGATTCCGGCATCCGCCGGAATGACGAGGTTATAGAGGTGGTGGCGGTAGTTTATACAAATAACTGTCTCCAGTGTGGGTAATAGTCAGCCCTAAGGGAGAGGGAGTTAGCGAAACAACCGCTAAATCTCAATGATCGGCCACAGGTGGATGGTAGATAAGCTGTACGGTTGCCCCGTCCGGATCGTAGCAGTAAAAACTCCTCGCCCCGTCCCGATGGGTACGAGGCTCCTTTCGCATCCTCACCCCTGCCGCCGTGAGATAGGCGTACCAGGCGTCCACCGCCTCGGGATCGGGGAGAAAAAAACCGATATGATCGAGACGCTGGGCCGATTCGTCGAAACTACCGGTGGCGGCCTTGTGCAGGGCGAGGTTGTCAGGACCCGAGGTGAGGTAGAGGTTATCCGGGTCGGGCCGCCATTCGATGCGCATCCCCAGCAGGGCGACATAGAAATGTTCACTGGCGGGGAGATCCCTGACATTGAGGGCCAGATGGCGCATTCCAAGATGCTGTGCCGGCCGTTTCACGACAGCACCTCGCTCAAGGCCTGCTCCCAGGTCTCCTGGCCGCAGGCCCGCTGCACGACCAGCGGCAGGGCGACCGCCCCATGGGCCAGCAGCTCTTCGTGGAAAGCGCGCAGGGTCATGCCCGCTCTTTGCTCCAGCAACCGCTGGCTGAGACGCTCGATCAGATCGGCCCCTAGCAGGGCCATGAAGGCATCGGTGGGACGCCGGGAAATGGCTGTCAGACTGCCCTCCGCCCAATAGGGGATATCCGACAGCAGTTTCAATCGCTCCAGGGCCTGGCGACTGTTGATCTCACCGGCATGAAACTCCAGATCGGTGGCGGCCTGCTCCGCCAGCGCCAAACGTCTCTGGTAAAGCAGCAGGCGGTCCTGCTCGTTGAAGTAGCCGTGGCTCTCCAGGATCCGGCTCATATAGTGAGCCCAACCCCGCTTAAAGGCGGCCGAGGGATTGATCTGGCGCACCAGACTGTGCGCCGACACGCCGCCGGCCCAGGCCAGATAGTGGCGCCCCGCCCAACTGCCGTAGAGGTTGCGCATGCGTATCGCCGAGCGGGTTTCACCCCCGCCCACCTGCTGATCGTGAGGAATCAGGAACACTCCGCCCTGTTCGCTACGCAGATAGCTGCCGCAATCCGGCTGTCTGAAACAGCTATCTGTGATGCGGAACTCCAGGGGTTGCTCGGAATCGGGCAGCAGCTGATGCTGCTGCAGGAACGACCTGAGGGTATTGGCCTCCTCGTGATAGGCCTGCAGGCGAATATCGCCACTGAGCAGCTCGCCGCCAGCCTGCTTCACTGCCTGCAGGGTCAGCCCCTGCCGCTCCAGCATGGCATAGGTCTGTTGCAATTGCTTCTTGACGTATCCCAGGGCATCCTCGGCGGAAAGATCCAGCTGATCCCGATGCCGCAACAGCCAATTGAGCAGCTCTCTGCCACAATCGGCCGTGCCCGTGGCGGCCGGGGTCAACTCTTTGATCAATACCTGCTTGTAGTCCTCGACGGCCTCGGCCGCCTGACTGCCGAGGGCCTGCAGGCGACCCTGGTCGGCACAGCACTCGTGGGTCTGCGGCAGGTCCCGGCCAAGCCGTTTTAGCCAGGGGATGCCTTTTTCGGCGCTCTCCAGGGCATCGGCCAGCCACAGGGTGGAGACCAGTCCGGGCAGTTCCGAAAGCCGGCCTCGCGCATCCCGCAGATAGTTCGGGGTCTTCTCCAACACCCCCATCAGCGCCTCGCAGAGTCTTTCAGGCTGACGCACCACCAGCTCCTGCAGCAGGGGTAAGGGCAGGTATTTCGCGGGATCACGATGGCGCCAGCCATACTCGACCAGCATCCTGTGCTCGACCAGCGCGGCGCCGTAGATCAGTTGCAGGTCGAGCTGACGGTCGGCATCCAGGGCCTCGTAGTCCAGCTCCTTGAGGCTCACCAGCAGGCTGCTTATCAGACTCGCCAGGGCGCCCATCTCATCATCGCCGGCGGCGGTCATCAGCCCCTCATAACCAGGAACCGAGGCAAATACGGCGGCCACCGGGTGGAAGCGAAACCAGACACGGTAATATTCCGCGACCAGTTCGTCAAAGGCCGCGGCTTCACGCCTCATGGCGAATCTCGTAATCATGGCTGATCTCGGCGCTCTTGCCGAGCATGATCGAAGCCGAGCAATACTTTTCCGCGCTCAGCGAAATCGCCCTGGCCACGTGCTTTTCGCTCAAATCCTTGCCGGTGACGATAAAGTGGGCGTGGATACGGGTGAACACCTTGGGGTCACTCTCGGACCTTTGCGCCGCCAACTCCACCACACAACCTGTCACCTGCTGACGGGATTTCTTCAGAATGGACAGGACATCGAACTCGGTACACCCCCCCATGCCAAGCAACAACATCTCCATCGGCCTGATTCCCAGGTTCCTCCCGCCATGCTCCGGCGGCCCGTCCATGACCACGGCGTGACCGCTGCCGGCCTCCCCCATCATGGCGCTAGCCTCCACCCATACGACCCTTGCCTTCATCTGCTGCTCCGATTTAACCCCGCCGGACTGCAATAATGCATAGCGCGGGATAGATGATAAGTATGAATTACGTTAAATTATTCGCTTGCTATTTTTGTTACACTAGTCGCCGGCCGGACTACAGACGGCCGTAAATTCGACAAGTTGAAAAGGGTTGCTAAACTTGATCCTAAACTCTTTATAGAGATCATCACAACCAACTTGACATAACAGGGCTCAGATTAACTGCGCTGGAGATCACCGGAGGCTGCCGATTGGCAGATAGCTGGATCACTCTGCAGACTGGTCTCTCCCCATAACACCAAGAGTCCCGAGATCATGACGATCATAAAACCGCCACCGCAGGAACCTGAGTATCTTCAGCGATTCCTCTCCTTTTGTCACCGTCGCCGTTACCCTAAGAACACCGAAATTATCCACATCGGCGATCCAGCGGATATCCTCTATTACATCACGGAAGGCTCAGTGGCAGTCTACATCGAGGATGAGGACGGCCGAGAGATCATCCTCACCTACCTCAACAAAGGACAATTCGTGGGTGAAATGGGCCTGTTCATACCCGAACCCAAGCGTAGCGTGATGGTGCGCACGCGTACATCCTGCCAGATCGCGGAGATCAGCTACCAGCGACTGGAGCAACTCTTCTCCCACGACCTCAAGGAGTACACCAAGGAGATCCTCTACGCCATGGGGGCTCAGCTCTCCCAACGCCTCTCCCAGACCAGCAACAAGGTGGGGCATCTCGCCTTTTTCGACGTAACCGGGCGTATCGCACGCACCCTGCTCGATCTGTGCAAGGAACCGGACGCCATGACCCACCCCGACGGCATGCAGATCCGCATCACCCGCCAGGAGATCGGCAGGATCGTGGGTTGTTCAAGGGAAATGGCGGGCAGAGTCCTGAAAAACCTGGAGGAGCAGGGACTGATCAGCGTCAAAGGCAAGACCATCGTGGTGTTCGGCACCCGTTGAGGCGCAGACCCGTATTTCTCACCAGGCGGTGGGCCGGATGAAGGGGGAGGCGACTCAGCAGATGATCGTTGACCATCTGGTAGCGAATATGGTCATGCCTCCCAGACACCAAGAGGCTATGGCCATGCTTTTCCTACACAACCCAGTTATCCAACCTTAATCCGGGAACACGCTCAAACTCCTTGGCGTTATTCGTAACAAGTATGAGGCCTCGAGCCCTGGCGTGCGCGGCGATCATCATGTCATAGGGCCCGATGGGAGTCCCCGCTGATGCCAGTTCCGCTCGTATCTGCCCAAAATGGATTGCGCCTTGAGAGTCAAACGGGACAACTTCCAGACGGGCCGCCATCCCTTCCACCACACCCAGATTATCCTCGGGTCGAGAGGATCGTTCCGCACCATAGATCAGCTCCCCCAAGGTTACGGTCGAGATGCACATCTGGCCTTCATGGCGTTTAAAGGATTCCCGCACCTCAGCGGGTCTATTCTTGATGGTGTAGATCACGATGTTGGTGTCAAGCATGTACTTCAACATCAAAAACTCTCGCGCTCCTGATCTGCCGGCTGCTCACGTTCAACCATGAAATCATCACTAACTTGGGGGCCGTCGAACCAGCTATCCCAGGAGCCCCCGGCAGGCGTGATAAGACGCTTGTTTCCAATGGCGATGATATCTACCTCTTTGATGTAATCAGGCAGCGATACGGCTTTGGGTAGTCGCACCGCCTGGCTGCGATTGCTCATAAAGACTTTAGTATGTGCCGTTGCCATTTATTAACCCATATATATCCCATTGGTATATCCATTGTAGCGACCATGCGAGATATGTCAATTGAGCCGGGCGACAACCTGATGGCGGGGACAACTCAGCAGATGATCGTTGACCATGCCCACCGACTGCATGAATGCGTAACAGATGGTGCTGCCCACAAAGCGAAACCCCCGCCTTTTCAGTTCCCGGCTCATGGTGTCAGAGAGGGGCGTTGAGGCCGGCACCTCCTCCAGGGTCCGCCAGCGGTTTTGCTTCGGTGCTCCGTCCACAAACGACCACAGCAGGGGCGCAAACCCCTCCTTCGCCTCCAACTCCAGCGCCGCCCTGGCATTACTGATCGCAGACGCCACCTTGAGCCGGTTGCGCACGATGCCGGAGTCCGCCAGCAATCTCGCCACATCAGCGTCGCCATAGCTGGCGATTCGCTCTGCATCAAAACCGTGAAAGGCACGCCGATACCCCTCTCGCTTGCGCAGGATGGTCAGCCAGGAGAGACCTGCCTGGGCGCCTTCGAGGATGAGCATTTCGAACAAGTGCTGCGGATCATACGAGGGGACACCCCACTCCTGGTCATGATATCGGAGATACTCATCGTACCCCAGGCACCAGGGGCAAGGATCGCCGCTCATGCCTCACCCCCATCGCCCGGACCGATCCAAAACTGCGGCACATGGGCGACTTCCCAAAGAAAACCGTCAGGATCGGCGAAATAGCCGGAGTAGCCGCCCCAGAATGTCTCCTGGGCCGACTTTACTTGCCGCGCACCGGCATCCAGGGCCTCTCTCATGACACATTCAACCGCCTCCCGGCTAGTGACATTGTGGGCCAGGGTAAAACCGCGAAACCCCGATCCATCGGCAGGCACCCCCGCATCGCCGGCAAGGGCCTCACGGGGGTAGAGGGCCAGCCAACTGCCTTGGAGTTCGAAAAAGGCGACTGCATCGCTATCGAAGGCGTAACGCGGCAGGCCCAGCGCCTCATAGAAGGCAACCGATCGTGGCAGGTCATCCACACCGAGGGTAATCAGATTGATTCTTGGCTGCATATTCAGTACGGCTCCTCTCTCGATCTTAAAATGAAAACAAGTCTATCCCCACCCTACTGACAACGGGGTGTCAGGAGTCTCCATCCCGAACAACACAGGATGCGCCGCGATGCTCGCACCGGAATAGGAGAGAGACGGCGTACCGAGATCGGCGAATCGCCTCTGGCAAAAGAAAAGCTTAGAGAAATGGCGTTTGGATACTATAAATTGGGAATAAATATGCCGATAATTGCAAGAGAGACGTATACTTCTCGAGCAGGGGAGAAACCAACATGCCGGATCTGACCAAAGGGTACCAGGGCAACGGGAGGGGCAACCTAGTAGTTTTGGACGCCATCCTCGGGCAACTGGCCGTCTCCTGGAAGGGGCCTAGAAATTCCCTTCCCCAGGAACTGTTCACCAAAAACTTCATGCCTTACGCAAAGGCCCATTGGGCCTACGATGCTTCCCGCTGCAACTGCGAAGACCTGGCCAGGGCTTTCTGGGCCACCTGGAACTACGTGGGTCACAAGCGACAGGGTTTAGGTCCCCGCGAAGTGTTACCAAAGGCCAATGTCGAAAAGTGTTTTGGGATAACGGACAACAAAGGGATGATCACCAAATCAAAAAGGGTGTTTAACGGACCGGCCCGTGGCAACGTCAGAAACCCTGCCACGGGGACCCTGGATGGGCGGTGCCTTTTCCCGGTTCACTACCTCTGCAAAATCGGCAACAGGTACTTCGACCCTACCTTCGACAGGGCGACGGCTTCCCGGGATGACTGCGTTGAGAGGAAACTGGACAAATTGCAACCAGCGCTGTGGTTATCGGAAGACGGGCAGTTCCTATACGAGCGAAACCAGACACCGGCAGCGGGATTCGCTGATTCATGGAATGAATTCAGCGCGGCCGACTGGGTCAGCCATGCGCAATGGAAAGACCTCACGGCCCGGTCGGGACATTGGCGATCCGCCGAACTCAAGGCTGTCGACAGCGCCCTGGATAGCTATGAGAGGGCCCGGATCCAAGACAACCTCGCCACCCTGAAAACCGCGTTTCAGAAGTGGTTTCTCAAGAAACAGGGCGAGGTCACCCACCGCAACAAGGAGAGCTGCATCAACCGCTTGGCGCTCAACCTGGGGCTGGCCAGGGCACTGCTCAAGAAGGGCTGAAGCCCTGGGGCGTGTCTGATCTGGAGCGATTGGCGCTCAGCTCTAATCGATGCCCATCCCGCACCCCACTTATTTACCGTTCCGCTAGGGAAGCGAATCATGATAATCAAGGAAACCGAGAAATTCCCAACCAAGCTTTTTTCCCTCTCACTGGTTGTAACAATCGCGGTGCTGTTCTGGTTCACGCTCAACATATTCCAGATTCACAAACAGTCACAGTTCTTATTTGAAAAAACATACAAGGCTATGAAACTCAGAGGGGAGATCCTTCAATATGATGAAATTTTAACGATGTCGGCAAGGTTGGCTGCAAGCTCAGGTAATACAGCATGGGAAGCGCGATATCGAAAATATGAGATTCTACTGGACAAGGCTATCAAGGAAGCCGGGGACATTGTTCCCTCCACCTCGAATCATGAAATAGCCGCGAAAACCGATATCGCCAATCAAAAATTAGTGGCCATGGAGAATCAATCATTCAATTTTGTCAAAAAAGGTCGGACCAAAGAGGCCCAAGAGGTCTTGTTTGGCGAGGAGTATGAAAAGCAAAAAGACATCTATGCCGCAGGCATGAGAGAGCTTGAGAATCGCATTGAAAGGGAAGCGATAAGTCTACAAAGCAAAGGAAACCGAAAAAAGAACTTTGCAATTATGCTGTCCCTTTTTCTGACAGTCATCTTGATTGTGTTCTGGATCAGGGTCTTTGTCGTTTTCAGAGAATCGAACAACAGACTGCTAAAAACGCAAAATGACTTGGTCGAAGCGCAGAAGTCACTTGAACAGCGCGTGGAACAACGAACAGCCGACCTGCTGAATGCCTACGAGAGCCTGGAGAGGGAATCGCATCAGCACGAGAGGATGCAGTCTGAGTTATTACAATCGGAAAAGTTCGCTTCAGTCGGTCAATTGGCAGGCGGCATCGCTCATGAAATCAACACACCGATACAGTACATAGGCGACAACTTAAGATTTTTGGATGGAGAGCAAGCCAAAATTATTGTGGCGTTAAGTGAATGCTCAGAGGAAACCAAAGGAAAAATAGACCTGGATTATTTAAAGGAAGAGGTCCCAAGTTCGATCGAACAATCGATCCAGGGAGTGGAGCACGTGGCCAAATTGGTGAGATCAATGAAGGAATTCGCTCACCCCGGCAGTAGTGAGTTTACCCAAACAGATATAAATCGAGCTATAGAAAATGCGGCCAATGTTTCCAAGAATGAATGGAAGTATGTGGCAACGCTTGAAAGTAAACTCGATGGAAATTTACCGGAAGTGCCTTGTTTGTACAGTGAATTCAATCAGGTTCTTTTAAATATTATCGTCAACGCCGCCCAGGCAATAGAAGAGAAAAACAGCGGTGCTGGGGAAAAAGGAACAATTTTAATATCCACAAAGCGCTTGGAAGAAGCCATTGAAATCAAGGTTAGTGATACAGGCACAGGGATTTCAGAAGAAATTCAAGGAAAAATATTCGACCCTTTCTTCACCACAAAAGGAGTCGGCAAAGGAACCGGGCAAGGCTTGGCCATTGCCTATAAACTTATTACTGAAAAATTAAAGGGCGCTATTAAGGTAGAATCAGAAATCGGAAAAGGAACGACATTTGTGATTACTCTTCCCATCGCAAGATCAGGGTGAAACGAATAACCATGCCCCCTCTCCCGTCCTGGCGCGAACGGGCATCGCAGCGGTCCCCGCCGTGTCGACGTACAGCTGGGCGGCAGGTTCAGGCAGGGAGGTCGAAATTGATAGCTCGCTGAGATCATAGGAGGAAAAGAAATTCTCGCCAAGCTCGCAAAGCACGCCAAGAAGACATTGCCTGAGTTTCCTTTGCGGGCTTTGCGAGCTTGGCGAGAGAAATATTGCATGCTTGGCCGGTTGTGGAAAACCAGGCTGGCAGAGTGCAGGAGTGGAAAAGTGAGGGGTAGCCCTGACATAGCCCCCTTGGGGAGAATGGCACTTACTTAAGATCAAAACCACCGTCATCCCGGCGAATGCCGGGATCCAGAATCACCAACAGGCGTCATTTCCCTGGATTCCATCCTTAGGTCCGTAAACGGTGCATCCATGCACCACTTCTCCGGCATTCGCCGGAATGACGCGGTTACTGGAATGACGAGTAAGATCCAGGCATATTCACCTTAAGTAAGCGCCATTCCCCTTGGGGGGCTTTCATCTACTATCCACTCCGCGGGTGGTAGATGATTCACGCTTGATGAATACCCACTCGATTTAGGGAAGAGCTAATCAATGCGAAAAGTTATATCCTCCATCCTGAGGTTGCGTTTTTCAAGCAGATAATACTCAGGTTGGATTAAAATCCAAAGCTGCGGACATTATGGCTGTTCCCGCACTTCCCCCCATCAGATAAAATGCCGGGCGCAGATAGCCAGCATTGACAATGCTTATCCAAAGTCGCAACGACATAAGAGGCTGCGTCTTCAAATGCGGAACGATTACCTCCATCATAATAGTCAACAAAATCTATTGTATCCCTTAACCTGCATCAGCTCCAACACTAACCAGAAAATCTTGCAATGTGCGCCCGGCTGTCGACACATAGCGGGCTCCAATCGTATCCAATGTATCGATGCGATCAAGACGAAAGTGGCGAAACGACCCGCGCAACTCACACCATGCGCCCAAGGTCCATTTCTGCCCCCAGTAAAACAGGCCGAGAGGCCACAACACCCGTTCGGACGGGGCACCATCCTCCCGACGGTAGGCAATACGCACCTTGCGCTGTTCGGTAATGGCCTTGCGCAGCAAGGCCACATACTCGCGTATCTGATCAGGCACATGAAAGTCCGGGACCAGGAGCGCTTCCCGGTCGAGCACCGGCCTTAGCCGTTCAGGCAATACCGCCTTCACCTTGCGCAAGGCCCGGCTCGCCGCCGCGGCATGACCGCGATCCGACCAACTCTGCACCATGCGCATGCCCAGCAGCAGCGCGGTCAACTCCTCATCCTCGAACATCAGCGGTGGCAGGCGAAACCCCTGGCACAGGCGATACCCGGTCCCCGTCACCGCTTCGATAGGCACCCCGGAGGCAGACAAATCGTCGATATCACGATAGATGGTGCGTTGCGAAACCTCCAGCAATGCGGCAAGGGTCTGCGCGGTCACATAGCGTTCGGTATCCAGCTCCTGGGTAATGCGAAAAAGCCGATCGGCCCGGCGCATCAGGCAAACAGCCGGGTCAGTGTTGCGCCCGGATCATCCGCCCGCATGAAGGCTTCGCCGACGAGAAAGGCATTGACCTGCCGCTCCCGCATCAGCGCCACGTCCTCAGGGGTCAGAATACCGCTTTCAGTCACCACAATCCGTTCAGCCGGTATCCTCGGCAGCAGCTCCAATGTGGTATGCAAGCTGACATCGAAGGTACGAAGGTTGCGGTTGTTGATGCCTATCAGACGGTTATCCACCTGTAGCGCGCGCTCCAACTCGTCGGCATCATGCACTTCGATCAACACGTCCATGCCCAATTGATGAGCCAGACCGTTCAGTGCGCTGAGTTGCCGGTCATCGAGACAGGCGACGATCAGCAGGATGCAGTCAGCACCAATGGCCCGCGCCTCATAGACCTGGTAGGGGTCGATGATGAAATCTTTACGGATCACCGGCAGGCCACAGGCATCACGGGCCTGTTGCAAATAGGCGTCACTGCCTTGAAAGAAATCGATATCCGTCAGCACGGAGAGGCAGGCCGCGCCGCCTGCCGCATAACTCCGGGCAATCTCGGCAGGACGAAACACCTCCCGCAGCACCCCCTTGCTCGGTGACGCCTTCTTGATCTCGGCAATAACACCGGCTTGGCCGGCATCAATCCTTGCCACGACGGCATCGGCGAAACCGCGCGGCGCTGAGGCAACGGACAACATCGCCTGAAGAGTCTGAAGCGATCGATTTGCTTGTCTTTCGCCTATCTCCTCCCGCTTTCGCCGGACGATCTTCTTCAGAATATCGGGAGTATCCGACATTTTCAGTCAAAATTCTGGGTCAGAACAACCAGGCGATCGAGACGGCTGCGCGCTTCACCGCTGGCAATGGCCTGGTTGGCCTTCTCCAGACCCTGCTGTAGATTCTCTGCCAGACCGGCCGTGTAGATCGCAGCGCCGGCATTGAATACCACGATGTCGCGGGCGGGCCCTGGATTATCTTCGAGCACGCCGCGAATCATCGCCAGACTCTGAGCGGCATCCTCCACCCGAATGGCGTCAAGCGAGTTGCGTTTCAGGCCAAAATCCTCTGGCTGGAGGGTGAAGCGGCGGATCCGGCCCTCTTTCAGCTCCGCCACATCGGTGATGTCGCCGATACTGATCTCATCCAGGCCATCGCGGGAATGGACCACCATCACATGGCGGCTGCCAAGACGTTGCAACACTTCAGCCAGCGGCTCCAGCAGGTCGCTGCTGAATACACCGAGCAGTTGATTCGGCACACCGGCAGGATTGGTCAGCGGCCCCAGGACATTGAAGATGGTGCGCACGCCCATCTCCTTGCGTGGGCCAATGGCATGCTTCATGGCGCTGTGGTGGCCAGGGGCGAACATGAAACCGACGCCTACCTCGCGCACGCACTGCTCAACCTGGTCCGGTGACAGATCGAGTCTCACGCCCGCCGCCTCGAGGGCGTCGGCGCTGCCCGACTTGGAGGAGACCGAGCGATTACCGTGTTTGGCGACATGGCAGCCGGCAGCGGCGGCAACGAACATACAGGCGGTCGAGACATTGAAAGTCCCCGAGGCGTCACCGCCGGTGCCAACGATATCGACGGTATGCGTCAGGTCGGCAATGGAGACGCCGGACGCCAGCTCCCGCATCACCGAAGCGGCCGCGGTGATTTCGCTGACTGTCTCCTCTTTCATGCGCAGGCCGACGAGAAAGCCGCCGATCTGCGCCGGCGTCGCGCCGCCGGTCATGATGTTGCGCATGACCCCCGTCATCTCATCGGCGGTGAGATCCTGGCGGGCCAGCACTCTATTGATGGCTTGCTGCATTTCCATGGTTATTCCCCCCACAATTGTGCTTGAGTTGTAGGGTGCGGCCCTGCCGCACCTTTCTTGTGTCGCGGCATGCCTGCAACATGTGGTGCGGCAGGGCCGCACCCTACGACTGTTTTATCCGGAATCTATTTCAGTCCGCTAATGAACGCAAATAAACGCTAATTAAAATAGCTGTTTTGCGTTTATTCGCGTTCATTTGCGGACTAAATACCTGCAATAAAATTACGCAACAGATCATGGCCGTGCCGGGTCAGGATCGATTCCGGATGGAACTGCACCCCCTGCACAGCCAATTCCCTGTGACGCACTCCCATGATCTCGTCGATGCCGCCGTCCCGCTCAGTCCAGGCGGTGATCTCCAGACAATCGGGAAGGCTCTCCCGCTCGATCACCAGGGAGTGATAGCGGGTGGCCTGGAAGGGATTCTCCAATCCGCTGAAGACCCCCGAATCAGAGTGATGGATGGGCGAGGTCTTGCCATGCATCACCTTCCGCGCATGGACGATTCTGCCGCCGAACGCCTGACCGATGGATTGATGGCCCAGGCAGACCCCAAGGATCGGGATCCGCCCGGCATAGGCCCGGATAGTCTCCACCGAGACCCCCGCCTCGTTGGGCGTACAGGGTCCGGGAGAGATGACGATATGATCGGGATCGATGGCGTCGATATCCGCCACCGAGATCTCATCGTTGCGCACCACCTTGACCTCAACGCCCAGTTCACCCAGATACTGCACCAGGTTATAGGTGAAGGAGTCGTAATTATCGATCATCAACAGCATGATTACGCCTCCTCGTCACAGGCATGGCGGTCGAGTCCCGCCTCTGCCAGAGCCACGGCGCGAAACACCGCCCGTCCCTTGTTCATGGTCTCCTTCCACTCCAGCTCGGGAATGGAGTCGGCAACGATCCCGGCGCCGGCCTGGATATGCAGGGTCTTATCCTTGATCACCGCGGTGCGGATGGCAATGGCGGTATCCATGTTGCCGTTCCAGGAGAGATAACCCACCGCACCGGAGTAGACGCCCCGCTTGACCGGCTCCAGTTCGTCGATGATCTCCATGGCGCGGATCTTCGGCGCTCCGCTGACGGTGCCTGCGGGGAAGGTGGCGCGCAGCACGTCGATGGCGCTCATGCCGTCGCGCAGATCTCCCGTGACATTGGAGACGATGTGCATGACATGGGAGTAACGTTCGACGATCATCCTGTCGGTCAGCTCCACGCTGCCGACCTTCGCCACCCGCCCGGTATCGTTACGCCCGAGGTCGATCAGCATCAGGTGTTCCGCGAGCTCCTTGGGATCGGCCAGCAGCTCGGCCTCCATGGCCTTGTCCTCCTCTTCGTTATGGCCGCGCCGACGGGTGCCGGCGATGGGACGCACGGTGACCACTCCATCCTCCAGCCGGGTCAGGATCTCCGGTGAGGAACCGACGATGTGAAACGTCTCCAGATTGAGGTAGTACATATAGGGCGAGGGATTGAGTCCGCGCAGGGCCCGGTAGAGATCGAGGGGTGGGGCCTGGAAGGGGATCGACAGGCGCTGGGAGACCACCACCTGCATGCAATCGCCTTCAAGGATATATTGCTTGATGCGCTCGACCGCCTGCTTGTAGCCCTGTTCGGTAAACCCGGAGACGAAATCGGACTCGCTGATCTGCCGTTCGCCGCCCCTGGCGTCGCGGGGTATCGGCCGGCGCATGGCCCGTATCAGTTCATGAATGCGCTGTTCGGCGGACGCCAGCGTCCCCCCCTGGGTGGGGTCCACATGCACGATCACGTACATCCGCCCGGAGAGATTGTCGAACACCACCACTTCGTCGGAGACCATCAGCAGGATATCCGGCGTCCCCAACAGGTCGGGATTGGGGCAATTCGCCAGCTTCGGTTCGATATAGCGAATGATGTCGTAGCCGAAATAACCCACCAGGCCGCCGTTGAACCGCGGCAGGCCCTCCACCTCGGCCGCCTTGTAGCGCTGCTGAAAGGTCTCGATCCAGGCCAGCGGGTCATCCACCCGATGGGATTCGGCCACCTTACCGTCGGTCACCACCTCGATCCGCGGCCCGTTGACACGCACCTGGGTGCGGCACGGCAGGCCGATGATGGAGTAACGTCCCCATTTCTCTCCGCCCTGCACCGATTCGAACAGATAGGAATAGGGGCCATGCGCCAGCTTCATGTAGACGCTGAGAGGGGTATCGAGATCGGCCAGGACCTCACAGACAACGGGTATGCGGTTGTAGCCCTGATGCGCCAGGGCAGCGAATGCTTGGGGGGTCATTTTCCTCTCCACACAAAAGACCAAACAACGGAATTCACGGGGTTGGCGGTCACCAACGCCATCGCGCGCCGTTGATCAAGATCTTGTTGTGTGAAAGCAGGGTCATTTGCTGTTGTTCTGAATTAATCGATGGTGTCAACCATAATCGAAAACCGTATCAGGGCTCAAGCGGCATTTTCCAAAATGCTACGGATCTCGACCAGCGAATCGATGACAGCATCCGGTTTGTACTGGCGGATATCCTCACCGTGATTGTAGCCGTAACTCATACAGACAATTTGAAATCCGGCCGCACGGGCCGCCTTCACATCGCTCTGGGAGTCGCCGACCATCAACGCGGCGACAGGATCCACGCCCAGGCTTTTGGCCGCGTGCAACAGAGGCATCGGATCGGGCTTCTTTTTCGGCAGGGTGTCACCGGCAATGATGATCTCGAAATCGCTATCCACTCCCAGGTCCTTCAATAACGGCAAGGTGAACCGTGCTGCCTTGTTGGTCACGCAGCCGAGCCGATAGCCCTGGTTCTTGAGGTAACCGAGCCCCTCCCGAATACCGGGATAGAGCATCGAACGCTGGCTGGTGTTCACGGCATAGAGGTCGAGAAAGAGCGGATAGGCGCGTTCGAAATCGGTCTCCTCGGGCTCACCGTCGAGCCGGCCGATCAGCGCCCGGCGCACCAGGCGCTCCACTCCGTTGCCGACCCAGTCCCGCACCTTCGCTTCACCGTGGGGCGGGCGGCCGAGCTGTTTCATCATCTCATCCACGCAATAGGCCAGATCGGGCACACTATCGACCAGAGTGCCGTCCACGTCGATGAGGATCATTTCAGGTTTCTTAATCATACCGCGTAATCTCAAACGGAAGGCTTTAGAAAAAGCCCGCAAATGCTATTTTGACATGTAGGGTGCGGCTTGCCGCACCAATATAGGGTAGATTCAAGCGTATACGGTGCGGCAAGCCGCACCCTACATTTTCAAAAAATATTTGCTTTCATTTACGGACCTATCATTAAAGCAATTCAAACCTTGGCCAGTTCCGCCTTCATTTTACCGACGATGGTATCGTAGCGGTTAGCATCACCCGCTTCGGGGAAACTGAATATCCCCGATCCCGCAACGAAGGTATCGGCGCCGGCGGCCTTGATCTCGGCGATATTGTCGACCTTGACACCGCCGTCTATCTCAAGACGGATATCCAGCCCAGAATCGTCGATCAGCTTCCGGCATTGGCGCAACTTGTCCATGGTGGCGGGGATGAAGCTCTGTCCGCCGAAACCGGGGTTGACCGACATCAGCAAGATCATATCGACCTTGTCGAGCACGTAATCGAGATGGGAGAGCGGTGTGGCCGGGTTGAAGACCAGACCGGATTTGCAACCCTCGTTGCGGATCAGTTGCAGGCTGCGGTCGACGTGCCCGGAGGCCTCCGGATGGAAGGTGATGTAAGTCGCGCCGGCCTTGGCGAAATCGGGAATGATGCGATCCACCGGCTTGACCATCATGTGAACATCGATTTCGGCGGTCACGCCGTGCTTGCGCAGGGCCTCGCAGACCAACGGACCGATGGTCAGGTTGGGTACGTAATGGTTGTCCATGACGTCAAAATGAACGATCTCGGCACCTGAGGCGAGGACGTTATCCACCTCTTCACCCAGCTTGGCGAAATCCGCGGATAAAATGGAAGGTGCGATCTTATCGGATTGACGGGCCATGTTTCTCATCTCCTACTGTTCTACCCCTCGCCGGGAGTGGCTCGAGGCCAGGCGGAAACCCCGGTTTCACGCCCAATTGTCAAAAGGGAGGCCACTTTACCCCAAAGTGCCGCTGTTTTCAGCTACCCTATCGGTGATTTTAGGGCCCTAAGGATGACCACCTGCCCCGAATCGGCTACATTCAACCCAATGCACAACACCGCCACTCAGATGCGTTTGATACTGCTGCTGCTCGCCTATCTGGCGCCGGCGGCTCAAGCTTCCAACTTAAGCATGGAACAGCGTATCGCCGTGGCGATAGATAGGCCGACCCTGCAGGGAAAAGCCGTGTGGTTGGAAACGGGAACAGGGCGCTTTCTCGCCATTCTCAACGAGACCACGGCGCCGAAACGTCATGGAGGCGCACTCCTGCTGCACGACAGGGGGACCCATGCTGATTGGCATGAGGTCATCAACCCCCTGAGACGCCAACTTGCATCAAATGGCTGGGACAGTCTATCGCTACAGATGCCGGTCAGCGATGATCCGCCGGACTTGGATGCCTTGCAGGCGCTGTTGACGGAGGCCTCGCCACGCATCCAGGCGGCCATCGACTACCTCGCTAACCGACAGATCGAAAACCTGGTATTTGTCGGGCATGGCCTGGGGGCGACCATGGCTTTGAACCATGCGACAAGCCGACCGTCGCAAGACCTCCGCGGGATTGTCGCAATCGGACTCTCCATGGCGCAGGATAATGAGCGGGACCCGGTCTACCAGGCCATGGCAGGCCTTGAGATCCCCATCCTCGATCTGTACGGCAGTCGTGATCTGGCATCGGTCACCGGCAGCGCCGCCGCCCGACGCGCCGCCGCTGCAAAAAATCCTCGGGCAGAGTACCGGCAAGATAGGGTGGCGGGGGCGGATCATTTCTTCAAAGGACTGCAGGACCATCTGGTCACCCGTATTCGCGCATGGCTGAGACGAACGGCGGTTTCCGCTACCCAAACCCCTAAGCTATAAGCGCTTTATAACCGCAAAGCACGCTGAGAAACGCAAAACTATTAACCCGGCACCCTAATAGGTTGCGTTCAGTCGCTGTGCGCCAGCCTACAGCAAGGCATCAAAACGCCGCTGTAGCACTCCTACAGCAAGTTTTGATAACGCAGTCTGTAGGCTGGCACACAGCGACCTGTCTTTATTAAATCAATCTGTTGGGGGCTTCAAGAATGCCCTCGCTCGGCGTTGTGGCTCTTGCCAAGGGAATCACCCTTGCCAGCGAGCCACGCCTTGATCAAGGGCATTCTTGAAGCCCTGAACGCAACCTATTAGGGTGCCGGGTTAATAATAGATTGATATCGCTAAATTCTTTGCGCACTTTGCGTTTCATTGCGATCTCTGCGTTATATTTTTTCGGTGTTTCTGGTAGGACTCAGGCCATACTTCGGGTCTCTTTGACACGCTCATAGGCCTTCTTGATCTCATCGGTCTTTTGCGCTGCCATTTTCATCATCTCCTCGGGCAGGCCCTTGGAGACCAGTTTGTCCGGGTGGTGTTGGCTGATCAGGCGCCGATAGGCCCGCTTGACCGCTTTGTCGGAGGCGTTTGGCGAAACACTGAGGATAGCGTAGGCATCGTCCAGCGAAAGGGTCTTCGTCCGGGATGGAGCCCGCTCCCCGCCGCCGGCGTAGTGGGTCTGGGCCCGCACCATCCGTTCAAGCCGCTGAAAGGTGAATTCGGAGATATTCAGCAAACCGCAGATGTGCAGCAGCAGAGACCTCTCCACCTCGTCCATGCTTCCGTCGGCATAGGCGGCCTGGATCTGGATCTCCAGAAACATCTGGATTAGGGTCTGGCGACGATGGCACTCCCGTCGAAACTGCTCCACCACCTCATCCAGGGGAAAGCCGTCTGACTTGCCCTCATTGAACAGACGGATTGCCGTTTTGCGCATCTCGGCAGAGAGCGACATCTGCACCATCAACGACTCGGCCAACCTGATCTCATCGGGTGAGACACGGCCGTCGGCCTTTGCCAGATGCCCCATGACTGAGAATGTGGCGGTAAAAAAGGCGGTCTGGACCCGTTCCTGATCCCCCGGTCCCCAACTGACCCGCTCTTCAGGGAGTCCCTGCAGACCCTTGTCGAAACGATGGCCCAAGGCAGCGCCCAGCACCGCGCCCAATGGCCCGCCGAGCATGAAACCAAATGCGCCACCTACCAGCTTTCCCCACCAACTCAAAGGCTTACCTCTTTATGCATTGCCATTCAACCTGTATCCGAGTGCTCCAGGTATAACGAGTGTGCGTCAAGAAAGAAAAAACTCTCGCAAAGACGCCAAGATCGCAAAGTTATCACTTCTGGATTTTTAACCTGAATTTTTTACCTTAGCGAGCTTAGCGTCTTTGCGAGAGAAATTCTCATATTTTCGGGTAGGCACTGATCATTTACCGTGAATGTACTGCTCATCGCTGAAGGAGTAGACCCAGGCGGGAAAGAAGACCACCATCATGGTGATCACCCAGCCGTTCACCAAGGCTTCGGGAAAGAACATCAATGGGAAAAACGGCATAATCGTCATCTGCAACTCGGCCATGCTGTAGGCGCCGCTGTAGACCAGCAGTTGCATCGCCAGATAGCCACTGGCATAGCCGACCAGCCAGGCGGTAAAAAAGCCGTTTCCCAGGACATACACGAAAAAGTGCCTGGGCAGCCAGGAACGCACCAACACCAGGGAGCACTGGGAGAGAGTGATCGGCACCAATGCAACGGTTAAAAAACTCACCACATAACCCTGCCAACCGTAACCGGCATTCAGACTCACCGCGAACAGGGCGAGACTGGCGATGATGATGGCCATCGACCAGCCGAACATCAGGGTGATCGCGGTCACGCCGAGTAGATGAAACGACAGACCGGGCTGCAGTTGGCCACGCATATGCCAAAGTACGATCAGCGCCACCACGGCGCCCATGAAGACGTGCAGTTGCCCCTTCTCGGTAAGACGCCGCCAAGGGGCGAGCCACAACGCATACAGCATCACCACAGCGCACAGCCCAGCCAGCCACCACAGCAGCGTAGCGGAAAAAAGACCCCCATCCAGCTCCATCTCTTTGGTATCCTTTAAGCTATTGCGGTACCAGATATCCTGACAGCCGCTTGATTGAACTACCCAAACAGAGGGGAAGCCCCGTGATATACCGATCGCTCGGTCACTGCAATATCAAAGTCAGCGCCCTCTGTCTCGGCACGATGACCTACGGTGAACAAAACAGCGAAGCCGAGGCCCATGGCCAACTCGACCGCGCATTCGATGCCGGCATTAACTTTATCGACACAGCCGAGATGTATCCGGTTCCCCCCCGCGCGGAGACGCAAGGGTTGACCGAACGCTATATCGGCAGCTGGCTGACGCGCTCCGGCCGCCGCGATCGAGTGATCCTCGCCACCAAGGTTGCCGGCCCGGCCGAGTGGCTGAACTACTTGAGGGACGGCAAACCGCGCCTTGACAAATGGAATATCGAGGCCGCACTGGAGCAGAGTCTGCAACGATTACGAACAGATTACATTGACATCTATCAGCTACACTGGCCAGATCGCCCGACCAATTACTTTGGCGAACTCGGCTATAAGCACCGCCAGGAGGAACAGGCCACTCCTATCCTGGAAACCCTGGAAGTACTGAATGCGCTGCAGCAGGCTGGTAAAATTCGCCATATCGGCGTCTCCAACGAAACCCCTTGGGGCCTGATGCGCTACCTGCACCTCGCTGAACAACATGACCTACCGAGAGTCGTGAGCATCCAGAACCCTTACAGCCTGCTGAACCGAACCTTCGAGATCGGTCTGGCCGAAATCGCCCACCGGGAGGCTTGTGGTTTACTGGCCTACTCCCCGATGGCCTTCGGCGTCCTCTCGGGAAAGTACCTCGATGGAAAACGCCCCCCAGGCGCCCGCCTGACCCGCTACCAACGCTTCAACCGGTACTCCACCTCGCAAGCGGAGCAGGCAACCCTACAATATGTGCAGTTGGCCCGGGAACATGGATTGAAACCCGCACAAATGGCCCTGGCATTCGTTACCAGTCGTGCCTTTGTGACCAGCAACATCATCGGCGCCACCACCTTGGCGCAACTGGATGAAGACCTTGAGAGCGTCCACCTCGACCTCTCCGAGGAGATACTCGAGGGCATCGATACCATCCACCGGCAGCAACCGAACCCCAGTCCTTAACTCACCAGGCGGACTGGAAAAACTGAGAATATAGGAGAAGCGTTTTCCAACCGGTGCAGGCTGAAGAGACGATTTACCCTAAAATTAAGATCCATAGTATTGGTCAAGACTTTTTTTCAGGGCCATAATCGTTTTGAATGACAATTGGAGACGCGACAGCATGAACTCACCAAGAATCCGTATCGGCGGCTGGTTTAAGACAATCAACGGCGATAATCTTGAAGTGGTTGCCTACGATCCTGATGAGGGGACCGTGGAGGTGCAGTTTTATGACGGCACAGTCGAGGAGTACGACCTGGAGGATTGGGGGGAGCTTAAGGTCAAGCCGATTGCGCCCCCGGAAGATTGGTCGGGTTCCTACGACCTCACCCGGGATGATTACGGCGTCGATCTGGACCATCCGGCGGGGGAGATTCTGCCCAATCCCCTCGACAACCTCGAGGACACTGAATAGCCCGAACCTGACGCCGATGCGGCTTGCCGCCCGGACAAATACCACTGGGGAGCGACCCCGCTAATAATCCTTGTCCTCTGAAGACCTCTACCGTTCATCAATCCTGATTTTTCAGCCACCGACGCCTTATCGCAGATTGAGCCCGATTCCCAGAGAGGGATGAAACCATACCGGGTTTCACCGCGTAAATTTTATAAGGAAGAAGAATCCGTGACTACTAAAGTTAGCCGAAGCAGCGCCGCTAGAGTAAGTAAGAGCGACCCCCATACACAATGCGATGCAGGAGGTGCGACATGAGAACAGTTTATGACATGAGCACGGGACAAATTCTCGAATACGTCCAGTCGACCGAAACCGCTCAATCGGTGGCGCCTGTTGCATCCATTCCCGAGCTGCGACTGCAGCTGGTGACCCCCGAATCGCGCAAGGAGAGAGACATTCCGCCCGAGCTGGTCCTGGCGGACCTAAACGCCTTTCTCGAAACCATGAGCTAACGGGCTAAGGCGTCTCCTCCGAGCACCACAGCGCCGGGCCTCAGGGCCCGGCTTTCTCGTAGCACGCAGGATAATCCCGAAAAGTGCGGGTTATTAACCCGGCGACCTAATATGTTGCATTCAGGGCTGCGAGCCACGCCTTGATCAAGGCGTGGCTCGCAGCCAAGGGTTGGCTCCCTTGGTAAGAGCCACAACGCAGAGCAAGGCCATGCTTGAAGCCCCTAACCGATTGATTTAATAAAGGCAGGCCGATGTGTGCCTGCCTACAGACTGCGTTATCAAAACTAACTGTAGGAGTGCTACAGTGGCGTTTTGATGCGCAAGCTGTAGGCAGGCACACATCGGCTGAATGCAACATATTAGGTCGCCGGGTTAATAAAGACCTTGCCTGCCGCATTTCTCTCCTGCCAGGCGGACCGCCGTGGCTAACGCCTCGACAGGCGTTCCACCTTCCAGCAAGCCGTGAATCACCCCTGCATTAAAGACATCCCCGGCACCCAAGGTATCCACCACAACCGGGGGCCGAAAGGCTGGCTGGTGGTGGTTTACACCATCGGCTGCCTGCAGCCACCCCCCAGCCTCACCCCATGCGGCGAACAGCACTGCCGAACCGGCCAGGGGCCTGACCTGCTTGAATAGCTGTTCGGCATCGGCGCAACCCCGGGCGATGGCATAGGCCCGTGAGAGCAGCGCCACGTCGGCGAAAGACAGGAGTCGCTCGATACCCTCCCTGGGTTTTTCGATCTCCAGGGAGATGGCAGGCGGTCGGGGCGCCTGCCTGACCCGTTTCAGCATCGCCTCGCACGACGGCACATTCCGCCCTTCAAAGTGAAGCCAGTCAAAAGCAGCCAGATCGACCGCCTCAAAATCGGCTGCCTCATACTCTGGCAGATCACGGTAGTGGACAATGGTGCGCGAACCTGTCGCCTGGCTGGAGAGAATACAGGAGGTCGGGGTGACGCCCCCTGGGTAGACACAGACCCAGCGGGTGTCCACTTGGTGCTCATGCAGATCCTGCAAGACCTGATGGCTGGCCGGGTCATCCGCCAACATGCCGGCCCAACTGCAATCATGACCCAGCCGGCTCAACACCACCAGGGTATTGGCCGCATTGCCGCCACGGCCGGTGCGCTGTGCCGAAGCCCGCAGTTCATCGTCCTCCCTGGGATAGGTTGCGACGATATTGATGATATCCAGGGTTGCGACCCCGACGGCAAGCACCCGCATACGCTACCTCGCCATACAGCCTGTCATATTCAGCTTCACTTATTAACCCGGCTACTCGATATATTTAGTTGCCGGGTTAATAAATGCGCCGGGAGAGCGCAGGACGCGGCCCGTGGGAGACATCGATCGGAAAGCTACTTTCTGCGGAATAGCCGGCCTAGCGAAGAGCGTTTGGGATCTGCATCACCGGATTGGACGTCAGCGTTGGATGGCTGCACCTGTGCATCGGAGCGGAATTCGCCGTCAGGCGTGTCGCTGCCAAGTTGCATCGATGGATGATCCAGGCCGCCGGCCTTTCTCAGCAACAGTTCCAACTTGCGTTTGAGTTGATCCACTTCCTTGTCCCGGTCTTCAATCGCATCCTCCAGGGAGCGGCATTGACCTTGAGACATACGCAGCATGTGGTCCTTCTCGGAGAGGGACTGCTGCAGGGAAACCATCTCCTGGCGACTGGCCTGAAGCGCGGCCACCTCGTCCACGTCACGGCCGGAGGTGGCCTCCAGCCGGGACTTCGCGGTGCTCAGTTCGGAACGCATGTGCTCCAGATCCGCCGCGGCCTGGCGTCGCACCATATCCAGCTCGGTCCGTAACGCTGCCACCTGCTCGTCAACACCGAACGATTGAACGTCCTGGATCTGCTCCACATAGGTCTCGATGACACTGCGCAGCTCTCCGACCTCGCGGCGCATACGTGTTGCTTCTGCCTTGGCTTCATCCCGCTCGGACTCGAAATTCTCTGCCTTGATGCGCAACTCCTCCATCTGCACCAAGAGATCGTCGGCCATACTGGAATCCGTAACCTGCTCGCGGATACCGCTCATCTCTGAATGGAGATGATCATTCTCATTGATCAGATCGGTATATTGACTGCGCAACTCGCTCAGCTGACCGGCCAGGTTATCGCGCTCCGCGACCAACGTATCCTTCTCTTTGTCGAGGGTCTCGAGATCTTCTCCCAACATCTCGATCGCGGTCTCCTGCACCTGCCGCTCACGCCGCAACACATCGGCCTGACGCGCCAGCTTTTCAGACTTTTCGCGCTTTTTCGTCTCTGTTTCCAGCGCTGTCCGCAAGGTGTGCATCTCTGTATCGACATCATCGGTCAGCTGGCTCTCCATCTCCATCTGGACTTCACGTAATCCGCCGACTTCACGCTTCAGCGCCTCGATCTCCTCCTCGGCCTTGCGCAACGCCTCACGGCCTGACTGCAACGCCTGCTGATCGACGGCATGCTGTTCGGCATCGCTGGCGGCTGTCTGTAACGCTTCCACCTGCCGCCGCTGTTGTTCGATCGTTTCCTCAAGCTCCTTCTCTCGCTGCTGTCGTTCAGCTACCTGGCTCTGCGCGGTTTCGTGTACCTGTTCGAGTTCTTGGCCCATGCTCTCCAGCGAGGTCTGGAGCTCGCCCACCCGTTGGGCAGACTCCTTTTCTGTGGCTAATTCCTGCTGCAACTCGGCAAACGCGGCCTTTTGCGCAGCCAGTTCCGCCTCATGGGCCTGGAGGCGTTCCGCCAACTCCGCCTGCGCCTGCTCGAGCCGGTTTTCCAAATCCGCCTTTTCCGAGGTCAGCGCCTGATGACCGGCTTCCAGATCGGCCTGAGTTTGACGCACGTCGCCAAGGGACTCATTGGCGGCCTCGAGTTGCTGAGCGAACTGCTCGGATAGCTGCTGTTTGTCGCTGAGTTCACGTTCCAGCGCCTGCAGACGATCCTGCCACTCCGTCTGCTGATCGGAGAGCTGTTGCTGTGACTCGGCGTTTTGTTGCTCAAGCGCCTGCAGCGCTTCCTGCCTCTCCCTCAACTGCGCCTCAAGGGCCTGCTGCGCCTCTTGGACGTCGTTCAGATCCTTGTTCGATATCTCTACGGCCTGCTCGGCCGTTTCTAGGGAGCGCTTGAGAAATTCCGCTGTCTGGTGCTCCTGTTCCAGTCGTGCTTCAAACTCGACCCGCTTTTCGCTCTGCTGCCGGGCCGCGGCCTGGGCCTCCTGCAATTGCTCTCTGAGTGTCGCCAGCTCTTCATCGCCATCGAGGCGGGACGCTTCCAACGCCTGGGTCAGTTGCTGCTCGCGCTCCTGCGCCTGATGGCTGGCCTCTTCCAGGGATGCCAACGCCTGCTGCAGACCCGACACCTGCTCGCCGTTGGTCTCGGCCTGCTTCGCCAGCTCCGCCTGCAGCTCGGTCAGCCGGGCCTCCGCTTTCGACAGTTCACTTTCACGACTGGCAAGCAACTGTTCGTTCTGATGTTTTTCCTGCCTGAGTTGATCTACCCCCTCTCTGGCCCGCTCCAACTCGGAGCGCAACGACTCCATGGCATTACTGTATTGGGCATCCGCATCATTGCCTGCCTGGCGAACCGCGTCCAACTCCTTTTCCAATCCGCCACGGCGCTCCTCCATGGCCTCCAGGCTCTGTTGCAGAGAGGTAACCTGGGATTGCTCCGTTTGCAGGCGTTCCGTCAACTCATCCCGCTCGGCCTGCAACGCCGACTGGGCTGAATCCGCGGCCTCGATCCGTTGCTGAAGACCGGCAATCTTTTCACCGGCCTTTGTTGCGGCTTGCTTGGATGTCTGGATGATCTCTTCCAGTTGCTGCTGATGTTCTGTCGCAGCCTGCTGATTGGCGGCCCGCAGTTGCTTCAACTCGTCCTGGGTCTGACTCAGTGACTGTTGCGCGGTTTCGACCTGCTGCTGGTATTCGCTCTCGACAGCGGTCTGTTTCTCCTGCTGCTGTTGCAGAGAGCGGGCCAGTTCATCGCGCTCCTCAGTGATGCGCGCAAGCTCCTCCGAGAGCTGTTCGCGCCGGGTCTCGGTATCCTGATGGGTCTGCCCAAGCTCATCGCGCTGTTGAGTGATGCTGGCCAGACCCTCTGCCGCCTGCTGACGGAAGGCCTCGGCATCCTTTTGCAGTTGCGCGAGCTCCACACCCAGGGACTCCAGCTCGGCGCCCTGCTGCCCACCCTTCTCCTGCTCGTCATGCAGGGCCTCATTGGCGCTCTCCAGCTGGATCTGCAGTGTGGTGATCTCCTCCTTGAGACGACCCTCGTCCTCCTCATGACGGACCTGTAACTGGTTCAACTGCTCACGCAGATCATTACCCTGCTGCCTGGCTTCATCGTTGAGCTGCCTGGCGCCGTTCAGTTCGTCCCGGGTGGCATCCAGACTCTGTTCCAAATCATCGACACGCTCCTGCAACGCCCTCTTTTCATCTGCTAGATCTTCCCCTTCGGACAGCCTGGACTCGGCCTTTTGCAGCGACTCCTGCAGCTGCTGCACCTCCTGTTGCAGGGCATGCGCGTTCTGCGCCCCTTCCTCGCCGGCCTGCATCCGGCTCTTGGCCACTGCCAATGCCTGGCGCAGCAACTTGATTTCAGTATGCCGCTGCTCCAATTCCTGCTCGAATTGACGGCGCGCCTCATCAAGCTCCTTTTTCAACCGATTCAGTTTTCGCTTCTCCTCCGGTGAGTCCACAGCGGATGGGGAGGCGTCATCCGATTCACGATTGAAATCGATGACATTGTTGACCTGAGCCTCGTCACTCTGCTCATTGATGCCGATCAGTTCAGCGATCTGAGCCCAATTGACATCCATCACGAAGACCTCGGCCCCCCGTTCCGTCAACAGATAGGCGGCCGTGGCCGACTGGCCGACCTCTTCGCCATAGACCACGTATGCGCGATCCAGGGTAAGGCTGGAGGCCTGAAAACGCAGGGAGAAGAAAGGCAGATTGATGGCGCCGGGCAGGTGCCCCTCTTCATACGCTTCCGGGGCGCGGACATCCAGCCAGAGGGCGCCCTTTTCAATCATTTCGATGGCGTCGTCATAACTGAGGGCGCGTGAAAGGGGCTGATTGACGAGTTCGATAAAATCCTGCTTGTTGAGCCGCACCAACACGCCGTCCGTGGTCATGACAACCGAACTGCTTCGCGGCTTGTCAGAGATCAACGCCTCTTCGCCGAACCCCCTGCCTGCTTGCAGCAGGGCCAGCTCCACCGGCGCATGGCCGGCTTCAGGGGTGCGAGAGACACTGCATTCACCCTTGCTGATCAAGTAGAAATAGTCTCCCTCCTCCCCCTGATTGATGATCACATCCCCGGCGCTTACCTGAACCTCCTCCATGCGCATCATCACACGCTGCAGATTGGCAGGCGGGATTTGCTGAAACACCGGGGACTGCAGCAACAGACTCATCCAGTCGCCGCTGCTGGGCTGTTCGATATCCTTGACTTCGTAACTGGCGCTGTGGCTGCGCGCCAACATGTCGCTGAGCATACGACTGTCGATCCGCACGTAGGTAACGGTTGTCCTGGCCTGGGCGGAGTGTTTACGCGGTAGCTGATGGGCCAGGGCGAAACGCGCCGTTGGCGTGCCGCTGCTGATCAGGTCCATCTCTTTCTGCCCCGAAAGTAGGGCGACAGTGCCGGAAAGCAGGTAGACGTTCTGGTGGTCGGTATCCCCCTCACGAAACAGATAATCGCCCTTTTTGGCCTTTTCCACCACAATTTGGCTAAGCAGATGGCCTAGCTGCTCCTCTGAGAGTGTATTCAGCGGAACCAGGTTCTTGAGTAAGACATCGTCGGCTTTAGAGTGTGGCACGGCCATTCTTTCTACGCTCAGGAATTTCGATCCTTATTGTCGGGGGTCATATCGCTCCTTTATATAACGGCACATTCTGTTAAAGCTGAATCAGAATATTACCCATATCCTGGATGAATGTTGACCAGGTTTGCAATTTTTCGGGAGTCCGGAAACCATAGCGATGTTGAGGTTTTTATGCAACGACCCAAGTCAATGAAACGAAATACTATATCGGTGAAACATGAAGCCGCATAGAGGCGTTGTCTCCGCCGGCCATCACGAAACCGCCAGGGCGGCTTGCGAGACACTGCTGGCGGGCGGCAACGCCTTCGACGCGGCGGTTGCCGCCATGCTGACCGCCTGCGTGGCCGAGCCCGTGCTCGCTTCGCTGGGCGGTGGGGGATTTCTTACTGCTCGTCCACAGGGCAAAGCGCCCTTGGTGTACGACTTTTTTGCCCAGACGCCCCGTCGCAAAGAGGCCGAAGAGGCGCTTGGGTTTTATCCCATCGAGGCCGATTTCGGCACTGCCAGTCAGACGTTTCATATCGGCATGGGATCGATCGCCACCCCTGGATTCGTCAGGGGACTCTTCACCATCCACCGGGATCACTGCCGGCTCCCCCTTTCGACACTCTTCCAACCCGCCATTCAGCTGGCCCGCGACGGGGTCGTCATCAATCCCTTCCAGCACACGATAGCAACTATAGTCGCCCCAATCCTGCGCGCAACCCCGGAAGCGCTGGCGATCAATGCCTCTCCCGACGATCCCCAACGTCTGATCTCAACGGGCGAACGCCATAAACAGCCGGCGCTGGCGGGCTTCCTCGACACCCTGCAACATGAGGGAGAGCGGCTCTTTCACGAAGGAGAGGCGGGCAGGCAACTGGTCAGGGATTGCCGCGAACAAGGGGGACATCTGCACATGGAGGACTTGACCGGCTACCGGGTGATGCTGCGCAAGCCGCTCCACTACAACTACCGTGACGCACTACTGGTAACCAACCCCCTACCCTCCCTGGGTGGGACACTGATCGCCTTTTCCCTGGGATTGCTGGCATCCCGCTCTCCCGCACCGGATGATGCAGGCAAGGAGCGACATCTGCGATTGCTCGCTCGCACCATGAGGCTCACACAGCTGGCGCGTGGCGAAAATCACCTGTCGATGGACCGTCTCCTCGACCCGGAAATCGGCAAGCGTTTCCGGGCCCGGTTAGACATGGGCGGCCTCTCGACCCATGGCACGACACAGATCAGCATTGCTGATAGCGAAGGCAATCTCGCCAGCATGACATTATCCAACGGGGAGGGTTGCGGCTATATCATCCCAGGCACCGGCATCATGATGAACAACATGTTGGGCGAAGAGGATCTCAACCCTCGCGGATTCCATCTGTGGCCGGAAAACCACCGTCTAGCCTCGATGATGGCGCCGACCCTCATTTTGACCGGGGATGGCCGCTGCATCGTCACCGGCTCGGGCGGCTCAAACCGAATCCGCAGCGCCATACTGCAAGTGATCATCAACCAGCTGGACTATGGCATGCCCCTCGAACAGGCGGTATCCAGCGCACGCATCCACTTCGAAAACGGTTTATTGAGCCTGGAGCCCGGCATCGACGAATCGGTTTCACACGCCTTGTGCAATGAGTTCCCGAAACAACAACGCTGGCAGGAAAAGAACCTGTTTTTCGGTGGCGCTCACAGCGTCATGATAGACAAGCGAGGCGAATTGAAGGGCATCGGCGACGAGCGTCGCGGCGGAATCAGCGACTGGGCATGATCCGAATCCATGGACCGGAGTTCCATGAGCGATATGCTTTCGCTCTTCAGCAACAGAGAGCCAGCGGGTCAATGCATGCCCAACAACGCTTCCTTCAACTTCTGGCCGACCGGCGACTCCCCCAGCCAGACCTTGAGCAAGGCCTGATGAAAATCACCTCCCGGTATAGTGCCTCTCTCCACACCCTTGATCGTGACACGGGTCCCTTCTTCGGGAAAATAGTCAAGTTCGATCAGGTCCCCTTCCACCAGGGTTTCAAACATCCCGTTGAAACGGTCGAGCCTTTGGCGCACCGACTGCAACTGCTCCGGCGATAAATTCGCACTAAACCCATCATTCCACCCCTCGATGAATTTCTCTTTTTCTATCTTGGAGTAGAGTACCCGCATCTCAACCCGAGCGGGCTTTCCGGTATCGATCGCCGCCTCCACTTGTGGAGTCGGTTGTTGCAGATAGAGTGACGCCAGATAGACGCTGAAGAAGAACTTCTTGCGAATACCGGCACCGTTCAATACCAGCTCAGTCTTATCGGCATCGCGCAGGATCTGTTCCGGTATCGATATTCCAGCGATTTCCCTGGCCTCGGCAGCCATTAAATATAACATCAGTAAACAGGTGACGATCGCTCTTTTCATGATACTTCCATCCCCATGCTGAATTCGAAATCAGATGTTACCACGTTATCTTCCACCGCTCGCGCCGATTGATAAACCCGCAGGAAACCGTGCTTAAAGGTTGCAGGGATTAATAACAACCAAACGATCAACAGCTATCCAGCAGGGATTTGCATGCCGTTCATTGTCGAATATTTGTAAAACGGTGAAGAAATTAACCAAGATCATGAAAAAAACCTCTATTTCTTATTTAACTATTGAAAATCTGTGTTATTTTTAACACGCACAATGATTTTCAATCTTCCTTCAGAAGGAGCAAATCCCATGGCCCTCAGAAAAACCGTCAAAAAGACTGCAAAGAAAGCAGCAAAGAAAAAGGCAGTTGCCAAAAAAGCCGTTGCCGCGCCACGTCTGAAATCCATCGCCACCAAACAAACCAAGACCCAGATCATCGGCTCGATTGCCGAAGACACCGGTTTGTCGAGAAAGGAGGTCGCCTCCGTATTCACCGCATTGAATGCCTTGATTTCACGCCATTTGCAACGCCGGGGTTCGGGCGAGATTACCATTCCCGACAGCGGCATCAAGGTCCGCCGTGTCATTAAGCCACGCACCAAGGCGCGCATGGGTCGCAATCCCGCCACCGGCGAGGCCATCAAGATTGCCGCCAAACCGGCCAAGACAGTCGTCAAGGTCACCGCCCTCAAGGCGCTGAAAGATAAAATCGGCTGACAGCGCCAGGCTGCTGCCTATTTGCAGCGGCAGCCTGCCCAACGACCCGTGATTTCCGTTGTCACGCTTTCAGGGTGGCAACGAAATCACCAACTCATCCCCCTCCTGTTTCAATGCCAGATGCCGCAGAAAGCTCATGCCCAGCAATACCTCGTTTTCGGGCATGTTCGGCATAATAGTCGCCTTGACCTCCCGCATCACGATCGGGCCCAATTGCAGCTGATCGATCTCGGTCAACCAGCTACGCACAACCCCATTGGCCGTCCTGCTCTGCGCCGGCATGCCTCGCTGTAAACCCGCCTTTTGCGCCAGCTCAGCCGAAACCGCTACAAAGGTCGCTCCCGTATCCAGCAGATAGGTTACCGGTACGCCGTTGATATGACCGGGTGCGACATAGTGCCCGGCACGATTTCTTTTCAGCACCACCGCGGCGTCACCCGTCGCGCCGGTGATAACGCTCAAATGCCGATTAGGATTTTGCTGCCGTTCGAGCCATTGTGAAAAAAAAAGGGTCAACAACAGCAGCAGCAACAGCCACGCGCCAATCACCATCCAACGGCCCAGTTTTTGTCGCTCGTTGGCGGTTGCCGCTTGCTCTGTCGGTCTGCGGAAAGACATGGTTAGCCTAGTACTCCTTCAACATGATAATGATGGGTTCAGCGCTCCTGTGGTGTTTCGCGGCAAGGCGCAGTGCGCAGGCAATGATGTTGAAGGAGTACTAGCGGCGATAACTCCAGTTCGGGGTGCGGGAGCGCAGCCGGCTCATGAAATACTGACGATAAAAGGCCAGTGCGCTATTACCGTTTGCAGAGACATCGAACACTTTCCACCCGGCCTCACTCCGATAGAAACGAAAATCGATATTCGCCGGGTAACCCCCCGCCTGTAGAATCCCCACCCGGACTTTCACCTCGTTTTCACCGGCGCGGCGCGGGCGAAAAAAACGCACATCCTGATTGCTGTAACTTCCCAGCCTCTCCGTCAGGGTGCCGAGCAGCATCTCCTTGATGGTTTGCGCCATCTCCACGCGCTGTTGATCATTCATGCGCCGATTCATCGGACCTGCCGCCCAGGTCGCCATATAATCGAAGTCGAAGTATGGGGCGACCTCCTGTTCCAAAAATGCCGAAATAGTCTGCGGATCGGGCCTATCCGACTGGCGCAGAAACCTCAGTAGTTTGGTCATCCCCTCGCGCAGCACCGCGCCAGGATCGTTCTCTTGCAGTTGCGGCGCCTGAATGCGGGATTGGGGGTAGCTGTAGCCTGGGGACGCCTGCAGCACTGTCGATATCAGCAGCGCCAATAAGGTTATGGCGAATCGTATCTTGTTCATATCTCCTCCGAAGGTTTTATTGGGTCGTCTGTGCGCCTGAATCCGCATATTCATCGATGGACCGGGAGTCAACCGCCCAGTCTCCAAACAGGACAAGCCCTTCCCTGCTCCTGCATTGCCGTGCGACTCACTGAAGGTTGCCAGGGAGGTTCAATCTCGCTAAATAAAGCGTCCGCCTTCGTGAAATATGCGGACCCGTGCAGGTTGCCAACGCCTGTAGGTAAAATCAAGCTCGATAAGAAGAGGCTTATTCATGCGCTTTCCATTACCCACTCGAGTAAGGGAAGAACCATTCGGCAGGAAATAATCTAATTATTAACCCGGCACCATAATAGGTTGCGTTCAGCCGCTGTGTGCCTGCCTACAGCAAGGCATCAAAACGCCGCTGTAGTACTTCTACAGCAAGTTTTGATAACGCAGTCTGTAGGCAGGCACACAGCGGCCTGTCTTTTATAAAATCAATTGGTTAGGGGCTTCAAGCCTGCCCTCGCTCTGCGTTGTGGCTCTTGCCAAGGGAATCACCCTTGCCGGCGAGCCACGCCTTGATCAAGGGCAGGCTTGAAGCCCTGAACGCAACCTATTATGGTGCCGGGTTAATAGTGTCCGTCCGGAAAGAAAAACTCTCGCAAAGACGCCAAGATCGCAAAGTTATAACTTATTGTTTTTTTTATTGTATTTATTTTTCCTTGGCGAGCTTTGCGTCTTTGCGAGAGAACTTGTCTTGTTTCTGGACGGACACTAATTAACTGGCGATCTTCTTATAGATATCCGAGACTTTCAGCGGAAGCTTTTCAATCTCACTGATGACTGTATAGTTGGCGGCGCCATACATGTGGGGCAGATAGTCCTGGCCATGCTCATCGATGGTAATGCAAAAGGCATGGATGCCTTCGCGCCTGGCCTCGAACAGCGCCTGGCGGGTGTCCTCAACACCGTATTGGCTCCGGTAGTCGTCATGATAATCATCTGGCTTGCCATCGGAGATAGTGACCAATAACTTGGTCCGCGCCTCAACCTCATTCAAGCGGTGGCTCAGATGGCGGATCGCCGCGCCCATACGAGTGTAATCTCCAGGCCGGATGCCGCTGATTCGCGCCTTCACCGCATCATCATAGGGCTGTTCGAAGGTCTTGACCGGGAAGACCTCGCATCGCTTACGGCTCAACCCTGAAAAGCCGTAGATGGCATATCTGTCGCCTAAGGTCTCCACCGACTCCGCCAACAGCACCAGCGCTTCCCGCTCCGCCTCGTTGACCCACCCCTGGGTGGAACCGGACATATCCACCATGAACATAACCGCCAAGCTGCGCTCATCCCGGTGCATTCGGGTAAACAGACGATCCGTCATTTCCAGCCCTGCATGGGCATCGGCCCAGGTCTCGACAAAGGCGTCGATATCCACACCATCACCGTAGACCTGTCTTTTCAGCAGCCGGTCTTCATCCCGCATGGCTTCGAAGGTCTTGCGCAGATTGCCCAGTAATCGGCGGTATTTTTCCATCACCTGAGAGACAAAACCGTCGTCCGTCTCTTTTATGGGCATCTCTCGCACCACACACCAGTTCTTACGATAATGTTTGCGTCGGTAGTCCCACTCTCGATAGAGAAAGGCGCCGTCTTCATGGTAGGCACCGCTCCATACATCCTCCGGTTTCAAAATTTTTTCTTCGACGTCCCTAAGGTCGTACTCGCCCGCACCCGCAGGCACCAGATAGTCATTCGGTATATCACCCAGGTCCTGGAGAATAGAGGTCATGGCGCCTTTGACATCCTCTGGCATCGGCACCGACTTGCCATTCACCTGCAAGGTTATCTGCATCGCTTCATCCAACTTGAAATCATCGACGGTATTCGATGGCAGGCGCTCAAACGGCGCCTGATCATCATCTCCATCTTGCTTGAGGTCATCGGCAATGGCCTTCAAGGCTACCCGCAACCGCGCCTTTTCCCGATCTATCCGGCGTTGCATCACCGCCGCCACCAACGCCGGTTTCAGCCGGCCATGAAACAGACTCGGCTTGGGCGCGGACTGGCCCCGCATCGATTCGACCAGGGATAGTGAATCATTTGCCGTTGCCTGGCGCGTATGCAGGATCGCCACCCGCTCCGTCCAACCGCTGGGCGCCGGTTCACCATTCAGCTTCTGCCGCAATTGTTTCATCTCGCGATATAGACCGGGCAACTCCCGCTCAATGCAAGCATTCAACCGTTCGATTTCAAGCAGATGAAAATACCGCAATGCAGTCTCTGGGGTCGGTTGGGTAGCGAGATAAGCCGGCAGATCCACACGAAAGGTGCCAAAACGGGCCTGCGCCCAATGGTGAGCCACCGCAGCCTTGTAGAGTAGAAAATTATCTCGCTTGTCGGGAAGGTGGGCCATGATCGCAGGCAGGAAAATGGTTTCACTGTCGGTATACAGCTGATCACCCTTCTCCAATTTCAGCTTTCGCCCGGAGAGACCCTGCACAAACGGCAGGAGCACACCCACCTGTTCATCGAACAGGCATCCGGCCGCGCGTTCACGACCTTGCCGAACGAACAGATCCACCTCCCGGATCACTTTCAACGCGGCATGCAGACCGAGCCGGTCATAGTCATCCATGGCCAGCAACAACCATGCTTCGATCATGGTTTTATCCATCCGTTGCCGTGCGTATTGCGCCTGTGCGGCAAACCGATAGGCAATCTCGATATGGGTGCTTGCGGTGCGCCTTATCCAATCAAGAACAAAGGCCTGCTCATCACCGCCCAGCCGCACCAGCGCTTCACTGATCGCCAGGGTATTGCGGAAACTGTACTCAACCTCAAAATAGTCATCGAGCAAAGCCTGGATCTGCGCCCTATCAAGTCGTGATCTCATGCTAAAAAAGGGATGCACTCAACTCATTCACCGCAACCAGCATGTCTGGATCATCCGTCAAGGCCTGGGCGACACAGGAGCGACAGGCCACCGCAGGCTCGATACCGCTGACAATCAGTTTTGCCGCATGCACCAGCAACCGCGTGGAGGCCCCCTCGTCCAAACCGCTGCCTTTGAGATTTCGTGTCATATGCGCGAATTTCACTAACCTGGCAGCCATTTCTCCATCAAGGGAGGCCTCGTTTTCAATGATTTTCTGTTCCAGTGAGGGTTCTGGATAATCGAACTCCAGGGCGACGAAACGCTGGCGAGTGCTCTGCTTCAAATCCTTGAGTACGCTTTGATACCCTGGATTGAATGAAATGGCTAGACAGAATGCGGAGGGCGCTGCCAGTAGCTCACCGATCTTCTCCATCGGCAATACCCGCCGATCATCCGCCAGGGGGTGTATCACGACGGTCGTATCCTTGCGCGCTTCCACCACCTCGTCCAGATAACAGAGACCACCCGCCCTGACAGCGGCAACCAGCGGCCCATCCACCCATACCGTCTCGCCATCCTTGACCAAAAAACGTCCAACCAGATCGGAGGCGGTCAGATCGTCATGACAGGAAACCGTAATCAAGGGGCGCTGCAGACGCCACGATATATGTTCCATAAAGCGGGTTTTACCGCATCCCGTAGGCCCCTTCAGCAATATCGGTAGCTGGTTGCTATAGGCTGCCTCAAACACTTCGATCTCGTCACTGACCGGCTCGTAATAGGGCTCATGTTCAAAGTAATACTGTTCAGGTTTGAATGTTCTGGCTTTCAAGTGTCAACCTCATGATTCGTTATGCACCGACGCCGTCCCAGCATTTCCTTCACTATCTTGGAACAGTCGAGTGCAAAATTGTTCACCCATGCGCCTCACCCTTCATCGCCGCACATAGCATCTCTTGACGATCTCGAAGATAGTGTTGCACAAGCCAGACTCTGCCGATACGACCCGATATCCCCTGAACATCATAGGGGTTTAGTTCCTGGGGCAGCATTGAAGAGTGTTAATTGGTCGGCAAAAATATGTAAAACGGCCCACAGCAATCTCTATCTCTACAGGCTAAGAGCACATCGGAAACATATTCCGTTTATACTTTCATCAGGACCAGAGACAATATCCACCGCATTTCAGTAAAATAGCGGTATCATATTCCTCTGGGAATTGCTTATTCAAGCATGGCCTCCACAGCAAGGGTCGGAAACCCCTTGTCGGCAATGTTGATTTTGATTAAACCTATCAGGGAAAGTTGATGCCAGAACAACTGCGGATTCTCGTCATCGAAGACTCCGAAAGTGAACATATACTTCTTTGCAGAGCGCTCCGTCGTGGTGGCCTCGAGATATCCAGCCGACGCATCGATACTAAAGAGGCCTTGCGGGAGGCCGTCACCACCGACAACTGGGATCTGATTCTCTCGGATACCGATATTTCCGGCTGTACTCCCCTCGAAAGTCTTGAACTGCTACAGAACCGTCACCTGGATATCCCGTTCATTCTCATATCCGACCATATCGGGGAAGAGAAGGTGGTATCCCTGCTCAAGGCGGGGGCCAATGACTTTGTCAATTTCAATAATCTCTCCCGTCTTGCTCCGGCAGTGGAGAGAGAACTCAAAGAGGCTGCCGTTCGCCGTGAGGCGGAAAAAACCAAAATCGCGCTGCGCCGCAGCGAAAATCGTTACCGTCAATTGGTTGACGATTCACCCATTCCGATTCTGTTGTTGCAAGATGATAAGATTGTTTTTCTCAATGAGGCAGCCAAGCAAACATTGGCGGTGTCAATCCAACAACCATTGATCAACAAGCAGTCGAGCGTTCTATTTCACGAAGCTTCGCCACAACTCCTGGATGCGCAGATTAAATCTCTGCGCAATCACAACAGCCAACCCTATGAGGCCGCACTCAGACGCGCGGACGGCGTTATCATCCAGGTGGAGGTCCTGGTCAGCCCGGTGGAGCATGAGGGGGCTCCCGCCACGCAGCTTGTGTTCACCGATGTCACCCAGCGCAAGGAGTCGGACGCAAAACTGCAACAAGCGGTGCAAATCATTGAACACACCATGGAAGGTGTGCTGATCACGGACCAACAGGGCAATATCAACTCAGTCAATCCTGCCTTTACCGAGATCACGGGTTACTCTGAGCAGGAGATCATCAAACAGCATCCGCGGATACTGATATCGGGCCGGCACCCGCCGGAGTTCTTTGATGAACTCTGGAGCAAAGTCCGCCGTACCGGGTCCTGGCGTGGCGAGGTTTGGTATCAACGCAAGAACGGTGAAGTCTACCCGGTATGGATGACCATCAGCTGTGTGCATGACAAGCATGAAAGGGTGATACATTATGTGGCGGTCTTCTCCGACATTACCAGCATCAAGCAGACCCAGTCACAGCTCGAGCATCTGGCGCATCACGACTCCCTGACCAATCTGCCGAACCGCCTGCTGTTCGAGGACCGCCTGGAACACGCGATCGCCCAGGCGAAACGACAGAAACGCCAACTGGCGGTGCTGTTCCTCGACCTTGATCGCTTCAAGAACATCAATGACAGCCTGGGACACGCAATGGGCGACGAACTCCTGAAAGAGGTCGCCAAGCGCCTGCAGAACATCCTGCGCGACGATGATACGGCGGCGCGGCTCGGTGGAGACGAATTCACGGTTCTGGTGGAAAATATCGAGGATCCCAGCCAGGCGGCCATGGTGGCCTCGAAAATCCAGGAGAAGTTCAAGGCGCCCTTCAAGATCGCCGGCCGTGAACTGCACGTCACCACCAGCATCGGCATCAGCATCTTCCCCGATGACGGCAATGATGTCGCCGATCTGACCAAGAACGCGGACGCCGCCATGTATCAGGCCAAGGAGCAGGGACGCAACAACTACCGCTACTACACCTCGGAGCTGACCCGCTCCGCCTTTGAACGCCTGCTGCTGGAGACGGAACTGCGCAGCGCGCTGAAACAAAACCAACTGCTGCTCTACTATCAGCCGCAAATCTCCCTCAAGAACGGTGAGATGACCGGCGCCGAGGCCGTGCTACGCTGGCACCATCCCCGTCTCGGCATCATCCCTCCGGCACGCTTCATCCCGCTGGCGGAAGAGTCCGGACTGATCCACGACATCGGCAATTGGGTACTTGAGCAGGCGTGCGCACAGACCCGTTATCTGAGTAAACAGCGGTTGTTCCAGGGACGCATGGCCATCAACCTCTCCGTCAGGCAGATCATGCAGACCGACCTGATCCTGCGTTTCGAACAGATCATTGCCGAGTCCGGCTGCCCGCCGGACATGCTCCAACTGGAGGTCACCGAGGGCATCTTCATGGGACAGATGAAGCACTCGGTACCGGTTCTCGATGTCTTCAAAAAGCTTGGGGTCTCCATCGCCATCGACGACTTCGGGACAGGCTACTCCTCACTCTCCTATCTGAAGCAGCTGCCGATCGACAAGCTCAAGATCGACAGATCGTTTATACGAGACATGCCCCATGACAGTGACGCGGTGGCCATCACCCAGGCGATCGTCTCACTGGGCAAGAACCTGGGATTGAGGATCACGGCAGAGGGAATCGAGACCATGGCTCAGCAGTCACTGCTGCAGAAAATGGGCTGTCAGGAGGGCCAGGGTTACCTCTACAGCCCACCCGTACCCGCGGAGACCTTCGAAGAGATGCTGCTGGAAGGGACAAGGACCTTTCACCACCACTTCTCCAATTACGGAAGGTGAACTGAAGAATTTTGAATGTTGAATTTTGAGTTGCGGTGTTCGCTTCGCTCACGGTTTGGATTTTACCTTAATGTCTAGACAAATATAGGAGACCCCCCAGCTCTGCTGGGGAGGCATGCTCAGTTTGACAGTTCCGGAAATCTCACAGTAACGCCCCTGCGTGAGCCGCCAAGCACCACGCACAGGAGAAACCATGGGATCAATAGGCGGTTTAAGTCACACGCGTTGGGAGTGTAAATACCATGTTGTGTTCATCCCGAAGTATCGGAAAAAGGTGATATTCGGGCAGGTTCGGTATGAGTTGGGAGAAGTATTTCGCCGGTTGGCGAAGCAGAAAGAGAGCGAGATAGAAGAAGGTCCTGCGGGTACGGGATCTCCCGGTTGCCGGCTGGCGGATCTATCTGGAGTTTGAACGCTGGCGTGTCACTTGCCCGAGGTGCGGCGGCGTGCATGTAGAGCATCTTGACTGGCTGGCAAAGAACCCTCGCTATACCCAGCGCTTTGCCATGCATGTAGGCAAGCTGTGCCGGGATATGCCGAACAAGAGCGTCGCCGAGATGGAGCGCCTGCACCACAGTAGGGTGAAAGATCTCGACAAGCTCTATATGCAAAAGCAGGTTGACCTGGCGGGACTGCCAGCGCCACGGGCCATCGGCATTGACGAGATCTCCATCCGCAAGGGACATAACTACCGGGTCATCGTCAGTGACCTGGATCGGGAGCGGCCCATCTGGGTCGATGGTGAGGGTCGCAAAGAGGCTGACATCGACCTGTTTTTCAAGGTGCTGGGCGAGAAGAAGAGCGCCCGCATCGAACTGGCCGCCATGGACATGTGGAAGCCATTCCGCAACTCGGTGTTGAAGAATGCCCCGCAGGCCCGGATTATCTTCGACAAGTTCCATATCATGCGCCACCTTTCAAAGGCTCTCGATGAAGTCCGACGCAGCGAGTACAAACGTCTCAGCGGCAAGGACAGGAGCTACATCAAGGGGCAGCGTTACACACTGCTCTCGCGACGTGAGAACCTGAGCCTGGATGGGCGACGTGCCCTGAAAAAACTGCTCCAGGCCAACCGGCGCCTGAACACGGCCTACATCCTCAAGGAAACCTTCGGGCAACTCTGGGACTACCGTACCGAACGCGGCGCGCGTGCCTTCTTCGAGCGGTGGAAAGACAGCCTGAAGTGGCAGCGTCTGGAGCCGTACCGGAAGTTTGCCGAGTTGATTGAATCCCATTGGGATGGCATTGCCTCCTACTGTCATCCGGATAACAAGGTCAGCCTTGGTCTGGTCGAAGGAGTCAATAACAACATCCGGGTTCCGCAACGACGGGCCTATGGCTATCGAGATGACGAATATCTAAAGCTGAAAATCGTAGCGGCATTTCTGCCACCACTACCCAGAAATGCCAATATCAACCCACATGAATCCGCGTAGACCCGGATTTATTAAGGGGAAGAGCGCGATCCACATTGCGCGGGTTTATGCGGGCCGACAGCGTAACTACGTTAGCCAGCACTTCTGGGCGCGAGGGTACTTCGCATCGACAGTCGGTCGAGACGAACAAGTCATAAGAGACTACATACTAACGAGATCATATATTAGAACACACATTATTGATGCTGTCTGATATACTAGGTAGATGAAAATTGATGGCCGCAAGTTAAGCACAGAAGAGAAAGCATTTATCCGGCGTATGGCGGTTCAACGCGTACTAGACGGATAGAGCCCCACAAAGGTAATACGCAGTTATGGTTTGAGCGACCGATCGATTTATCCCTGGTTACGAAAAGCGCGGAAAGATGGATTGGAGAGTCTTGGTCCATTACCGAAAACAGGGAGAAATAGGACTCTGACGCTAGAAGAAGAACAGGAAGTGGCGCGTTGGGTCATCTCAGGAGATCCCCGGCAATATGGATTTGATTTTGGATTGTGGACACGCCAGATAGTAGCGGATTTGATCAAGGATCGACTCGGAGTGGAACTAAGCGTCAATTCAGTGGGGAGACTTCTACATCGGCAAGGCATAACACCCCAAAAGCCATTGCGCAGGGCATATGAAAGAGATGAGAAAGCGGTGCAAGAGTGGGTTAACAAGGAGTACCCAAAAATTCAAAAAGCGGCTAAAAAACAAGGTGCAGAGATATACTGGTTAGATGAAGCGGCAATCCGCTCAGATGATCCGCTGCAGCGAACCTGGGGATTAAAAGGGAAGACTCCGATAGTCAAGACGAGTGGTCAAAGGCAGTCGATCAATGCGATATCAGCCTTATCAAACAAGGGTGGCTTTTGGTATCACATATATACTGGCAAATTCAACGCAGATAAATTCATAGAATGCCTGAAGGGCTTTATGAAATATCGAAAGAAGCCTGTATATATGATAATGGATGGGCATCCAGTACATAAAGCGAAGAAGGTGAAGGACTACGTGGCCAGCCTTGAAGGACGGTTATCGATTTTTCTATTGCCACCTTATGCGCCAGACCTGAATCCAGATGAATTGGTATGGAATCAGATGAGGCACTTGGGGACATCAAAGAAGCCCCTGAAAGAAGGTGAGTCACTGAAAAATAGGGCAGCCGCTGATTTGCAATCTATATTAAAGAGAATAAATCGGGACTGTAAATTAGATTGTGTATCTGCTTATCATTAGTTCTTCAATGGGAGATAAGCAAGATGAACAAAAAAGAGTTAGAAGCCATTG
>JAHXHS010000046.1 GCA_025656455.1 Candidatus Thiodiazotropha sp. (ex Epidulcina cf. delphinae) | reverse complement strand
AGGGCGACGGCCATTAACGGCAAGCTGCGCCTTGCCCTGAACGCTGACAGACCAACTGAACCCGGCATTATCATATTGAAAGAGTACTAGTACTCCGTCAACCTGATAACTTAGGATGCAGTGTGCCCCGAAGGAAATGCGGGCTTACCGTTGCTAATTCAAATGTTGATTGTCCGCGAATAAACGCGGATTAACGCGAAATAGTGAATTTGCATTTATTTGCGTTCATTTGCGGACAAATTTCGCTTGATGTTGCTTGGTGCGCTTGACTTCTTTACCCGCTTCAATAGAAGAAGAGCCAAAAAAAGGGGCGCACCCGGTGCGCCCCCTGGGATGCGTTATCTATCCAGTCAGGAACCGAGATCGGTCAGCAATCCCTCGGCCTCTTTCTGCTGCTCATCACTGCCTTCGCTGACCACCTCCTCGAGGATGCCCTTGGCGCCCTCGTTGTCGCCCATGTCGATATAGGCGCGGGCAAGATCCAGCTTGGTGGTTATCTCATCAGTGGATTCCAGATCCAGTTTTTCGCTATGTCTGTGCAGCAGGCTCAATTCATCGACTTCCTCCTCCTCGTTATCCAGATCGGAGGAGAGGCCTTCCAACTCCTTCTCAATGCTCTCCAGGTCAAGGTTATCCAGGGACTCGGAATCCTCAAGTTCGATGGCGTCCGCTACCGATTCGCTTGAGGTCGCATCCTCTTCGATATCAGCCAAATCGAAAGGAAGAGGCTCCTCGCTCTCTGCACCGGCCTTCTCTGAGTCCATATCCAAATCACTCAGATCGATATCCAAGGCATCCGAGTCATCGACGGATTGCCCGGCGGACTCCATTTTGTTGAGAAATTCGGAATCGAGTGAGAGATCGGCTTCCAGGCTTTCCGACTCCATCTCATCGAGACTGTCCAAACCGCTTAGATCCATGGCGTCCAGATCATTACCGGCGGGTCCCTGCAAATCCTCGGGCTTCTCATCAATCCCCTTCTCTGCGCCGGAACCAAGATCCAGATCCAATCCACCCAGGTCATCGCCACCGCCCAGGGCGGCGCCGGCAGCCAGGCCGGCAGCTCCCGCGAACAGGGCATTCCCGGGATCCAACTCCTGCCCCATGGCAGCGATCTTCGCCCAGGCGTCAGGCTGATTCTCTTCGAGACCTGCATCATGCAAGTTTTTGGCAATCGATGAAAACTCCTGGGTCTTCTTTGCGGAAAAGTAGATCTCCGCCAGTTTGTGCTTGAGTTCCTCCCGTTCAGGGAACTTCTCGATGGCCTGCTTGATCAGCTCTTCCGCCTGCTGATAACGGCCATAGGCGATATAGACATCGGCCTCGGACAGGGGATCGACCTCGCCCGTTTCATCTTGCAACGCATCGATATCACTGGGTGAGAAATCGCTCATGAACGATGTCTCATCCGTCGCTGCCGTGAGGGAGCTGGTGTCGTCCTTGGGGCTGGCCACGACATCGCTATCCGGCGATACCAGAATACTCTCGGCAAACTCCGCCTCAGCCTCCTTGCGGCGGCGCGTAATCATCCATAGCAGCCCGATCAGCAGCGCAGCAACACCGCCGACTATACCCAACACCGTGGTATTCTCTCTCAGACCTTCGAAGTAGCTCACCGTCTTCTCAGGCGGCTTCACGACTGGCGGTTCGGCCGGTTGCGCCGCTGTTGCCGGAGGCTTGGCCTCCGGGGAAGGCGCCGGTTCCACGGCCGGTGCGGGCGGCTCCATGGCTGGAGCGGCCTGTTGCTGGGCGGCGGCCTCGATTTGCGCCTCGATATCGACCTCTTCGATCACCGTGCCTTGCGGAACCGGCACGATGGGCTTGTCGGCTTCCGCCATGACTTCAGGTTCGGCAACAGGTTCCGCTTCCATCGGCTCGGGTTCAGCAGGCGCCATCTCTTCCATCTTCTCCGAGGCGATCTCCTGGGCGGTCTGTATCTCCGCCAACTGATCGCTTTTCAGCGTAAGCAGCCGCTGAATATCCTGGATCCGGCTCTCCAGCTCCTGCACCCGTGTCCGCAGTGCCTCATTCTCCTGCTGCACCCCTTCACTCGATTCACGGACCAGCAGCATCTCCTGTTGCAGGCGGTCTATTTCGCCGCCTGCCTCAGCCTTGCCCTCTCGATCCACGGCCTCGCCCGCCCCCGGCTTGGCAGAGATCAACTTCAATTGGTCCTCGTCTCTCGGCACTGGCCGAGGTCTCTTACCCACCCCGGCCCTGGGGGCGGCGGTAGTCGTACGACCGGCGCGCCACTCCCGGGTCTGGGCGAGGAACTCATCCCGGGCCGCACGCTTGGAGAGCGAAGTGACATCCACGTCCTCGGGCAGGCGCAGAATCTTACCCACCTTGAGATTATTGACGTTATAGTTGATGAAGGCGTCCGGATTGTTACGCTGCAAAGCCATCATCACCTGTTCGACAGACTCATCCTGGCGGCGCATCCGTTTAGCGATACTCCACAGATTGTCATTGGGCTGGACCGGCCCATACTCCCTGTCGCCACTACTCATGGACGCCATCGGCGCTTCTACTGGCGCCATGGTGGTGCGGCGCGAAGGCGCGCTCCTGGCGACCGGCGAGGTAACCGCCTGTGGCGTCCTCTGCAGGGTCACTGGTGGATCAAGCAAGACCGTGTATTCACGCATCAGCCTGCCCTTGGGCCAATTGACCTCGATCAAGAAATTCAGAAACGGTTCACGTATGGCATCGAAACTGGAAATAGCGATCACCGGCTTCCCGGTGGGTGTCATCACGGGTGTAAACTTCAAGCCGGTTAGAAGGAAGGGCCTGTCCATGCCTGCTTTATTGAAGGCCTCTATCGAAGCCAGCGAGACACGAACATCCGGCAACTCCTCCTGAGTTACGGAAAGCAGATCGATATCGGCCTTGAAAACCTGGTTGAGCGCCGATTGAGGATGAATCTCACCCAGTCCAAGAGCCAATACGCCCATGGGTGATAGGGCTGTTGCAACAGCCACTGCCAGAGACAGCTTACGAATCATGCTTCCTCCTTGCCAGAAAACACAACCCACCGGTCGAATTCGTTCCGGTGCAGTGGACCGGATGGCCCGCTGAACAGCTCCGATAGGTTTATTAGAATAAACTTAACAATTAGTCGCTAACTATAGCTGATGAATGATCTTTTTACCAAAACTTCAGTGATCTTCACACTATTTTCTGCAATACCGCAGCGCAGCCTGTCAGCGACCCCCCAAAGTGAGAAATCGGTCGAATTTTTTCGCCTCGCCATCCGGCCTCCCCACCACCGAAAAACAGAAAACCCCGCCATCAGCCGAGCGACTTAGGGCCTTGGCAATGGCTATCAAATTAGTGTTAACAGGCCCGAGACGGGGTTTTGAAATCGCTTCACCGACAGCCGTCAGTCGGCCGTATATTCCTTCAGCAGAATTCTCAACATCCTCCTCAGCGGTTCCGCGGCCCCCCATAACAGCTGGTCGCCAACCGTGAAGGCATTGAGATATTCATTGCCCAGGTTCATCTTCCGCAGACGTCCCACCGGGACTGTCAGCTCACCGGTCACCTGAGCCGGAGACAACTCCCGTACCGTGATCTCCCGTTCATTCGGAATCACCCTAACCCAATCATTGGCGCTATCCAGTATCGACTCCACTTCGTCTATCGGCACATCCTGGCGCAACTTTATGGTCAATGCCTGACTGTGGCAGCGCATCGACCCGATGCGCACGCAGGTGCCGTCGATCGGCACCGGGTCGTCGCTGCGCCCGAGGATCTTGTTGGTCTCGACAAAACCCTTCCACTCCTCCTTGCTTTGACCGTTCTCCAAAGGCACATCGATCCAGGGGATCAGGCTGCCGGCCAATGCCGCGCCGAAATTGTCCGTCGGAAAACTATCGCTGCGCATGGTCTCCGCCACAATCCGGTCGATCTCCAGGATGGCGGAGGCGGGGTTGGCCAGTTTGCCCGCTACCGCCTCCTCGAGGGCGCCCATCTGGCTGATCAACTCACGCATATTGCGCGCACCGGCACCGGAGGCGGCTTGATAGGTCATCGAGGTCGCCCACTCCACCAGGTCTTCGCGGAACAGCCCGCCAAGGGCCATCAACATCAGACTGACGGTGCAGTTGCCACCGATAAAATCCCGCTTACCCTTGGCCAGGCCGTCACGGATGACGGCATCATTGACCGGATCGAGGATGATGAGGGTATGATCCTTCATGCGCAGGCTGGAGGCCGCGTCGATCCAGTAACCCTGCCAACCGGCAGCGCGCAATTGCCCGTAGACCTGGTTGGTGTAACCGCCGCCCTGACAGGTGACAATGGCGTCCATGGCCATCAACGCGTCGATATCGGTGGCATCTTTCAACGGTGGAATCGCTTTGCCGATCTCCGGACCTTTCTGCCCCAGTTGCGAGGTAGTGAAGAAGACAGGCTCCTCGATCCCGGCAAAATCATTCTCTTCCAGCATGCGCCCCATGAGTACGGAACCCACCATGCCACGCCAACCTACAAAACCGACTCGTTTCATCGTTAAACCCACTTAGTAATTTTGAATTTTGAATGTTGAATTTTGAATTGAATGTGTGCGCTGCGCGCACGTTTTTTAAGAGTAATCGGGTAGATCCACCTCTTGCGCCCTCTCCATTTGGTTAGGTCACTATATGAGCTGCTAAGTCAATAACAAAGGAAGTTGCGAGCAAAGCGAGCGCCACAATTCAAAATTCAACATTCAAAATTCAATTAACCCAGCGCTGCGACAACCGCATCGCCCATCGCTTCACAGCCCACCTCCGTCATGCCTTCGGAGACGATATCCGGTGTGCGCAGGCCATCATTCAACACCTTGTCTACTGCACGCTCGACACGATCCGCCATCGCCGGCTCGTCCAGACTGTAACGCAACATCATCGCCACGGATAGCATCGTCGCCAGCGGATTCGCCTCACCCTTCCCGGCAATGTCCGGCGCTGAACCGTGAATCGGTTCGTACATGCCCTTGCCCTGTTCATCCAGGGATGCCGATGGCAGCATGCCGATCGAACCTGTCAGCATGGCCGCGCAATCCGACAGGATATCGCCAAACATATTGGTCGTCACCATTACATCAAACTGTTTAGGCCATTTCACCAACTGCATGGCCGCGTTATCCACGTACATGTGACTCAATGCCACCTCGGGATACTCCGCGCCGACGCGGGTCATCACTTCACGCCAGAGTTCAGTGCACTCCAGTACATTGGCCTTATCCACGGAACAGACCCGCTTACCGCGCTTGTTGGCGATGTCGAATGCCACCCGGGCGATACGTTCAATCTCGGACTCGCTATAGACCAGGGTGTTGAAACCCTGCCGCTCGCCGCTATCCAACTCGCGGATGCCTCGTGGCTGTCCAAAATAGATACCTCCCGTCAACTCACGCACGATCATGATATCGAGACCGGCGACGATATCTGACTTCAGGCTGGATGCCTCCGCCAATTGCGGATAGAGCATGGCAGGCCGGAGATTGGCGAACAGGTTCAGCGCGGCGCGCAGCCCCAACAGCCCTTTCTCCGGGCGTATTGAGATATCCAGCCCCTCCCACTTGGGGCCTCCTACGGCACCCAACAGGATCGCGTCTGACTCTTTGGCCAATTCCAGCGTAGCGTCAGGCAGCGGTCCCCCAGTAGCATCGATCGCGCCGCCACCCACCAGCGCCTCATCGAGCTCGATATCCAAGCCGAAACCGTCGCGCAGGGTCGCCAGCAACTTGACTGCCTCGGCGACGATTTCAGGACCTATGCCGTCACCCGGCAGTATCAGAATGTTTTTACTCATTATTTATCACCCGGCGTTGTCCATAGAAAAATAAAATGTTTACCGCACCGGCCCCTCTAGCTAGTACCCGTCCGGAAAGAAAACTCTCGCAAAGACGCCAAGATCGCAAAGTTATAACGTATTGTTTTTTACCACATCTATTTTTTCCTTGGCGATCTTTGCGTCTTTGCGAGAGAAATTGTCTTGTTTCTGGGCGGGCGCTAGCTACAGACCAGGATCAGGAAAATAACCAGGGTGCTTCACTTTTACGCCGCGCTTCATATGTCCTGATAGCATCCACCTGCTGCAGTGTCAGGCCTATATCGTCCAGACCCTGCAACAGACAGTGCTTGCGGAAGGGATCGACCTCGAACGGCATCGCCTCACCACCCGGGAATAGCTGCTGCGCCTGTAGATCCACGCCAATCCTCAATGCCGGGTCCTCACTCGCCAGCCGAAACAGCTTGTCAACTATATCTTCTTCCAAAACAATGGGGAGAAGACCATTCTTAAAGCAGTTACTAAAAAATATATCGGCAAAACTCGGCGCCAGAATAACGCGGAAACCATAGTCGGCCAGCGCCCAGGGTGCGTGCTCACGAGATGAGCCGCAACCAAAGTTCTTCCGCGCCAAAAGTATCTGCGCCCCTTGATAGCGCGGGTCATTGAGTACAAAGTCCGGGTTCACAGCCCGTTTACTGTTGTCCATTCCGGGCTCGCCATGATCGAGATAACGCCACTCATCGAACAGATTGGGGCCAAAGCCGGAGCGTTTGATCGATTTGAGAAACTGCTTCGGAATAATGGCGTCGGTGTCTACATTGGATCTATCCAAGGGGCAGACGATGCCGGTGAATGTCTCGAATTTTTCCATTGTTGTTTCCTCATTGTCGCCGGATGACAGGATTCGAACAGCCCTGTTTGAAGGCTCTAGTACTCTTTCAAGGTGATATCCACGAAACGGCCGTTCACGGCGGCTGCAGCGGCCATCGCCGGACTGACCAGGTGAGTGCGTCCCCCCTGACCCTGTCTACCCTCGAAGTTACGGTTGGAGGTGGAGGCGCAACGCTCTCCCGGCTCCAGGCGATCCGCATTCATGGCAAGACACATGGAACAGCCAGGCTCTCGCCACTCGAAACCTGCATCGATGAAGATGCGGTCGAGTCCTTCGGCCTCTGCCTGGGCCTTGACCAAACCCGATCCCGGAACCACCAGGGCGAGTTTGACGCGCTCCGCCACACGGCGTCCCTCGGCTATCCGGGCGGCCGCGCGCAGGTCCTCGATGCGTGAATTGGTGCAGGAGCCGATGAATACCTTGTCCAGTTCGATTTCGCAGATCGGGGTGCCGGCCTCGAGCCCCATGTAATCGAGCGCCCGGCTCATACCTTTCGCCTTCACGCTGTCGCTTTCATCGGCCGGATCGGGCACCGGCTGATCAATGCCCGCCACCATCTCGGGTGAGGTTCCCCAGGTCACCTGGGGTTTGATCGCCGCTGCATCCAGTGTTAACACACTGTCGAATTCAGCGCCCTCATCGCTGTGCAGGGTGCGCCAGTAGGCCACGGCTCTCTCCCAGTTTTCACCGGTAGGGGCATAGGGGCGCCCCTTGACATAGTCGATGGTCTTATCATCGACCGCGACAAAACCCGCTCTGGCTCCCGCTTCGATGGTCATGTTGCAGAGTGTGAGCCGACCCTCGATAGAGAGCGCCTCGATGGCCGAACCGGCGAATTCGATGGCATAACCGGTGCCGCCCGCGGTGCCGATCTCGCCAATAACCGCCAATACAATATCCTTGGCCGTCACGCCGGCTCCCACCTCGCCCTCGACTCGGATCAGCATCGCCTTCGATTGCTTCTGAATCAGGCACTGGGTGGCAAGCACATGCTCGACCTCGGATGTGCCGATACCGAACGCCAAAGCCCCCATGGCACCGTGGGTGGAGGTATGGGAATCGCCACACACCACCGTCATGCCCGGCAGTGTCGCGCCCTGCTCAGGACCGATTACGTGGACGATACCCTGGCGATGATCGAGCATTTCGAATTCCGTAATGGCGAACTCCCGGCAGTTTGCATCCAGGGTTTCCACCTGGGTACGTGAGACGGGATCGGCAATGTCGGCCACACCACCGGCGCGGTCAGTGGTCGGGACATTATGATCCGGTGTCGCCAGGTTGGCGTCAGCCCGCCAGGGCTTGCGCCCTGCGAGACGCAAGCCCTCGAAGGCCTGCGGAGAGGTAACCTCATGCAGCAGATGGCGATCGATATAGATCAGCGCCGTGCCGTCTTCATCGCTCCGCACCAGATGGGATTCCCAGAGTTTGTCGTAAAGCGTCTTGGCACTCATCTCTCTCGTCCTCTTGCTAGGTAGTGTCTGCCCATAAACTACAGCGATGTCATTCCGGCGCATGCCGGAGAAGTGGTGCATGGATGCACCGTTTACGGACCAAAGGATGGAATCCAGTAAGTCGTTGAATTCCCTGGATCCCGGCATACGCCGGGATGACGTGTCTTCAAAAAGTGTGTGTTTCTGGACGGACACTAGGTAGTCAAAACATAGGGGAGTGTGTTACATAATACAAATTCATAATTTTCATTTTTTGCATTCTCAACAGGAATAGATATGGAACTCGCCGCACTCCGCGCCTTTGTTCAGGTAGCCAGGGAGGGATCCTTCTCTCAGGCCGCCGAATCGCTCTACCTGACCCAGCCCGCCATCAGTAAACGGGTCGCCGGACTGGAAAACGAACTGGCGGTGCGACTGTTCGACCGGGTAGGCCGGCAGGTCCTGTTGACCGAGGCAGGGCGCCAGCTGCTGCCCAGGGCAGCGCATATCATTCACGAATTGACTGATATTCGGCGGGAACTCTCTAATCTATCGGGTAGGATAGCCGGCCGGCTGGCCATGGGCACCAGCCATCATATCGGCCTTCACCGCCTGCCGGCGATACTGCGCAGTTTCACCGACCGCTATCCCGAGGTCGAGCTTGACATCCGCTTCATGGAATCGGAAAAGGCCTGCCAATCCGTAGAGCATGGCGAGTTGGAACTGGCCGTGGTAACCCTGCCGCTCGAACCCGCGGCGCTCCTGCATACGGATACGGTCTGGGTGGATCCTCTGACAGTGGTGGTCGGGTTGGACCATCCGCTGGCAAATCGCCGCCAGGTCCCTTTATCTGAGCTTGTGACGCATCCAGCCGTCCTGCCCAGCCGAGGCACCTATACCCGGGCGTTGCTGGAACAGTGTGTCAGCCGTTACCAGCAACAGGTCAACTGCTCCCTCTCCACAGACTACCTGGAGACCCTTAAGATGATGGCCAGCATCGGACTGGGTTGGAGTCTGCTGCCGGAAATACTCCTGGACAAACAGCTGAAACCCTTGAAGGTGCCCGAACTGGGCCTCAGCCGGTCACTGGGCATGGTCACCCATCGCAAACGTACCCTCTCCAATGCAGCCCGCGCAATGCGTGAGCAATTGTTGGCGGAAAAATGATTTTTCCGTGGCCTTGATTTCGCTCATCAATTTCGGGGATTTGGTCATCTCGGTGTGGCAGGGCAGTTAGTACCCGTCCTGAAAAAAAACTCTCGCTAAGACGCCAAGATCGCAAAGTTATAACGTATTGTTTTTTTACCGCATCTATTTTTTCCTTGGCGATCTTTGCGTCTTTGCGAGAGAAATTGTCTTGTTTCTGGACGGGTACTATTCATCAATCGGCTGTAGGGTACGCACGGCCCTTGCCCTGCCGCAGCATAGAAAACAGGTTTATCGCACAGCAGCAGAGATCCGGGGCGGGCTAGCGGGTCCGCTCGCAGACACCCTCGGGAAAAAAGAAGTCGATCTCAACCTTCGCCGTGTCCGGGCCGTCAGAACCGTGGACGGCATTTTCATCCACCGTCTCGGCAAAATCGGCGCGAATGGTGCCGGGGGCCGCTTCCTGGGGATTGGTCGCACCCATGATCTCCCGATTGCGGGCAATCGCGTCCTCCCCCTCGAGTACCTGCACTGTCACCGGACCGGAAGTCATGAAGGCGACCAGATCGTCGTAGAAGGGACGCGCCTTATGCACGGCATAGAATTCACCAGCCTGCTCGCGGGTTAGATGGAGCATGCGTGACGCCACTATCTTCAATCCGGCAGCCTCAAAACGACCGTAGATCTTGCCGATCAGGTTTTTCGCGACAGCATCGGGTTTGATGATGGAGAAGGTGCGTTGAATGGCCATGGGTAGCTCCGAATTCGATTTAAGGTAATGATCTATCCTGCTTTTCAACAGGATCCGTTAATGAGGCAGCGGCGAACTTACTGATCCAGGCAGCGGCTGTCAAGCCGTCGCGCAAACCTTCTCAGGCCGGCTGCCTTTGCGATTGACGGTCAACCCACAACCAAGCGATAAAAAAAGCCGCCAGGGCATAACCCGAGGCCACCCAATAGGTTCCAGCCGGGCCGATCCCGCTCCATAGATAGCCGCTCATCAGACTACCGAAGGCCCCGCCGGCGCCAAAGCTGATGCTGCTGTAGAGGGCCTGTCCCCTACCCTGGTGCCGGCCGATGAAGTAGTGATGCACCAAATGAATGGCCGAGGCGTGAAATACCCCGAAGGTGGCGGCGTGCATCACCTGGGCCAGCAGCACCAAGGGTAAGTTGTCAGACGCCGAACCGACCAGCCACCAGCGGATCACCGCAATGGCAAGGCTGGCGATGAGCACTTTTCGCGCACCCCAACGATGCAGTAGGCGATGCATGACGAGGAATATCATCACTTCGGCGATCACCCCCACCGCCCACAGCTGGCCGATAACGCTTCTGGAATAGCCGATATCCTCCATGTAGATGGAGTAAAAGGCGTAGTAGGCGCCGTGACTGGCCTGCATCAGAAAACAGACCAGCAGAAAGGCAATGATGTCCCCCCGCCTGAGCACCTGAAGGATCGAGCCCTGGGACTGGGACGGCATGACCGCATCATTCTCCGGCACCAGCATGCTGTAGAGAAAGATGCAGCCATAGAGCAGCAGCACCACTTGCGGCACCAGGCCGATGCCCATCTCCTCAAGCAGAAATCCCAGCAGCGTCACCGAAAGAATAAAACCTATCGAACCCCAAAGCCGTATCCGGCTGTAGTGACGGATACGCTCCCGCAAGTAGCTCATGGTGACCGCCTCGAACTGGGGTAGCGAGGCGTTCCAGAAGAAGCTGAACAGCATCATCACCAGCACCAGGGGCCAGAAACCCTGCACAAAGAAGACCCCGACGAAGCTGACCAAGGCGAGCAGAGAGGCCAATCGCACGATGGGCATGCGATGCCCCGTATGGTCAGCGATCCAACCCCAGATATTCGGAGCGACCAGCTTGGTAACCATGAGCACGGCCATCAATTCACCGATCTCCGCCGGAGAGAAATCCCGTCCTTGCAGATAGAGTCCCCAGAAAGGCAGCAGGGCGCCCAGGGAGGCGAAATAGAAGAAGTAGAATCCCGACAGGCGCCAATAGGGCATCTTAGGCGTCTGTCAGGTTAAGCGTCTGTCCCAAGATCCGCCAAATCGGACTGCACATCCATATTCTGTCCCCGCTGGCGCAATACATGGTCAATCAGAACAATCGCCATCATCGCCTCGGCGATCGGCGTGGCGCGGATCCCGACACAGGGATCATGACGCCCCTTGGTAACCACCTCCACCGGCTCACCGCTCCGGTTCACGGTCTGGCCCGGCAGGCGAAGACTGGAAGTGGGCTTGAGCGCGATGCTGGCCAGTAGATCCTGACCGCTGGAGATACCGCCCAAAACCCCACCGGCATGGTTGCTGAGAAAACCCTCAGGGGTCATCTCGTCACGGTGCTCAGTGCCTTTCTGCGCCACGCAATGAAAGCCATCGCCGATCTCCACCCCTTTCACGGCGTTGATGCTCATCAGGGCATGGGCGAGATCCGCGTCGAGGCGGTCGAAGACCGGCTCGCCCAGGCCGGCCATCATGCCACTGGCCACCACATTGATGCGTGCGCCGACGGAGTTGCCCTCCTTGCGCAGTCTATCCATATATTGCTCCATCTCGGGCACCTTATCCGCATCCGGGCAGAAGAAGGGATTCCGCTCCACTTGTTCCCAATCGAACCGCTCGGCCCTGATCGGTCCGAGCTGGGCCAGGTAGCCGCGTATCTCGATACCGTAGCGTTGAAGCAGATATTTCTTGGCAATACCCCCGGCCGCCACCCGCATGGCGGTCTCCCGGGCCGAGGAGCGTCCACCGCCGCGGTAGTCACGAACACCGTATTTCTGATGATAGGTATAATCCGCATGCCCGGGGCGGAACCGGTCCATGATCTCGGAGTAGTCTTGTGAACGCTGGTCGGTATTGTGGATGATCAGACCAATCGGCGTACCGGTGGTCTTACCCTCAAAGACGCCGGAGAGAATCTGCACCTCGTCAGCCTCCCGCCGCTGCGTCGTATGCCGGGAGGTGCCCGGTTTACGCCGGTCCAGATCATGCTGCAGATCAGCGGCCGAAAGCGCCAGCCCCGGCGGACAGCCATCCACCACACAGCCGATGGCCGGGCCATGGGACTCGCCGAACGAAGTCACCGTAAACAGCTTGCCGATGCTATTGCCGGACACGAGGACTCCTTATCAAGCGTCGCATGACTACTCCAACCATCCGTTGACACGCTGCAGGTCAGACTCGCTGAGCGTACCGGCCGCCGACTTCAGGGTCAGCCCATTGATGATATAACCATAGCGGGAGTTGAGGTAATCCCGCTGGGAGGAGAACAGATTGCGCTGCACATTCAACACATCGACGATGGTACGCGTACCCACCTCATAACCGGCCTGGGTCGATTCCAGGGCGCTCTGGGCCGACACCGTCGCCGCCTTCAAGGCCTCGACCTGACTGATGGCGGAGAGTACGCCGCGGTAGGCGTCCCTGACCTGCCGGTTCACGCCGCGACGGGTCTGGTCGAGAGTCTGCTGGGCCGCGCGATAGTTGGCCTGCGCCTGCCGGGTCTGGGCATTGACCGCCCCACCGGTATACAGGGGTATTTCCAGCGCCAATCCGATCGAAGCCGTATCGGCCTCGGAGGCCCTCTCCGCGTTGCTGCGGCTCATGTTGTACCCGCCAACAAGATCCAGGGTCGGATAGTGTCCGGAACGACTGATATCGATATCCTGCTTCAGCGACTCAAGATTAGCGTGGGAGGCGGTGATATCGAAATTCTGCTGCTGCGCGGTCTCTGACCATGCCTGCAGATCCTTCGGCTGCGGCGGCGCGAGCAGCAACCCCTCCCCCAGCTTGGCCAGGTTGCTCTTCGATTGCGCTCCGATGATTTCGAACAACGCCTCCCAGGCATTGTCCAGGCTGTTTTCCGCCGCGATCTCGGAAGCCCTTGCCGCATCAAAGGCAGCCTGCGCCTCATGGACGTCGGTAATGGCGATCAGACCCACATCGAAACGTTGTTGCGCCTGCTCCAGCTGCCGCCCGGTGGCCTCACGTTCCGACTCCGCCACCCGCAGATCGTCCTCCGCGGCAAGGATATTGAAATAGGCCGTGGTGCTTCGCACCATCAAGTCGATCTCGGCAGCGGCATACTGAGCCTCGGCCTGGGTGATGGTATTGTCAGCCTGATCCAGTTGCACCAGCCGGTCCCTGCGATAGATCGGCTGGGTAAGGTTGAGCCCCAGTCCCTTCTCCCGGTCGTTACTCGTTTCATCTATCGGGGCACCTAGCTGCGTCTTGATATCCCTACGCACCACATCGTAGCTGGCGCTCAGACCCACCGTCGGCAGCAGTTGCGAGCGGGCCAGGCTCTTCGATTCCCGGGCCGCGTTCAACTGCTCCTTTGCCGCTTGCAGTTGCGGATCGTTTTGCAGCGCCAGCTGATATATCGCTATCAAATCTTCCGCCTGCGCCATTGGCAGCCAGAAAAACAGCAGGAGAATGACCAGGTGCTTCATCGGTTTCATTGTTGTTCCATCATCAGTAGCGGTAATTCGGGGTGGTGGAAAAAATACCGGGAAACTTTACCACAATTGTCCCGGCTGCCTTTAACCTGAATCCGCCGTTTCAGGTTTCATGCAAAAACAGACCATCCCCCCTATTCCGCCCCAGGCATGGGAGGCACCAGGAACTGAGGATCGAGGCGGGCGCTGCGCAGATTCATGCGCCAATCCAGATGGGCGCCGGTCACCCGGCCGGTGGCCCCAATCTCGGCGATGGGATCGCCCTGCTTCACCCGCTGCCCCTCCTTGACCAGGATCTTGTGCAGATGCAGAAAAGAGGATGACAACTGATGACCGTGGTCGATGATCAAGGTTCCCCCGGAATAGAACATGTCGGGATGAGTCAGGGTAACGATCCCATCCGCCGGCGCCACTACCCGGGTCCCCACCGGCGCGGCGATATCCACCCCGAAATGGGGCCGCTTGGCGACGCCGTTAAGGATCCGCTGGCTGCCGTATACGCCGGAAATGACCCCCTTGGCCGGCCAGATGAACCCGCCGAGATAGTCCTTGCGGTCATCATCGAGCCTGCGCGCCTGTTTCACCAGGGCAGTCTCTCGTTTGATTCGCTTCCAGTCACGTTTGGGGGGCGTCACTTTTGCGGGCGGCAAGCCGTCGATATGTTGAATCCGATACTCTCGCTTGCTGATGGCAATGCGTTTCCGTTCTAGCGGTCTGCCGTCCCGGGTTACGAGCAGATCGTGTCGCAAGCCGTCGTCACGGCCGAACCCGAGCAGAAAAACCCCATCCGCAGAGACCCGCACCGACTGATCGTTAAACCTGACCTCGGATCCCGGAGAGACGCGTCCGATCAGCATCCCGCCCTGGGTAAAGTCCCCCTCCAGGGTCAATGACCAGACCGAAAGCGGGGACAACAGCAGCCACAGCAACATTGCCGAAGGCATCCGACTGGAGAGAAGGTATCGTGGGAAATCCATGGACAGCCACACTCTGGTGATTACAAGACCCATTCGGTTGCAAACTAACATAGTGAATTCCGCCAGCCAACCAGCCCGGGAAAGAGGATTGACAGACAAAGGAACTGGTTGTAGAGTTCGCGCTCACCCCTCCGGCCTGTCCGGAGAGACCACATATTGCCGAGGTGGTGAAATTGGTAGACACGCTAGCTTCAGGTGCTAGTGGGGGTAACCCCGTGGAGGTTCAAGTCCTCTCCTCGGCACCATTTTGAAAAACCATCACAGACTACCAAAAACCATGAAAGGCACTGTTTTTACAGTGCTTTTTTTGTGCCTGCAATTTCGTTTCATTGTCTCCCATTGTCTTTGAATGTCCTTTTATGCGGTGATGTCGAATCATTTCCACTTGGCGCTGCTTGTCGACCAGGCATCGGCAAAAGGAGTGGGAGACACAGGCGGTCATCGAGTCGTGGCGACGACTATACAAAGCATTTTCGATACGGGCTTGAGTGGAGCAAGTTAGCGAATAACTTAAGGTCAAATCCACTGATTTATTGGTCAGAGCCGGCAAGCCCGTAGGTCACGTTGCGCAGCTACGTGACATCACCATCAAGTCAGGTAGCCGCTCCGCGTCAACCTGACCTACGACCCTGCCCGGAAAACGGACTGTGTGGACCTGTTATTGATCAATTTGGGATGGTGTCCTGGTTATTCTTAATGGTTTTTCCCTCAGTTGGTGCTGCTGTGTTCCCAGTATAGAAAATCCGTTCCAATCCCTTTCTCAAATCTGAACTCGTCGTAAAAATCGTGTCTGGCTGCTCATTGTAGCGCATCAATTAGGCCGAAGTTTCACCCGGGAACGCGATGATCGTACCGAGAGCACGTTCAACGTTGCCTGATAACACTTTGCACCTTACTAATATTCTAAATATTACATGTCAAATCAAAAGGTTAATTCATAATATCAGCAGCCGGGTGAAATATCCGGGATAGGCCCGAATTCATGGAAATCAGATTTCAAATGATGAGTGTCCCCGTATTGTCTTCAGTCAGCCCGTACACCAGAAATTATCATATCTCCTTAAAACCGAGTGCGTCGTGAAAACTCTGTTTGGTTGTTTATTGCCATCGTAATAACGCATCGATTTAGGCCCAAATTCATGATGGTTTTCAATGATAAATGATGAGTGTCCCGAAATATCAGAATAATTAATAGAGATTTTACTGGTGCTAAGTATTTCATCAACTGGCTATTTTAAATGATATTCGTCTGCTTAATATATAGCTGATGATTGAGAACACCAGAATCCCTGTAATATCAGCACACAGGTCAATGACATCAAATGTTCTGCTAGGCAAGAAGTACTGACTCAACTCTTCAGACAAAACAAACATACCCACAATTATTGTGCCATAGTAGATCTTTCTCTGTTTAAAATTGAGCACCTTAAAGTTAAGTGCAACATTCAATCCAAGTGTGAGAAAGCCGAACAGGAACAGATGTCCAAGCTTATCACCATAGGGGATCGCGCTTACCAGTTGAAACAAGAGGCTACTCTGTCCTGTGTTGGCCATATAGATGACCCACCCAATGAAGAGACCATAACTTAGTGTTATTAGTGATACGGCCCTAGACATAGCTTATTCCTCGGTTACCTGCCTAGCAAACACCTGATCCCAATCGAGCTTTGCGGTCATGTACATCAATACCGCCAAGGTTATAACCGAGCCAATGGTGACAACCAGGCCAGTCATCCCTTTAAGAAAGAAGGAGTAGGAGAACAGCACCAGATAGAATATTTGCCCTGCTCCGGCGATCTTCCAGGGAAATCTCTCTCCTAGCGCATGGCGCAGGTAGGCGATAACCAATCCCACTGAGACCAGGGATGCAACCCCGAAGGCCAAATGCACGTTTACCAGATCTACCAGATAGGCGAATAGCAGGTGAAAGGCAAAGAAACCGGCGGTAACGAACAGGTAGTGCATGGGGTGGATATTCACCGATCTCAATATGGCAATGGCAGTGATTAGGACGAAAAAGAACAGCAGGCAGACAGGGGCAAAGAAACTCATGCGCGCCGACAACGGCCCAGGGTTGAGTTTTTCAGGCATGCTTATGGCCACATTCTGGCGGGTGATCAGATCATCGGCTTGCCAACGCAGATGGGTTCCACCATCTGTCATCTCATGTAGCATGGGTGAAAGGCTACTCTCTGGAAAATCTACGTCTTTGAAATTTGTCGTGAGATCCAGATCCAACTTCAGTACCCGGCCACTTTTCGGCACAAGCTTATAAAGCCACTGACGCAGCCCGCGAGTGGTGTAGGTAATGCGGAAATCCATGCCCTGCCCTGGAGCCAGTTCCACGATCTTGCGAATCCCCTGCTTAGGATTCACCTCCACCAGTTCCGCCTTTCCGTCCAGCCACATCTTAAAACTGTCATAGGTGGCGTCTTGAGAGGGGAATTTGAAGTGGATACGAAGTTTCTGGGCTACAGCATCATGGTTGATAAGCCGGTATGTGGCATCGAAATCACTTACATAGGTGGGATACCAGATCAGCCCCTTACGCCGCTGTTCCAGATCCAACCCCACCTTGATCTGGTTGGAGACCGGCAATATGGTTCGAGTCCGCTTGGTCCCAGGCACCTTGACGGTGAAACTTGGGGCCTCTTGTACTATCGGTCTGCCCCAGAGGGTGTACATGGCATTGTTTAACCCATACATGGCGGAGGCCGAACGGACGTTACTTGCTGTGCCAAGTATGTACCAGCCGGCCACACCCAACATGAAGATCAGGACGAGTGCAGAAATGCGTTGTTTAGTCATGGTGTTCTCCAGATATGAGTATTCAGTCAGCTGGTGCAGATTGCACCGGCTCCTGATAGTAGAGGGCGATAGAGTGGGAATCCCCCTGGTAATAGGGGTAACTGAAATTGTAAATCTTGTTGCCCTTGGCTGCTGCTGCCGGCCGTTTAGAACGCTCGACAGGAACCAAGTCGCCTTCCAGTGAGATCATCTCCACCCGCTCGGCCAGCCCAACGGTTAGCAGCAATTTATAGGCTGCAATTCCGGTAGCTGGAATGGTGAGTTCCAGGCGGCCTTTCAACCCTAACCGGGATACATTTTTCAGATAAGCAAGTTCTACCGTGGAAATCTCACCGGCAAGCAACGGAACAACCCAACGCCCACCAGAGCTGCTGTAGAGACTCTGGTTTTTTCCGTTGACCTTTAGCGACCAGATCTCAGCGCCTGGCACTGCATCCAGGGTGAGTTTATTACCCACTTGCGGGGGTAGTTTTAAGGTAAGCCGAGACATGGCACGGCCATTATCAGAAAAGCTGGTATAGAAATGGACGCTGTCGAGCACAATATCTGGGGCGCTCACGGACTCGAAGCGTTTTAACTCCAATTGGATCTCACCATCTTTCAGAGGTTTGCTGTAGCCTCTGGCAGTTCCTAGGAGCAGTTTTGCGATGGCAGACGGGAGCCTGCTCACGGGTAACTCTTGTCTATAGTCACCACCAACCAGACTAATATCTCCATCGTCTGGCTGTGTTATGTGAAACTCACCTTCCCGACCCAGGTTTTCAGGTATCCAGGGCAAGCGAATAGAGGTGGCTGCCTCTTGACCAGCTATCGGCACTTCATAGTCGATAGAGAAGCTCCCCTGCCACTCCCGTGGCAAGCGCACCACAACCACATCAGAACCACTCTGCGTGATCCAAGCCCCTTTAAGGGTAGTTGAGATGAAATGGTGCCCCTTCGGCAGATGGATTGGCAGATCGGCGGCACTCCCCCTGGGCAGAGAGAAGATGCTGGTAATGAGGTAGTTTCCACCTCGCATATTGATCCTGCTGAAGCTATCAACCAGCGGGGGAGCATCTCTCTCTTCAGCATGGTCTTTCTCAATGCGAAAGCTCAGCAACTCCCTTGGTGGGAAATAGTAATGATCATCCTCACCCACCGATTCCTGGAGACCCAAGACCCGCACACCCTCTGGTAGTGAGAGCTGAAGTACATTGGTCACTGCCTTGGGAATACGAAACGAAACAGTCTTGGAGTGATGCTCATTCTGGAATGGGATCTCAACACGCAGTGTGATCTTGAACCGATCATCACCGGTAAGGTATAGCTGATAGCCATCCTGGTCCGTTACTAGGGTCGCCCCTTCTGCGTCGGCTGTACCGATAACGGTAATGCCATCACCAAACAGAGGCACCGGGTCGGGATTCCCCTGCAACACCTGACCCTCTAGAGTCACCTGTCCAGACACACCCACCTCTGCCGCCTGTAGTTGATAGAGAGCGCCGTAGATCACATGGATAGGCTTGGGCTGCTTTCGATCAATATCCTGCTGTAGCTCGTCAAGTTTTTTGCGCAGATCCTGGCCAACCTGTTGGCTATATATGCTTTGAAACTCTGACCAGGGAACGGTCACTGCCGGCTCTGCGAAACTCTGCATCGCCACCAGGATGAGAACTACACCTAACATCGTTTTCATGATTCACCTCCTTACTCTGATGGAACTCAGAATAAATGGTTGGAAGGAAGTGAATGTGAAGCCTGGGTGAAAAGAGTGTGAAAAATGACCTATGGAATGCAGAGGGAGGCCACAGCCCCACTCTCCTTGCCGTTCTCGAGGGAAGCATTTCCGCCATGAAGCGCTGCAATTTCGTGTACAAAGCTGAGGCCAAGCCCAGTTCCTTTGCGCTCATTCGGTGCAGGTAATGAGTAGAAGCGCTCGAACACCTTATCCTCTGCATATAGAGGAATTCCTGGCCCTTGGTCCGTTATTTGAAAACAGAATAGCCCATCATGCCGCCGTGCCGTAATTGTAATTACGCCACCAACAGAAGAAAACTTCAGGGCATTCTGGAGTAGATTTGTCAGTGCCTGGCGCAATAGAAATGGATCTCCCTCCAAATCCTTAGCTGGTTCCAGATCCATATCAAGGCTTATACTCTTTTTCTTGCACAACGGGGCCATGGCAGCCGTAACATCGTCAACCAGTGCTGTTACATCGATGGGCTCACGATGCTCCAACTCCCTGCATTTCTCTAACGCGGCAAGCTCCAGCATACGGTCAATAATATCCTGCTGACGACCCACCTGCTCACGGATATTTCCGAGGAACTTCTGTCGCTCCTCATCTGGTATATCTTCCTGAAGGATCTCTGCGGCACCACGGATGGCAGCCAGCGGGCTCTTCAGCTCATGGGTAAGGGTCTGAACATATCGCTCGGCGTAGTCCTTTCCCTCCAGGGCCACCCGCATCTCCTCCATTGCCGCTCCCATGGTTCCGATCTCATTCCGACCCAATTGTGGCAGAGTGACACGTCGCCCGGATTTTACCGCCTCCACATAGTCCACGAGCCGTTTCATAGGGCGGGTAATCCACCGGTAGAGGATAAACCCCAGGGCTAGCACCAGCAGTGCCGCAATCAGACCCATCAGGGCTATCTTTGATTTTGCAGCCTCAAGAAAGTGATCCACATTGCGGGCCGGCTTGCCAATACTGACTACACCGATCAACTCATTTTCGTGGTAAACAGGGGCTGCCACATAGAGAACCGCCTTACCAGGGTAAAGCGGGTCGTCATGGGTCATACGTGCACCATACTGACCACGTAAGGTGCGGTAGACATCATTCCAGCGTGAATAGTCCTTACCCTCATGCCGACGATTATCAGAGTCGAATCTAACTATGCCTCGCGCGTCTGTTACATAGACCCGAAGGTCCATCTCATTTTTTACCAAATTATAGATTTTGGCGCGGAAGCGGCGCTTGTAGGCGCGGTCAAATACATCGTGAAGGGAGGCAAACTCAGCGCTTTCTCCGTTCCACTCTTGAGCCAACACCTCTGCCAGGAGGTTTGCGGTATCTACCAGAGGTTCTTCCAGAGATTCAAGATAACTCGGGCGCAACTCATCCTGAACAAACTCCACCAGGACATAGAAGCCTGCCGTCACCAGGGCCACGAAGATCAGGAATATACGTGCCTTGATGCTCAATCGCGCAGACTCAGCGAATACCCGGTACCACGATGGGTCTTGATGGGATCAAAACCATCATGCACGGCGCGCAACTTATTACGCAGGGTCTTAATGTGAGTATCTACGGTTCGCTCTATGCTATGGTCCGGGTTCTCCCACACAAGCTGTAACAATTGACCTCTGGTATACACCCTCTCCTGAGATTCAATCAACAACTTGAGCAGGCGATATTCATAGCGTGACAGCTCAAGTAGCTGGCCGTGGCAGTGGATACGCATGGCCTCCTGCTCTATCTGAAACGGGCTCTCATTCGTTGCCGGTTCCTGCACCATGCCAGGGTCTGCACGGCGTAACACTGCACGGACCCGGGCCGTCAACTCACGGGGGCTGAATGGTTTAACTATGTAGTCATCCGCACCGATCTCAAGCCCTACCACCCGGTCGATCTCGGTACCACGTGCGGTCAGAAAAATAACTGGAACTGGCGAAATCTCTTGCAGCTGACGAAATAGATCCAAGCCATTGGCATCAGGCAGACCAATATCCAGGATCACCAAGGCCGGGCGCATCTCTCTAAATGCTGCAAGCCCATCTTCACCAGTAGTGCACCATTTGGACTCGAACCCCTCCGAGTCTAATGAATACACAACGGTGTCAGCGATAGCTGACTCATCCTCGATCAATAGGATAGGAATGGGTTTATGTCGTGATTCCATACACTTTCACCAGGAGAAAATCTTTAATTTCTGTTCTATTTTAAAAAAGAGGGCCAGAGAGCAATTTCCTCTAATATACTAAATCCCAAGCAGATAGACACCACACACTTCTTCCGCTCTTAGCCTACCCCGCTTACCTAGACGCACCAGCCTTTGGGTGATTTGTTCAACCATGTATTTAAAATACGAACGCCCAAGTACAAGCTCATCATTTGGAAAAAGGGTCGGCTTTGTGCCGGTCCGGTTTGTGCCGCTAGCGACCGTAATGGTCGCTAAACTGATTTTTATCACACATCAGTCTGCTCGGCTATTTCTAAGGCGTCATCAACCTCAACGCCAAGATACCTGACCGTACTCTCTAGCTTGGTGTGCCCAAGTAGTAATTGCACTGCCCGCAGATTCTTTGTTCTCTTATTATCAAACTTGCCTTAGTTCTGCGAATGGTGTGTGTTCCGTATACAGTCGGATCAAGCCCAATCATCTGAACCCAGCTTTTGACAATCCGAGCGTACTGCCTGGTTGTGATATGTGATGAAGGTTTTACACGACTTGAGAAGATGTAGTCATCGCCTTTGATATGCGTCTGTGTTATCCATTCGCTCAAAGCATCTCGGGTTTGCTCAGTAATCTCAAATCGAACTGGCTGACCAGTTTTCTGCTGCACCACGGATGCTCTAGGCATGACTGACTCACCATGCATCACATCACTTATTCTGATCTTGACCATATCGCAAGCCCTTAGCTTACTGTCGATGGCCAGATTGAACATGGCCAAATCTCTGGTCTTTCCTTTCAATTTTAGTAAAACTCTTATCGACCATATGTCCTGTCAGTTTAGCCAGACACCCACTCAAAATCACTCGGAATTTAAGTGAATGTCTGGGTTATTCAATTCTTGCGCTTATTAACACAAAAATGACGGGCAGAAACAAAGCCTGAGAGAAATAATCTTTTAAATCAATCAGATACAGAATTATAGCACCAAGTTCTCTAGTAGACACCCTATCGAAAAACCCGTCACACGTCCCTACACCTCAACCCTCGTCCGCCAGCGATTCGATCGCTTGACGGCATATCGTTTCGGTGGTCTCCAGAAGTTGCTTGACACGGGGGGCGAGGAAGTCCACGTCGCCCCAGAAAATGATGAAGTTCTTTTTGTAGCGGGCGCCGATGTAGGCGCGATCCAGGAGGGTGAAGCGTTCTTGCGCCTTTTCCGTGTCGTCGGGGAAAATCTCGCGGAAGACGGGGCCGAACTCGGCGGCCTCTTCGCCGAGCCATGCGAGCAGGTGCTCGTGAGGACAGTAGCCGGTGAAGACCAGCAGGATTGCCTTGTAGGCCGATTCGCTGGCTTGGTTGAGATTGAAAGCCGCCAGCGGGAGATCGCCTTTCTCGTAGCAGAACTCATATATGCCGTAGAATTTCCTAGCCCGGTCATACCAGTAGTCGAAATCGGCCTGGGCGATACGTTGGCGCTCTTCGGGCGAGAGTTCTCGCGGTTCGACCAGGGTGAAGGCCTCCGAATCGTGGAGCAGTCGGCCCTCGCGCTTGATGTCGAGAAAAAAGTAGCGCCCCTCTTCGAGCTGGTCATTCAGATCGACGATATCGTGGACGATGGGGCTGACGCGGGCGGAGAGGCCGGGGACCTTGACGGCCTCCTTGATCGCGTGGAGGAAGTCCGCACCCACGGGTTCTTGGACCACGACCAGGATATCGTAGTCGGAGACGTGGCCGGACCAGCGGTTCGGATTCAGCGCCTTCTCCTCCCGCCAATCCCCACGGGCGTAGCTGCCGAAGAGGATCACCATCTCCACTCCCTCCCGGACGCGAAGGATCTCCGCGATCCGTTCCAGCTCCCGCTGTTTCTCCTGTGGCAGGTGGCTGATGTCAGTCTGCATCTGGGTCTCTTTGTCCTGATCGTAAGCGCTGAACCAGATCATACCTTGGCTTCCTTGTGCGGCAAAATCGAGGGTCGGGTCTTGCCGTTTGCAACACAAAGCAAGGCTCTGCTATGCGTGCTCGCACATACCCGCACCTTCCTTTTGCGAAAAATTCACAACCGTGGCGCAGATTCACCCATTTTGCGGCCGTTTTCAAGTTTTTAGGTGTCCGAACCCTGAAAACCAGGGCAAACAAACCCAAACGTTCATGCCGTATCAGGTGTTCCCTGTTAACAGTAAGGCCACGCTCGCAACAAACCGGTCCGTTCCCGGCAGCGGGTAAGCGACGACAACACCAGCTTGCACAACAGTCCGATCAAGGGATCAAGAGTGCTGCGCTCAAATCCTCATGCTCAAATGATGAGTGTCCCCGTATTGCGTTACAAATGACTGGTTAACACATTACGGACATTAGGAGGAAAATAAATCTGTCCATTTTTCCATATAATCAGTGATCGGCATGCATATGCAAATTTGCAGGGCAACATTCTTCATAGGGCATAATGCCGTTGCGGCTCTCGTACCACCCCCGTGACTGATTAACCACGCGTACCGCCATTAGCATCACCGGCACCTCAACCAAGACACCGACCACAGTGGCCAGGGCCGCTCCAGACTCAAAGCCAAACATGGCAATGGCTGTGGCCACTGCAAGCTCGAAGAAGTTGCTGGCACCGATCAGCGCAGATGGACCTGCCACGCAGTGGGGCGAGCGCACCCAGCGATTGAGCAGGTAGGCCAAGCCTGAGTTAAAGAAGACCTGAATTAGGATAGGCACTGCCAGCAGCACGATGATCAGCGGCTCGGCAATGATCTGCTTGCCCTGAAAGCCAAACAGTAATACCAAGGTTGTCAACAGGGCACCGAGAGAGAATGGATGCATGTGCTTGACTACCTGTGCAAGACGCACATAGCCATGCTCACGCTTGAGCAGCATCCGCCGCCACAGGTTGGCGATGATTAACGGCACCACAATGTAGAGCAGTACTGAGAGCAACAGTGTGTCCCAGGGCACCGTGATGGCCGATAGGCCAAGCAATAGAGCAACGATGGGCGCGAACGCGAACACCATGATTACGTCATTCAAAGCCACCTGTGACAATGTGTAGTGAGGCTCTCCGCGCATTAGGTGACTCCACACGAACACCATGGCGGTACAGGGTGCGGCGGCCAACAGGATTAGCCCGGCGATGTAAGAGTCGATCTGCTCCGTCGGTAACAAGGGCTTGAATAGCACGCTGATGAACAACCAACCCAGCAACGCCATGGAAAAGGGCTTTACACCCCAGTTGATCAGTAGAGTCACGCCAACGCCGCGCCAATGCTGGCGCACACCCTTGAGAGCGCCCAAGTCGATCTTTAGCAGCATAGGGATAATCATCAACCAAACCAACACTGCCACCGGCAGGTTGATATGAGCGATCTCGATACGCCCCACGGCTTGAAAAACATTTGGGAATAAGTGCCCCAGCCCGATGCCAGTAACAATACACAGCGCCACCCATAGGGTTAGGTAGCGCTCGAACAGACCCATCTCACTGCTTGTATTCTTTTCTGTAGTCATAAATCAGCCTGCCAATTCACGCTGCAGGCGTTTGATCAATTCAACTACGCACCGCCGTATGTCATTACGACTCTCACGAAATACCATCATGATTTCTTCTTCACTTCCAGTAGCATTAGCGGGATCACTCAGTGGCCAGTGCTCCTTGCGTGTGCCAGGCGGCAATACGGGACAATGCCTATCGGCATGCCCACAGACGGTTACAACATAGTCAGCCCATTCCAGCATTTCAACGGTAAGTTTAGTGGATTCCTGGCCAGATATGTCCACGCCCGCATCCTGCATCACCGCAATAGCATGTGGATTCTTGCCATGGGCCTCGATACCCGCAGATTGCACTTGGAGCCAATCTCCACCGAGCTGGCAAGCCCAGCCTTCTGCGATCTGCGAACGGCATGAATTGCCAGTACTGCATATTCCGGCCCATCATGAACCCCTATTCCGGCGGAACGTGAACGCTCATTCTGGTTCAACGTGAACACTTTTCCGATTTTTCCGGAATCAGTGTTCACAATCCCGGAATCACTGTTCATGTTGCTCCAGAATCCATCTCAACGCATTGTTTTTTCCAACGATTTGCTACCCTTTTCGGCTTTTTGGGAAGAGGCCATGGCTGCAAAGAGGATCACCATGCGAAAAATCCGTGATGTTCTTCGATTACGGCTGGCTGCCGGTCTGCCTTATCGGCAGATCAAAGCCAGGTGGCCTCACATCCGCGCAAATACCAGCCCGGCATCACTACCGAGGCAAACCATATGCCCAAGCGCCACCAAAAACAGCAGCAGTGGACACCGGGACGCCTGAAACAGATCAAGTCGATCCTGAAGAGCAACCGTGACCGCCTACCAGAACAACTCGACCTCCAGGTTGAGCTACCCCAGGACCACAAGAATATCCGTGGTCCTCACAACTTCCATTAACCCGGAGCAACCCAACCATGAGTACCCAAACCCTGCTACAACTGCGCCAACTCAAACTGGGTGGCATGGCCCATGCCCTGCAAACCCAGTTGGAGCAGGTCGGCACCTATGAGGGGCTACCGTTCATCAAGCGGCTCGCTCTACTGCTTGAACAAGAGAACCTGAGCCGTGATCAGCGTAAACAAGAACGGCTGATCCGTCAGGCCCGCTTCAAGCTTAACGCCACTGACCCATGGTATGTCAGCATTGGTGACAACACCCTGGCCGACGCCATTCTCGACCGGCTGATGCATAACGCTCACCGCCTTCCACTCGAAGGGGAATCCATGCGAAAACGAATGGGGCAGTTGACTGAAGATGAACACTTGAGCTAAAAACCCAACCACGTGATGCGTTGAGAAATCAGCTGTTCACGTTCGTCCGGAATCGGTGTTCATATTCACCGGAATACGCAAGTGGAGCAAGTTAGCGAATAACTTAAGGTCAAATCCACTGATTTATTGGTCAGAGTCGGCAAGCCCGTAGGTCACGTTGCGCAGCTACGTGACATCACCATCAAGTCAGGTAGCCGCTCCGCGTCAACCTGACCTACGACCCTGCCCGGAAAACGGACTGTGTGGACCTGTTATTGATCAATTTGGGATGGTGTCCTGGTTATTCTTAATGGTTTTTCCCTCAGTTGGTGCTGCTGTGTTCCCAGTATAGAAAATCCGTTCCAATCCCTTTCTCAAATCTGAACTCGTCGTAAAAATCGTGTCTGGCTGCTCATTGTAGCGCATCAATTAGGCCGAAGTTTCACCCGGGAACGCGATGATCGTACCGAGAGCACGTTCAACGTTGCCTGATAACACTTTGCACCTTACTAATATTCTAAATATTACATGTCAAATCAAAAGGTTAATTCATAATATCAGCAGCCGGGTGAAATATCCGGGATAGGCCCGAATTCATGGAAATCAGATTTCAAATGATGAGTGTTCCCATATTGTCTCCACACTCATGGTTTGTAATTCGTACACAGTTACGTCTCATTAACCGATGAACGAGGCATGCGCATACGTCCGTGCAAAGACTGTCGAACGAACAGCACTGAAGCACTCTCATTCGACTCGATGAGCTGCCGAATCTGATCGGTTACCTCGTCAACTTTTTTCAACCTAGCTGCGGCATCCATCGCCCGATCATAGGCCTCCACCACATCGCTGCTGGTCACCTCATAGCCCCAGCCCTCACTCAACCAAAGAAGAGCAGTCATGGCGGAACCGAGCGCAAATGCCGGTTCTGTATCTACGTAATCTCTTGCCGCTCTTGTCAGCGTTTTCGGATCACAGGGGGTTCGGTTCGCGAGTTCCAACGCCAGATCATAAAACTTGAGATCCTTGGCCGTGGCAAACCATTTGCCCTCTTCTCCCGGCGTCGTGGCAACCAGGTCGGCCAAAATCTGTGACGGTTCCTTCATGGGATAGCGCTTCGCAACCGCGCGAAAACGGGCGATATAGGAGTTTCCCACCGCGGCGCTCAATCCATAGCGTTGGTAGGCCTCCTCATGCAGACCGGACGAGATCAGGATCTCCTCACAAGCCTGGTCAATCACGGAATTCGGCTGATTCAAGCCCCGCGAGGCCTCCGCATACTGGATGGCTTCTGCTTTTTTGCCCAAGGCGAGGAGTGTCTCGACACCATAGCGCCGGGAATGCCACATGGGGTACCGTTCCAATTCCAAAAGCTCTAACAATTCCTGGTGCTGTCCCGACACCAACAGACAGGACAAACACGCCGTCGTGCCGTGGAAATAGCTACCTGGATTCGGATCTGTCCAACAGGACCGCAACGTGGAAACCAGATCATCGGCCCATCGCCTAGCAACTTCCACCGAGCCACAGATCTCACCCCACCGGTCACCGACCGGACTGAGGTAGTCAACACCATCATCCTCCATAGCCTGCCAGAGCCGGTCGAGCCATTTACTCTGTGTATTATCGTCAGCAGGTGCCTTGACGATGATTGGTATCAACGCATCCAGCGCCTTGTTGACGGCCGATCCCAGGGCGCCGCTGGAACTGTCCACATGCTGCAACGCCGGCCAGACCTTCTCCATGAGGCGGACCGCGCCCTCTGCACCGAGAATGGGATCTTTCTTTGCGACCTTTTTGATCTCGGAGACGGCTTCGCGGAGGCGCTGGCAGGCCAATCTTGATGCCTTCCAGCTGTAAGCGCCAGTTCGGAATCGAGATGGGAAGGTCCATTTATATGTTTTGTGATTACCCATTTAAAAAATCTGCGCATCGCCTTTTTACAGCTTATGCACCTGCACCGGCCCTTGCAACTGCTTTGACTGTTCCACAACCTGCAAATGGTGAGTAAACAGGATAACTTGTGTCTTTTTGGCCAATTCTGCCAAGGCATTCAATGCGGCTTGTGAACGCGCATCATCGAAGTCCACCAGTACGTCATCCACAATAAAAGGCATGGGCTCTGCACTTTCCATGTATTTTTCGAGAGAGGCTAGACGCAATGCCAGGTAGAGCTGATCCCGCGTCCCTGAGCTCATGCCTTCTACATACACTCGTTCGCACCCTGAGCGAATACCGGCAAGGACAGGCTCATCCCTTTCATTAAAGTCGGTCATGAGCCCATCGAACGACCCAAGTGTCAGTGCGGAGAAATGTTCACTGGCGCGCTTGACCAGTGGTCCCTGGTTTTCTCTGCGATAACGCTCAATCTGATCACGCAAAATCTTGCCAGCCAATTTTACATGCACATAGCGCTCGGCATCTGAACGAATACTGGCGAGTACGGCGTGGGCCTGATCAGCGAGCAGCGCCGCTTGATCACTGCCATCCATGAGCTCCAGTTCTTTTTCTTCGCGCCCTTTTGTTTCCGCAAGTTCAGTTCGCCTGGGTTCGAGCTCATCTTCGATCTTATTGCTCAACTCTTTGATTTGTCCTGGCAGACTATCCGGATCTATTCCCTCCGCTTCGGCCTCCGACTCTGCAATGGTGACGCCTTCGCCTGTCTCCAGGATTTCTTGCTCAATCGTATCGATTGCTGCCTTGATTCGAAGATAATCAGCCGAGCTGCGTTCTGCCTCTTCGAGTTGATTCTGACTATCACATTTCGCCTCTACGCATAACGCATCAAGCCGATCCGTCATGGTCTGGATGGATGCCTTCGAATCCTGAACCTCCTGCCTCGCTTGTTCGATCTGCTCTTCAATCTGTTGCCGTTTTGTCTGTATCGATCGGTTTTCCGATAAAAATGAGTTGAGGCGCACGACGGCATCATCCGCAGGTAAATCACCCAGTTCCGGGGCAATCGTGGCGACCATAGCCTCCACCTGGCCGCGGAACGCCGCTGCATCTTTATCGATGGCATTGATGCGTATTCGCAGTTTTTCTGCTTCGTCCTGTTTTGAGAACAGTGCTCTGACGTTTTCAATGAAATCGTCAACCTCCGATGGTGAGGTCTCGCCTCGCAGACCAAGGCTCTGCATCTGCCCACCCCACTGCGTCTTCCATGCTTCAAGCGCATCGGTTGCCAATCGATGCTCTTCACTCAACGATTCAACATCGGCTTCCCGGTCCTTGACCTCCTTATTCAGCGAATCGTGTTTGCGTTTGGATTCATCAAGCTGATTTGCTAACGCCTCGCATTCCAAGAGAACGGTTTCAAGCTCCTCCGATGTGGAGCTCGCTCTCTCCAGCCCGGCCAGCTGCTCATTAAGCCGCTGGATATGCGTGGTACGATTCTGCTTAAGCTCGGTCACTTTCTGGCGGAGCAGATTTAGCTGTCCCACCTGTTCACGAAGCTTTTCAAACTCATCCAGCCAGGCCCGCATCTCTCGCGGGGTACGTGGGACAATCTGACAAGGTGCCCACAATTCCTGCCAGTCAGCATCAAGTTGAACCTTTTCGGCGTTCGTTGCCCCAAGCTGCTCAGCTATCTCCTCGGCTTGCCGTTGCCCGCCCTCCTGTCTGGCCTGAAGGCTTGCCAATGCATGGACCCGGTCTGCTTCACGGCGCAAACGATCAGACACCTCATCGGCACCAGCAAGGCGCTTTTCGAAGGCATCGGGTAATATTTCTTCACCCTGGTGTTCCCTTGCCTCGGCTGACACGTCCTCCCCGTCTACCCACTGCCGGCGCAACAACTGCCAGATCTGATCACGTTCGGATCTGGCAGCGATAAGGGAAGCTTCCGTCGGCACCTCCCCTACACGCTCGATCTCATCAAGTCTTTGCGAGGTATCTTGTAAGGAGTCGATGACCTCCTCTTTCTTCTCTTCAAGCCGCTGGATACGTTTCGAGAGTTCATCATAGTCCTCTTCAAAGCGATGGATGCTTTCCCGGTTGGGCAACCCCAATCCGGCCACATCTTCCAGCTCACCCACCCAAAGCGCGAGTCGAGCAAGATCAGCAGCGCATTCTGCCTGCAGGCTGGCAAGTTGACTCTGAGTGAACTGGATCGAGGCATCCAATTCCCCCTGTTTCCTGGCGGCAGCAATCGCTCTGTGCAATGCGTCCGTGGCGCCCGATTCGGGGATTCCATCGCGCTCCTTGCGGGCAATTTTCAGGCGCTTTTCTGTTTCACGCAAACTGGACTCTGCCTGTTCAACACGGGCATTCAGTACGGCATTTTTGCTGCCCAACTCCGCAATGGCCTGCCGCCTTGCCGGTACGGGGCGTAATTCCCCGATGTCCTTCGGTTCGAGATCAGGACGAATCTCTTTGAGGATGGATTCAGCATCAGTCAGTAGTTGTTGACCTTCCGCTTCAAGATGTGGCCGGTCTTGCTGCGCTTTTCGATGACCACCCAGGCGCGCATGAAGATCTTCAATGTTCTCTGCCTGTTCCAACAATCCCTGGTTTGTTGATAATCCTTCGAGCTGTTTCTGTAATCTTTCGAGACGAGGGGCTGCCTTCCCAACTATGGCCTGAGCCGTCTCTAACCCATTTACTGCTTTCTGGCGACGGTCTGTAAAATCCTTGGAAAGCGTGACTACATCACCCAACAATTCCAGTTCTTGAGAAAGCTCACGGCGCCTGGCGAGTTTCGGCAAAACGCGCTGGATACGTTGTAAACGGTTAACCTCAATCCTGTTGCCCGCCAGTTCAGGTTGAATTTTCTCCAGTTCCTTCGTCGTACGCCCCAAAGCACGACGATGCTCATCCCACTCTCTGGATGAAAGAGAGCGCTCCCTAACCTCCTTGTTGAGTTCAGCATACGACTTCAACGCTGAGTTGATCGTCTGCGTTGACCCCCTGGGTCGAAAAAGACCATCAGCCTCATCATCAAGCTGCGTAAGAACAGCATGTAACGCGTGGCTACCAAGCGCTGCTGAAAAAAGTGCCTGCCCGACCTCTCCCTTCTGTTCGAGAATCTCCTGTCCACCCTGTACCAATGCCTGGTGATCAATCCCAAAAAGCGTCTCGAAAAGTTCCGGAGTCACGCCTTGGAGAAAGGGCGCCAGCGCCTGTTCATCAAGTGCCTCGCCATCGGGAGCCAATAACGTATTTTTCCGGCCTTTGCGCCGGACAAACGTGAGCTCATGCCCATCGGTTGTCCATAAATAACCGTGGATACGGAGCTTGTCATTGGCATGAAGAAAATTGTCGAGGGTACGTTCTTCAATGCCATAAAGCAGGGCTTTCAGTCCCCGTAGGGCCGAACTCTTACCCGCCTCATTGGGACCATAAACTACATGGAGACCCCCCTCATCAAAAGCCAATATCCTATCGGTAAAGGGCCCGAATGCAGCAAGATTCAATTCCTGAATCTTCATGACCCTTTCTCTGTAGACAACAAGCGGTTGACGAGCAACTCCTTGATATCCTCCAAAATATCTTTGAGTACTTCCGGATTGGTCGGATCATAGGGATCATCGCCACTTAGCAGTTCTGCGGGAAGTTTCTGACGAAGCGCAGATACCTCATCGGCGAGTTGGTCCAAAGCCGAGGCATCCAGTTCCATGTCCCGGATGGCACGCAGCAGACCGCTTAATGCATCGTCACGTTCAAGAACCTCATCAGCAGAGACAGACGGCTTTGTCTTGATGGAAACCTTCTCCAACCAGATCCCAGCTCCGCCAAGCCCAGTTGCCAAAGCCCGATACTCCTGGATCCAGCGCTCACGGTCTGCATGCAATGCTGAATGGGCAGAACAGTGTCCTTGCAGGACCAGGCGCACAGCTGCCGGTCTTCCTTCGGCGGCACCCAATGCCAACTGCAAACCTTCGCGTACCTGCTCATAGATGTCATCAACCGTCTCGCTGGCAGAAACGTCAAGTTCACACAAAGCCCAGCGCATTACGTCCAGATCACGGTGTTCCACCTCCACAATCTCTGCGCTTTCGACTGTGACCAAGGCACAGCCCTTTGGTCCTACCTCACGGATATGTCGTCCCTGGATATTTCCCGGAAATACAACCCATGGATCCTGGCTCACCTCTTCCCGTTTATGGACATGGCCCAGCGCCCAGTACTGGTATCCTTTGGACAACAGCTCATCGATGGTGCAAGGCGCGTAGGGCTCATGGCCTGGCTTTCCGTCCAGGCAAGTGTGCAGCAGACCAATGTTAAGGAGCTGTGGGTCGCCATGTGGATAGACCTGCGAAAGATCGTCCGTTACCACCCGTGTAGCGAAACCCTGGCCATATAGCGCCACATTCAGATCATCCAGAATCACTTGTTCCGGATGCTTAGTGGAGAACAGGGTGACATTGTCAGGTAACCGAAGGTGTTTAGTGATTTGGTTGGCGGCATCGTGATTTCCCGCCACGATGAAGACGCGGACACCTGCTTCTCGCAGCCTTCCCATACGCTCTACAAAATAGAGGCCCGTGTTGTAGTCCTTCCAGTCGCCGTCATACAGATCACCAACCAGCAGTACGAATGCCACTTTTTCATCAATCGCAAGTTCGATCAAGTTGTCGAAGGCGCGGCGTGTGGCGCTGCGGATTTCTTCTACAGGGGCGCCTTCATAGCGCTCCAAGCCGTGTAGAGAGCTATCAAGGTGAATGTCTGCTGCGTGTATAAATTTCACTAATTTACTAACCTAAGCTCAACAAAGGATTTTCATTGAGTCCCCTCAATTTTCACAGCCGTTTCTTTAAGATGTTCCTCGTTCACCCCAACACTTTTGAGCAAAGCCGAATACTGACCCTTATCTTCTTTTAGCCTTTCAATGATTTGCCGCGCTGCGGTTTGCATTTCTGGCACTTCCATAGGTGTTGCTCCGCGCTCAAACACACTGCACAAATGAGAATATTCGTTATTGATTCTGTCTGTTAATACGGCAGGAATCTTTTCCTCACCGAAGAAAAAGCGTAGTGTTTCCTCCGTCATGCCCTGGTCTGGATACTTGTAATAGAGGTAAACCTCGAAGAACTTTCTAGCGTTGTTTCCGAAATTGTAGAAGGTGGTGTAATTGGTGTCATCAATGGAATCGATTGCTGCGCACTTGTATATTTGATGGAAAAGATAGTTAAATTCTGTCACGTATTTTTTCAAATACTTTGGCATCACCCCGATAGTGGATCTCTTATCTTGCCGTGTAATTACGAAATAGTCCTTTTGATAGCCCTTCTGCTTCCCATCTATGTCGAGAAACTTTCCACTCAATTGCTTTAAATATTTCAGAAAATCAAGATTATGCGTTGATACAAACAACTGCTCGAATCTTCCCCCGGAAACGACCTCTGCGCTAAGCAGGCTGTAAACAAAGAAGATATGATTCCCATCGAGCGAGGATACCGGATCGTCAATCCAAATGATCGGCTTTGAATCTTTTGTATCTATATCGTTTAGTTTTGCCAGAAAGTAGCAAAATGCCAGCAGACTGCATTCGCCTTCGCTCAGGTGGTAGGCCTTCTTACCGTCTCGGATGACTTCAAACCGGATTCGCTTGGACTCCTCCTCGGCAACTTCATCCTTTTTTGCCTCTAGCCTGAGAAACTGATGCCCAAAGAAGTTGTTCAAATAATCATTGACCTTCTTTGCACCCTTTTCCTCGTCGTTCAGTTCGCGCTTCTTGGACGTGATCAGCTCTTCTTTCTGATGGATATCTCCTTCGATTCGGTTTTTTTCCTGCTCGACTTCGCCAAGAATGCTCTTGAGGTCTTCAATAGCAGAAAGTTGCTCTTGGTATCGGATGGTGACGAGATAGTCTGATACTTCCTTAAACCGCAAAGCTTCTCTGGCTTTTGCCTGCTCCTTGCTTAACGAGTTTGAAAAGGTATCGGATTCACTTCGGATCTCATCATACGAATTCCAAGCGGCAATCAGATAGCTAGAGGCATCATCTGGTTTTTCAAACAATTTTTGGTTGAGAATGTCATCCTTCCTGGCCTTTAGCTGAACAGTTAGTGCTTCCAGGGATTTTTCGTACTTGCCAACGGCAAACTTTAGTGACTTACCCAGTTCATCGATCCTTCCGTGGAATTTTGAATAGAAGCGTTCTTTATCGATGGATAGCGCGGAGATTACTGCACCCTTCTCTGCTTCAATCCTGGCTATCAGCAAGTCAATATTCTTTTCAAGTAGTTCGGACTCTTTATCGAAATGCCTTTCTAGTATCGACCATCGATCTTCGGTGATAGGATTGCCACAAAATGCGCAGTTGTCGCGCTTGCCTTTGTGGTGAGTACGACCGTCGTTGACCCAGCGGTTCAGAATAGCATCTTTGATCAGTTCCTCAATTTTGTCAGATTCGCTGATCTTCTTGGTTACGAGAGTTTCGGTTTCATCCGCCAGAGTTGAAATATTGAGACTACGCGCATTGAAGGGAGGGATAGGCTGGAGTGTCTTTTCTGAGATCAGTTTTTCGTATTGTTTCAGTTGTTCTTCCGTTGATGGTTGATGGTTTGCGTTCTGAACTTTTCCAATATCGGTTTTAAGTTTTTTAATATTGTAGTTCAGGTCACCAAAACGCTCCGGCTTGTACTTGATGCCGATTTTCCTGTCGGTCGCCTTGTCGCCTAATTGTTTTTCAAGGCCATCGGTGGCTTTTTTATGTTTCCCTCTTGTGTCATCGAAATCGGAATTCGCTTTTTTTCTATCGGCATATAAGCCAGTCTCTTTTTCATCCTCCTTTGAACCAATCTCACCTTCAAGCGCTTCGATTTCCTTTTCGATCTTGTTGTTGTCGTCTCCAAGAATGGCGAACGGTTCAATGTTATCGTCTGGATTCGAGATGAATTGCAGATTCTCCCGGACGAAATCTTCGTTGAAAACACGGATTACTTGTCCATGTCCCTTTAGGGTATTTTGTGTTGTTTTAGTCCCACCATCAAAACTCAATTGAAATTCAGGTGAGGAGTATTTGTCTGATATAACACCGGTTTCCATGGCCCTTAAAATTCGTGATAGTGTTGTTTTACCCGAATAATTTCTGCCATAGAAAACATTAATCTTCTTAAATTGGGCTACATTTCCTCCTCCATTCATAACAGAATTTTGCCACTGGAAGTCGTGAAAAACGGCCATGTTTTTAATGTAATCAATCTTTTTTATTTCGCCACTCACGTCCATTTCCTTTTTGGCAAGTTACACAATATTGGCCAAGAGCCGCATGCAACCCGGATTACAACCACCTACAAATAAGGATTTAGCCACTCTAACCATTCAACGCCTCTTCCAGCGTCGTCACCACACCATAGTCCATCCCCAGTTTAGCCAGACACCCACTCAAAATCACTCGGAATTTAAGTGAATGTCTGGGTTATTCAATATCTTGCGCTTATTAACACAAAAATGACGGGCAGAAACAAAGCCTGAGAGAAATAATATTTTTAAATCAATTAGATACAGAGTTATAGCACCAAGTCCTCTAGTAGACACCCTATCGAAAAACCCATCACACGTCCCTACACCTCAACCCTCGTCTGCCAGCGATTCGATCGCTTGACGGCATATCGTTTCGGTGGTCTCCAGAAGTTGCTTGACACGGGGGGCGAGGAAGTCCACGTCGCCCCAGAAAATGATGAAGTTCTTTTTGTAGCGGGCGCCGATGTAGGCGCGATCCAGGAGGGTGAAGCGTTCTTGCGCCTTTTCCGTGTCGTCGGGGAAAATCTCGCGGAAGACGGGGCCGAACTCGGCGGCCTCTTCGCCGAGCCATGCGAGCAGGTGCTCGTGAGGACAGTAGCCGGTGAAGACCAGCAGGATTGCCTTGTAGGCCGATTCGCTGGCTTGGTTGAGATTGAAAGCCGCCAGCGGGAGATCGCCTTTCTCGTAGCAGAACTCATATATGCCGTAGAATTTCCTAGCCCGGTCATACCAGTAGTCGAAATCGGCCTGGGCGATACGTTGGCGCTCTTCGGGCGAGAGTTCTCGCGGTTCGACCAGGGTGAAGGCCTCCGAATCGTGGAGCAGTCGGCCCTCGCGCTTGATGTCGAGAAAAAAGTAGCGCCCCTCTTCGAGCTGGTCATTCAGATCGACGATATCGTGGACGATGGGGCTGACGCGGGCGGAGAGGCCGGGGACCTTGACGGCCTCCTTGATCGCGTGGAGGAAGTCCGCACCCACGGGTTCTTGGACCACGACCAGGATATCGTAGTCGGAGACGTGGCCGGACCAGCGGTTCGGATTCAGCGCCTTCTCCTCCCGCCAATCCCCACGGGCGTAGCTGCCGAAGAGGATCACCATCTCCACTCCCTCCCGGACGCGAAGGATCTCCGCGATCCGTTCCAGCTCCCGCTGTTTCTCCTGTGGCAGGTGGCTGATGTCAGTCTGCATCTGGGTCTCTTTGTCCTGATCGTAAGCGCTGAACCAGATCATACCTTGGCTTCCTTGTGCGGCAAAATCGAGGGTCGGGTCTTGCCGTTTGCAACACAAAGCAAGGCTCTGCTATGCGTGCTCGCACATACCCGCACCTTCCTTTTGCGAAAAATTCACAACTGTGGCGCAGATTCACCCATTTTGCGGCCGTTTTCAAGTTTTTAGGGCTGCGGCAAAAATAAATTATCCCAAAATGCGCCGGATTATTGCTTGCCTTCTAGGCGTAGCGTAGGGCGCATAGCCGGGACTATGCAACCGAAGCTACAACAACGAAGGCGGGGAATAAGACAAGCAGTTTGGGATAATTTATTTTTGCCGCAGCCCTTAGGTGTCCGAACCCTGAAAACCAGGGCAAACAAACCCAAACGTTCATGCCGTATCAGGTGTTCCCTGTTAACAGTAAGGCCACGCTCGCAACAAACCGGTCCGTTCCCGGCAGCGGGTAAGCGACGACAACACCAGCTTGTACAACAGTCCGATCAAGGGATCAAGAGTGCTGCGCTCAAATCCTCATGCTCAAATGATGAGTGTCCCCGTATTGTTAACATACCAACCAATATGTAGACCCTAGATACACTTGACATGGTAATGCACTTGCATTACCATTAATTGCAGGTAATCAATTTTTGTGGAGGTCAAAATGACCGCAACACTGACTGTGGAATCAACTCTCACCGACCGCTATCAGACAACGGTACCTGAATCCGTGCGCCGTGCCCTGCACCTCGGAAAGCGTGACAAAATCCGCTTCTCTCTTCAACCGGATGGAAAGATCGTGCTGACCCGTGTCGACGACTCTGAGGCTGACCCGCTTATCGGGCAGTTCCTGGGGTTTCTTGCCAAAGATATTGCAAAGCACCCTCAGCATGTACATGCTCTGAGCACCGATCTGGCTGAGCGAGTGCAATCATTGGTTGGCGATGTTGAAATCGACCTCGAATCACCACTCCCTGACGACAATCAGGACGAGGAAGACTAAGATTGGCTACCAGTAAACCCCTGGTCATCAATGGCTGGACCCTCTTCGCTCACTCACTCTTCCTCGAGCAGTTGGAAGCCCTCCTGCAGAAGGTAGAGCGCCTGCTCCGAAAAGGCCCGAAAGGCTACACCAGGAAGAACCCTACCAAACAACTTGCCGCCATCGCCAAACTAGCATTCGAGATCATACCCCAAGACCCGGCCCGAACGGATTATCGCCAGGGCTCCACTTTGGGTGACGAGCACAAGCACTGGTTCCGTGCCAAGTTCTTCCAGCAGTACCGGCTGTTTTTCCGTTACCACCAAGAGAGCAAGATCATCATCTATGCATGGGTCAACGATGACCATACAAAGCGTGCCTATGGGAGTAGTACAGATGCTTATCGCATTTTTCGCCGTATGATAGAGAGTGGTCACCCACCCGATGATTGGAAAACTCTGTTGACAGAAGCCAGACAGGAAAGCAAACGGCTTCAAGACACACTAGAAAAATCGGGGAGAGCTCCAGACTAATTCAGTCTATAAGTATTTGCTTATTTGGCCGCGAGTGGAGCGTAGAAAATAACAAAAATTGTATCCTATTGTTTTCATTAGTATATTCATGCTCCCTGCATAAGGTTCAAGTCCTCTCCTCGGCACCATATTGAAAGACCATCACAGACTACCAAAAACCATGAAAGGCACTGTTTTTAATGCCTGCGCCTGAGTGGGCCCGGCAACCTTGCGTTGCAAAGCTAAATGTTCTAGAAAGGAGGCTACGTCCGGTTCGGAGCAGTCGCCAGGGAGCTTGTCATGGTGGAAACGAAGGAATCGATTAGTCCAGCCAAGATAACTTTTCTCAGTATTGATGGAATAGTCCGGGATTCTGATCGCAACCAGGAATTTACGGTAAAGACCCGGGAATTGCGTTCCCAGAGAATTCTTTGTATTTTCATTTGCAGCCAGTGCTGGCACGATGCCGGATTATGCGCCTGCAGGCGGGTAGCGGGATGGTCGTCAATAAACCCTTGAACATGCCGGCGATACCAAGGGTGGGCTCTTTCAAGTATACGGAAAAGCTTAAGTACATCGATGTATCGTACCCAAAATTGTTCTACACGGGGATCAATCGGTTGTGGTCCTGAATCCATGGGGGTAATTGCTCCTTGCATGCCAATAGATGTTCCGAGAACATTTATAAAACATTATGCCGCATATTACAATATTTGTGCGTGTTGCATATCCCAATATTCGAGCGTGTTACATAATCACCTGTAGCAATATGAAAAAAATCCTATTGGCTGGATCAACAGGTTACTTGGGAAGCTACATTGCGAAGGAGCTTCAAAAAAACGCTTATTTCTGTAGGACAATCGCTCGAAACCCAGAAAAGCTTACGCAAAAGGATATTGAAACAAACGAGGTGCTTAAGGCAGAACTGACTAAGCCGGATTCCATCAAAGAGAGCTGTAAAGGCATCGATGTCGTTATTTCAACTGTTGGTATTACAAGGCAAAAAGATGGTCTTACCTATATGGATGTAGACTATCAAGCTAATATGAATTTGTTGGAAGAAGCTAAAAAGAGTGGAGTTAAAAAATTCATTTATGTTTCAGTCCTAAATGGTGAAAAACTAAGACATTTGAAAATATGCAATGCAAAAGAGATGTTTGTTGAGCAATTGAAGAGGTCGGGTTTAGATTACTGCATTGTCCGCCCAAATGGTTTTTTCTCTGATATGTCAGAATTTTTTAACATGGCGAAAAGAGGACAAGTATATCTTTTTGGAAATGGAGAGCTGAAAGCGAATCCAATCCATGGTGAAGATTTGGCGACTGTTTGCGTAGATGCTATCGACAAGTCTGATAAAGAAGTTGCAATAGGAGGCCCCGAAATACTCTCCCAAAATGAGATTGCAATGACAGCTTTTAAAATTTTGGGGAATGAACCGAAAATAACTCATATTCCTGACTGGGTAAGGGTTGCAATTCTAAAGACGGTGAGGTTATTTACCGGAAGCAAGGTCTATGGTCCAGTTGAATTTTTCCTGACAGTCATGGCAATGGACATGCTTGCCCCTGAATATGGGAAACACACGTTAAAAGAATACTTCACCAACTTGAATAACGCCAACGAAAAACGGTAGCGAAAAACGGGGGGAAAAACGGTGACACCCATCATTTCATCTAGGGTATATAGATAGAGCAACATGAATGTTTAAGTTTTTTTTGTTGAAAATGATGGGTGTCCCCGAATTTTTCGAATTTTCCTCGAGATTCACAGACTTAACCCGCATTTCTCATCAAGATTTGGATTTTTAATGGCGACAGCCTTGACATACAAAGAGCTAAATCCTAACTTTATATATTGTTGTGGTGTACATATGAAAATTTCTGTAGTAAATGGAATTATCTTGAACGGATGCGTATAGTCATTTAATGGAGAAATAATCTGATGGACAGAAAAGTCATTGATGAAATGTCTGAAGAAGCGTGGGGAAAATTAGCCACTCAATATAAGGTTACACTTGAGGAGTTAAAAGAAAAGGCCATTCAGCATGCAGTAGAAAGGAGTGCCGCCATAGCCGATAAGGCAGCCCCAACCGCGAATGAGAACAACTGTATCGACTTTGACGAAGAGATTCCGCTGCCTCCCCCAATTGGCGTAGCTGTCTCACTCCAGGTTTCAGGGAAGGTATGCATGGATACGGATAGCGACAAGTGGCAGGGTAATGGTAAAGTGTGCGTAAACCCTATAATAGGTGATCCCACATGCGGTTCGCTTGAGATAAACAACGAAAAAATTGAAGGTGAAGTTACACTGAATCCTGGCGGTGCAATCGGTAGTATGCAAATGAAAGTGGGCTTCAACCCTCAGTCTCAATGTGTTTACACGCGCGGTGAACTTAAGGGGCCCCTGGATGTGCACTTGGCGTCTTTGGACCGGGACAATCTGGTATGTTTTTAGAGGCACATCCTGTAACTGTAGCTTATACACCGGGACAAGGCCGATAAATCGGGATAAACGGGTCACATCGTTAAATGTGTATCTTTAATCTCTCAATTGATCTCAGTTAATTAATCTTAGTCAAGGTTACAGGGTGAATGGTGAATTCATCCTGTGACCTTGACGGTGCAAGCCGTTTTGTTGGAGGGTGTACAAATAACTGTGTAACTGGTTAATCTTATCTCAACCAGGAGACAGTGAAAATGGAACTAACCTAAAGAACAAGAAGCCCTTAGTGATGGAAGATATGCGCAGCTGGCAAACGCGTCCCCTGTCGGCGATCTACCCAGTCATTTACTTCGATGAGCTATAGTCAAATCTGGTGTACAGCCGCTTCGGTCGTACCCTGTGATTGATCGCTTTCCGGTTTAGACGGACACCTCCGGTTTAGACGGACATATATGGACACCCCAGATAAGTCAAGGATTAGCTCATCATAGTTCTTTACCTCTTACCCAACGGATGACAGCCTGGAGAAAAAA
>JAHXHS010000045.1 GCA_025656455.1 Candidatus Thiodiazotropha sp. (ex Epidulcina cf. delphinae) | reverse complement strand
AAGGGCGCGCCATTCCCGGCGCAACGCGCCTAGCAGCTAACGGCTTAGCGTCTCGCTGATTGGTACAGTTTATACGTTACACCACACTAGATAGACATCCACTCAAAATTACCTGAGATTTGAATGGGTGATGGGATGGACGCTCTTCCGGGTGGCTCTGAACCCATCAATATTATTAACCCGGCGACCTAATATGTCGCCAAGTTAATATCTTGAAGTGTACTAGGCTGTCGGGAATAATCAAATTCCGACGGCGCGGGATGGCGATAAATCAGCTTTCAGTTCGGCCTTCAGTCGATCTGATTTTTATGTTCAACATGTTGGCCGTTGGAGAAAGAGATGCGGATGATAAAAAACTTTTTTGCGCTTGTCGGGTTGTTGGTCGTTATCGGGGTGGCGGCCGTCTATGTAAAGTATCACCAGGCGATTGAGAGCTTCGACCCAGGGGCGGGCGGCGTTTTTCTGCAGTTCGCACAATCCCTGATCGAGAGCAAGAGTGCGGCTGAAGCCAGTATCTGGAAGATTCCGGTAGCGGAGGATTTGACGCCGGAAGAAGTCGAGGAGACCATGAAGTTCGTCGCTAACGAACATAATATGTCCAATGTCGGAGAGTTGCCGCTGTCGCTGGATATTTCGGCAAAGCAGGGATCCGAGTACCGGTTCGTAAAAATCTTTTTATTCTGCAACTCCTTGACTGCGGCCAAGATGCTCGATTATTCCGATGCCTATTCGGCCTATCTTCCCTGCAGAATCACCCTGCTCGAGGATCAGCAGGGGAAGCTATGGCTCATCACCCTTAATATGGACATGATGATCCATGGCGGAGAGCCGCTTCCGGCAGAACTCAAGGAAGAAGCCTTGAAGGTCAAAGAGTATATATTGGATATCATGAATCGCGGGGCGACTGGCGAATTTTGATCGGCGATCTGGCGGTTTCGTTATGGAACCGCCAGGCGGTGCTTTCGGTTGCCGGATGTAACCGATTGTTCTGGAAAATAAAACAGGGCAATCATCCGATTTTATTATGCCTCTCATATTTGACCTGGAAAAACTCTATTAGCCTATAAAAATACTTTGATTGCGATAAAAGATTGTTATGCTAGTATTTTCTATAGACGGAAAAAGGCAGTTTACAATCAAGTCTCATCAAACATGACAGATAAAAACGACCACAAGCCTCTCAACGAGCGGTCTGAGCAGGTGGTGGCTGAGAATGGAAGCGCAGACACCCAAGACTCCATGGATCGCCTCTCGATGGCGTTTGAAACCAGCGCCAGGCGCTGGGAGTTGATCGTCTATCCTTCGTTGTTTGCCTTTATCCTATTGGCGGCTTACGGTTTCTACCTGATTTTCAGTCTTGCCAAGGACGTGCATTTCCTCGCGCTGAGTGTCGATTCCAACATGAACGTGATGTCGAGTAACCTGATGACCATGACCGATAGCGTCGGTCAGCTCTCGGCCAACGTCCGCACCATGGCGGTCAGCGTTGAATCGATGGCGCAAGATGTCAGGACCCTGGAGCCGATGCTCACCAGCATGGATTCCATGGAAGCATCGATGAAGACGATGACCTATGCCACACACAATATCCAACGTGATATGCGCTCCATGAATTACAATATTCATGACGTCTCACGGCCGATGACCCTCTGGAATTCCTTCATGCCCTGGTAACCGGCCGGCCGTCGGCGGCAAAAAATCAGTTCTATTCAGTGTGGAAATCGTAGTCGATCGAGGGCGACGGTTCCTGAATGAAGTAGCCGCGGATATAGTTGACGCCGACGGACCAGAGAATGGCCAGGCTGCTGGCGTCCTCCACCCCCGAGGCGATGGTCTTGGTGTTCTCCGCCTGTATCAGTTCGTTGAGGTGATTCAACTTGTCCTGTCTATCCTGGTTTTCGAACAGGTCAGAGAGAAATGAGCTATGGAACTGGATGAAGTCGAGGGGGAAGCCGCCGAGTATGGCCTCCGGTTTCTTCGCCAATCCAAAATGGTCGAGACAGGTCTTGCACTTGATTTTCTTCAGGCCTTCGGTGAGTTTCTGCAGTTGGTGAAGGTGGGTGCGGGCTTCACTGTCATCGAACTGGAAGGTCACCCATGAGCCCTTTGCCTCGTAGTCCCGCAGGCAATCGCAAATAAACAGCAGCAGCGTGTCGTCGTCGAGGGTGGCGCCTGATATGTTGATGAAGAAGTTGATTTTTTTTCCCTGTTTTCGCTGAGCGGCCAGGTTGTGAATGGCATGCTTGATGACCCAGCGATCCAATTCCGGCATCCTGCCCATGGCATCTATCTGAGTCAGGAAATAATCCGGATGAATCTCCTCCTGATTTTCATCGAGCAGACGAACCGTCACCGCATAGTTTTCCCTGGTGTCGCCATGCAGGCTGACGATCGGTTGATAGGCCAGCTGGAATTGGTCGTTTTTAAAGGCGTAGCGAATCAGGCTGCTGAGATTGGCCTCGCCGGCCGTGGCCTCCGCTTCCTCCGGCAACTGAGTGTCGGCGATATGGAAGGCGTTTCCCCCCTGCGAGCGGGCCTGCTCACAGGCATGGTATGCCTGAGTGACGAAGTCGTGGCCGCTGAGCATGTCGTCTGAGGAGAAAACCACGCCGATACTGCAACTGGGGTGCGATTCCCCTTTGCCGTCCTCATACTTGTGAGAGGCGATGGTCTGGCAAATGCGTGCCGCCATCTCCTCGGTCGCCGCGCTGTCCCTTTTCGGCGACAGAATGGTGAAGGTGTGATCGCCGAAACGCGCCAGTATGTCATGGGTGTCGATTATTTTACGTAGCAGCCGGGTTATCTCCAGCAGCAGGCCGTCGCTGGCCTTGATGCCTGTCTTGCTGCGGATCTCCGTGAAATCGTCCAGGATGATGTAGAAAAGGGTTTGCGGGTTGTTGCCTTGGTTGAAGTGGTGTTTGGCGTCTTCATCGAGTTGTCCGAGAAAGTATTGGCGGTTGTAGAGCCCGGTCTGTACGTCCTGGGTGCTGAGTAGGCGCAGTTTCTCCTCGACTTCCCTGGAGATCGATTGATCGCGGATAATCACCTGGGTGCAGGGTTCGCCATCTATGCTGGCGGGGGTGAAATGGAGTTCGGCGCTGAATTCAGCGCCGTTGCCGCGCAGACAGGTCGTCTTCATCTCGGTAGTCTGATCCGAATCGGGGCTCAGTTTACGCAGCAGTTTCTTGAAGCCCTTATGTTCCGAGGGGGCGATCATATCCAGAATGGGAAGGCCCTCTATCTCATCTTCTCCGGCGAGACCGAACAGTTCCAGATAGGCGCGGTTGGCGGTAACGTGCATGCCTTCATGCACATAGGCGATGGAGTCCCTGGAACTTTCGGTCAGGGCGTCGCACCGCTCCTCCGCCTCTTCGAGCTGGCGATCGATACGCTGCAGACGGCGCAGGATGCCGAGATGTTTGTATTCGCGCAGGATGACCCGCACCAGATGGGCATAATTCTTACGTTGTACCAGATCAGTGATTCCCTGCTCCATCAGTTCAATCCGCAATTCATCATCGGCATCGTCGGCGACCGCGATCACCGGGATGGTGGGATTGATGGCGCCGATCAGGGCGAACAGTTGGGTGGTGCTCAGGGAATCGTTCTCCACGCTGAAGATCAGCAGGTCGAGGTGTTTTTTTTCCTTGAGTTCGGCGCCCAACAGGTCGGCATCATGGTCGACTCGGGAGGCGTGCGCCGGCTTGCCGTTATTGCGCAGCGCATCCAGGTAGGCCTCGACCTCAGGGGTCGTATTGCCGACAACCAGTAACTCTATAGCTTCATTGGGCATGCAAAACCGTCCTGTTGCGTACTATTTGGTTCAAGCTGCTTTGATACGCTTGCGCCTCTGTCCCACGGCATCGGCCAGGGTTTCCAGGAGCGGCGCGCTATCATCCCAACCGATACAGGCATCCGTAATACTCTGTCCATAGGTCAATGTCTTACCCTCTACTCGATCCTGCCTTCCGGCGATAAGAAAGCTCTCGATCATCGCCCCCATGATGCGTTGATCCCCGCGGGAGATTTGGCTTGCCACGTCACGTCCCACCAACAACTGGCGGGTATGTTGCTTTCGGCTGTTGGCATGGCTGAAATCAACCATCAGGCGTGGTTTGAGCCCATTGCTTTCCATCTCTTCCGCGGCGATGTTGATGCTTTCGGAATCATAGTTGGGGCGGCTCCCCCCTCTGAGGATTACATGGCAATCCTGATTGCCGTGGGTGGAGAAGATGGCGGAACGTCCCTGTTTGGTAACCGACAGGAAATGGTGAGGGCGGGAGGAGGAGCGTATCGCATCCAGGGCGACTCTCATGCTGCCGTTGGTGGCGTTCTTGAAGCCGACCGGGCAGGAGAGACCGGAGGCGAGTTCACGATGGGCCTGGCTCTCGGTGGTGCGGGCGCCGATCGCGCCCCAACTGATGAGATCGGCGATGTATTGCGGACTGATCAGATCCAGATATTCGGTGCCGGCGGGCAGGCCGAGGTCGTTGATATCCAATAGCAGTTTGCGCGCCAGTCGCAGTCCGCTGTTGATCTCGAATCTGTCATCCAGGGTCGGGTCGTTGATCAACCCCTTCCAGCCGACCGTGGTGCGAGGCTTTTCGAAATAGACGCGCATCACGATTTCAAGCTCACCCCGCAACGCTTCACGCAGCGGTTGCAGGCGCTTGGCGTAGTCCAGTGCGGCCTGCGGATCGTGCACGGAACAGGGCCCGATGATCACCAATAAACGGTCATCCTCGTCGTTGAGGATGCGATGGATGGTCTGTCTGGCTTCATAGACCGTGTCGGCCGCCTTCTCGGTGATCGGGAGTTCCTGATGGATTTGAGCCGGTGTGCTCAACTCTTTGATGGCCTTGATGCGGAGATCGTCAGTCTGTTTCATGCGATGAAGCTGAGATGCCAATGAGGAAAAACGATTAATTATACATGCATATCCCGAATCGGCGATAAGTGTTTGGGCAGAGATAGCGAACCACTTGTCAATTTAGCCCGATTCAGCGGCGAGGGCCGGACTGGCTAGATCGAGCGGGGCAGTGAATCCTGTTCGATCGAGCCGTTCGGCATGGCATCTCCTACTTGGTCAGGGCCATGAAGAGCCTGGGTAGCTGCTCAGGCAGCCGTTCCACCCGGTCAATCACCGTGAACTGATTGCCGAAGATATCCCTGACATACTCATCGGCATGGGGATCCAGGTTGATGCAATAGGTATAGATGCCTTCCTGGTCGGCCTCCTGCACCGCCTTGCGGCTATCCTCGATCAGCAGGCGGTCATCATGCACATCGATATCGGCGGGTTCTCCGTCGGTGAGGATCAACAGCAGCTTCTTATCGGCCTGCCTGGTGCTGAGGTAGTGGGCCGAGTGGCGAATGGCTGCCCCCATGCGGGTCGACCAGCCGGCTTGCATGGCCGCCAGCCGGCCCTTGACCTCATCGTTCCAGTGTTCGCCATAACCCTTGATGTGCTGATAACGTACTTCATGGCGGGTATTGGAGGAGAAACCGGCAATCGCGAAGCTGTCGCCCAGTTGCTCGATGGCCCAGCCCAGCAGAGAGACCGCTTCCTGGCTCAGTTCCAGTATCGACTGCTGACAGCCGTCAGGTATCTGATCCACCGATTCTGAGAGATCGATCAGCAGCATCACCGCGATGTCGCGCCCGTCATGCCGGTGACTCATGTTGATCCGGGGATCGGGATTGACGCCGCTTTTGTATTCGATCAGCGAGCGGATGGCCACGTCCAGGTCGAGTTCACTGCCTTCTTCTTGATAGCGGACCCGCACATATCGCTGAGGTTTGAGCAGGTCCAGCAGTCGCTTTAGCTGTTTCGCCAGCGCTTGGTGTTTGCTCAACAGGGCATCGATACGTGCCGCGTCTGCCGATGGATGCAGGCTTTCGTAGAGGCTGACCCAATCGGGATTGTAGGTCTTGCTCTTGTAGTCCCACTCCGGGTAGTGGCGGGGCGGCAGACCGTGAATCTCCTCTTCCGACTGTTTGCGTTTCTGTTCCGCATCGAACATCTCCTCTTCATCGCCCTCTTCGATGAAGATCCACATGTGACGATTGTCGTCCCGATAGCTCACTTCCGTATCGGTAAAGTAGACATTGGCGGAGAGGTCCGCCTGACGGCGGGTGCGGGCGATATAGGAGATCGCGAGGCTGGCCATCTCCTGAGTGCTCGATGCGCCGTCAGCCAGTGCGGCATGGAAACGCGACAGAAACTCCAACAGGTCCGGATTGGTGTAGCCGTGATCCGGGTTCAAGGCGGCATGGGAGAACATTGCCAGGCGGTGGCGGATACAGGACTCCTTTTCCGGGTCGCAGTCGTTTTCCCCAGGGAAGGGATGCAGTTTCAGCAGGGTTTTTCGCAGGCCGGGGTACTCACGGGTGGCGAGCCGATCGACCCTGGCATCCTCGAAGGTCTCGATGGCGATCCGTTGAAAGGGACTGTAGTTGTCCGCCACCACATGGCCGGTCCAGCGCTGATGGGCGGCCACATGGGCCAGCAGGGCGCGGTAGCGGTCGATGCCGGAGACACCGTGCAGATCGTCATAGACATCGGGTATGCGGATCCCCAGCGAGTCGTAGTAGGGCATGGGTTTGCGCAGTTCGTCGAAGCCTTCCGAATAGGGGACGAAGTGGGCCTTGCTGCGCCACAACGACTTCAGATAGAGGTCGAGTTTTCGTTCATGGTCGGCAAACAGGGTCCCATGCCGTTCACGCTGCAGGATGGCGCGGCTGTCGGCGGATTGCAGGCTGAAGTAGTCGATCTGCCGTTGCGGGTGGGTGCGGTAGTTGCGGATCCCGTAATCGGTCCAGTTGCTCAAACCCTCGAGCGAGAGTTGACTCAGCAGATAAGGGATTTTCTTCAGCAGGTCCGGCAGCGAGGGGCTGGGTATCGTGGTATGAAAGCCGTGGATGGAACTGGAAGTCTGGTCCATCATATCGAGCAGCAAGTTGATGAATCGCTCCAGCAGTTCCGCACTGCCCAATCTGCGGCTCGCCTCGGGCAGCATCTGCAGGAATGGGAGGATCGCCCTGCCGTTGGGGCTGCGCGAGATCTTCCATACGGTCTGAGAGATCAGTGGGATCACCGCCTCACCAACCCTGACGGCAATTTCGGGCATCTCTTCGAGAAACACGATGACCGGCTCCACTCCCCGGCCGATCTTACAGGTTAGCGAAGCGCCTTCCAGTAACTCATCGACACCCTTCGGACTCAGGATTTTCTCGGCTTGCATCATGCAGTCGGAGAAAATCGGATCGATCTGCTCGAATCCGCAACTAAGCTTTTCCCGGTAGGCGGTGAGGTCTGAGTCATTCATGATGGGTTAATTTTGAATGTTGAATTATGAATTTTGAATTTCGGTGCTCGCTTCGCTCGGGTTTTTTTGTGAATGGGTAAAAAGCCATGAATGGACGCCAATAAGCGTGAATAACAGCAAATACATTGGTTTTTTTATCAGTAACGAAATGTTGCTTCATGAGAGGAGTCAATCTGTTAATTGATAGAGGCATCATAAAACCATTTGCGACCTATTGGCGTCCATTAGCGGTCAAATACATAAAACAGTTGTGCGCAAAGCGCACACATTTCATTCAAAATTCAACATTCATAATTCAAAATTGACAGTCTGCTCAGCAGGCGATTCAATCAAAAACCGCCTCGATGGCGTGATCCAGCGTAGCGACGATATCCTTGTCATCGGTGATCGGTCTGACCAGGGCCATGCGGCAGGCGGCTCGGGGTTTGATGCCGCGTTTCACCAGTCTGGCGGCATACACCAGTAGCCGGGTCGATATGCCTTCATCCAGGCCGTGCCCTTTGAGATTGCGGGCCGTTTCGCCGATCTTGACCAGCTTGGCGGCATTTTCCTCATCCACCCCCGTCTCCTTGGTGACGATGGAGACCTCCAGATCGCTCGGCGCATAATCGAAATCGAGGGCCGAGAAGCGCTGCTTGGTTGACTGCTTGAGGTCCTTCATCAGGCTCTGGTAACCGGGGTTGTAAGAGATCACCAGTTGAAAATCCTCATGGGCGGTAACCACCTCACCTTTCTTGTCCAGGGGCAGGGTGCGGCGGTGGTCGGTCAAGGGGTGGATCACCACCGTGGTGTCTTGCCGCGCCTCCACCACCTCGTCCAGGTAGCAGATGGCGCCGATGCGGGCCGCCACGGTCAGGGGGCCGTCGAGCCAGCGGGTGCCTTCGCTGTCAAGCAGGTAGCGCCCCACCAGATCGGAGGCGGTCATGTCCTCGTTGCAGGCCACGGTGATCAATGGCTTGCCAAGGCGCCAGGCCATGTGTTCCACGAAACGGGATTTGCCGCAGCCGGTGGGGCCCTTGATCATCACCGGCAGGCGCTCTTGGTATGCCGCTTCGTAGAGCTCGATCTCGTCGCCCTGGGTCTGGTAAAAGGGTTCTGCGGATATCCGGTGCTGATCGATATCGAGCGTCATGGCGGTTCCTTGTGTGTCAGGAGTTGAAGTGGATAGCAGGCATCATAGTGGCAAGCGACGCTAAGTAAAATCAGTTTTTTCGAGATGACGCATAAGTGTCAGCTTATGATTTACGGGTGGGCGTGTTTCAGAGCGACTTTGATAAAACCTGAATGAGAGCGTCTGCTTTTCAGGATAAGGCATAGAGTCTTTATCATATAGTTACGTAGTGCTTGTCCGAAATCGCTGTTCCCTCTGATGCAAGTTGGTCTATACGTGGCGTTTGAAGGCCTCGAATACCGCCGTTATAGGAAGATACGACACCATAACCAAGATTGTCAGCGAGCATTCAGACAACATTAGGTCTGTCAGCGTTACTTGCGTAGGCGTAACTACTAGAAACGCATATCAACAGTAATAAGACTTTGATAATAACCTTCACTAGACATTCCTTAATTTTTTTGACGGTTTATGCAGCGCTGGCGCGGTAGCGACAGCGTCCGAGCGAACGACAGTGAGCGACATAATTTTCTTGTTAGCTGATTTTTTCATTACGTCCTAGCACCCAACACCTAGGGTTATTGGTGAAGCCAATGTGGCCATAATAGGAATTGGCCAAAGGTGCTGCCACAAGAATTAGATTACATTTTTCGCCTAGCTGCTTTTGCGTAATGACTTGCAACTTTTTTCCAATGCCTTGTTTTTGATAGCTTTTATGTACTGCCAGATCTGATAGATAGCAGGCATAGTGATAATCTGTCATGGATCGTGCAACACCTACCAATTTGTTGCCATCCCAAGCAGTGATCATCAAGTTACTATTCTCTACCATACCTTCCATGCACCTGCGGTCATCGACTGGCCTTCTTTCAGAAAGAGTAGATTCTTTCAATAGTTCAGTGAACTGGTCTGCTGTGATTGGTTCGTTTATTCTGTATGAAATATCCATCTGCGTGTTTACAAGCTAACGAGGCCGTAGAAAAAGTCATTTCTATGTGGGAACGCACAATGTGAACAGGGCGTAGGGTGCGGCCCTGCCGCACCATGCTGGGTTGCGCTCCTGTTTGCTATGATGGATTTCTTCACTTCGCGGCCCCCTGACCCAATACCTTGGGTTCCAGGGCTTCAAGTTACGGTGCGGCAGGGCCGCACCCTACGAAACTCGTAGAACATGGGAACAAGATGAACTCCGAAACTTGAGTTCATAACCAGTAAAACAGACAGTAAAACAGACACCCATCGAACCACCCATCGAACCAGTAAAACAGACACCCATCGTAAATTTGCCAAAAACAGCTCAGTATGGCAATCTCCAATCAACAACAGCTATCAAGGATCGATACGATGCCCAAGCCAAGGAAAGCCCTGATTTCTCTGGAAACTACCCCTTATTACCACTGTGTCTCTCGCTGCGTGCGCCGCGCCTTCCTGTGTGGCCTGGACACCCTTACCGGCAGAAGCTATGAACATCGGCGCCAGTGGATCGTCGATCGCATGAAGCAACTGGCGGATCTGTTTGCCATCGATATCTGCGCTTATTCGGTGCTGTCCAATCACTACCATGTCATACTGCATGTCGATACCGAGCGTGCTGCCGGCTGGAGTGAGCAGGCTGTCATCGAGCGTTGGGAACGCCTCTTTTCGCTCCCTGTTATCGTCCAGCGATATAAGGCGAGAGAAGCGCTAACCCGTGCCGAGAGAGAGGCAGTATCGGAACTGCTCAACAAATGGCGTGAGCGTCTTCACGATATCAGTTGGTTCATGCGCTGTATCAACGAACCGATCGCTCGTCAGGCCAATCAGGAGGACGGCTGCACCGGGCGCTATTGGGAGGGCCGTTACAAATCCCAAGCCTTATTGGATGAAAAGGCCCTGGCGGCCTGTATGGCCTATGTTGATCTCAATCCGGTCAGGGCCGGGTTGGCAAAAACACCTGAGCAATCCGAGTACACCGCCATCGCCGAGCGGTCAGAACAGATGAAACGTGCCGCCAGATCAAAAGGCCAGGCAGCACAACCCGCACATCTTCTCCCGTTTGTCGGCAATCCGCGTGCGGAGATGCCCAAGGGGTTACCGTTCCGCCTCATCGATTATCTTGAGCTGGTCGATTGGACAGGACGTGCAATTCTAGAAAACAAACGCGGTCATATCCCCAAAGATCAACCCCCTGTCCTTGAGCGACTACAGATCGATCCCAAGCATTGGCTCTACATGACCCAGCATTTCGAGAGCAAGTTCAAGGGGCTGGTGGGTATGGCCTATACGCTCAAGGCGGCTTGTCAGGCATTGGGCTATCGGCGAACGCCCAATCTTTCCGCTTGTCAGCGATTGCTCACGTAGCTAAACATCATTCAAGAGCCAAAGAGCACCGATTAGCACGGGCTGAGGGATGAGTCTGCTCACAATGACTGATTTCCCCAGTAAAACAGACACCCATCGTGCAGTAAAACTGCAGTAAAACAGACATATATGGACACCCCAGATAAGTCAAGGATTAGCTCATCATAGTTCTTTACCTCTTACCCAACGGATGACTGCAGTAAAACAGACACCCATCGTAAATTCATCGTAAATTTGCCAAAAACAGCTCAGTATGGCAATCTCCAATCAACAACAGCTATCAAGGATCGATACGATGCCCAAGCCAAGGAAAGCCCTGATTTCTCTGGAAACTACCCCTTATTACCACTGTGTCTCTCGCTGCGTGCGCCGCGCCTTCCTGTGTGGCCTGGACACCCTTACCGGCAGAAGCTATGAACATCGGCGCCAGTGGATCGTTGCAGTAAAACAGACACCCATCGTAAATTCATCGTAAATTTGCCAAAAACAGCTCAGTATGGCAATCTCCAATCAACAACAGCTATCAAGGATCGATACGATGCCCAAGCCAAGGAAAGCCCTGATTTCTCTGGAAACTACCCCTTATTACCACTGTGTCTCTCGCTGCGTGCGCCGCGCCTTCCTGTGTGGCCTGGACACCCTTACCGGCAGAAGCTATGAACATCGGCGCCAGTGGATCGTCGATCGCATGAAGCAACTGGCGGATCTGTTTGCCATCGATATCTGCGCTTATTCGGTGCTGTCCAATCACTACCATGTCATACTGCATGTCGATACCGAGCGTGCTGCCGGCTGGAGTGAGCAGGCTGTCATCGAGCGTTGGGAACGCCTCTTTTCGCTCCCTGTTATCGTCCAGCGATATAAGGCGAGAGAAGCGCTAACCCGTGCCGAGAGAGAGGCAGTATCGGAACTGCTCAACAAATGGCGTGAGCGTCTTCACGATATCAGTTGGTTCATGCGCTGTATCAACGAACCGATCGCCCGTCAGGCCAACCAGGAGGACGGCTGCACCGGGCGCTATTGGGAGGGCCGTTATAAATCCCAAGCCCTATTGGATGAAAAGGCCCTGGCGGCCTGTATGGCCTATGTCGATCTCAATCCGGTCCGGGCAGGCCTGGCTGAAACGCCGGAGCAGTCCGAGTACACCTCCATCGCAGAGCGGATCCGTCACTTTAAACGGGATCATAATCACACAGACGAAGCAGACACACCCACCGGGTTATACCCGTTTGTCGGATATCCCCGCCAGGAGATGCCCAAGGGGCTGGCGTTGCGGCTCAAGGACTATCTCGAACTGGTCGACTGGACAGGGCGTGCCATGTTGGAGAACAAACGCGGTTACATACCTGATAATCAACCGCCTATTCTTGAAAGACTGCAGATAGATCCTCGGCATTGGATCTACCTGGCCCAGCATTTCGAAAGCAAGTTCAAGGGATTGGTGGGTGCAAGTTACACACTGAAAGCGGCGTGTCGCAGATTGGGCTATCAACGAACGCCGAATCTTCGTGCATCGAAGCAATTGTTCGCCTAGAAATCACGCTTAAAAAGCCAATCTGATACAGGGTCGGCGCATGCTGAGTGGCAGTCGCGCCTGATACGTCAGTGTTACTGAAAATATCAGGTGTTCATTTCATAACTCAAGTTTCGGCGTTCAAATTTAACGCGTTCCCATGTTCTATGTGGGAACGCACAATGTGAACAGGGCGTAGGGTGCGGCCCTGCCGCACCATGCTGGGTTGCGCTCCTGTTTGCTATGATGGATTTCTTCACTTCGCGGCCCCCTGACCCAATACCTTGGGTTCCAGGGCTTCAAGTTACGGTGCGGCAGGGCCGCACCCTACGAAACTCGTAGAACATGGGAACAAGATGAACTCCGAAACTTGAGTTCATAAAACAGATCGGTTTTCCGCTGATGGCGTCCTCATAGCGGAAGATATGTTGTTAATGAGGGGACTTTAACCATGAAGCTGGGAGCTGTGGTTGTTTGTTTTTAGAATGGGTGTCTACGTAACTTCTCTACGTAACTTGCCACTCAACTATCGGCTATCAAACGCCATTGGGCTATGAGAAAGAGAACCGAAAAGTTGCGTGATTTTTTGTCCGGAAAAGTCTTGCCATATCATATCCCCCAATTTTTATTATGTAATTCTACATTCTCATCAGAATAAACTTTACTGAGGTATTTAGGTGATTTGGGGAGTGATAAGAATACCCCCTCATGTAAATTGTTAATGTTCTCATCATAAAATGCATTTGGATTGTATTCATATAATGCCATTAGCGCTTGATTGAGTGTAACACCCTTTGGGTTTAATTCAGTTGCAATTGAAGTGAGAGTATCCCCTTTCTTTACAGGACCATAACACAACCCTCTTTTAGCAAAACCCAGCATTTGTACATTGCAAGGTTCGCTGTAGTCACTTGGGAGCACATACTCACTAAATGTAGATTTAAGCTGATCAATTACTGCTTCACCTATTTCAGTATCCGCAAACGTGGCAGTTGCAGCAATAATTGCAAAAACTGATGATGTAATTTGAAGGCGAATATTGATGCTTCCTGGCTCAATGCTAACAACAACAAATTCAAGTCCATAGTCATTGATTAATTGCGTTCGCAATTTTTCAAGTAATTCATTTATGAATTCATCTTTGTGTGGCCAAATCCGTTGATGCCCAAGGCAATTCGGAGTGTCAATCGATATAGTTGCAATACCAATGCCTACACTCGCAATATTTATTTCATTGTTTGCCATTTTTTTCCTTATGTAAGGATCTATTTGTCGTGCAATTAAAAAATATAACGTTTAAGCTGTGGGGCGCAAGCGCAATAGCGCTCAGCGTTCCACACTAGCAACTTGTTAGGCTCACGTTCTATTAACAGTAAAATTGGTAGTAAGTTTTGCTGTTTTTCCACCCAACTTCATGGTTGTTTGATCAAAGGGGAATGAGTTTACATATTCTGTGTTTTCTGGATGCTTATGCTTGAAAATCATTGCAGCCTCACACCGTTCCCTTGAAGAAGACGATACCCCACCAAAGTTATAACAAAGCTCTTCACCCGATTTTAAATGTTTCTTCCAATCTGGAAGTTTCTCATGGCCATCAATACGTTCATTTACGTTTTCAGATTCACCAATATATATAAGTTCCTTTATAGAAATATTCTTTTCTGATGCATTATAAACACAGCTGTATACGCAATAGACGCCTGATATTTTTGGGACCCCTCCTTTATTCTTTTCTCTCCAGTACCCATCAAAATCAATTGAGTATGTTTGCGCTGCCATAATTATCTCCTTTGTATGGTTTTCCTGCTATGAGCCTAACAGTTAAGTATTTATCCGCCGTGCACAGCATGGCGGATAAATGCCCATTGGACTATATCGCCCATCAGCGCCTGACAACGCTTATTTAATAAGAAATTGTTTTCGACAGATCTGCCGAGGAAGGGGCGGCCAAGTCTGTCACCACCGGATGATGGCGCCTGATTTGCCGTTCTGGCGCGCGTAAGGGTGACTCCGTGGCCCATTTTGGCCTCCCTATCTCTTTGAATATGCCTGATAATAGCTGTTTTTCTGTCTTCATGTCGAGTGGTTCCCTCGGGTCTGGGTAACCCGATCATGCTTGGCGCTGGTTTTTGGCTCTGTGATTTGGCTGAGTCCGTCAACCGCCTTTCCACCTTGCGGGGGAGCGTTCGCCGACCACCTTGAGATGCCCTGAACGACACTTGGGACAGGGGTAGCCGTTGAAGCCTGTTTCTGTTGCCTCTGCGTTTGCCGGGGACGCTTCACTCGCGATATTGAGTAACCGCCGGATAAATTCCTCGGCGCTCAATCGCATGACCTACCAGCGGTCAGGGTCCCTGATAGTCTTTTCCATCGCGACAGACTCCCAAGCGACTGTTCCGAACCGTCCGTGTCCCAAAATTGATCGATATCAACAAACAAAGTGGGGGCTCTTTACAAATAGCCACGCTGTTCTAGGGTGTAACTAAGCGGGGCCGATGCCCCGTATTTAACAGACAGCCCGCGGGCCGTCGCATGCCAGGGAACTTCAACAAGGAGGAAGAGGCATGGCCACTCAAGAACGCTCCAGTCTTCCCGTCGTCCAGGCCGCCGTCGGCGAGTCTTTCGACATTCACCTTCAATCCATGCAAGGCTCCACCGGTTACGGCTGGTATCTGTCCGGGCTGCCGGAGGGGGTGGCGCTTCTCGGCGTCACGGCCAGCCCGGTTTACCCGGGACCAACGGTGGGACCCACGCGGCAGACCTTTACCTTCGTCGGTCTGACCGAGATCGAATCCAGCCTTGAGTTCCATCTATTGGCGCCTTGGAAACCCACCGAGCCGGCCGATCACAAGGTTTTCGCACTGTTTATCGGTGTTGAGCCAGCCGACGAATTGGAGTCGGAGATGGGGACCGGCAAGTTCGTCGCCAGGAGCGCCCATACCGTCAATATGCCCGCTGTGATCCCCTATGGCTTTCCGGATGAGGCCAGTTTACGCCAGGAAGGCATTGTCTTCCCCTTGTACGGATTTCCTCCCCCTGGGGGCGGGCCTATCGTCAACGTCATCGAGAGCGCCGAGAACTGTGTGTTGAAGTACGGTGTGCCCGGCGGAGTCGCCGACCCTAGCCACTGCACGCTGAAATACGGTTTTCCCGTGAACTTGGCGGAAGAGGCCAAGGACATCTTGATCGCCTACGGTTTTCCTCCACCAACTGGGGGCGGCGGTCCGGTGGTTGCGGCGATGTCGCAACGAACGCCCGATTCGGCATCGTCGGGATGGGAGATGCAAGCGTCCGATGAGGTCAATTGCGTGGTCAAGTACGGCACTCCCGGCGGCATTGCCACCGACCCCGCCGACTGCACCGTGAAATATGGGTTCCCGGTTCTTAAGGACTGAGTCTCGAGGCCGCTCCGTCCAAGGGCGGCCTGATCATCCCGGTTACGCAAGCGCTGGGTGAATCCGCGTGCGCTGAAGGAGCATGACATGGAATATCGCGCTGTCACCGGCGTTTGGGAAGTCACCATGGGCTGCAACATGCGCTGCAAACACTGTGGCTCAAGTTGCGAACGCCCCCTGCCGGACCAGTTGGATACCGAGGAATCCCTGGCGCTGGCTCGGGATATCGCCGATCTCGGTCTGGAGTGGATCACCCTGTCCGGGGGAGAGCCCCTGATCCGCAAGGATTGGGACCTGATCGCCGCTGAGTTGTCCCGCCATGGTGTGATTCCCAACATCATTTCCAATGGCTGGATGATCGACGAGGCAGTGCTGGAACGCGCCATCGCCGCCAAGGTCGGCACCATCGCCATCAGCCTGGATGGCCCTCAGGAGACCCATGACTACATCCGCAAACCAGGCTCTTACCGCCGTGTGATCAATGCTCTGCGGCTGATGCAGCGGCACGGCGTCGCCTCTGGCGTGATCACTACGGTCAACCGGCGCAACCTCCCTGAACTGCCGCGGATGCGCGAGCTTCTTGCCGAGGTCGGGGTGCGCTATTGGCAGTTGCAGATCGGCCTGCCCATGGGTAACTTCGCCGAAAACACCGATATGGTGATGGACCCCGGGCAGGTGGATGAGGTCATCGATTTCGCCCACGAGACCATGCTGGAGGGCCGGGTCAACATCTACCCTGCGGACTGTCTGGGCTACTACAATATCAAGGAGCTACAGGTGCGTCAGCGCGCCCACCGCACCCGGGCCTACCCGATCTGGCAGGGCTGCAACGCCGGTAAGCGCAGTCTGGGCATCCTCCACAACGGGGATGTACTGGGTTGCACTTCGGTTCGCGACCGGCGCTATATCGAGGGCAATATCCGTGAGCGCCCCTTGCGCGAGATTTGGGAGGATGCGGAGGCATTCGCCTGGAACCGGCGCGCGGATAAATCCCAGTTGGGCGGCAATTGCCACAAATGCCAGTACGGCGACCAATGCCTGGGAGGCTGCCCCAATACCCGGCTCACCATGAACGGGAGCATGGCGTCCGAAAATGTCTATTGCTCCTTCAATCAGGCCATGCGACGCGCCGAGACCAAGGTCGCCGCTATCGAAGAGACGGGGACCTTGCTGGAGCGGGCCGAGGGATACGCGCGCAAGGGGGAATTCCAGATCGCGGCCCTGGTCTTGGAAGAGGCGTTGAGGCGGATTCCAGACGATGTCGGCCTGCTCAAGCTGAACGGTTTCGTTCAATTCTCCCTCGCCAATTGGGACGCCTGCCTGGCGGCCAATGACCGGGTGCTGAGCTGTGATCCGAACGATGCCTATGCCAACAAAGGGCTGGGATTGGCCCTGCACCGCCTGGGTAAGACCGACGAAGGCATCCCTTACCTGCGCAAAGCGATATCCCTGTCGCCGGATGACGACCTGGACCCGGTCTACGATCTGGCGGTGGTCTATCGTGAAAGCGGCCGGATTGCGGAGGCTGACGCTTTATTGGCTGACATGAGCCCCTGAACCTTGTTCTGGCTATATGGAGTCTTCAGACAACAAGACTTCATGAATGCCCAGCAAAGTGATTGACAAATAAGAAAGCCCCCTTGCGGGGGCTTTGAAGAGCCGGTTGACTCACCGGGCAGTGCTTATTTGTGCACGCCCAGCTTTTCGCGCCAGCCTGGGAAGATCGCATCCGCATCGTGCGGGAAGGACTCGAAAGCACGCGCGAACTCTTTGTGCTCCTTGGCGTATTCGATCGGATCGGCGCCCTCTTTCCAGCACTCATAGGCCTGGCGGAGGGAGGTGGCGCCGGCCGCCGGGCTGTCGATGTGTCCATAGGAGCCGCCGCCGGCGGTGTTGATCACGTTGCCGTGACCCAGGTTCTCGAAGAAACCGGGCAGGCGCAGGGCGTTCATGCCGCCGGAGATGATCGGGGTAGTGGGCTTCATGCCATACCACTTCTGGTTGTAGACGGGACCCTGGTACTCGTCACGCTCGATGATGTAGGCGATGGCGCGGTCGTCCTTGTCGCCCTCCATCTTGCCGTAGCCCATGGTGCCGACATGGATACCGGAGGCGCCCTGCAGACGGGACATCTTGGCCAGCACGTAGGCGGTGTAGCCGCGCTTGGAGCTGGGAGAGGTGACGGCGCCGTGACCAGCGCGATGGTAGTGCAGATACTGGTTGGAGAAGTAGCGACGGGCGGTGGTGACCATGCCCGGGCCGCCAACATAGCCGTCGACCAGGAAGGCCACCTTGTCGGCGTCGGCGCCGAAGGCCTCCAGGATGAACTCGCCACGGGCGAGCATCTCGGCGTGGTCGTCTGCGGTGATGTTGGCGGAGAAGAGCTTGGCTTCGCCGGTTTCGTCCATGGCGCGCTTCATGGCGTCGTAGACCAGGGGATAGACCTTCTTCGCGGGGCAGAAGACCTGGTTGCCCTGGGGCTCGTCGTTCTTGATGAAGTCGCCGCCCAGCCAGAACTGGTAGGCCGCCTCGGCGAAAGGCTCGGGACGCAGGCCCAGCTTGGGCTTGATGATGGTCCCGGCGATGTAGCCGCCGTCGACCACTGGGCGACCCAGCATGCGCCACAGGTCGGAGATGTCCTTGGCCGGACCGTCGAACAGCTGAATGGCGCGGGGCGGCATGAAGAAGTCATACATCTTGGCGTATGCGACGTCGCCCATGCCCTGGTTGTTACCGATGGTCAGGGTGAGGAAGGAGACCAGCATCATGCGGCCGTCGATCATGTTGCGATCGAACAGGTCGATAGGGTAGGCGATGCGCATCTCTTCGGTGGCTTCGTCGATGAGGTAGACCAGGGCGTCGACACCTTTGGTGAAATCGTCGGTGGTGGAGACTTCAACGTTGGTGCCGGTGGAGGACTCGGCGGCGAAGTGGGCAGCGGCCTCCAGGTAGCCGTAACCGCTTTTGGGTTTCATTTTGTAGGCGCAAAGGATGTGCTGGCCGCCAGCGATCAGATCCTCTTCCTTCAGGCTCAGGTCTGAATAGCGAGATGATTGGTCTAATGCCATGTTGTCTACTCCGGTAAGTGAATCTCTATGGGGTGGCGGTCAAGCCCGCCAACCAGAAACCCAGAATCATGTAGGGAATCAGGGCTAAACCATACAGTTAGAAAGTGTATAAGTAAATAGCAAATATACTTATGCATTCAATAAGCTTAAGCTTATGATTTATGCTTGGCGCCTTTTTCAGGCTCTCCTTGGGTGAACCCTGCCTGTGCCTTGCCAGCTCTGTTATCGAAAGAAGGGTGCAGGGATGAAAACTCGTATAGAATGGTGGTAATCCCATCCGGAATATAAGCGACTCTCCAATGTCAAGTTACGAGTACTGTTGCGAATGGCTGAAAAGCGATACAGCGGAATAAACAACGATCCCACCGGGGCCATGAACCCGACCGGCAACATCATCCGTGACGCCTGGGTTTTCGGTCTAATTCCCGAGACCGAGACCTGTGAGGGCTGGTTGATACAGGGTATGGACGCGCTTTACGACAAGGTCACCAAGGAGTGGGAGAAATATGGCCATCTGGTTTCGAACCTCCCACCGGAGCTGGCAGAGAGGCATAGCCGCATCTATCAGCAGGCGATCGACGATGCCAAGGCGAAGGGCTGGAATCCCGAACTGGATGAAAACGACTGAGCCGAGGCATGAGTGAAAGCCTCAGTGAGATCTTCTTTCGCCCCGATGAACTCGCCTGCGAACGTCTGACCATACCGTCCCCCCTTTATAATCAGTGCCGGCTGATGCTGTCTCGCTGTCAGTACGAGCATGTCTTTGTGCCGATTCGTTCGATGCAGGTTCAGGCGGTGATCGACGAGGAAGAGGTGATCTTCGTCGACAATCAGGCCTATGCGGTCCGGGATGGAGAAGGGGGCAAGCTAATCCGTTTGGCCTGGAGATTCCGACGTGGCCAGGAGCGGGAGAGCCTCACCGAGCCTGCCCCCATCGATCTGATCTACTACGATGATAACGCCAGGGAACTGCATACCCGACTGATTGGCGATTTCAAGAAGGCTCTCGACATCATGGAGGCGCGTTACAAAGAGAGTGGTTGTGAACCTCGAGCGATGAGGGTGCTGCCGTTTCCAAAACAGTGAGCAGTCCGCAAATGAACGCGAATAAACGCAAATGGTATAACCCAATCTGTCACGATATGGCGTAGGGTGCGGCTCGCCGCACCATTCACCCTGATAGCCGAGACAGTCGGTGCGGCAAGCCGCACCCTACGTGATTGAGGTACCAGCCGGAATTAATTGAAAAATCCATTTGCGTTTATTCGCGTTCATTTGCGGACAACAATTTAAAAAGGTGATTTGCGACAGCTTATCCGGTCAGCGCTGCAAAAACATTCGGCAACCTCTCCGGCAGCCGCTCCACATTGTCCACAATGGAATAGCTGTTCTCGCCGAAGATTCTCGCCACATAGCGGTCCGCATTGGGATCCAGGGTCAGGCAGTAGGTGTAGATCCCCTGCATGGCCAGATCCTCCACCGCCTTTTTCGCGTCGTGGCGCAGGTATTGGGGATCCCGTTCGTCGATGTCGGCCGGTTCGCCGTCGGTGACCAGCAGCACCAGACGCTTCTGTGCGTTCTGCTGGGCCAGGTGCCAGCCGGCGTGGCGTAACGCCGCGCCCATGCGTGTGGAGAGGCCGCCCTTCATCCCGGCCAGACGCGATTTCGCATCGTCGTCATAGCCCTGTTCGAAGTCCTTGAAGCGATAGTACTGGACATCGTGTCGGCCGTCGGAGGCGAAGCCGTGGACAGCGAAATTATCTCCGATGGAGTCGATGGCCCAGGAGAGCAGACCGGCCGACTCCCGGGTCAGGTCGAGGATGCTGGGCTGCTCCTCATAGCCTTCCTCACCCTCGGCGATGTCGCCGATCTTCTCGTTGGTGGATTCAGAGAGATCCAACAGCAACACGATCGACAGGTCGCGGATATGGCGGGTGATGCGGATATTGATCCGCGGATCGGGCATGACGCCCCGGCGGATGTCGATCATGGCGCGGATCGCCGCGTTCAGGTCGAGCTCCTCGCCCTCTTCATAACCGCGACGGCGCACGATGCCTTGCGGCTGCAGCGCATCGATCAGATGGCGAATGCGTGAGGCGATCGGCTTATGTTTGGTCAGGATCCCGTCCATGATCTCTGGATCGGCCTTGCCCTGCTTGCGCTCGATGACAGTGGCCCAGTCGGGGCGTGCAAGCTGAACGTGGTAGTCCCATTCGTTATAGTGGTAGGGGTCGGAGACCGGCTCCACCCCCTCCATATCGTTCCAGCTGGCCGTCGCCTCGCCCGCGTCCTCATAGGGGAAGAGTTCGGTGGCCAGCACCAGGATCTCGTCCGGGTTGTCGTGGGTCATCTCCGAGTCGATCTCGTTGACGAACTCCATCACGCTCACATAGCGGCGCACGGTTCCCTGGTTGGCGGGCATGTAGTCCACGCCCTGGGACACGAAGAGGTTCTCCGAGAACGCCCAGAAGTAGCGATTGTCGTCCCGGTAGGGGATGGGCCAGTCGCTGAGAATGCGCACGCTGGGGATCTTGGCGATAGTCTGGATGCGGTTGTAGAAATCCACACCGGCCATCCAGCTCAAGTTTTTGGCGTGGGGGTCGTTTCCCAGCTTCTCGCGAAACTTCCCGGCGACCTCGTTGATCAGGGATTCGCTGTCCCGGTAGTCCGGGTCCATGATGGCGCGTGTGGCGCGCAGCATCAGGTCCATGGTCTCGTGCGCTTCGCCATACTCGTCCTCTTGCCCAGGCTTGGCGGTGAAGAAGGCGAGCCAGAGTTTGCGCAGGCCCGGGAACTCCTTGTAGGCCAGGTACTCGATGCGGGCATCTTCGAACAGTTCGATGAAACGCATCTGCGCCTGGGATAGCTCCTCGCCGGAGATCGGCTCACGGGTATAGACCATGTGGGCGGCGCAGTGGGCGGCGGCGGCACGGTAGATCTCGATGCCGTCGATGTTGCGGAAGGGATCGTAGGCGTCGGGCACATGGATCTGAAAATCCTCGATAAAGGGTTTGAGGCCGCGCCGGGTCTCGAAGTCACCCGCGGTGGGACGCATGAAGAAGGCCCGCGCCCAGAGCGCGCGAAGATAGAAGTTGAGCTTGCGCTGGTTGTTGACGAAGAGGGTGCCGCGCCGCTCGCTCTGCAACATCGCCTTGGCGGACTCGGTCTGCAGGGAGAAGTAGGCCATCTGCCCGTCGAGATCGCGCTGGTGGGCCTGAGCGCCCCACATCACCCAGCGGCGCAGGCCGCCCAGTGTGAGCTTGGAGAGGAGTTCGTCCATGTTCTCCATCATCGGGCGCAGACCGCGCGGGGCCTTGCCGGTCATCTGGTGGAGCAGTTTCAGAAATCCACGCAACACATCGGCATCGCCGAGGCGGGCGGCCGCCAGGGGCAGGTTGGCGAGGATCAGGGTGATGACGCTGCCGGAGGTGTGGGAGGCGAGCTTCATCATCGATTCGACGATATCGGGGATGATGTCCTCCCCGACCTCCTTGGCTACCCCGGGCATCTCCTGCACATAGGTCAGCACCAGGTCATGACCTCGACCCATGGTGCACATGGCGCGCATCCCCTCCAGGTAGTTCTGCAGACCCCGTGGGGACATGACCCGCTGCGCCTCATGATAGGAGGATTCCAACGCCTCGATGTGTTCGTGGTCGTCCTCGTCGAGGCATGAGATGTATTCGGAGAAATCTACACTCATAGGTGTTTACCTATTTGTTTTTAACCGCAGAGACGCAGAGGACGCGGAGTCTTTTAATTGGTGAGAACAATGCGTTTAATCCCATGCTTCAGGAGTGGGGTGTTGAAGTTCATTAACAATCCCCAATTCAAATCAAGGGCTTTCAAGTAAGATATTACTTGTGCGCTATGCAAGGGGATTAACTTATCAACGGCCTTCAACTCAATGATCAGTCGTTCATCCACCAAGAAATCCAATCTGCCTCGTCCGATCTGCGTACCTTTGTATGTCAGTGCAAACCCGTACTGCCTTTCAAAAGGAATCCTGCGTTGGTTCAACTCGACACAGAGTGCTTTTTCGTAAACCGATTCAAGATAACCTGGGCCCAATGTCTTATGGACATCTAAAGCAGCACCTATTACAGCTTCTGTTAAATCATTTATCAGATTGTCATCCATAACAAGAATAGGACCCTCTGTGTCCTCTGATTCTCTGTGGTTCAAAGACTAAAAATACGTATTCACCGCCGCACCCAGGGTGTCGCGCATATCCGGGTCGTCGGTCAGCGGTGTCACCAGCGCCATCTGACAGGCGTCGCCGGGGGCGATGCCCTTGGCCACCAGTTGCGCGGCGTAGACCAGCAGACGGGTGGACATGCCTTCATCCAGGCCGTGACCCTTGAGGTTGCGTGAACGCTGAGCAATCTGCACCAGTTTCTGCGCGGTCTCGGCATCGCCCCCGCCCTCGTGCTGGACGATTTCGGTCTCGATCTCAGTTTCCGGGTAGTCGAAATCCATGCCGCCAAAGCGTTGTTTGGTGGACTGTTTCAGATCCTTCATCAGCGACTGGTAGCCCGGGTTGTAGGAGATGACGATCTGGAAGTCCGGGTGGGCCTTGATCAGCTCGCCCTTCTTCTCCAGCGGCAGTTCACGGCGATGGTCGGTCAGGGGATGGATAACCACGGTGGTGTCCTGGCGCGCCTCGACCACCTCGTCGAGATAGCAGATGGCGCCAATGCGGGCGGCGACGCTCAGGGGGCCGTCCTGCCACTTGGTGCCGTTGATATCGAGCAGGAAGCGACCGACCAGATCGGAGGCGGTCATATCTTCATTACAGGCAACGGTGATCAGCGGCTTTTGCAGCTTCCAGGCCATGTATTCGACAAAACGGGACTTACCGCAACCGGTGGGGCCCTTCAACATGACCGGCATGCGAGCGTCGTATGCGGCTTGATACATCTCAACCTCATTATGCACGGGGCGGTAATAAGGCTCCTCTTTGATCGTGTACTGATCGCGGTCGATATCGCTCATTGCCATTAGCCTCCAGCTGTCAGCAGCCGGTTGCCTGCTGGAAAACAGCGGCAACCGGCGGTTTGCGTTATTTTTAGAAAGTGAACTGTCACTCGACAACAGCCAGGGATATCAAGCAATGGAGATAGCTGATCGCTGGCCATTGGCGGCTGACAACTCATCAACAAGAACTCCCCGCCCCGCAGGGCGGGGGGGTCCTGATTAGCCGATTCTCAAATCAGAGATCAGGCCGGCGTACCGCGGTAGATCACCATGGAGGCGCCGGCGGACTGTGCGTAGTTGTCAAAGCCCAGCAACCGAACGTGATTGTTCGGATGGGCCTTGTGACAGGCCTCGCATTCGGCCAGGATGGCGTCCACGTCGGTCTCGCCGAACATCGGCAGCTTCCACATGTACCAGTAGTTGGAGAAGGCGTTCTGCGGTTCGGTATGCTCGATACCCGGGTTCCAGCCTTTGGAAACGATGTACTCGATCTGTTTGCGGATCTGAGCTGAGTCCATTTCCGGCAGGTAGGAGAAGGTCTCGAACTTACGGCTCGACACATCGGTCAGGCTCGATTTGTAGTCCTGCATTTCGCTCATTGTCTATTTCCTCGATGTTTGGTTTGTTGGCGGCCAGCAGCAAGCTGGCCGCTGGCAACTTATTTGTGCGCCACGTCCAGCTTGTCGACGGTGTCGAACTCGAACTTGATCTCTTTCCAGGTCTCCATCGCAGCCTTGAGTTCCGGGCTGTGCTTGGCAGCGGTGGTAAGGATCTCCTTTCCCTCCTTCTCCAGCTCGCGACCCTGGTTGCGGGCTTCGACACAGGCCTCGACCGCGACACGGTTGGCGGCAGCGCCGGCCGCGTTGCCCCAGGGATGACCCAGGGTGCCGCCGCCGAACTGCAGCACGGCATCGTCGCCGAAGATGGTGACCAGCGCGGGCATGTGCCAGACGTGAATACCGCCGGAAGCGACGGCGAAGGCGCCGGGCATGGAGCCCCAATCCTGATCGAAGAAGATACCGCGGGAGCGGTCCTCCTTGATGTAGGACTCGCGCAGCAGGTCGATCCAGCCGAGGGTGGAGTCGCGATCGCCTTCCAGCTTACCGACCACGGTGCCGGTGTGCAGATGGTCGCCGCCGGAGAGACGCAGGATCTTGGTCAACACGCGGAAGTGGATGCCGTGGTGCGGGTTGCGGTCGAGCACGGCGTGCATGGCGCGGTGGATGTGCAGCAGTACGCCGTTGTCCTGGCACCACTGGGCCAGACCGGTGTTGGCGCAGAAACCGCCGGTGATGTAGTCGTGCATAATGATCGGTGCGCCGATCTCTTTGGCGTACTCGGCACGCTTGTACATCTCTTCCGGAGTCGGCGCGGTCACATTCAGGTAGTGACCCTTGCGCTCGCCGGTCTCAGATTCCGCCTTGTGAATGGCTTCCATGACAAAGTCGAAACGCTGACGCCAGCGCATGAAGGGCTGGGAGTTGACGTTCTCATCGTCCTTGGTGAAGTCGAGGCCGCCGCGCAGACCTTCGTAGACGGCGCGGCCGTAGTTCTTGGCGGAAAGGCCCAGCTTCGGCTTGATGGTGCAGCCGAGCATGGGACGGCCGTATTTGTTCATCATGTCGCGCTCAACCTGAATACCGTGTGGCGGACCGTTACAGGTCATGACATAGGCGATCGGGAAGCGCACGTCTTCCAGACGCAGGGCGCGTACGGCCTTGAAGCCGAATACGTTACCCACCAGTGAGGTGAAGACGTTGACCACGGAACCCTCTTCGAACAGATCGATGGGGTAGGCGATGAAGGCGTAGTAGCAGGTGTCGTCACCCGGTACGTCCTCGATAGCGTAGGCGCGGCCTTTGTAGTAGTCGAGATCGGTCAGAAGATCGGTCCACACCGTGGTCCAGGTGCCGGTGGATGATTCGGCGGCGACAGCGGCTGCAGCCTCTTCACGCGGCACGCCCGGTTGTGGGGTGATTTTGAAGCACGCCAGGATATCGGTGTCCTTCGGTGTATAGTCGGGCATCCAGTATGTTTCGCGGTACTCTTTCACGCCCGCGTCATAGGTTTTGGCCATTTTCACAATTCCTCTTGATTGGGGGTTGTTGATGCCTAGGTCAGACTGGTTTCCCTATCTCCATGCCTATATGCCGGTAGTGGCGTGTGGAAATGTCTGATGTAAGGGTGCAGTTGAGTATAGGGGGGGCCGTTAGGATGTGAAGTCAGATCTTTTAATCGAAATTATAAGGAAAAAGTTATACCATGTAATAATTGCGGTAGTTAATCTGATGGTTGTGTTTGCTATCACGGGAATCTGAAAATGCATGTCACGCTACGCCAATTGAAAGTCTTCAAAACGGTTGTCGAGCATTTGAACTACACTCAGGCCGCACGCGCCCTGCATCTCACTCAGCCTGCGGTATCCATGCAGGTCAAGCAGTTGGAGGCGTCAGTGGGACTGCCGCTATTTGAGCAGACAGGCAAAAAAATCCAATTGACGGAAGCGGGCAGAGAGGTTCATCACTATGGCCGGATTATCTTTCACACCTTCGGGGAGATGGAGGAGGTGCTCTCCGCGTTGAAAGGGCTGGATACCGGCCATCTGGATATCGCCGTGGCCAGTACGGTCAACTACTTCGCCCCACGTCTGCTGGCGGCCTTCAGCCGCCACTATCCGGGAATCGATTTGCGTCTCGATGTGACCAACCGCAAGCGTCTGATGGAGCTGTTGCAGAACAACGAGACCGATATCGTGCTGATGGGGTTGCCCCCCGAAGACATCGAGCTGGAGCATGAGCCTTTCATGGAGAACCCGCTGGTGGTGATCGCCGCGCCCGGACATCCGTTGGGAAAGGCGAAACGGATACCCGCAAAGCGTCTCAGTGAAGAGGTCTTTATCATGCGCGAGGCGGGGTCGGGCACCCGTCTGGCGATGGAGCGGTTTTTTACCGAGCAGTCGATTACCATCAGCGCCGGTATGCAGATGACCCGCAACGAGGCCATCAAACAGGCGGTGCGGGCCGGTATGGGGTTGGGGGTGGTGTCGACCCACACCATCGAACTTGAGTTGGAGACAGGGCGTCTGGTGGTGCTGGATGTGCAGGGGTTTCCACTGCAACGGCACTGGCACATGGTCTACCGCAAGGGAAAACGCCTGTCTCCGGCCGCCGCGGCCTTCCACGATTTCGTCTTGGCCGAGGCCCACCGTATCAAAGACGAGCCGGTATGAATGCGCCGATTGCAGCGATGGGGTAAACTCAACGTTTCAGTTCGGGGACTGTCAAACAGGGGCAGTCTCTTCAATGACACCTTATCCAGCGGAGCCGGCCGAACCATGTCAGATCAGGGCAGTACAGACCACAGCCCTCATATCCTGGAAGGCTACCCGCTGCTGAGCCGGATCGATCTGCCGGGCGACCTGCGCAGGCTCGATCAGATAAAACTCCGCCCCCTGGCAACTGAGTTGAGGCGATTTCTCATCGACACCGTTTCCCAGACCGGCGGGCATTTGGCGGCAGGGTTGGGGGTGGTGGAACTGACCATTGCCTTGCACTATGTCTTCAACACCCCTTATGACCGCCTGGTGTGGGATGTGGGGCACCAGGCCTATCCGCACAAGATTCTCACCGGCCGACGTGATGGCATGGGTGGGTTGCGGCAGAAGGGTGGGCTGTCGGGTTTTCCCAAGCGTAGTGAAAGCGAATTCGATACCTTCGGCACCGGTCACTCCAGCACCTCAATCGGCGCGGCGCTTGGGATGGCCGTGGCCGCCAAGCAGAAAGGGGAGAACCGTAAGGTCGTGGCGGTGATCGGCGATGGCGCGATGGGGGCGGGGATGGCCTTCGAGGCCCTCAATCAGGCCGGGGCGCTGGATCAGGACCTGCTGGTTGTCCTCAATGACAACGATATGTCGATCTCCAAACCGGTGGGGGGCTTCAGCAATCACCTGGCCCGCCTGCTCTCCGGCAAGGTCTACACCAGCATGCGGGAAGGGGGCAAATCCGCCCTCAGCCATCTCCCTCACCAAGTCAGTGACTTGGTGGGCAAGTGGGAAGAGCATATGAAAGGCATGGTGATGCCGGGCACCTTGTTCGAGGAGATGGGCTTCAACTACATCGGCCCTATCGATGGCCACGATTTCGACACCCTGGTGGCGACCCTGCATAACATGCGTGACATGCCAGGACCCAGGCTGCTGCATGTGATAACGCAAAAGGGGCGTGGCTACATGCCTGCTGAGAAGGATCCCTGTGTCTATCATGGCGTCACCCCGTTCGATCCGGCCACCGGCAAGATGGAGAAGGGGGCAAGCGCCAAGACCTATACCCAGGTCTTCGGTGACTGGTTGTGCGCCGCTGCCGGAGAGGATGATCGTCTGGTAGCCATCACACCGGCGATGTGTGAAGGCTCGGGGATGGTGAATTTCGCCAGGCGCTTTCCCCAGCGTTATTTCGATGTGGGAATCGCTGAGCAGCATGCCCTGACGTTCGCCGCCGGATTCGCCTGCGAAGGCTTGAAGCCGGTGGTGGCCATCTATTCGACTTTTCTACAGCGGGCCTATGATCAGTTGATCCACGATGTGACGCTACAGAACCTGGACGTCACCCTGGCAGTGGATCGGGCCGGGCAGGTCGGCGCGGACGGGGCCACCCATGCCGGCAGTTTCGACCTCAGCTATGGACGCCTGATTCCCAACATGGTCATTGCGGCGCCGGGGGACGAGGACGAGTGCGCCCGATTGCTACAGACGGCTTATCAATACCCAGGCCCCGCGATGGTCCGCTATCCGCGCGGGCCCGGTCCTGGCGTGGCAGTGGCATCGGATATCGATACCCTGCCCATCGGCAAGGGTGAAATCCGTCGCGAGGGCAAGCGCGTCGCGCTATTGGTGTTCGGTAGTCTGCTGGCAACCGCGCGGCAGGTGGCTGAGCGGATTGACGCCACCCTGGCGAACATGCGTTTTATCAAGCCGTTGGATGAGGCGCTGGTGGATGAACTGGCTATCCGGCATGAGATACTGGTGACCCTTGAGGAGAATGTGGTTCAGGGCGGCGCAGGTTCGGCGGTCAATGAATATCTGGCCGCCGTCGGTCGGCAGGTGAGGGTGCTCAATCTCGGTCTGCCGGACCGCTATCTGGATCATGCAACACATCAGCAGCAGCTCAGCGAGGCTGGCCTGGATCTTGCCGGGATCCTCGCCTCGATCAGCCGGGTCGATCGTGACGACAAGCTGCAGATCGTCTAGGATTCTCTCCCATACCCTAAAGATAGAATCCATATTGGATAACCGATGAAACTTGTTGAGCAGGCAATTGGAAGATGCTTGAAATAACCCCTGTCAGTGCCTTTGAAGACAACTATATCTGGATGCTGAAGAATCCCGGTTCTTCCCAGGCCGTTGCGGTGGATCCGGGTGACGAGACGCCGGTATTGGCGTGGCTTGAGCGGACATCGTCCCAGCTCAGCGCCATCCTGGTCACTCACCATCACTACGATCATGTGGGCGGTATTCCAGCGTTGCGGGACGCCTTTGCGGATATTCCGGTCTACGGACCCGCCAAAGAGTCGATTCGCGGGATCACCCATCCCCTTAGGGAGGGCGACAAACCGGTGGTTTCCGGTCTGAAGGCCGATCTCCGGGTGCTGGAAGTGCCAGGTCATACCGCTGGTCATATCGCCTATTACGGCGAAGGGGTGCTGCTGTGCGGCGATACCCTGTTCGCCGGTGGATGCGGACGCGTGTTCGACGGCACCTTCGAGCAACTCTCCGCCTCGCTGCAGCGCATCGCACAGCTTTCGCCAGAGACCCGGCTCTATTGCGCCCATGAATACACCCTGGATAACCTCGGGTTTGCCGGTTGGGTCGAGCCGGAGAGTTCAGTCCTGGAACAGCGCATCGAGACCGAACGGGAAAGACGCCGGATTGGGCTGCCGACCCTCCCCTCCCTGCTGCGGGATGAACTGCTCACCAACCCCTTTTTGCGCACCCAGGAGCCGGGGGTGGTCGGTGCCGCGCAACGAGCTTGCGGTCAGGCACTGAATGCGCCTGACGAAGTCTTTACCGCACTTAGGCAATGGAAGGATAGCAAGTACGATTGACTCAGAAGTCATTTGCATCGAATTTGCAGTAATTCGCTAAACACCGATTTTCATATCGTTGCGATCGCTTTCATGAGAACGAAAAAAGCCGCGCAACCGAATGGCTGCGCGGCTTCTTCACGGCCGCAATCAGACGTTTCGGGCATCCATCATGCGTTCGATGATGGGTTGCAGGATGATCTCCATGGCGAAGCCCATCTTGCCGCCGGGCACCACGATGGTGTTGCGCCGGGACATGAATGAGCCGTCGATCATCGACAGCAGGTAGGGAAAGTCGATTTCAAATTTCTTATGGTCGGTGAAACGAATGACCACGAAGCTCTCGTCCGGGGTGGGGATATCACGGGCGATGAAGGGGTTCGAGGTATCCACCGTCGGCACGCGCTGGAAGTTGATGTCGGTGCGTGAGAACTGTGGGGTGATGTGGTTGATATAGTCTGGCATGCGCCGCAGGATGGTGTCGACGATCGCCTCCTCGCTGTAGCCGCGTTCGGCATTGTCGCGGAAGATCTTCTGAATCCACTCCAGGTTGACGATCGGCACTACCCCGACGCCCAAATCCACCTGTCTGGCGACGTCCACGTCCCCGTCCACGGCCATCCCGTGAAGGCCTTCGTAAAACAGCAGATCGGTCCCCTCTTCGATCCCCTCCCAAGGGGTGAATTCACCGGGTTTCTGGTCGCAACCGAGGCGGGCGTTGTGCTCGGCCGCCTCTTCCTCGCTGTGCAGATAGTAGCGTTTATCGCCACTCCCCGTTTCACCATAGGTCTTGAAAAGTTCGGCGATTTTGTCGAATCGGTTGGCCTCGGGGCCGAAGTGACTCAGACCGGCCGCCATCTTTTCCCGCATCTCCATCCGGTTGTAGCGGTGAAAACTGTCGCCTTCGACCACGGCGGGCTTGATGCCGTCGCGGTAAAAAATGTGTTCGAATGCGCGTTTGACAGTGGTTGTGCCGGCGCCCGATGAGCCGGTTACGGCTACCACTGGATGCTTTTTGGACATATCGACTTCTCCCGTATCTAATCATTGTATTGCGTTGCCCGGTGTGCCGTCTGAGTGGCGATTTTTTTGCCCGGACTGGGTATGAGGATAAAATTGCTGCCAACTATAACACGGGGATGCCCTATTTCCAGCGTCAGAACAGGTTGGCGTTGAGCCAGAGATGACAGGCGATACTGAGCATGAATCCCAGGGCGATGGCCGGTGTCCACTGCAAATGGGCGAAGAAGGTGTACCTCCCCTTTGCCTGTCCCATCAGCGCCACGCCGGCGGCGGAGCCGATGGAGAGCAGACTGCCGCCGATACCGGCAGTCAGGGTCACCAGTAGCCACTGACCCAGCGACATCTCCGGCCGCATGCTGAGTACCACCGACATGGTGGGGATATTTTCCAGCACCGAAGAGGCCACGCCGATAGAGATGTTGGCCGCGGTGGCACCCCATTGGACGTACAGCAGTTCCGACGCCAGGGTCAGATAACCCAGATAGCCCAAGCCGCCCACGCAGAGGATGACGCCGCACAGAAACAGCAGGGTGTCCCACTCCGATCTCGCCACCCTGAGAAAGACATCGAAAGGCTGCCGGCTCTCGACGACCACGGAGAAATCGGGCGATTCGGAGGTGGTGACTTGGGCCACGCCCGGCTTGTGGGTCTTCTTCAGGAAAAAGCCGAAGAATTGCAGATAGGAGAGCCCGGTCATCACACCGATGGTCGCGGGCAGGAAGAGCTGTCCCTGAAAGAAGACCGCGGTGGCGATGGTCAACAGGAACAGTCCCATGATGCGTTTCGCCCCGCGGCGCATCTGTATCGGCTCCTGGGTGCTGGTGAGTCTGCCGTCGGGGATGGCGAAGTGCATGAAACCCGCGGGCACCAGGTAGCTGATCAAGGATGGCAGGAAAAGGGCGAAGAAGGAGAAGAAATCGACCCGGCCGGTGGTGCTGGTGATATCCTGCTGCCAGACCATCAGGGTGGTGAGGTCCCCGAACGGGCTGAAGGCCCCACCCGAATTGGAGGCGATGACGATATTGATGCAGGAGAGGGTGACAAAGCGCTGATTCTCCCGCTCCAGATTGAGGATTACCGCGCCCATCAGCAGGGCGGTCGAGAGGTTGTCCAGAAAAGGGGAGAGGAAAAAGGTCGTCAGGCCTGTGGTCCAAAACAGATGGCGGTAGCTGTAACGGCGGTGTGCCACCCAGGTGCGCAGGGCCAGAAAGGCCCGCCGTTCAGCCAGGGCGTTGATATAGGTCATCACCACCAGGATGAACAGCATCAATTCGGCATACTGCAGCAGACTGTGTTTCAGGGCCGCTTCCGCGACCTCACCGCCGACGCTGTGGTGGGCATACCATCCGATCAGGCCCCAGATCGCCCCGGCGGCGAACAGCATGGGTTTGGATTTTCGCAGGTCGATGAACTCTTCCAGGGTGACTGCGATCAGGGCGAGGGCAAAGATGGCCAGGCTGAGTAGCCCAACCCAGTGGGTGCTCATGCTGTAACCACTGGCAGACATATGACCGGCCAGCGCCAAGCCGGGTAGGGAGCAGATCAGTGCTGCCGAAACTTGCCGTCTGTTCATGGTATCGAGTCGATCGAATCTTCAGAGGATGATTGACACTACCCGTTCAGGGGTTAGTGTTCAATATCCAGCCCATGGGGTGATTCACGGATTTCGTGACCATTAGAAGCTGCCCGCATTGACCCACAGATGCGCCAGGATGCTGGCGGCATAACCCAGGGCGATGACGGGCGCCCATTTCAGATGACCGAAAAAGGTGTATTTGCCCCGTGCTTGCCCCATCAGCGCCACGCCTGCCGCCGAGCCGATGGAGAGCATGGAGCCGCCCACGCCAGCGGTCAGCGTCACCAGTAACCACTGGCCCAAGGACATGTCGGGCATCATGGTCAGCACCGCAAACATCACCGGGATGTTATCGACGATCGCGGAGAGGATGCCGACCATCACATTCGCCGGGGTGGCGTTCATCGCCTCGGACAGTTGCAGGGTGGCGCCCCACTGGGTGTACATCACCTCTGAGACCATGGCCAGGTAGCCGATAAAACCGAGACCGCCGACGCAAAGCACCACCCCATAGAAAAACAGCAGGGTATCCCACTCGGCCCGGGCAACCTTGTTGAAGACATCGAAGGCCACCATATCCCCCATCTGGCCGTCATGCTCCATTTCGGTCATGCCCTCCTTGTTAAGGTGGCGGTGCTCCTTGTGGTAGGTCTTCTTGAGGTAGAACCCGAAGAACTGCAAATAGGAGAGGCCGGTCAGCATGCCGACCACGGGAGGCATGCCGAGGAAGTTATGGAAGCTGACCGCGGTGGCGATGGTGGCCAGAAAGAAGACGATGATGCGTTTGGCGCCGCGTTTCATCTCGACACCCTTGCCGTCTCCGGTGGGTTGTTCGTCCGGCACGGCGAAGTGCATGACGGCGGCGGGCACCAGCCAATTCACCAGAGAGGGGACGAACAGGGCGAAAAAGGCCAAGAAATCGACAGGACCTTGCGCAGTCTGAACACTCTTTTGCCATACCATCAGGGTGGTGATGTCGCCGAACGGGCTGAAGGCGCCGCCGGCATTGGCGGCCACTACGATGTTGATGCAGGCGAGCAGGATGAATTTGCTGTTGTCACCCCCTACCGCCAGGACGACGGCGCACATCAGCAGGGCGGTGGTCAGGTTATCGGCCACCGGAGAGATGAAAAAGGCCAGAACACCGGTTATCCAGAACAGTTGGCGGAAGCCGAATCCCTTGCTGACCAGCCAGGAGCGCAGCTTTTCGAACACATTGCGCTCATCCATGGCGTTGATGTAGGTCATCGCCACCAGCAGGAACAGCATCAGTTCCGCATACTCGAGCAGGTTGTGGCGCACCATCTCCTCGGCCGCGTGAGGCAGTCCATGGGATTGGTAGTACCAGGCGATCAGTCCCCAGATCATGCCGGCCGCCAGGATCACGGGCTTGGACTTGCGCAAATGGGTGAACTCTTCCGCCATCACCAGCATATAGGCGACGACGAAGATGGCGATGGCGGTGAAGCCGACCCAGTGGTCGGTCAGATCGAAATGATCCCCTCCCTGACCGGAAGCAAGCGCCAAGGATGGCGGAAAAAGAGCAATAAGTATGGCTGCGAAAAATCTCACTGATGGTACCCCAAATGATTATTCTTGGCTGTCTTCCCCGAATTGGTTGGGATTCTCATTGATGGCGGCAGGCGGGTCAACCGTTTCTCTCGGCGGATTTGTTGTTTCGGTGCGGTTTTTCCTGGGCAAATAGGGGGAGAGGTCCCTTAACGAGGCCCCGCCTTATTACGCCGGGTGCCAGTCGATGTCTGTGATAGGGTCAAGTGAATATGTCACAGCCTCGGGTTGTTTCTTTTCATATCTCACAGGGCGATGGAGATGGAATGCTCTATCCATCGGCGCCTATGCCCGGCTGTGGATACGCAGATGGATAACAGACAATCAAAAAAAGCTGCCGCGAATCATTGCATTCACGAGCTTGTATTGACAAGGAGTGTCCTGTTGGCCCACCTCTTCGCCGGCAAGAATGCGCCAGGCGATGTGATACGTCTCGCACGAAGATACACCTCGGTCACCCATTGGGAGGAGTTGATGTGTGCTGTGATCAACCCCAAGGCGTCAAGGTTGATGGCAATCGTCTCTATCCGGCAATTGGATGGCTATAGTGGGATTCTTCGCCGCCACGGGTCGATCGAATATGTCAGATTCTTTATCGACTGGGGCGATGGCGAGGGTTTCCGGGCGGTTGGTCTGGCCCATTTCAAGGTCTGCGATGCTGCCGAAGGGGCCGATAAAAGCCGTTATCCACTGTACCACCTGGTCTCCACCGAGTTCGATGCGGATCGTTATTGGGAGTCAATCCTGTGCGGTATCCAACCCAAGGTGCGAGCCGTGCTTTCATGGAATCAAGTACCGGAAATGGATATCGCCTTCACGCCGGTATTCGGTAACCAGGTCGATTCACAGATCTGCATAGATGCTGAAAAGGAGTTGATGAACCTGTTTCAGCACCCCGTGAGGATAGAGGAGAGTGGTTGTTCGACACTGCCTCATGGCGGTTTCTCAATTACCTGATCCCTCGCGGACAATCAGAAGAACTGAACTGTGATGTTTCGAACGGTATACCCGTCCGATCAGGGGAAGAGCCCGTGACAGTACCTTCCTATCAATCCTGCACACGGCAGCTGAACATGGCCTATTAAAGTGCCGGGTAATACTTGGCGCTGACAAGTGAAAAAGTCACAAATGCGATGTGCGCCATTCGATACTTCCTGATTGTGATTATCTGAAATCATATCTCCCATACCAGGCATTCTGGCGGTTGCTATAGGGTTCAAGCCTGTTGTTCCCATCGACCGTTCCATGGATGACCTGCCTGGCGACACATCCACACAGCGGATGGTCGGCAGTGATGGATCGCTGGTGCATATAAATAAAGATATGGGAGAGAGGATAATGGCTATTGGTAGAGATCGCCAGTCGGTCGCGTATCGCTATGAACCGGATTATGAGCTGGAGCTGATCGAGGCGAGCGACTCGCTCGCTGTCATAAATCCATCGAGCACGATTACCGGTTCCTTCATATTCAATCACCTCACCCCTCCCCGGAGAGAGGCACTCCAGGGTGGCGGGAAACGTCAGCTGGATGTGGTGATTAGCCTGCTGATTCTGATTGCCGCCAGTCCAATCATGCTCGGTGTGATGTTGCTGATCTGGCTCAGCAGCTTCGGCCGCGATCCGGTGTTTTACCACCAGGTGCGGGTCGGTCTGAACGGCAAGCACTTTTCGGTGTTGAAGTTTCGCAGCATGAGGACGGATGCCGAGAAGTCAGGCGCCCGGATGGCGGCCCGGAATGATACCAGGGTGACTCGCATCGGCAGGTTTATCCGCAGTACTCGGATTGATGAATTGCCACAGTTATTCAATGTCTTGAGGGGAGAGATGAGCCTGGTCGGCCCGCGTCCGGAGAGACCGGAGTTCGTCTCCGAGTTTGAACGGCGCATCAAGGGCTATTCACTCAGGCATCAGGTAAAACCGGGCATTACCGGTTGGGCGCAGGTGCGCTACCCCTATGGCGAGACGGTCGAGGATGCGGCAAACAAGCTCTATTACGATCTCAGTTATATCCGTCGAAACAGTCTGCTGCTGGATATCGTCATTCTCTTTCAGACCATTCCCGTTGTGCTGACGGGGCATGGGGCCAGATAGGGATCCGGCGTGGCCTGTTGTACGGCTTCGTTCACAATCTGAGGATTGATTAGGTCCGCAAATGAACGCCAATCAACGCAAATGATGACAAGCCGTACTTTATTACCTGATTGATTGCGGTCATTGGATGCCGATTGCCGTATTTGAAGTGACAAATTGCGCAGACTGAGGGTCGATTAATTCGCTGATACCGCGCTGACGGCGGATTAAGGTTGGAGCTGCATAGAGGACCATTCAATACAGGAGAATTACCATGGAACGTAAGGATAAGCAGGTACAACTCGACAAAGATACGATAGGCGAGTTGGAGAAAACCCGAGGTGAACTATTGGTTCATCTCTTCGCCAGTCAACAGGCACCCACCAAAGTGCTTGCAAAGGCAATGAAGTATTCCGGCATCACCCACTGGGAGGCGTTGTCCTGTGTCGGATTTAATCCCGAGGTCTCGCAGTTGGAGGCGGTTGTCACTATCAAGCAGGCTTCGGGCTATAGCGGCAATCTCTGTAGCGACGGGTCGACAGAGTATGTGCGTTTCTTTGTCGACTGGGGGGATGGGGCCGGTTTCCAGGATGTGGGCCTGACAAGCTTCAAGGCCTATAACATCTCAAATGCCCCGCCGGGGCCGCAACATCCATTGCAGCAGATGGTCTATCTGCCGCTGGATGATGCGAAGTTTCAACGCTGTTGTAAAACCGAAGTCATTCCTAGGGTGCGCGCCGTCCTGGCCTGGAATCAGATTCCATCCCTGGATCCGGACGCTCTACCCGTCTACGGCAATCGGGTGGATGCGCGGATCCAGCTCGATTCAAAATGGAACCTGTTCTGCCTGCTGCATGATCTGAACATTGATCTGCAAAAAGAGGCTGTGTTTAAAAAGATCGACTTGAATGCCGAGCTGAAACTCAAGGCGTCCAAGCCGATACCTCTCAAGGCGTTGTGGAAACAGTATAAGGCGGCTGGCGTACCAGAGCATCGCCTGCTGTTCGATACGCTCTATCCCATGCTGGCGGGAGGCAAGAACCTGTCGTTGGCGGCCATGCAACCGGATCTGTCAGTGATTGGCGAGCTGGATATTGACCTGAGTGCGGTGGTCGGGATGCTGGCCGATGAGAGCGCGAATACCAGCTATGAAGAACTGGTGTGCGCCGGCCTCAACACCGCCACCGATACCCTGGGTGCGGTGATTCATGTGAAGAAGTCCAGCGGTTATAGCGGTGGCTTGTGTGACAGCGGCTCCAGGGAGCATGTCGCCTTTTGGGCCGATTGGAACAACGACGGCAACTATGACGACTATCTGGGCACCGCCAGTGTCGAGGTGCACGATCTCGACAAGATACCGGCGCAGGGGGTCTACTACAGCGTGCTGTTGCCGTTGAATCTGGGTGACAAGGTGAAGCAGTGCGCGGATCCCAATGTCGCCAGGATACGCGCCGTGCTCTCCTGGTCGGTGCCGCCGTCCAGCAGCGATCCCGATCATCTCAATACTTGGGGCAATCGCCTCGACAGGCTGGTACGGATACGCCATGGGGCGGGTCCCGGCCAGGGACTGTACGACCTGATCTACCATGTGGGCGGGGTGCCGATCGACAATATCGATCCGCTCACCTATCTGGCGAATCCCTCCGGCGGGGTGTTGAATAGCGCCAACTGCGCTCAGCCGGCGATGGATCGTCCGTTTGGCGGCCGGGTGCATATCAACGGGCGCATCTACAACACAGGCCTGCCGGGTACGGTCCACTATCAGGTTCAGTATGCCCCGGCCGGCACCGGTATCTGGCTGCCGGTGACAAACAGCGCAAGCTACCGCTTGGCGCATCCCAATCCGTTGGATCCCCTGCATCCCGTCGATGTGGTGACGGTGAACAGTCCGGACGGCTGGTTCCCCTATCAGGAGAATCCGCTCGCCTCACCGCCGATTCTGGAGGAGCGGGCCCGGCTGGCCACCTGGAGCACGGGTGCGCTGAACGGCGCCTTCGATCTCAGGCTCGCCTACACCACCGACTATCCCGGACTCAATCCGGCGAACATTCGTTATTCGGATGTGGTCAGCGTGATCATCGACAATGACGGCTTCAGCGTCAGCCCGGATGCCAATGTGGCGGTCGATGTCGGGTATGACCTGGATATCGTCATCGATGGCGGCGATTGCCACCACTATCTACAGGGCGATGTGATTCAGGGGCATTTGCGGGCAAAGGACAGCCATTTCTGGAAATGGACCCTGAACCTGCAGCCCAGCACCCATACCCACGGGCTGCAGACCTCCCCGCACTGCCGCTCCTACGGATCGCTGGCGGATGACGGGGATGACAATGCGGCGTGGCAGTTGCACACCGAACAGGGGAGTGTCGCCATTGATCCTTGCGGCTATACCCTGACCCTCAGGGCCTATGATCGCGCCATTATCGATAGCAATGGCGCTGTCGTGCATGAGGCCAGCAAGGCCGTCGGCTTCTGCGTCGAGGGTAGTGACGATAGCTGATGATGGAGCAGTACAGGCCGGGTGCACGCCCGGTCTGTCCGTTCTTCCACGATGGTGGCGGGAAAGGAGCATGGAAATGAAACTTTCGGGCGTTTTAACCTGGTTATTGCTGATAGCCATCTTTATCAGCGGACCTGCCGCCGGTTTTGACATCGACAGGCTCGAATTGCGCCATCTTGGCAAAGAGGCGGAGTTCGTCTTTATCGGCACTGTCGAAGCCATCGACTATCGCACCTCGAGCGTGACAAGCGAAGATGAGGTGGCGCTGCCCCATACCTTTGTCACCTTCAAGATCCAGGAGGTGCTGAAGGGCAAGGCCGCGAACAAGTCCATTACCCTGCGCTTCCAGGGCGGCCGAATAAAGACGCCTGACGGTGAGTACGAATATCTCATCCCATCATTGATTCCCCTTTTCGACATAGGGGACCGGGATATCCTGTTCGTCAAGGGGAATGGCAAGAGCATCTGTCCACTGGTCGGTTTAAGGCAAGGCCGATTTCGTCTCATCGGGGACCATGTCTACACCGATCTCGGACGCCCGGTCGGGTTTTCCGCATCGCCACTCCGGTCGCTGCCGTTTCTGCGCAATGACATCATCCGGCCGCTTGAGCTGTTTGATCGTCTGTTGAATCCACGCACATCGGTGGACAGGAAGATCGCTTCCCGGCTCAGCAAGGCGGCGCATGCAAGCATCCGGGCCGCAATCAAGGCGGCTCCGTATTCCGCGCCGGTACTGCGGGCGAAGCATCTGCTTGTCCACGACTTGAATGAGATCAGCGGCATGGACGCCATGGCCTCTTCGCCCCGCGCAAAGGGAACCCGGGAGGCGATCGTAAAACCGCTGGTTTCGGAAAAGGAGATGACCAGCGTTCGACTTAGGGGGCAAACCAGGGGTCTGTTGCAAAAGCCGCCGAAAGCGCTCTCCGCCAGTGAGACGGCCCTGCTGAACCGCCTCCTTCTGGAAGACCTCTACCATCCCCACTTGGTTCGGCGCCTGGACAAGGGCCTGGTCAGATTCCCGTTCATTGCAAGTGAGACGCCCTCGGCGGTGTTGAAAGCGGTGATGGGCCATGAGGCACTTTGCGTCGATTGCCGATTCGAACTCAAGCGGATCGATAGCGGCGCCGGGAATCCTGACGGTGTGGCGCAGGCATTGAACAAAGCAACCATGACTAAATCCACTGCCGAAGCGTTCCTGAAGCATTTGAGGGCATCGATACCCGCGCTTCACACTGAAGATGAACTCAAGGCATTGACCCCGGTGGCCAGTGTGAAAATCGATGAACCCTTCTACGTCAAGGCAGCGAAGCCCGTTCGACCGGTATTGGATTTGATCTTGTCCAGAGCCGCGGTCGAAGGACAAACAGGGTTAGAGGCAGCGGAGGAAGAGGCGATGATCAAGTCCGGCTTCAATCCCGTGCTCAAGCCGCCGCGAGTGGAGTGAGGAGGCTGTCCGACAGCGGCTGAACGCAACCTATTAGGGTGCCGGGTTAATAATGGATCACGGGAGGATGGTGTCAATGAGACAGGAAATACGAATCGTCGTTAGAAACGTTGCAATTGTGTTGGCCATTGTTGCTGTGGGATTACTCTGGTCGTCCCCTGGCTATGCATTTTTGCATTGGTGGGAATGCGATGGAGAGCCCATTACATGGGATTCGAATCCGGACCGGTTACGTGCTAGCGATGACAGTTTTCCTCCTGGAAACGCCTTCCGCGCGGCGCTTGGGAATGTGGTGGACCGGTTTAACCGGAATCCAAGTAACTTCAACTTTGATTTGCGTTATGACGAACGCCGGGTGCGAGTAGGCGGCGCCCAGAGTGAGGTCTGGTTTACCGATGATCCAGACCTTCACTACGGTTATGCAGCGATGACCTATCCGGTAGCCACATGTCGGGAGCTCAGAACCATGGATATCGTGTTCAATGTCAACGAAGTGTGGACCTCGGGCACCGATCAAGCGGCCAATGAAAAGTATGGCGGCAGCGCCATGTCGTTCCAGACGGTGGCGATGCACGAGTTGGGCCATGCCATGGGATTGAACCATGAAGGGGACGAGTACAATGTGATGGGACGGGGGAGAGAGCACGTTCATGCGAACTGCTCCCAGGCGCGGGCCTATCTCGGCGAGGATGCATCGGACGGAGCGGTTCATCTATACGGGGCCAACCCCACAGCCGGGGAAGATGTAGGCGTCGTCCATTGGAAGTGGTTGAGCCGGGTCGAATTCGGCGACGCGGACTTCAGCGACCATACCCGCACCAGGATCCATCCCGTTTCGGAGCCGATTATTGTCTGGTATGAGGACGATGAACCTAACTACTTATTGCGCAACGGTCAGACTATCGACGTAGAGTTCACCTTCGAGAACAATGGCGGCAGCAGGCAGGCGTATGTGGCAGTGGGTTTCTACCTCTCCAGTAATGACTGTATTACCGACTGGTTTGATCGGCGGATCGGGGGCTTTGCCGCCGATTTAGGGCGCAACCAGGTATGGACGACCACCCGCCGCATTACCCTTCCCGATGATCTCGAAGCGGGAGGCCGGCAATACTACCTCGGCGTCATCGTGGACGAAACGGATGCCTTGGATGAGTTCGACGAAAGCAACAATGCGACCTACGTTGCGAGGTTTTATATCAATCCCGTGCCTTTGGAGTAGGTCGCGGCGTTCCTGCCGCAGCTGTGAAGGCTTCCCGTCGGTCGCAGCCAGATTGGTAGGGTGCGGCCCTGCCGCACCATTAAGCCTGTTGGATCAAACAGCAAGATGGTTGCCGATGAAATGGTCTCCTCCCACTCCACGAATCGGCGTCAATGCGCCATGATGGAGTTGTTACTAACCATCAAAGAAGCGGGAGAAG
>JAHXHS010000044.1 GCA_025656455.1 Candidatus Thiodiazotropha sp. (ex Epidulcina cf. delphinae) | reverse complement strand
TAGACCCAGCTACACCGCGCTCCTTCTGCCTTGCTGGACAAAAACAGGGTCTTGGCAGTGGCTATCAAATTAGTGTTAACAGGCCCTAGGGCCGAGGAACTAATTTACTATCCCGTCTTGCTGGTTTTTCCGCCGTTTATCGAGCGGCTATTCGCCCATGGTTGTCTCGAGTTTTTTCGAGTTTTTTTATCGCTTGAGACATTCATCTGCTAAATTAAAACTATGCGGACCTAGCGTCTTAGCAAGGATTATTCTTTCTGCACGACACTACGTTAATGCCTGGCGCCGATAACCTCCGGAGAAAGCGTTCGTCAGAACCCAGCTTAGAGAGCAACTAAATCGACTCCGACTTCATGAACAGCATCACATACCCGCTTTCGAAAGATGCTGCTCCGCCGACCCGCAGCCTGCGGATATTGCTCGTGGATGACTCGGAAGACGAACGCCTGCTGCTGGAAGATGAACTGCACCAAGAAGGCTACGACCCCACGATCCGGCGGGTCGAAACAGCCGAGACGATGCAGGCGGCCCTGAGCGAGGAGGAATGGGACCTCCTGATCGTCGATTACGTCATGCCCCGTTTCAGTGGGCTTGCTGCGCTGGAGCTCTACCGCAGACTCGAACTGGACCTCCCCGTGATTGTCGTGTCCGGACAGATGGGGGAGGAGATCGCCGTCGAGGTGATGCGAGCCGGCGCCAAGGATTACATCATCAAGCAAAACCGCTCCCGCCTGTTTCCGGCCATTGCCCGCGAACTGGATGAATACCAGGACCGTCTGGCCCGCCGGGAGGCGGAGCAAAAGCTAGGCATTATCGCTAAATCCGCCCATGATGCCATCGTCATGTGGGACAGCGAGGGGTTGATCAAATTTTGGAATCCCGCGGCAACCCGGATCTTCGGCTGGGATGAGGAAGCGGTGATCGGTATCGATATAGAGCAGATTCTGATCCCGGTAGAGGATCGAAAAACGGCGACGAAAAGGTTCAGCTTTCTCGCCACCGCGCCAGGAGAGATGATCGGTAAAACCATTGAGCTGTCGGCCCTGCACAAGCAGGGCCACCAATTCCCCATAGAACTCTCCCTTTCCACCTTCCACAGTCATGGCGCACTGGGAACGATCGGTATCGCACGGGATATCAGTGATCGCAAGCGGATGGAGCAAGCACTGGAGGAGTTGGCCACCCATGATTCACTGACCGGTTTTTACAATCGAACGGAGCTGGAAACACAGCTTCGCAATGAGCTTAATCGGGCGCTACGTCATCAGCGACCTCTATCGGTATTTTTTCTTGATCTGGACCATTTCAAGCGGATCAATGACCGTTTTGGTCACCAAACCGGTGACGAACTGCTGCAGAGCTTTGCCGATTTGCTACGCAGAGCGGTCCGGAACGTAGACTATATCGGCCGGTATGGCGGAGAGGAGTTTGTCGTCATCCTGCCAGAGACGCCGCCCCGACAGGCACTCGAAATCGCAAAGCGTCTGGTGGAGAGTGTCATGGCGTATCGTTTCGACACCAGCGGGGAGAAATCCATGACTTTGACGGTCAGTATCGGCATCAGCGCCTTGCCAGATCACGGCGTTACCGTAGAAGGCTTGATCAACGCGGCGGACATGGCCATGTACGCGGCGAAACGGGCAGGACGCAACAGGGCTTGTCTGGCGGAATCCGCTGACTATTAGATGACTGCGGGAAGAAAAAAATGCCACACTACAAGTTACAAGCGAGCGAAATGGAGCAGGCGCTGCTGGCTGTAGACAGGGTAAAGGCCGAGAAGATCCTGAATACCCTTAGCGATGAACCGGTTCTCGACATCGTAGAGCATGTCATCGTTCCAGCCATGGAGAGTGTCGGGGCGGGCTGGGAGGACGGAAGAGCGGCCCTTTCCCAGGTCTACATGAGCGCCCGTATCTGTGAGCGGCTGGTGGACCGGTTAACCCTATTCCATGAACCGCTACGCCAACCGCAACCGAAAATGGCCATCGCCGTGCTCGAGGACTATCACCTGCTGGGCAAGAGCATCATCCATTCGGTGCTAAGGGGCGCCGGCTACGAGGTCGTTGACTTCGGCCGCATCGATGCCGATGCGTTGGCCCAAAAAGTTAAGGAAGAGGGGATAGAAGTCCTGCTGGTCTCGACCCTGATGCTTCGCGCCGCCCAGAGGGTCTCTTACCTTCAAGACCTGCTCGGGTCGCAGACGTCAAAGGTGAAGGTGATCGTGGGCGGGGCGCCTTTCCGCTTCGATAGGGAACTATGGAAAGCGGTCGGCGCCGATGCCTGCGCGGCCGGCGCCGCGGAACTGTTGCCGTTAATCAAAAGGATCACCGGGGGGCAACTGTCATGAACGGCGGAGAATTCACTTCACTACAGCGAGTGCTCACCACCCTGGATCATCGAGAACCTGATCGGGTGCCTTTTTTTCTTCTACTGACCATCACCGGAGCAAAATTCGCCGAATGCTCCATTGAGACCTATTTCAGCGATGCCTCACAAGTGGCGGAAATGCAACTCCGCATGCACGAGCGCTATCGCCACGACTGCCTGTATGGTTTCTACTACGCCTCGGCAGAAGTAGAGCCCTTTGGCGGCAGCACCCACTTTTTCTCGGATGGTCCACCCAATGCGGGACCCCCTCCCATTCACTCACCACAGCATATCGACGCCCTCACCACACCGGATCCCGAGAGTTCCCCGGTGCTGCGCCGGGTGCTGGATACCCAGCGGCTGCTCAAATCCGAAGTAGGCGATCGTATTCCCATCATCGGCGTGGTGATGTCCCCATTCTCCATCCCGGTGATGCAAATGGGCTTCGAGCGTTATCTCAACCTGATGTTCGAGGAACCGGAGCGATTCTGGAAGCTGATGGCGGTCAACGAGGCGTTCTGCGTCAATTGGGCCAATGCCCAGTTGCAGGCCGGTGCCACCGCCATTTGCTATTTCGATCCGGTCTCATCCACTACCGTGATATCCCGCGACCACTATCTGAAGACAGGCCTCAAGGTCGCTAAGCAAACCCTTTCCCGTATCAACGGGCCGACAGCGACCCACTTGGCATCCGGGAACTGCCTCCCGATCCTCGAAGACATCGCAACCACCGGCACTGCGATTGTCGGCGTCAGTGTGCTCGAGGATCTGCGGGAGCTCAAACAGAGCGCCAAGGGCAAACTCAGTCTGCTCGGCAACCTGAACGGGATAGAGATGGCCCGTTGGACAGCGGCACAAGCCGAGGCGGCGGTAAAAAAGGCCATCGCGGAAGCCGGCCCCGGTGGCGGCTTCATTGTCGCGGACAACCATGGGGAGATTCCGTGGCAGGTCTCTGATGAGGTGCTGATCGCCATCTCCGAAGCGGTTCATCGCTGGGGAGAGTACCCTCTGGCATGGGCGGAGAGGTATGAAGACTAGCGCAGTATTCCATACTAACCTAATCGATCCAGTGACATTGCAACCGGCAATCAACAATGCAAGCTAAACTCTGCCTGTTGAGTTGCGAGTATTTCCGCAACGAGTTGGAAACAGTCCTCCAAGAAGAGCATCTCGATGAGGTTGAACTGATCACCTTCCCTGGCAACTGCGACCACCCGCTAACTGACACCGGCATACTGGAGGATGCCATGGCCCGTAGCCCTACCGCCAAGTGCGCAGCATTGGGAGGGGGCTGTCTCAGCGCTGTCAGCGAGCTGCTGAAGACCAGGGGATGCCAGGTTGAAACCGCCGGCAACTGCTTTGAACTGCTTGCCGAGCCGTCAGCCATCCAGAGCCATCTGGATGAGGGGGCTCACCTGATCATCCCAGGTATGTTGAACCAATGGCGTGAAAGCTTCAAAGCCTGGGACTTTTCCGAACAGCAGGCCCGGAAGTTCTTCACCGACTCCACTACCAGGCTGGTGCTGTTGGATACCGGGGTTGGCGAAGACGCCGCTACCGCCACCCGGGAGATGGCTCGGGAGCTGGGAATTCCCTGGGAATCGATGCCGATGGGACTGGGGCGCCTGCGCCTGCAGCTGCATCGTATCGTCACCCGCTGGCGGTTGGACTCGCTGCGCAAGGCAGAGCATCAATTGGCGGATTACGCCATGATTCACGACCTGATCAGCACCGCCTCGACGCTTACCGACGAGGAGCTCGTCATCGAACAGGTGATGGAACTGTTCAACATGCTCTGCGCGCCTGGCCAACTCATCTATCTGCCTTTGGACAATGGAAATTCAGGAAAACTACACACCGCCATGCCTATTTCGGATGAGGACGAAATACGTGAACACCTCGTGGGGCAGATGGAAGCCTATCAAATGAACGAAGACGGCAAAGGATTCCAGATTGTCATCGAGCGTAACGAACAGCGTTTAGGCATCCTGCTGGTACAGCGTGTCGCCTTCCCGGAGTACAGCGAGCGCTATCTGAACCTCGCCCTCACGATCACTCCGACGATAGCCTTGGCGATCAGTAACGCCCGGACTTTCCAGCAGCAGCTATTGGCCGAAGCCAAAGTCAAAGTCCTCAATGATGAGCTAAAGCAGAGACTGATTGCCGTCGACGCACTCAACAAGGAGTTGGAATCCTTTACCTATTCGGTTTCACACGACCTCAGGGGACCGTTGCACAGCCTGGACGGCTTCAGCAACATTCTCCTGCGTGATTACCATCAGCGAATGGATGAGCGGGGGAAGCGCTATCTCGACCGCCTACGCGCCAATGCCCAGCGTATGGGGCAGTTGATCGATGACCTGTTGCGCCTCTCCCGACTGACCCGGGTCGAGTTGGTGAGAGAGCCGGTCGACCTGAGTGGGATGGTCAGGGAACTGGCTGCTGACCTTAGCGAAACCTCACCTGATCGCCAGGTCGAATTCAGGATAGAAGAGGGTCTGACGGTCGACTGCGACCCGTCGCTGATGAAAGTCGTGCTGGAGAATCTGATCGGCAATGCCTGGAAATACACCTCCAAGGAGGAGACGGCAGTCATCGAATTCGGCCGCGACCAGCATGAGGAAGCGCCCACGTTCCTGGTGCGGGATAGCGGTGACGGTTTTGATATGAGCTATGCAGACAAGCTGTTCCTACCCTTTCAACGACTTCATACGGAAGAGGAGTTTCCAGGGAACGGCATCGGGCTGGCCACCGTACAGCGCATCATTCTACGCCACGGAGGCCGGATCTGGGCAGAGGCGCAGCCGGGCAAGGGGGCAAGCTTTTATTTTACTCTAGAATATGTAGAGAGCGCGTAATATTTTTTCCAGGCAAGAGCACCGATGAAGAAAGATATCCTGCTGGTGGAAGACAATCCGGATGATCAGGAACTGACCCTTAATGCCTTTGCCAGACTGGGGGTCGCAGACCGGGTAAGGGTATTCGATAACGGTATCGAGGTCGTGGAGTACCTGTTAGGGCCGGAGGCGAATCACGCCATCCAGCCCATCCTGATCCTGCTGGATCTGAATCTGCCGAAATTGAACGGCATAGAGGTTCTGCAGCGACTGCGGGCCGACCCAAGAACCCAAACCATCCCTATCGTGATGCTCACCTCCTCGCCCCGGGATGAGGACCGATTAAAAAGCTATCGCACCGGGATAAACAGCTACATCTGCAAGCCTATTGATTTCGACCAGTTCCTCTGGGTCACCAAGCAGCTCTCCCTCTACTGGACGACGGTTAACGAGCCCCCCACCGACAAGCCATCCACTGATGACGAAACGCCGAAAACTTAAGGAGATCTGTGATAAGCGGAGTTTCAGTCACCATCCAATAGACGCCCTACGCCACCGAGCACGGAGCCCTCACCTTTGTCGCTGCCGCCCGCCGACGGCGCATTCGCCAGAATCCGGTCCGCCATGCGCGAGAAGGGAAGGCTTTGCAACCACACCGTCCCCTGTCCACTGAGTGTCGCCAGAAACAGACCTTCTCCGCCAAAGACCATCGACTTCAGGTTACCTGAGCGTTGGATATCGTACTCGATGCCGCCGGTAAAACCGACCAGGCAGCCGGTATCGACCCGCAGGGTTTCGCCTGACAGCCGCTTTTCAACGACGGTTCCGCCAGCCTGAATAAAAGCCATGCCATCGCCCTCAAGCGCTTGCAAAATAAACCCTTCGCCCCCGAACAGGCCGCTGCCGAGACGCCGATTGAAGGCGATATCCACCTTGGTGCCCAGTGCGGCGCAGAGAAAGGCGTCTTTTTGGCAAGTGATCTTTTCGCCGAATTGCGCCATGTTCAATGGAACGATATTTCCCGGATAAGGCGCAGAGAATGAGACACGACGCTTGCCGGCGCCGCGGTTGGTGAAGTGGGTGGTGAAGATCGACTCCCCGGTAAACACCCGCTTACCCGCCGAGAACAGCTTCCCCATCAATCCCTCATCGGGATTCGAGCCGTCACCCATCTTGGTTTCGAAGTCGATGCCCTCCTCCATGTAGGTCATGGCGCCGGCCTCCGCGATCACGGTCTCGCCCGGATCGAGTTCAACTTCGACCAATTGCATCTCCGAACCGAGAATCTCGTAATCCACTTCATGACAGCGCATCGATAAACTCCTTTCTTCTACAGGTGAGAGGGAACAGAACCGATCCTGATTGTACCGTATTCAGAGGGTTGATCCATTCCAGAATCGAAGACGTGCCTGTAACGCCTTCCACAATCACCGGCGGGAGAAGGAACGCTCCATCTCGATAGTGAGAGAGTCGCTTTTCATGGTTTTCCTAGGGCCTGTTAACACTAATTTGATAGCCACTGTTGTGCCTGAAAAAGCGCCAATCAAGGCGCGAGGAGCGTAGTTTGGTTGTTCCAAATAAGCGACGAGTAACGCCGAGTGGCGCTTTTTCAGGCGCAACCCGAAGGGCCAAGGCCCTGTTTTCGCCCAGCGGCGTTATCAGTCGCTTATGTAGACCCAGCTACACCGCGCTCCTTCTGCCTTGCTGGACAAAAACAAGGTCTTGGCAGTGGCTATCAAATTAGTGTTAACAGGCCCTAAGCTGACATAGAGGTCATAGGGGAATAGCAAGGTATCCGCAACCAGGCACATCGGTATATCGACAGCCCAAACGAACTGTTCGCCATAGTAGTCAAAATCAGTAAAGCTGTTACCGAACTGCCTAACGGCTGTTTTGGTGCCAACGAATGGGTGGACTATCTCGTGCTCGAACAGATGTACCTTAAGCGTCGAGCACCCGGCCATCAGACATGAAAATATCAATGCTGCCAGAATGCAACATCGATCCCTTAAGGCTGATTTCATCATATTGTTTTGCCTAGTGTAGTGTCCTATGCTGTTTGATGTTCTCAGAGGCATACGAATTTACCCGCTGGTTCTTCCCCTGATCGGGCAGGTATATTATACGACTCTTCCCCTGATCGAGTGGGCATTCATCAAACGTGAACGATACGAACATCCAAAAAAGGTGGAAACAAGCCTTAACCCTTGGGAAGGTGGGGCTGAGCGCTAACCCGTGTGACTGTTTGCCGTGCTGGCGGAAAGGTTCTCTTTCGCCCTCCTGGGCGAGTGTCTTTTCTTTTCCGCCAAAAGAAAAGTCACCAAAAGAAAGGGCGCCCGGCTGTCGCGCCCCCGCGGGGAGCGCTGCGATGCTCGGCGAAACCGGCGGGCCTGAAAACTCGCTTCGCTCAGACACTCAGGCCCGCTTAATCGGTTTCGCCTGCGCTTCTCGCTCGCACCAGGACGGGATTGGCAAGAGGGGGTAGACCATCCGCTTCTCCTTGATCCTGCGATGGTAGACCCGTCTATTGGCGTTAATTCGCTGACCCATTACGCTCCACATTGGGTGGGAGATGAGATGGCTGTGCTGTGCTTCTTCTACCCACTCAATCAGGGGTAGAACCTATTTATACAATATCATGACCTATTGGTTACCAACTCAAAACTGATTGCCCGCTTAGCATTGCTTGATGAGCTTGACATTTGTTGGATGAATCTATATAATTCGGTAATTAGTGAAGTATAGGATTATTGAGATGTTAGCCAGACAGGAACTCATCGATTTCTTCAAGGCCCTTGCCAGCGAAAAGCGGCAGGAGATCCTGATCGAGATCTTTCTGGACGGCAAACCCCATACCGTGACCGAGGTCTCCGATCTGTCTCATATCGCCCTTTCGACCGCCTCGACTCACCTGAGCATTCTGAAGCGGGCAAAGATACTGGTGTCGGAAAAGATCGGCAAAGATGTCCATTACCGTGGGAATAGCGCGTACATGGCGGAAGTTTTTACGGAACTGGCTAAGAAATTCACTTGCTGTTGAATTTTTTCTCTTTTAAGTTCGTTAATTGTCGAATCGTCTAACTATTTAATCATAGAGGTACGGAATGGTCGATGCTTACAATCACCCTGGTTCGATGATCGCCCGGGCCTATGACCTGCGCAGCGGTATCTATGACAAGACAGTTGCCAGGAGTGAATTCAAATATCATCTTGAAGCCCTGAGGCGGATCGACTGGCGCCCCGAGATGAGGATCCTCGAAGTTGCCACTGGACCAGGAAGGGTTCTGTCAGAGATCGCAACGCGGTCCGGCAAGGGGACAACGCTCCATGGACTGGATCTGTCACAAAAGATGCTGACGCGCACACGCAAACGTCTTGATCGGCTGGGTTTCAGGAATTATGAACTTCAAAAGGGGGATTGCCGCCATCTGCCCTGGCCAGATGAACACTTTGATCTGCTCTATAACGGATACATGATGGATCTCATACCTGATGCGGATATGGATCAGGTCTTGGCGGAGTTCCTGCGGGTCCTGACACCGGGCGGCCAACTGATACTACTCAATATGAGTAAACAGGACGATGGGACCGGCTTTTTGGAGAGCCTGTATGAAACACTGCCGGCCCCCTTGGCGCTCTATTTCATGGGTAATTGCCGCCCGGTGCATATGGCTAAGAGAGTGGCCGGGGCAGGCTTCCGTGGGGTCAAGCGGGAATACCTGGCGGGCAGGCATCCGTCTGAGATAGTGACCGCCAATAAGGAGATTGGATAATGACGTGTAAACTAAGTCTTTTGCTTTTAGGGACAATACTGCCTTTATCTGTATTGAATGCAACAGAAGAGGGCGAAGCCGATAAATCACCGATCCGCCTAGGCATCGAATATCTTTATCCTGAGGACAAGTCCCGGGATATCAAAACAGCTAACTTGAACGTGTTTTCCCGGATCAAGGCATTCGAAACGATTAGCCTTTCGATCTACGCCGGCCTTACTGCATCCTATGCCAGCGGCGATATCACCCAACTGGAAGGCGACTTGAACGAAGGCACACTCAGAGAGGTCACATACCAAAATAAAGCATTTGGCATAGGGCCTGGGATCCTGGCCGACCTGCGCCTCTGGCAGGGTAACAAAGTCTCCCTTCACCTGGATGGCAGCGGATCTATTCTATTCTACAACAAGGCTTTTCCCGCGGGTGGCGATCGTTATAATTTCATGTGGCGCGGAGGGCCTGTTGTTAGATATGCAATCCGGAATGACCTGGAGATTGCCCTTGGTTATCGATGGATGCACCTATCGAACGGCCAGGGCGCCGGTTCTCAAAATCCCTCTTATGACGCACAGGGCGTCAATCTGCAATATTCAATCCTCTTCTGACTAGTGTGGTGTAACGTATAAACTGTACCAATCAGAGGCCCGTCAATGCCTCAAGACCAGGCGCAGCGCGCAGACAATGGCAGCGCCCTTGTTAAGCGCTGCAACGCAGGATTGAGGCATTGACGGGCCTCCCTTCGGGCGAGACGCTAAGCCGTCATCTGCGTTGTTGCGTTGCTTGGAAAGGGCGCGCCATTCCCGGCGCAACGCGCCTAGCACCCCAAGGGCACTTCCTTCGGGGCGCAGCTAACGGCTTAGCGTCTCGCTGATTGGTACAGTTTATACGTTACACCACACTAGTACTCCTTCAACATGATAATGATGATCTCGATCGCATCGACTATACCCGGAAGCGGAGGAGTCCACACAGGGATTTGATGGAGAAAATGAATGAGCACTACCCATAGACGAACAATCCATGCCGCTGTCTTGGCATCTTTTTTCATTCACGGCTGCTCCTCGGACCCGGACGCCAATATGCCGGCGGCGGAATTGAAGATCATCGAGGCAACCGATCTCGGCCCGGTTGCGACCCATCCGCTGATCAGGGGACGTGACGGCGGTTACAGCGCCATGTTCGAGGGCTATTCGGTATGGCTCTACGGCGATACCTTTCTGAATCAAAGCGATGAGCATGGGCAGCGTCTGGTCGGAAACACCTGGTCCTATACAAACGAACTCGATGCCGGCGACGGTATCGACTCGTTCAATGAGCGGCTTGATTCGGTCGGCTCGCCCAGACAGTTTTTTCCTCTTGAGCCTGAGGAGTTGCAGTTCAATATTGATCACGCCATCGACAACTGCATCGAGCAACCCTGTGGCGCCCGTTGGGCGTTATGGCCAAAGGTGATGGTCCCTGACCCTGACAGGGAGAGAATGCTGGTTTTTTATGAAAAGGTCTATGCCGAGCCGGGCTCATTCAACTTTTCAGCCGTCGGCTGCTCGCTCGCCCAATGGACCGATTTCAACGGCTCGCCCGAACGCTACCGGTTCGATATCGACCAACACTACCCGACCATGATGTTTAGCGAGGATGAGCCTGGTTTCGGCAGTGCGGCTACCGTGGTCGGCGCTGATATGTATGTCTACGCATGCCGTCTTGAAGGGTATGAAAAACCCTGCCGGCTCGGCAGAGTAGCCCTGGAGAATGCCCATCGACGCTCTGCCTGGGAATACCTGTCCTGGAACGGCGGCTGGTCAGACAACATCAAAGAGGCGATTGCGCTTTTCAACGGCAACGACATCATGTCTGTCTCGTACAATCCCTATATCAATAGATATATCGCAATTTACAACGAGCCCATGGATAGGGCGGTCATGTTCCGCACTGCCATCGCTCCCGAAGGCCCCTGGTCAAGGGCTGAAAAAGCCTTTGACGCGATCCCGCCGGATAATGACATCGGTTGGGTATACGATGCGCTTCACCACCCCGAATACGACCAGGACGGCGGTCAAACGATTTATGTCACCTACTCGAGGGAGAACGGATTTCTTTCATCTGAGTTAAGGCTTGTATCGCTGAAAATTAAGCATGCCGCAACAGATGACGCACGCCCATAAGCCGGTCTTTACTTCTTTTCCTTCAGCATGTCCGCCAGGTTTGCAAACGGGTTATGAGTGGCGGTAGCGCGCTTCCGCTTGTCGACCTGAGAGGCATCGCCAGCCTCGGAATCGATATAGCGTGAATGCTCGTTGTCATGGCAATAGATACACAACAACTCCCAGTTGCTGCCGTCCGGCGGATTATTGTCATGATTGTGGTCGCGATGATGAACCGTCAATTCGCGCAGATTCTCCCTGGTGAATTCACGCGCACAGCGGCCGCACACCCAGGGGTAGAGCTTCAGCGCCCTTTCTCGATAGCCTTTTTCCCTCTCCTCCCGGTCACGGCGGGCCTGGGCAACGACCCGATCGAGCTTGTCGGTGGGATTATCCGTTGGCATGGTTTCGATCCGCTATTGAACCGTTTTTATTACAGCGTTGAAATAGTCTATCGCCTACCCATTATAGATCAAATTACAGTTAAGGCCTTTCCCTCCGGTCACCTAGAAAAAAAAGCGAATCAATATAATTCCGTTCACAAACCGAAGGATTATTGTCCGCAAATGGGGCTAACCTGTATTTCTCCCAGGGATTTGGATTTCAGTTGACTTCGGGGGTTTTTCTCCTACCTGAACCTGCGGGTTCGAGGAAAACAGATATCCAAACACGTGATTTGAATTAAGGGCGGCTCTGGATTCTTGCATCCGCCAGAGTGAAGAAGTTATAGCGGTGGTTGATACGAACCGCCGTCCCCAGTGTGAATATTAACCTGGCACCCTAATAGGTTGCCGGGTTAATAATAGTCAGCCCTGAGGGAGAGGAGGCAGGCAATGGATTCGGACAAGTTCATTTGCGTTAATTAGCGTTCATTTGCGGACTCATTACGCTTAGATATTGCTCGACGGAAGCTTATCCTTTTTTCTATCCACCCCACCGAAAGAAAGCACCAAAAAAAACCGGCCTAAGCCGGTTTCCGGCTCCTTGTCTCTGGACAAGGAGCGGATTTGGAATATTGGATTTATTGGATTATCACACGTGCGTTGATCGGTTGAACCGGCCGGTTGTTCGGATGGTGCATGACCTTTGCAAACTTTTCCAACTGTTCCTTTGAGGCGGTATCTGAGTGTTTCATTACCAGCCAGGTGACGCCCTCGGAACACGGCGGCGTGGTGAGGGAACCGTTGAAGCGGTAATAGTCCTGGTCAGAGGGCAAAAGCGCAGCCGCATCGACGGTCTTTGACAACGCCTGTTTCTCTCCCGCATGTTCCGGCATCTGCGCCCACGCCTTTTCCAGCTCGGCATTCTTATCTCCGCGCTTGTACATCACCGCTATAACCGCCAAGTTGCCATCTTTGTCGGCATGAACGAAATGGGCCTCCATTGGATAGGCGTTCCCTTGGATGGTGTTTTCACTCGGCGAATGAAAATGTACTTGCTTCAGTTCGAAGCCATGACCCGCCACCGCGATGGTGCTGCCGGGCGCATAGTTGATTTTGATGGTGTGGCCGTTATTCACAATCTGATTACCGCCGGCCTGGTATTCCACAGCGATCTTGGGAAGCTCGCCTTCAACCATTTCGGTAAGATTGACAGGCGACTGATTTTTGCCCGACGAACAAGTTTTAAAAGATTTATCCAGTTCACCCCAATGCTCAGGGCCCTCAGCGCCAGAATATGTCCAATGGGCCTTTCCGGCCGAAAATACGTCAGTTACCGACGCAAGCGCGACAACCAGGGTTACCGTACATATCGTCTTCATCTTCATACTTATATCCTTCCTTAATGGCTCTTATGGGAGATCTCCCGTCATAAAAAATCCGCGCATAGAATGCGCGGGGCATAGAAATCCGCTGTGTTATTCCGATACTTGGGATTTATCCAGATTTTCTCTTCTGACTGCCTGGCCTATCGCGTCATCGCCAACACGGGCAGTCGTATCACTTCCGGTCAGGATCGCTTGGACAAGGCTTGCTTAGGCAAGAAAAATATCGTCACGAAACGTCTATGGGATTGTCCGTTCAGACACAAAATAGCAGCAACATCAACTCTCATCTCCTTAGCGTATGGTACAGCACTTTCATCCTTCCGCAACAGCCTATCAACTTATCTCTGAAAAGATGTTGAAGAACTGCCTGGCGGCTCGACCGCTTTTGCCGCCACCACGCGCCATGGCGAACTGTTTGGCCGCTTCGTGCAATGCTTCACGGTCTCCGGGATAGTCTGGAAAATAGCTGTCGACTATCGCCAGATAACCCTGCCAATTGACAGGATAGAAAGAGAGCCAGAGTCCGAATCGATCCGACAGGGCCAGCTTCTCTTCCGTGGTGTCGCCCAGGTGGAGGTCGCCTCCCACCAAGCGCGCCTCATCGTTTTCGCTCATCTTCTCAGGCAACAGGTGGCGCCTGTTCGAGGTTGCATAGATAAGCACATTGGCCGGCGGTGCTTCGATGGATCCATCCAGCACACTCTTCAGCGCCCGATAGGATGCCTCGCCCTGCTCGAAGGTCAGGTCGTCGCAGAATACCACGAAACGCTGTGGCTGTTCCCGGACATCGTCCACGATTTCCGGCAGCTCCAGCAGGTCGTTTCTATCCACCAACTGGTCAAGCCCGATCCGATCGATGTGTCGTATCGGTTTCAGATACGCCTTGCGCGGACGCCAGACAGCGGCATGGGTTGTTTGCCAATCGATCGGCACGGGTCTATCTCCCGGTGATTCTATTGATGGGAAGTATATTGTGAATCCCGGCGAAACTTCCTGCAATGGAGAAGAGATTCGTGGTGGTTTTAGTGGGTTGTGATTCGACGAATCAAGGCGAGGGAGAGGATACCCGCCAGCCGTATCTGCTCGAACTTACGCTGCACTTCATCGGCGCGCATGTCGATTCCCACGAGATATTCGTCCTCGCCGCCGTCAAGGGGAGAGTAACCTGACAGAAAATATCCCCAACGATCATGGGTGATCGCACGGTCGACAGAGGGACGTATGAAGCCTTCCATCAATGCCGGTATGTAAGGCGTGTACTCCTCCCCCGGCATGGCAGGCTCCTGGATATCGGAATCGAGAACGAAAAAAACCTTATCCTTAACTTTACGCATCACTATAGATGAAAGCGATATCCGGATTGGCTTTGACGAAGTCACGCAAGGCCTGGACGTTTTTTGCATAGATAGGCAACGACCTGTCTTCGCTATCGCGGATCCGATCCAGATTTTGCGCATTCAATCCCTGGCTGATCAGGGCGGCGCTGTTCTTCAGCCGCGACTGCAGGGCGCGCATCAGATTCCCGGTGGCGCTTTGGTAGAAATAGGTGCCGACGCTGCCAGAGACCAGAATAATCGCCGCGAAGTGACTCAGAAACAGCTTGGATTGAATGGTTATTCATAGGCTGTTCCTTGACCCGCTCGATCAGGGGAAAAACCTTATCAAGACAAAGCCGAAAATAGCCGCAACTTTGACATAATCGACGAACAAGGATAGCTTCGAGTCAGAAGGCGAGGCATCGCCGGATTAATATTAACCGCAAAAGAGGGGACAGACATGACACAGAGAATCGCACTGGTTACAGGCGGCACCGGCGGAATCGGCACCGCTATCTGTCACGCATTGGCGGACGCGGGGGTAAAGGTTGTTGCCGGATACAACTCAGGCGGCAACCACGACAAGGCCAAGGCCTGGCAGGAAGCGCAGAAGACCGCGGGTTACGATATTCTGATCGCCTATGGGGACGTCACCGACGAAGCGTCTTGCAGCGCATGCGTAGCGCATGTCGAAGAGATAGCTGACGGCAGTGTCGACATCCTGGTGAACAATGCCGGCATCACCCGCGACGGGACCTTCCGTAAAATGTCCTGGGAACAGTGGGATCAGGTGCTCACCGCCAACCTGGACAGCATGTTTCACATGACCCGCCTAGTGATCAACCCGATGCTCGACAAGGGATTCGGCAGGATCGTCAACATCTCGTCGGTAAATGCCCAGAAAGGTCAGTTCGGCCAATGCAACTACTCGGCGGCCAAAGCGGGGATCCACGGATTCACCAAGGCCCTTGCCCAGGAAGTGGCTGCCAAGGGGGTCACGGTCAATACCGTTTCACCCGGCTATGTCCTGACCCCGATGGTGGCAAAGATCCCGCAACAGGTGCTTGACAAGATCATTAAACAAATTCCTGTGGGACGCCTGGGCGCCCCGGAAGAGATCGGTAAGGCGGTCACCTTTCTCTGCAGCGATGACTGTGGTTACGTAACGGGCTCCGATTTCTCCATCAATGGCGGGCAGCATATGTCCTGATGACGGGCGGATCGGCGTCCGGTAACGCCGGGGCTTCACACTTTGAATTGCTTGACGGAAGCCTGCAGCTCCTGTGCGAGCTGGGAAACGGCATGCCCCTGCTGCGAAGTCTGTTCCGCCCTGACGGCTGTCTGCTCCGAGACCTGACTAATGGTGTTGATACCTTCATTGACATCAGAGGCAACCTGTCGCTGATCATCCGTCGTGCTGGCAATTTTTGAGTTGATTGCTGAGATGACATCGATAGCGTGGGTTATCGACTCCAGGGACACACCGGCCTGTTGCGCCTGCTGCGCCGTCTCGTGACCACGGGTTCGACCTGAATTCATGGCATCGACCGCTTTCTCGGCGCCTGACTGCAAGCGGATGATTATCGCCTGTATCTCCTGAGTGGATTCCTGGGTGCGTGTCGCCAGCGTTCTCACTTCATCGGCCACAACGGCGAATCCCCGGCCCTGTTCGCCTGCGCGCGCCGCCTCGATCGCTGCGTTAAGCGCCAGAAGATTCGTCTGCTCGGCAATTCCTTTAATCACATCCAGAACGCCACCGATATCCTCACTGTCCTTTTGAAAACCGTTGATGATGCTTGCGGCAGTGTCAATCTCTTCAGCCAGGGAAGTGATGCTGCTGATGGTCTTACGCAGATCCTCACTGCCCTTTACGGATTCCTTTTCCGCGGATCCCGTAGCCTTATCCGCCTCTGTGGCACTCTCTGCAACGCCATCCACCGTCACAGAGAGATTCTGCATAGCATGAACGATCTCTTCTGTCTTGGATTTCTGATGAAGCACCCCGGAGCTTGATTCCTTGGTCATCTCAAGCATTTGAGAAGCAGCACTTGCCATCTTGCCGGTTGAGTCTTTGACGTTTCCAACCAGCGCCTGCAGTTTATCCATAAAAACATTAAACCAGTGGGAAAGCTCTCCCAACTCATTCTTTGCATCTTCGTTGAGCCGCTTGGTCAAATCCCCCTCGCCTTCAGCAATATCCTTGATCCTCTCGCGCATCAGAGAAATCGGCCGGTTGATGACAAGATAGGTATTGAATGAGGTAATGAAGACAAAAAGGATAGTGATACCAATAATAGCCAGTAACAGCTGCATATTCTCTTCCGCTCTTTGTACCGATAACGCGGAGTCCTGCTCAATAACAGCCGATGCCCGAACCGCTGTAACGGATTTTTCCTTAAAGGTCTCCGCAAACGACTGCAACTCTTTTGCCACCTGTGCCTGACGATCGCCTTCTACCGCCGCCTTCTCAAACTCGCTGACAATGGATCGAACGCGAGGCAGTGACTCCTTTCTCACCTGCTCATAGATATCTTCAATTTCCAACATGAGCATGGTTGGATCTTCCTCACCACTTTCAATCAGTTTATCGAGATTTTTCACCATCTTTTCGAATGCCGACTGAATCATACCCATATCCGCCACGTTGGTTCGCAGCATGCTGACCAAGGTCTGATTCATATCTTCGCTAAGCTTGGAAGCCGATAAAGACGCAAGTTTTGAACCCTGCTCAACTTCTTCTACGATGGTTCGAATGTCGGCAGCCTGCTCTGCGGCCTTTGAGAGATCATCCATGGTGCGTCCCAACTGATATTGGGCAAACAGGGTGGCGAATAACATCAATGCAATAAAAAACGTCATCCCCATAAAAACCAGCGTACGGATCTTAAAACGCTCGAATAACAGACTGACGGTTGCAACGTACCAGGATGAGACTGACATAATAGGGCCACCCATTGTTAAGACTGCAACAATTACTGCTCCAGTTGCTCATACATTTTGACTGCTTTGTTCATCTCCTTAAGCAGAGGAAGGTTGAGTTTCGACATACGCACTAGGTCATCTTTCGAAACTCCCTTTGCATCGATACCTGACGCCCGTTCCATTAGTGGTTTAAAATCCTTCCAGAGCTTGCTAACGACCCCTAATTGGGTGCGGATAGCCTCATCCTTTGTGCCCGGAAGTTCTAAGTCCGCATCTCCATCAAGCAACCCTTTGAGGGTGCGATCAAACAATGAGGCAGTGCTGCGAAGGTTGGACTTATTATCGTCCGCCTGATGATTCAGCGCGACAAGCGACATCTCTTTCGACATCTTCTGGGTCAGCATGCGTTGCTTTCCCGCCAAATTAATCACAATACCGGCGCTCTTACCCGTCGCCTTCTTGGCCTCTTTCTCATACAAACGCACTGCGGTATTCATATTTTTAAGCAATGGAAGATTGAGTTCCGCCACTTTAGTGATATCCACGGCTCCACCGGAGACTACCTGCGACACCAAACCATGAAACTCATTCCAAAGCCCTTCAATCTTGGCTAACTGCTTCAGCAGGACCTTGCTCTCAGTTGCCGGCAATCCCATCTCCTCACTCCCGTCGCGCAACCCCTTCAACGTCGTATCGAACAGCTTGGCGGTTTTTTCCAGATTAGCCCTGTTGCCCGCGGCGTCCACATCATTTGCGATCAGCAGCATCTCCTTGGACATCTTCTGTGTCAGCATCCTTTGCCGTCCGGAGAGGTTGATCACAATGGCGTACTCACTGGCCGTAACTGCCAGAACGTCGCCGGTAACGATAAGCAATAGCATTAACAAAGATAATGGGATGTTTAATTTTCTCACGATTTCGCCCCTTGTAACTCAGTTAAGAATGCTGCACTAGCTCTTAAGATTAAGCATCGGCACAACGACATGAAAACTTTAACCAAATTAATACCACTAGCAAATTAAGTCAATAAAAACGAGACTATATGACTAGCCAGCAGTTCACACGATGCGAATCCTTTACCCTGACTTCTGTGGGGTATTCTTTCACACATTTTTTCTTGGCAACAGGACATCGAGGATGAAAATGACAACCACTCGGGGGATTGGTCGGCGATGGGATATCCCCTTGTAATTGAATAACAGCACGATGGTTTTTCGGGTCGGGTACGGGAACGGCGGAGAGCAACGCACGGGTATAGGGATGGACCGGGGTTTTCAATATCTCCTTGACCCGTCCCCTCTCAACAATGCGCCCCAAATACATGACAGCCACTTCGTCCGCGAGGTAGGCAACGACCGAAATATCGTGAGTGATAAAAAGATAGGAGAGATCAAGCTCACCCTGCAGCTGCTTTAGCAGATTGAGTATCTGGGCCTGAACAGAGAGATCCAAAGCACTGGTCGGCTCGTCGCATACAATGAGTCGCGGCTCCACCGCCAGGGCGCGCGCCACACAGATACGCTGGCGTTGGCCACCGGAAAATTCATGCGGGTATCTTTCAGCGGCATCCGCAGATAGGCCTACCTGTCGTAGCAGTGACTCGATACGATTCTGCCGTTGCTTGGCTGTATGGATGCCTTGTGCATGCATACCCTCGGCAATGACTTTATCCACCGGCATACGTGGATTCATGGATGACAGTGGGTCTTGGAATATGATCTGCATGTCACGGCGCAGTCGGCGCAGTTCTTCTCCCTTCAGCTTGGTCAGTTCTTTGTTTTCCAGGCTGACACGGCCATCGGTCGCATGAATCAGTTGTAGAATCGTCTTACCCACTGTTGTCTTGCCGCAACCCGACTCCCCCACCAGCGCCAGGACACATCCCTTGGCGATGGTCAGGTCGACGCCATCCACTGCCCTGACATGGCCGACCACTCGTCGCAACACACCCTTGTGAATCGGAAAGTGAACTTTGAGATTCTCAACACGTAACAGCGAAGCATCCGTTGAAGGAGGAGGTGAATGCCTTTCCGCCCGCGGTTTTTCCTGGCCCGTTGGGATCAATGGATCCGCCGCAGACAGCAGGCAACGCACACCGGATCGGGCATCCAGCTGCCGCCACTCGGGGATTTCATGGCGACAGCGTGGTCTACTCTGGTCACAGCGTTGCTCGAAGCGACAACCGGTGAAGCGAGTATCCAACGGGGGGACTGAACCTTTGATAACGGCCAGCTTCTCGTCAGGTCGGCATCTCTCCGGTAGTGATGCGAAGAGTTTACGGCTGTAGGGATGTTTCGGCGCATGAAAAAAATCCACCACTTCAGCCGTCTCGACGATCTGCCCGGCATACATGACCGCCAGACGATCGGCCGTCTCCGCCACCACGCCGAGATCGTGGGTGATCAGCAGAATGGCCATCCCCGTCTTCCTCTGCAGACCTTTCAGCAGGGCCAGGATCTGCGCCTGAATGGTGACATCCAGGGCCGTGGTAGGCTCATCGGCAATCAATAGTTTGGGCCTGCCCGCCAGGGCCATGGCGATCATCACCCGCTGCTTCATGCCACCGGAGAGTTGATGGGGATACGCATTCACCCGTCTGGCGGGATCGGGAATAGCGACCGCATCCAACAGCTCGATCACACGCTCATTGACCGCCCTGCCCTGCAACTCATCATGCAGCCTTACCGACTCGGCGATCTGCTGACCGATCTTCAACACCGGGTTGAGCGACGTCATCGGCTCCTGGAAGATCATGCCCAGCTGACCGCCACGCAGTCGCCGCATCTCACGGTCGCTGAGTCTCAGGATATCGGTAACGCCGAAATCGATCCGGCCCGCGCTGATCCGGGCGGACGGCGGCAGCAGACGCATCAGGGAGAGCGCGGTCATCGACTTGCCACAACCCGATTCACCGAGCAGGGCGAAGGTCTCGCCTCGACGGATCTCCAGATCCAGACCATCCACGACCTGAAACGTCCGCTGCGCCTTTCTCAAGTCGATCCGCAGACCGGCAATCTTCAGCAGCTGTTCGCTCAATCTGATAGCCTTACATTCATCATCTATCAATCATGCCAGTCATCAATAGAAGCGTTAATTGGCCGCCAATCACCGCAAATTCAACGCGAATGGTTTCACCACTCTGCATGGCTAATGATTATGCGGCCTGATGCTTCCGCCTGGCCTGCCACATATCATAATCAAGCTGCATTCCGCTCCACATCTCAGCACGTCCGCCCTGCTCCACCCCTAGCCAGTCCTCAATCTTAAGCGCCATCTCCGGCGATATCGCCGAATTCTCATTGATGACGCGAGACAAGGTGACGCGTGACACGCCAAGCTGACGGGCCGCTTCAGTCACGCTGATATCCATCGACGGCAGCACATCCTCTCGCAGGATCGAACCGGGGTGCGGCGGGTTGAACATTCTGGTCATCTCAAATACTCCATACGAGTTTTTAATGGTAATCCTGATAATCCACTAGGACCGCATCACCATCATCAAATGAAAATGTCAGTCTCCAGTTGCCGCTTACGCTGACTGCCCAGTGATGCTGCAGATTCCCATGGAGTGGGTGTAAGTCCCATCCCGGAATATTCATATCTTCATGGGACTGCGCCCGATTCAGCGCCAGTAATTGACGGCTCAATTTGCCAGCGTGAGCGGCCCGAATGCCTGACTTTGAGCCCGACTCGAAAAAACGCTTAATCCCTTTGTGTCGAAAGCTCTTTATCATGGGTATAAGTGTATAGCGTAACGCTACACTTTGCAAGTCTTCCCATTAAAGTATTGCCTATGAGCAGACACGAAACTATCGTTTCAGACTGGCACCCTGGGCACCGCGGCGATCAATTGCTGGGTATAGCGATGACGCGGACGATTGACGATATCCTCTGTCTTGCCCTGCTCGACGATCTTGCCCTGATACATGACAGCGGTCTGGTCGCTGACATACTCGACCACGCCGATATTATGGGTGATGAACAACAGGGTCAGTCCCCGCCGGGCGCGCAGCTCCAGCAACATGCGTAGTATTTCGGCTTGCACAGAGACATCCAGGGCGCTGGTGATCTCGTCACAGACAATAAACGAGGGGTCCATCGACAGGGCGCGGGCGATGCCGATCCGCTGTCTCTGTCCACCGGAAAATTCATGGGGGTAGCGCCACAAGGCGCCCGCTTCCATCCGCACCTGATTGAGAAGATCCCTGGCAATCTCCAACCGCGCCTCGCTATTCTCGCCGATGCCGTGCACCTTCATCGGCTCGGTCAGGATAGCGGCAATACTCAGACGGGGATTAAGCGAAGCGATCGGGTCCTGAAAGATAATCTGCATATGCCGGCGGAAACGGCGCAGTTGCGCGCGGTTCATCTGCGTGATGTCGGTATCGTCGTAGGCAACCTGACCGGCGGTCGGTTCGGTCAGGCGCAGGATCCCCCGCCCCAGGGTCGTCTTGCCACTGCCCGATTCGCCGACCAGGGCGAGGATCTGACCACGGGGTATCTCCAGATCGACGCCATCCACGGCGCGCACCTGATCGACCACGCGCCGAAACAGGCCTTTGCGCACCGGAAAATGGATCTGTAATTGAGAGAGCTTGATCAACGGCGTCTGATCCTCAACCGAATCATGCTTTTGGGACTTGGCCAGATTCTCCGGCAGGGCGGCTATCAGTGACTGGGTGTAAGCATGACCGGGACGGTGAATAATCTGCTCGGTCGCGCCGGTCTCCACCAACTTGCCCTGCTGCATGACGCCGACCCGATCGGCAATCTGTGAAACCACGCCGAAGTCGTGAGTGATAAACAGAATCGCCATCCCAGTGCGATCCTGGAGCGCCTGCATCAGGCGCAGGATCTCCCGCTGCACCGTCACATCCAAGGCTGTGGTGGGTTCGTCGGCGATCAACAGATCGGGCTCGCAGGCCATGGCCATGGCGATCATCACCCGCTGGCGCTGACCTCCCGAGAGCTGGTGCGGATAGCTGTGCACACGTGTCTCGGGATCAGGCAGTTGCACCGCTTCCAGTGAGTGCATCACCCGCTGCCAGGCCTCGGCCTCGGATAGGGCGGAAAAATGGAGCCTGACTGCTTCGAGAATCTGTTCGCCGATGGTGAACACCGGATTCAGCGAACTCATCGGTTCCTGGAAGATCATCGCGATCCTGCCGCCGCGCACTTGCTGCATCGCCGCTTCGCTCAGGCTCGCCAGGTCAACCAGCGCTTTGCCTTCGGCCTGGAAGCGGATCTCCCCGGTATGCTGCTGCAGATTGGATTGAGGCAGGAGTTGCATGATGGAGAGCGCCGTGATCGACTTACCGCTGCCCGACTCGCCCACCAGACAGAAGGTCTCGCCCCGCGCTATTTCAAAGCTGACCTCGTCCACCGCCTTGATGGTCTGATTCTGGTGACGAAACCAGGTGCGAAGCTGTTTTACCGACAGTAGGATCATCCCGACTTGCTCAGATAGGGATCGATGGCGTCGCGCAGGGACTCGCCGATCAGGTTGTAGGCGAAGACGGTGAAAAAGATCGCCCCGCCTGGGAAGGCCGCCATCCACCAGTTGAAACGGGAGGACTGCACCGCCTGGTTGAGCATCTCGCCCCAGGAGGGGTCGTCCACCAGACCGAGCCCGAGGAAGCTCAAGGTCGCCTCGGCGAGGATCGCCGAGGCGACGCCAAAGCTGGCCGCCACCAGCACGGGACCCATGCCGTTTGGCAGCATGTGGCGAAACAGGATCGAGGGCAGCGGCAAGCCAGCGGCCTCCGCGGCCTGGACGAAGTCCTGTTTGCGCAGGCGCAGAAACTCGGCGCGCACATAGCGGGCATAGCCCGGCCAGCTGGTAATGCCGATAATCACCATCATGATATAGAGACTGCGGCCGAAGAAGGCGACAAAGGTGAGCAGCAGAAACAGGGTGGGCACCGCCTCGAAGATCTCCACCAGGCGCATCCCCAGGATATCCACCACACCGGAAAAATAGCCCATCAGGCCGCCGATGACGACCCCCAGCAGCATGGCGATGCCGGTGGCGATAAAACCTATGCCCAAGGCGATTCGCGAGGCGTGGATCATGCGGCTGAGCACATCGGCGCCGTTCTGCTCAGTACCGAACCAGTGGCTGCGCCGCTGTTGCGACAGGGGCGCCTCCAGACCGGTGTCGCCCCGATCGCGCTGGTAGTCCTTGGGCGAATAGGGGACCGGCGCGTAGAGCACCCAATCGTAGCTTCCCGCCGCCTCCGCCACCCGGTACTGTTCATAGATCACCAATTGCTGCGGCTTGATCCATGTGTAGGCCAACAGGGCAGCCAGTGCGAGCACGGTGCTCAGAATCAGCAGCTTACGCAGCCAGGTGAAACGCCAGGGATAGAGCAGCAACAAGGTAAAAAAGCCGGCCAGTAACACCACGTCGAGCGGCTGCAGATAGGCCAGCACCGGGCTCGATATCGCTCCCCCCTGGCTGAGCAACAGGGGGAAACTGCTGGCTAGGAAGGGGGCGAACACACCGACCAGCGCGAGCATGGCCACCCACAACAGTCCCAATCGCGCTCCCCAGCGGACAAAGGTATGGCCGAGGATCCTGCGCCAGTAGCTCTGCCGCTGTTTCACCGGCTCACTCATAGCTCACCCTCGGATCGGCCAGGGCATACAGCAGATCGGCCAACAGATAACCCAGCAGGGTCAGACAGCCGCCGATCAGGGTGATCGACAGCACCAGTTCACGATCCCGGGTCTGCACTGCCTCGACGGCCAGTTTACCCATCCCCTCGATACTGAATATGCTCTCTACGATCACCGAGCCCGCCAACAGGCTGGGCAGCAGACTGGCCGCCACGGTGATCAAGGGCAACAGGCTGTTGCGAAACACATGCCGCCACAGCACCGCTGCCTCGGCCAGACCCTTGGCCCTGGCGGTGCGCGCATAGTCGGAAAGCAGATTCTCCAGCACCGCGGTGCGGGTCAGCTTGGCAAGGCCGGCAAAGCCGCCGTAGGCGAGACAGATCACCGGCAATACCAGATGCCAAAGCCGGTCCAGCAGAAACCCCCTCAACCAGCTCCCCTGCATCCAATACACCGAGAGCAGGGTCCCGACCAGCAGGCCGGTGGAGAGAAAACCGAGCTGGCGCAACAGCCGGTAGTCGGTGCTCGCCAGCCACGCGGCGAGCAGGGCGAACAGGGTCGGAGCCACCACCCACAACAGGAGTGACTGTTGTGTCGCCGGCAACTGCCGGATCATCGCCAGACCCAGCAACCCCCAACATAGCCCGAACAGCGACATCCGCAACGATCTGCCCGCCATGCGTCCCAGCGCCAGAAACAGGGCGATGGCAATCACCAGGGTAACGAACAGCAGACCGATATCCCACAGGCTGGACCAGTGGGGCATGAAGACCTGATCCAGCACCAGACGATCGCTCAGGCCCGCTGTGGGAAACCAGTGCCAATACTGCTCATTGGCGAAAAAACCGATCAGCAGCACCCCGGCCAGCATGGTCGGCACCGACCAGAGCGCGAGCATGATCATGCCGCTGCTGACATCGAAGGAGCGACCCCGCTCAACCGCCGCGCGTACTCCCACCAGCAGGGCCAACAGATAGACGATGGGAATACTCAAGACATTCAGCAGAATAGTGATCGGCACCCTTTCGGAGAGCAGCTCCGTGACCGGCCGCCCATAGCGAAAGCTGCGCCCCAGATCGGAACCCTTGGTAAAGGAGAAGCCGCTCATGCGGTTCTCTTCATCAAAGGTAAAGCCGATCGGAGAGACATTGTTCAACCAGCGCAGATACTGTAGATAGGGAGGATCATCCAGGCCATACAGACGGTTATAGTAGGCCTCGATCTCCTTTTTCGCTTCCGGATCGAGGTTCTGCCCCTCCACCAGGCTCTGGGCGCTGATCCCGCCGGGTGATGCGGCCATGACGACAAACACCACCAGGGTGATGCCCAGCAATGTGGGCAGCATCAGCAGCAAGCGTCGAAACAGATAGGTCAGCATGTATGTTTACTGGCTATAACGCTGCTCAACGGCCGGGACATAGTTCTCCAGCGGCACCTGCCCTACATTGAGGCCGACCCTGGTATTGACCACATTGTGAAGACGCCGGTCAATAAAGACCAGACTCTTGCTGCGCCTGAGAAAGGTGTAGGGCTGGTCGTGATAGAGATGCGCCTCCGCCGCCTGCCAGAGGGGCATACGCTTCGCCTCGTCCACCGTTGCCCGCGCCGCCTCGATCAGTCGATCCAGCTCGGGATTGCTGTAGTTGATGAAATTGTTCCCTCCCCCCTCGATCTGGCTGCTGTGAAACATTTGATAGAGATCGGTTTCGAGGCCGCTGCTCCAGCCCAGGGTAATGGCATCGAAGTCCAGCTTTTTCATCAGATCGAGCATCACCGACCACTCAGTGGGCTTAGGTTGCAGCAGAATACCGGCGCGCGCCAGCATATCCTTCAGAAACAGCACCATCCGGCCGGTATCCTCATTGCCTTGGAAATAGACCAGTTCGAACTCGAACGGCTCTCCGGCGCTATCCTCCAAGACGCCGTCACCGTCACGGTCGGCATAGCCCGCCTTGGTGAGCAGTTCAATCCCCTTTGCCTGATCATAGCCCCGTGCCTGCAAGGCGGGATCATGCTGTTTACTGCTGGCATTGAACGGACTGACGGCAACTTCGGCATAACCAAGATAGATCTCATCGGCGATACGCTGCCGATCGATCAGATAGGTCATCGCCTGCCTCACTTCCTTTTTTGCAAAGCGGGTCGGTTTATCATTGCGGCGCTGATTCCAACCGATATAGGAGTAACCCGCCACGGGACTCATATACTCCCAGTGCTCCGCCTTCTTGCTCAGATCCTCATCGGAGGTCAACTGTTGATACTCCCGTGGACGTGATGAGTAGGTATCGATCTCACCGTTACGAAAGGTGGTCAGACGCGCACTGTCGTTTTCGATCACACGCCAGATGAGACGGTCGAAAGCGGGTTGCACCGGTCCCCAATAGCGGGGATTGCGGCGCAGTTCCACCCCGCCCTTGTCAGGGGCCCAACCCTTCGGGTCTTCAAGACGGTAGGGGCCGGAACCCAACAACAATCCTTTCGACTGGTTGAATGCATTCGGACCCTCCAGGTAGGGTTGGTAAAAGTGCTTAGGCATGATCGCCATGCCCCCGGCCAAGGAGAGGGCATTGAAATAGGGTTCGGCAAACTGAAATTTGACAGTGAATGGATCGAGCGCTTCCACCGATTCGATCTTGGCGTAATAGGCGCGCTCCCGCGGCGCCTGGATCGCTTCGGTCATGATGAACTCGAAGGTGAAGACCACATCCTCGGCCGTCAGCGGCGCACCGTCGGAGAACTGTAATCCTTCTCGAAGTTTGAAGACAAAGGTGAGGCCATCCTCGCTGACTGACCAGTCGCTTGCCAGCAACCCCTGCCATTCGAGGGTATCGGGATTACGTATCAACAGGGTCTCGAGAATATAGCTCTGCACTTGGGATGAGTAGGCATCCTGTGAAATAAACGGGGTCAGCGACTTCAGGTTGACGCTGAATGCCTGCACCATCCAGTCTCCCGGACTGTAATCGGCCTGCTGGGTGACCGCATAGGCCCGTTGAAACGCTGCCGGTAGCCGGTTGCTCGATGCTGATCCGCTGCCTTGCGACAGACTTACACCTTGTTGGATACGCTTATCCAGATTTCTGACCTGAGCGCCGATCTCCCTGAGATCACCGGCCTGTTCACGCATCAGCTGCTCCATGCCTGACATCTTCTGCCATTGCCGGTCGATCATATACATGGTCAGAATGATGGTCACCAGAACCAACCCAAGACCACCAAAATAGAGGATATCCCGACCGTTTAAACGCCGCTGCATGAAGTTTCTCCTACGATCCAGGATGACGCGTTAATTGAAATCCAAATCCACAGATTCAGGTTAAAATGTAGAGAGTCTATTATGCTTTCCCGGCACTTGAAAGCGTATCTACCGCACTACCCATGGGATGAATCTTGAACGATAGGTCTTGGAGTGCTACTGTGTAGAAAAAGTTCTACATGTAAAGAATCCCTATGGCGCTGAACATTCGAAATCCGGAAACTGAACGTCTTGCAGAGACGCTAGCCAAATTGACCGGAGAGTCAAAGACCCAGGCAGTTACCGTGGCGCTTCGCGAGCGCTTGGATATGATACGCCGGCGTGGCTCGGCCCGAAATTTAGCCGACGAATTGGACGAGATCGCCTCTCACTGCGCCTCTCTTCCCGTTTGTGATGCACGTGACGCGGACGAAATTCTCGGCTACGACGAACACGGCTTACCACGCTGATGGTAATCGATACGTCGGCCCTGGTTGCTATCCTGCAGGACGAGCCAGAGCGCCACACCTTCAACAAGCTTATCGGAACGGCCCGATCATGCTGCATGTCAACGGCCAGTTTCGTGGAGTTGTCCATGATCATCGAATCCCGATTCGGCGCAGACGGTATTCGCGATCTGGACCTGTTCATGATCAAAGCCGGGATCAAGTTGATTCCTGTCGATGAAGAGCATGCCTTACTGGCCCGCAAGGGGTTTAGAGACTATGGAAAAGGCCGGCATCCGGCAGGACTGAACTTTGGTGATTGTTTTTCTTATGCATTAGCGAAGTCCCGGGGAGAACCTCTGTTGTTCAAAGGCGACGACTTCCCCAAGACGGATGTGGCCTTCGTCGGCTGACTGACAGCCTACTTTTCGCTGACGCTAAATTCCGGTACCTTACGCAGTTCATACCACCAATACGCGATAGGCTACGAAGCTTATCCCCGTGTTTCTTATCGATGACTCCAGCAAGGAATTGTTCAATGGGCTTTTTACAAGACAAACGCATTCTTATTGTCGGCATCGCCAGCAACCGCTCCATTGCCTGGGGCGTTGCCGAAGCCATGCACCGGGAAGGGGCCGAACTGGCGCTCACTTACCAGACCGAGAAATTGAAAAAGCGCGTCGACGATGCCGCGGAGCGATTCGGCGCCGAAATTGTGCTGCCCCTGGATGTCACCAGCGATGAACAGATTGCTGACTTGTTCGCTACTCTGGAAACAGAGTGGGGCCATCTTGACGGCATCGTCCATGCGGTGGGTTTTGCCCCCCGCGACCACCTGGAAGGGGGGTACCTGGACAATCTCACCCGCGAAGGCTTTGCCCTGGCCCACGATATCAGCTCCTACAGCTTTGCCGCCCTGGCCAAGGCCGGGCGCCCGCTGATGCAGGAGAGAAACGCCTCATTGATCACCATGAGCTACCTGGGCGCCGTGCGCACTGTCAACAACTATAACGTCATGGGTGTGGCAAAGGCGAGTCTCGAGGCCAACGTCCGCTACATGGCGGAGTGCCTGGGCCCGGAAGGGATCCGGGTCAACGCTGTCTCCGCAGGCCCGATCAGGACCCTGGCCGCCTCCGGCATCAAGGACTTCAAGGGCATGCTCGATGAGGTCGAGAAGCGAAATCCCCTGCGCCGCAATATCACCATCGAGGAAGTGGGCAACACCACGGCGTTTCTCTGTTCCGATCTCGCCTCAGGCATTACCGGCGACATCATCTATGTGGACTCGGGCTATCACATCCTGGGGATGGCCTAACACAACCTAAGGGAGCCACCCAGTAGAAGGTCCATCTCATCACCCATTCAACTCTCAGGTAATTTTGCGTGGACGTCTGTTTAGAACCCGTCTGTTTAGAAACCCGTAGGTCACGTTGCGCAGCTACGTGACACCCCCATTGAGTCAGGTAGCCGCTCCGCGTCAACCTGACCTACGACTTCGGGCGCTCCTGTGGTGTAACGTATAAGCTCATTCGCTATCCGGCTTCAACAATATTTCGACATCCGCGCGGGATTCCAGATCCGCCAACACCATTTCATAGAAGTCTCTACCAAGTTTCCGGCGCAGGCCCTCTGTCTGCTGCTGAACGTCGGCTTGGTCCACACTGCCCTCGATCACACCCGTCAGCACATACACGGCATAGTCCCCCTGCGCCAGCCTGGCGCTGCCTGGCGTGACGGCATCGGCTAGTGGCTTTTCAGCACGAAACAGGGTACTCGACAGCCCCATCGGTAGCTGGGTGTCATTACGCGCCACCGTCAACGGACCGGTAACGGCATAACTGCCCGCCGCTTGCGTCAGGGAGCTCCCTGAACGGATTTCCGCCAGACGTTTTCCCGCCTCGGCCTGGGTCTGCTCCTCTGCCCGCTGGTTTCGCAGGGTCTCGGTAATCCGGTCCCTGACCTCCTCAAGCGGCAGGGTCGACGCTTGCTGATGCTCCAACACCCTCAAGACCAGGGAACTGGTGCCATCCAGTTCGATCAGCTCACTGTTGTTTCGCTCTTGTAATACATCTTCACTGAAGGCGCTCGCCATCACCTTGGGCTTGGCGAATATCCCCTGCGCCTGATCGCGTGTGAGCCAGTCACTCTGCTGAATCGACAGCCCCAACGCATTGGCGGCCGGTTCCAGGCTGGCGGGATCCTCGTAGCTGAGATCGGCCAGTTGCTCGGCCATCTCGAAATAGAGCCGCTCGCCCTCGGCCTTGCGATAGGCGGCCTCCACTTCGCCACGGGCCTCCTCGAAAGGCTTGACATCACCCGCCTTGATCCCGGTCAGTTTTATCAGGTGCAAACCGAAACTGCTGCGCACCGGTTCGCTCACCTCGCCTTCCCGCAGGGCAAACACCGCCGCCTCAAAGGCCGGGTCCATGATGCCCTTGCCGAAAAAGCCCAGATCGCCACCCGCCGCCGCGGAACCCGGATCCTGGGAATGGCCCTTGGCGATATCAGCGAAAGATTCACCCTGACGGACTCGTTCCGCCAATGCCTCGATCTTCGACTTCGCTTCATCGACAACCGCCTGGCCGGCATCCTGGGCAAGCTGAATCAGGATATGGCTCGCCTGGCGCTGTTCCGGCAGACCGAACTCATCCTCATTGTTTTCATAGTAACCGCGCAACAGCTCCTCATCTGGGTTGACGGTGCCGCCGGCCGTTTCCGCATCGAGCAGAATATACTCAAGCTTGACCTTTTCCGGCGAGATGAAAGCGCTTTCATTGGCCGCGTAATATGCCTTGATATCGTCGTCCGAAATCCCGCCATCCAACGCAAAGTCGGCGCTGGGGATTACGAAATAGGAGAGTTCACGGGTCTGTTTCATCAACCGCTGGGATTCGCTGAACTCGTGATCGGTAATGAAGGCGCCGACCGCTACCGCCTGGGCCAACTGCTCGGATACCAGCGCACGGCGCACCCGGTCTTCAAAACCGGCGGAAGAGAGCCCCTGCAGACGCAGGGCGCGCTCATAGGTCTGCTGATCGAACCGGCCATCCTTCTGAAACATCGACATACCGAGGATGGTGGCTTGTATCATCGACTCGCCGGCGCGTAAGCCTATCGCTTCCGAGGTTTGTTGGAGTAACTCCTCCCGCACCAGGCGATTCAACATCTCCTCGCGCATCCGGGCATCGTCGAACATTTCCGGACGATAGGCGGAACCGAGCTGCTCACGCAATTGCTGGCGAAAGCGTTGAAACCGGCTATCCAGTGTCCGCTCAGTGATTTCGACGCCATTCACCATCGCGGCAACAGGTTCGGAACCTATGCCTAGATAGGACTGAATCCCCCAAAGCGCAAAGGGGATGGAGATGAGGATGACAATCACCCAAGCAATCCATCCCTGGGCTCTATCTCTGATTTCCTGAAGCATGACCAGTGACTCGTTTACTCTGCATCTAAAACAAAAACGGGGTATCTGCCAGATACCCCGTTGCTGGTTGAAGTTGGCGGAGCGGACGGGACTCGAACCCGCGACCCCCGGCGTGACAGGCCGGTATTCTAACCAACTGAACTACCGCTCCGTATGGTGGGTGCTGCAGGGATCGAACCTGCGACCCTCGCCTTGTAAGGGCGATGCTCTCCCAGCTGAGCTAAGCACCCCGCAAGTGCGGTATATCGTCGATTAGTGATACACCCCACTCGAAGGCGCGCTAGTTTATTGCATCCTTCAACGCTTTGCCAGCCTTGAATGACGGGATCCTTGAGGCCTTGATCTTGATGGTCTCACCAGTCTGGGGATTACGACCCTCGCGAGCCGCACGCTCTTTCACGGAGAAGGTGCCAAATCCTACCAGAGAGAGGGTATCGCCGGCTTGCATCACTTCGGTCACTGTCTGCACCATTCCGTCGAGTGCACGCCCAGCGGCTGCCTTGGAGATATCTGCGGATTCCGCCATTGCCTCAATTAGTTCGGCCTTATTCATTAATCGTATTCCCCTATGATGGTCTTGGCGGAAAGGCCCGCCATGAGAAGATTTGTGTTATGGCTCACTTGGAGCCCGAAACGCCAGAATTTATACCGGCTGCCAGAAACCCTGTCAAGCAACGGCCATCGCCGATCAGCAGCAATGGCCGTACTTGTGAACTAATGCTTTGTCGGAGCCGCCCGTTTCTTGACTTCTTCGCTGTCATTTTTTTCGCTGCGCTTCCTCGGTGTGGCGGCGACCGGCTTGGCGCCCTTCGGCCTCGGCACCCCGGTGAGAGCGATTTGCAGCACCTCGTCGATCCAGCGTACCGGCCTGATCTCCAGATTCTGTTTAATATTCTTCGGGATTTCAACCAGATCGCGCTCGTTTTCTTCAGGAATGATCACCGTCGCAATGCCCCCGCGATGGGCGGCCAGCAGCTTCTCCTTGAGTCCGCCGATCGGCAATATCTCGCCTCGCAGCGTGATCTCTCCGGTCATCGCCACATCGGCCCTGACCGGTATCTTGGTCAGGGCCGATACCAGGCTGGTGCACATCCCGACACCGGCGCTGGGACCGTCCTTCGGCGTAGCCCCTTCCGGCACATGGATATGGACATCGCATTTTTGATGGAAATCCTCTTCCAACGCCAGTGAATCGGCGCGGCTTCTCACCACGGTCATAGCCGCTTGGATCGACTCCTGCATGATCTCGCCCAATTGGCCGGTATGGCTCAGCCGTCCCTTACCCGGCATCAACGCGGCTTCGATGTGCAACAGCTCACCGCCCACCTCGGTCCAGGCCAGACCGGTGACCTGCCCGACCTGATCGTGCTCATCGGCACGCCCATAGCGAAATCGCTTCACCCCGAGGTACTCCTCCAGACGTTTGGGGGTAATGGTGATCTTGCCCTTCGGTTTTCTCAGCAGGATCTCTTTCACCACCTTACGGCAGATCTTGGCGATCTCCCGCTCCAGGTTGCGCACCCCCGCTTCGCGGGTAAAGTAGCGGACGATGTCGCGAATCGCGGCCTCACGAATGATCAATTCATTCGGTTTCAGGCCATTGTTCTCCATCTGCTTGCGCACCAGGTAGCGTTCGGCGATATTGACCTTCTCGTCCTCGGTATAGCCGGAGAGCCTGATCACCTCCATCCGGTCCAGTAATGCCGGCGGAATATTCAAGGTATTCGCCGTGGCGACGAACATCACTTCAGAGAGATCGAAATCGACTTCCAGGTAGTGATCGTTGAAGGTATGGTTCTGTTCGGGATCGAGCACCTCCAACAGCGCCGAGGCGGGATCGCCCCGAAAATCCATCGCCATCTTGTCGATCTCGTCCAATAAGAATAAGGGATTACGGGTCTTGACCTTGCTCAGGTTGTTGATAATCTTACCGGGCAGGGCACCGATATAGGTGCGTCTGTGGCCACGGATCTCAGCTTCATCGCGCACCCCGCCCAGGGCCATGCGGGTAAACTTGCGGTTGGTGGCGCGGGCGATCGATTGACCTAGTGAAGTCTTGCCCACACCCGGCGGACCGACCAGACAGAGGATGGGACCCTTCAGCTTGCGCACCCGCTGTTGTACGGCGAGATACTCCAGAATACGCTCCTTGACCTTCTCCAGACCGTAGTGATCCTCGTTCAATACCGCATCGGCGGCGCCGATATCATTGCGGATTTTGGTGCGTTTTTTCCAGGGCAGTCCCACCAGGGTATCGATATAGTTGCGCACTACCGTGGCTTCGGCTGACATCGGCGACATCAGTTTCAATTTGTTCAACTCATTGGCAGCCTTGTCCTTGGCCTCTTTGGTCATACCGGCCGTTTCGATCTTCTTCGAAAGATCCTCTATCTCGTTCGGCGCATCGTCCATCTCCCCCAGTTCCTTCTGAATCGCCTTCATCTGCTCATTCAGATAGTATTCGCGCTGATTCTTCTCCATCTGGCGCTTGACGCGGCCACGGATACGCTTCTCCATCTGCAGGATATCGTTTTCCCCTTCCATCAGCCCCATCAGATGCTCAAGGCGCTCACGCACGTTGGGCATTTCAAGGACATGCTGCTTCTCTTCCAATTTCAAAGACATGTGCGCGGCAATCGTGTCCGCCAGACGACTCGGGTCATCGATGCTGGAGAGGGAGGTCAGGACCTCGGGCGGAACTTTTTTGTTGAGTTTGACATACTGATCGAACAGGTTGGTGGCGGAACGCATCAATACCTCGGTCTCACGCCCCGCCAGATCGAGGGAGTCGGTCAGGGTTTCGAGCCGGGCCGTGAAGAACTCATCGGTATCGATAAACTCGATGATGCGGGCTCGCTCGCCACCCTCCACCAACACCTTGACGGTACCGTCCGGCAGCTTAAGCAGCTGCAGAATATTGGCCAGGGTGCCGATCGCGTACATATCGCTGACATCGGGATCATCCACGTCGGCGCTCTTCTGCGCCGCGAGCAGGATCTGCTTATTGCTCTGCATCGCCGAATCCAGCGCCAGGATGGACTTGTCACGGCCGACAAAGAGTGGAATGACCATGTGTGGATAGACAACCACATCACGCAGCGGCAAAACGGGTACGACGTTGCTCTGGTCGACGCTCTTAGCGGATGCTGTGTACTCTTGGCCCATTAATGTGTCCTCGTTTGGCGGAATCTCCGCGTAACAAAACCTCAACCGCAGGTATGACAGTGTCAGTACAGAGATTTGAGTCTGCTGGATAGCGTATGTTCAATCCGTGATATAAGGCCAGCGGCGAGATGTTTCAAGCCCCATCTTAAGAAAACGATGGGGTTTTTCTAACGACATACCCCAGTCTCAGTCGGATGCGGCAATCTGCTTGTCACTGTTTTCGTAGATCATCAACGGATCCGATTCGCCAGCGATCACGGCCTCGTCCACCACGACCTTGGTCACCTCATCCATGGAGGGAAGGTCATACATGGTATCCAGCAGTACTTGCTCCAGAATGGTGCGCAAACCCCGTGCGCCGGTCTTGCGCAGCATTGCCTTATGGGCAATGGCTCGAAGCGCGTCCTCGCGTATCTCAAGTTCACAACCTTCCATTTCGAACAGGCGGCTGTACTGTTTGATCAACGCATTCTTCGGCTCGGTGAGAATCTTGATCAGCGAATCCTCATCCAGTTCCTGAAGCGTGGCGACCACCGGCAAACGGCCGACGAACTCGGGAATCAAGCCGTACTTGATCAGATCCTCGGGCTCGACATCGACGATGATGTCACCCACCGAGCGCGATTCATCCTTACTCTTGACCTCGGCCGAAAAGCCGATGCCCCCCTTTTCGGAGCGATCCTTGATGACTTTCTCCAAACCGGCGAACGCACCCCCCACGATGAACAGGATATTCGAGGTATTGACCTGGAGGAACTCCTGTTGGGGATGCTTGCGCCCGCCCTGGGGCGGCACCGAGGCCACCGTGCCCTCGATCAGTTTCAGCAGCGCCTGCTGCACCCCTTCGCCCGATACGTCGCGGGTAATGGAGGGATTATCGGATTTTCGTGAAATCTTATCGATTTCATCGATGTAGACAATGCCGGTCTGGGCCTTTTCTACGTCATAATCGCACTTTTGCAACAACTTCTGAATGATGTTTTCCACATCCTCGCCGACATAACCCGCCTCTGTCAGGGTGGTGGCGTCGGCAATGGTGAAAGGCACATTGAGCAGCCTGGCAAGGGTCTCGGCCAGCAGGGTCTTGCCCGAACCCGTGGGTCCGATCAAAAGAATATTCGATTTCGCCAGCTCGACCTCGCTCTCCTTGCCGATGGCGTCGAGACGCTTGTAGTGGTTGTAGACCGCGACGGAGAGCACCTTCTTTGCTCTCTGCTGACCGATAACATACTGATCCAGGGTCTTTTTAATCTCCTGGGGCTTGGGAAGCCTGTTGATGTTCTCTTCCCCGGTATCCTGCATCTCCTCACGGATGATATCGTTACAGAGTTCGACGCATTCATCGCAGATAAAGACGGAGGGACCGGCGATCAGCTTACGCACCTCATGCTGACTCTTGCCGCAAAAGGAGCAATACAGCAGTTTGCCGTCGTCACCTTTTCCGCTCTTGTCACTGCCCATATCTCACTCCTCGAAACCGAAATCAACCTGCTTTAACCCAATCATATCCAACTGCGCATAGATGGCAAGGACAGAGTGGGAAAACCCTGACGAGGCACACTAACCATCCAATGCACGCCTCTGCCGCCCCTCACGGCCGATTTTATTCCGACTCAGCGCCCTTGCGATTCGTCAAAACAGTGTCAATCAGACCATATTCCACCGAGTCTTCGCCACCCATGAAATTGTCCCGTTCGGTATCCACGGCGATCTTTTCCAGAGTCTGGCCGGTATGCAGGGCCAGAATCGTATTCAGACGCTCACGCAATAAAAGAATCTCTTTCGCATGAATCTCGATATCGGTGGCCTGCCCCTGAAAACCGCCCAGCGGCTGGTGAATCATCATCCGCGAGTTGGGAAGGCAAAAGCGCTTACCCTTGGCTCCGCCGGTCAGCAGCAGGGCGCCCATGCTGGCGGCCTGGCCGATACACATGGTGCTGACATCCGGGCGCACGAACTGCATGGTATCGTAAATCGACAGGCCAGCCGCCACCGACCCGCCAGGCGAGTTGATATAGAGATGGATATCCTTGTCCGGGTTCTCAGACTCGAGAAACAGCAGCTGAGCGACAACCAGGTTGGCCATATGGTCTTCCACCGGCCCGACCAGAAAAATGACCCGCTCCTTGAGCAGCCTGGAGTAGATATCGAAAGAGCGCTCGCCCCTGGCGGTCTGCTCGATAACGATCGGGACCAGGCCGAGATTTTCAGTATCCTGTATCGCTGACGGGAATCGTTCATTCATCGGCTTCATTACCCTGGGATTCCACCCTGTTCTGTCAATGCGGCGAAAGTGGTCTGCTCATCAGACACATCGGCCTGCGCCAATACCCAATCCACCACCTGGTCCTCAAGCACCACGTTTTGCACCGAGGCTAACGGCTGCTGATTGGCGTAGTAGTATTTGATCACTTCTTCGGGGTGCTCGTAGCTGGCGGCAAACTCCTCGATTTTCTCGCGTACAAGATCGTTATCGACCTGGATATCATTTTGTTTAATGATTTCGCCGATCACCAGTCCCAGGGTCACGCGCCGCTTGGCCTGCTCCTCAAACATTTCGCGGGGCAGTTCGAAACTGCCGGCTCCCTGCCCCAACTGCTCCCGGGCCTGCTTGCGCAATGCCTCGATCTCCTCATCTATCAAGACAGTGGGGAGATCGATTTTGTTCAGCTGGTAGACCAGATCCATCGCCTGGGCCTTGATCCGGGACTGAATACGCTGGCTGAGCTCACGCTGCATATTCTCGCGGATATCCGCCTTCAGCTTATCCACTCCCTCGTCCGTACCAAACTCTTTGGCGAAGTCGTCATCGACCAGGGGCAGCACCTCCTCCGAAACCTGGCTTGTCTCTACCTCGAAGGTCACCGGCTTGCCCGCCAGCTCTGCTACGTAGTAGTCCTTGGGAAATTCCAGATCGATGGTGCGTTTTTCCGCTTTCACCACACCGATCAAGCCACTCTCGAAGCCTTCTATCATACGTTTGGAGCCAAGCACAAGGTCGACGTTATCGGCGCTGCCGCCCTCGAATGCCTCCCCGTCAACGGAACCTTCGAAGTTAATCCGGACCTGATCCCCCTCTTCGGCGGCGCGCTCCACGTCGTTCCAGGTAGCGCGCTGCTTGCGCAGCTTCTCGATCATCTCGTCAATATCCTGTTCGCCCACTTCAGCCACAGGTCGCTTGATCTCGCCCTTGAGGGGAGCCAGTGCGATCTCCGGCATCACCTCCAAGGTGGCCACATAACTGAACAGCCCCTCTCCATCGGCCTCTTTGGGCTCTATCTTAGGCATCCCGGCAGGATGCAGCTTCTCCTGCTGGATGGCCTCCTGGTAGCTGGTCTCGATCATTCGACCATAGACCTCCTGCAAGACCTGACCGCCGAAATTGCGGCGCAGCATATTCATCGGCACCTTGCCCGGACGAAAGCCATCCAACTTGGCGGTTCGGCCAATTTGCTTCAGGCGTTTGGTGACTTCCGCATCGATCTGCTCAGCAGGCAGTTCAACGATGAGACGCCTCTCAAGCCCTTCTCCCGATTCCACCGAAACTTGCATGTATATTCTCCTGACAGCCTGATCTGTCACTATCTGAATGTAAAAACCGGTACCCGATAATCGCGAATGGCAATTGCCGGGGAAATGGTGCGAAAGGAGAGACTCGAACTCTCACGGGTTGCCCCACAGGAACCTAAATCCAGCGCGTCTACCAATTCCGCCACTTTCGCTTGTCAGCCGGGCGGCAAGCTAAACCGATCACCACCACACTACTGTGAACGGATTATTATAACGACGAATAGACCAAGTCTCCACGCTAAATCATCGAACCTGGTGTAGTGTCCTATACTGTCTGACGTTTTCAGAGGCCGGCAAATCAATTCACCGCCACCCGGTCAACCCGCTGAAATCCTCTCGGCAGCTTGGCGCCGCGACGCCCCCGCTCGCTCTGGTAACCATCGAGGTCCGAGGGTTTGAGAACGATATAGCGCTTACCGGCATGGGCGGTGAGACTGCCGGTCCGGGGAACCACGGCCAGGGCGACGACGAACTCCTCCCTAACCGCCACCCGCTTGGGCGGAATGGCGATGATCTTGTTGCCTTTGCCCCGCGCCAACCGGGGTAACTCGGAAACCGGGAAGACCAGCATCCGACCTTCGTTGGAGATCGCCACCACCCGGTCGAGTTCGGGATCGGTCACTGCGGCCGGCGGCAACACATGCGCCCCCTTGGGTAGAGACAGCAAGGCCTTGCCTGACTTGTTTTTCGCCAACATATCCGCCGATCCGACCCGGAAACCGTAGCCTGCATCCGAGGCCAACAGAAACTCCCCCCTCGCTTCGCCGCTCACCACGGCGCGAAAGGTCGCGCCCGTCGCCGGCGAGAGTCTGCCGGTCAAGGGCTCGCCCTGACTGCGCGCCGACGGCAAGGTGTGGGCCGGCAGCGAATAGCTGCGTCCGTTGGAGTCGATAAACACCGCCTGCTGATTGCTGCGCAGGCGGGCCGCGGCAAGAAAGCCGTCTCCCGCCCGGTAGTTGAGCGTGACGGGGTCGATATCGTGTCCCTTGGCGGTTCGCGCCCAGCCCTTTTCGGAAAGCACGACAGTGACTGCCTCGCTGGGGGTCAAGTCAGTCTCGGCCAATGCCTCCGCGGAGGCCCGCTCGACGATAGGGGAACGGCGCTCATCCCCATACTGTTCCGCATCGGCTTTGAGCTCTTTGCGTATCAGGGTGCGCAGCCGCTGCTTTGAACCGAGGATCAGCTGCAGCGACTCTCGCTCCTTCTCCAGCTCATCCTGTTCACCACGGATCTTCATCTCTTCCAGTTTGGCCAGATGGCGCAGACGCAGGTTGAGGATCGCCTCGGCCTGCAGCTCGGAGAGCGAAAACCGTTTCATCAACTCAGCCTTAGGCTCCTCCTCATAGCGGATGATGGCGATCACCTCATCGATATTGAGGTAGGCGATCATCAGCCCCTGCAGGATATGCAGACGTTCGAGCACCTGATCCAGGCGATGCTGCAGACGCCTGCGCACGGTTTCGGTACGGAAGCTGAGCCACTCCTTGAGCAGGGTGAGCAGGTCTTTCACCGACGGCCGGCCGTCAATACCGATCAGGTTGATGTTGACCCGGTAGGTTCTTTCCAGGTCTGTGGTGGCAAAGAGGTGAGACATGACCCGTTCCACATCGACCCGATTAGAGCGCGGCACGATCACCAGGCGGGTCGGGTTCTCGTGGTCCGACTCGTCCCGCAGGTCCTCCACCATCGGCAATTTCTTGGCCTGCATCTGCGCCGCGATCTGCTCCAACACCTTGGCGCCAGAAACCTGATGCGGCAAGGCGGTGACAATGATATCGCCGTTCTCGCGCTCGTAGCAGGCGCGCATGCGGATTGAGCCATGGCCGCTCTGATAGAGTTTGGTCAACTCATCCGCCGGGGTGATGATCTCCGCTTCGGTGGGATAATCCGGTCCATGAACATGCCTCATCAAATCGGCCAGACTGGCCTTCGGGGACTCCAACAGATGAATGCAGGCGTCAGTCACCTCCCGCAAATTATGGGGCGGGATGTCTGTCGCCATGCCCACTGCGATGCCCGATGTGCCATTCAGCAGCACATTGGGCAGCCTGGCCGGCAGAATCGAGGGCTCACGCAGGGTGCCGTCGAAATTCGGCGTCCAATCGACGGTCCCCTGCCCTAGTTCCGCGAGCAAAAGCTGTGCATAGGCGGTCAGTTTCGACTCGGTATAACGCATCGCGGCGAAGGATTTGGGATCGTCCGGCGAGCCCCAGTTACCTTGCCCATCCACCAGTGGGTAACGGTAGGAAAAACGCTGCGCCATCAGCACCATCGCCTCGTAGCAAGCGGTATCGCCATGAGGATGAAACTTGCCGAGGACATCACCCACGGTGCGGGCCGACTTTTTGAATTTGGCGCCGGCGCTGAGCCCCAGTTCCGACATCGCATAGACGATACGCCGCTGTACCGGCTTGAGGCCGTCACCGATATTCGGCAGAGCGCGATCGAGGATGACGTACATGGAGTAGTCCAGGTAGGCCTTCTCGGTAAACTGGCTGAGCGGGACCTGCTCGATCCCCTCAAAACTCTGATCGATGTTGTCAGTCATGAATTCGCATGCTATCGCTGAAATAGAATTAGCTAGTGTCCATCCCGAAACAACAGCGTTCGTCATTCCGGCGCATGCCGGAATCCAGTAAATCGCTGAATTCCCTGGATCCCGGCATGCACCGGGATGACGCGGGTTTAAAAAATGTACGTTTCCAGACGGAGTAGAGAAACGACACCAGATCATACGGAAAGCGGAAGAGTTAGTGAATAGGTGCGGGAATGCGCGGCATTCGCAATCAATATAGAATGGCGCAAGATAGCCAGCCAGTCACAACACCAGGGAGCCATTTATGCCAAACAGCCACGCCACCCCCCAGGAGGCAGAGGACGCCTACTACGACGCTATTGAAGAGAGGGACCTGGAGGCGATGTTGTCGGTCTGGGAAGAGAGCGAGGAGATCCTCTGTCTGTTACCCATGATGCCGGCCCGGCGCGGCATGACGGGCGTGCGAAGCGTCTGGGAGCCGCTCTTCCAAGGCGATATCGCCCTTGAGATCGAAATCAGGCACCTGCACTGGATCGAGACCGCTGATCTGGCCATCCATCTGGTTGAAGAGAAGGTCAGCACATCGGCTCAACCCGCCGCGCCGGTCTACGCCAGCAACATCTACCGTAAGGGCGCCCAGGGCTGGCGGCTGTTGATGCACCAGAATTCACCCACCCCGCCCCCTCCCGGCCTGCATGTGCCGGGTTAATAATCCTAAAATCCTCAGTTGACCACTATGCACACTACTCTTCACGGCGTTCAACTGAGGATTCTAGGATAATGGAAAACCATAAACTGGTGCTGCCCCAGCACCTCAATCACTACGGCTACCTGTTCGGCGGCAATCTGCTGAAATGGGTGGACGAATATGCCTGGATAGCAGCGGTGAGGGAGTTCCCGAGCCGCCGGTTCGTCACCATCGGCATGGACCGGGTCGAGTTTCATCGCAGTGTCAGGGAAGGGACGATTCTCCGCTTTGATATTCAACGAAGCCGAAAGGGGCGGACATCCGTGCAATACCGGGCCGAAGTCTTTGCCGAGAAGCCCGAGACGGGACGGGAGGAGAGCGTATTCACCACCACCATCACCTATGTCTGCCTGGATGACGAAGGTAGAAAACAACCCATCTAAAAAAACAGTGCTTCCCTTGGCCGATCTACCAATGAATTGCGACTACAACAAAAAATCTATGCATCTAGGCATATTTATAGCGTAAGCCCAAGTTGATCAAAATAGCACTTCGGGGGGGGCCTGATTGTTGTCTTTCCCTTCACCCAACAAGGTCGACACGCTCATCCATCTATTTCGCAGCTCAATACTGAGCCTGCACATTCCCCTATCAACGCTTAACCCCTGACCTTACGGTCAACGGCCCATGACTGTGTCCTATACTAGTGTGGTGTAACGTATAAACTGTACCAATCAGAGGCCCGTCAATGCCTCAAGACCAGGCGCAGCGCGCAGGCAATGGC
>JAHXHS010000043.1 GCA_025656455.1 Candidatus Thiodiazotropha sp. (ex Epidulcina cf. delphinae) | reverse complement strand
AAATATCTGGCGTGGTTATCGAGCATTACAGAATTATATTGATGCACTTGAAATGGCCAATGTTCATTTTTGAGTTGTGGGTAATGGAGAGCCGGCATCCAAGTTAGCGGTTCAAACCGTCTCTAGCTGGCTGATGATCTTTACCCTCAGCCGGCATTGCTATGTTTCCAGTACATAAAATCCTTGCTAATCCCCCTTCTCAAAACTGAACGCATCGTGAAAATTGTGTTTGACTGCACATTGTAGTGTATCAATGCACTCATGACGGCGTATCGCTCTAAGATTTCAAATGATAAAAATGATGAACGTAGTTTAGCTGGACGTAGTTTAGCTGGACACCCATTCAAATTTTGAGTTATTTTTTTTGGGGGGGGGTGTCCAGGTAATTGAAGTAATTACCTCTCCGTAAGACAAAAAGTCATCGTTTAACCGTTGATACCGACTTCGAGTTCAAATCTGCCATCGACCAGCTCAGACACAGCGGTTTCAAGATGCGAACACTCTCGCGTCATGGTTTGCCGGAGCCACACCCGATCCCGCTCCGAAGGGTAGTGCAGGCGGAATTTTCTGATCTGCAACGGCGTCATCACCACTCGGATCACCCTGCCCGCACGGGGATTGAAGGTCAGAAAGTAGGCCAGTGTCAGATCGTCCCGAAACGCGTCGTACTCTCCTATCCCCTCATAATCGTTTAGAAAGTCTCCACAACCGTAAAAGATCGCAGACCCATGATAGAACTCTATGCCCTTCGGATGATGGGATGAGTGGCCGTGGACGATATTCACACCCGCCGTGTCGACCAACCCATGAGCAAACCGGCGTTGTTCAGATGGAATCTCATATCCCCAATTACCTCCCCAGTGAAGGGAAACCACAACCAGGTCACCTTTTTGCCTTCTGGCAGATATGTCATTGGCCAATCGGGTAACCCCGGCACCGTCTAACGATTCCAATAACGCCACACCCGACCGCTTTACGCCGGCGCGCCACTTGGAGGGCACGCCACTGGAGCGGTGCGCAAAGGCGTACAGAACCACTCTGCCCTTGCCCGGAAGATCGCATATCAAGGGCGCTTCGGCATGCGCGCGATCCGGCCCGGCGCCGACAGATCCAATTCCGTAGCTTTTCAGCGTTGACAGGGTTTCAGCCAATCCTTCATAACCCCAATCCAACACATGGTTATTGGACAACACGCACGCGTCTATTTTAGCAGCACTGAGACAAGGGGTATTTCGGGGATGCATACGATAATTGATGCCCTTGAGAGGCCAATAACGTTCGCTGGTGGTGATGGCGGTCTCGAGGTTGATGATGCGAAAGTCCGGGCCGATCTGCCGGAATTCAGTTAAAGCGTCGCCCCAGACATAGTCGAAAGGAGCCCGCCTAGGTATGCGCCCACTCTTCTCCTCGGCAATCTTCACATAATCCCTGGCACTCTTGAGATACGACTCGTAGATGCCTGGCCGGCTGGGATAGGGTAGTATCTGGTCGATGCCGCGTCCGGTCATCACATCACCACACAGGAACAGGGTAATCGTTTCGTCCGCTGCCTCGCCATCACTGTGGACCATTTTTCCCATGCCTCTTTTAGCCATACTCCCCATGCCGCAGCCGACTGCGCCCAATCCCAGCATGCGTAGCAATGTTCGTCTGTGCATCAGATGCTCCAACCGACCACAAGAGGATATCTTTACCTATCTTCAAGTCTAGTGTAGTGTCCTATGCTAGCTTTAGTCTGAATCCGCGGGGTCAGAGGGAGCATAGCGTGCAAGATGTTGATTCGGATAACGTAATAAAAAAGGCGCTTACGGCATCCGCCTGGCTTGAACGGGTCGTCGATTGGACCGGGCGGGCCATCTTAGAGAACAAGCGCGGTCATATCCCCAAAGATCACCCTCCTGTCCTTGAGCGGCTACAGATCGACCCTAAACACTGTCCATGGAATACCCATTAGGTATATTCCAACGCGATGTATTTAGATAATCCTCGAATCCCTCTGATTGCCACTTTCACCGACTTTGGTCCCACCGGTCCTTACCAGGGTCAAATGGCAGCTGTAATTGCAACACAGGCACCAAAGATACCTCAGGTAACACTGATGGCGGATGCGCCGATGTTCGACCCTCAATCCGCAGGGCTCTTATTGTCCTGCCTATGCAATAATCTGCCACCCCACACACTGGTTTTAGCTGTAGTGGACCCAGGTGTAGGGGGAAACAGACGTCCCATCATGATAAAGAACGAAAGGAACCTGTTTATCGGTCCCGACAATGGCCTGTTTATCCCTATTGTACGCCGTTCCGACGACTGCGAAATCGAGACGATCGCGTGGCGTCCTCATCGACTCTCCGAAACTTTTCACGGGCGGGATCTATTTGCCCCCGTAGCCGCCAAGTTGGCGACCGGTAAAGAAGTTGAGGGAAGCCCCCTTAAGCTTCAGGAAATGGTCGGATATGATTCACCACTCGATGACAACCGAATCATCTATATTGATAACTACGGCAATGCGATAACTGGCATCAACGCAGAAGCTATCAGGAACGACAAAGTATTTTTTGTCAATGGCACAGCCTTACATTATGCACGGACATTCTCTGAGGTTCCTGCAGGTCAGGCATTTTGGCACCGTAACTCCATGGGGTTGGTGGAATTCGCTGTCAACCGCGGAAGTGTCGCTCGCCTGCTTAATCTCGATTTAGGTATGCCAGTCGAGCTTTAGATTTCACCTGAATAAATCCATTAGCCCGGATGTTTCATCCGTTATTCAACCCGTTAGTTGCAGGCTCAAGTGCCTGAAGCGCATCTGCGGCTGGAGTTCACCGATAGTGCGATCAAGCAAACACTGAAAATTATCGACCCAAATAACGGAGACACCCACTCAAACTATTGCCATATTATCATCTCAAGTTTCGGAGTTCATCTTGTTCCCATGTTCTACGAGTTTCGTAGGGTGCGGCCCTGCCGCACCGTAACTTGAAGCCCTGGAACCCAAGGTATTGGGTCAGGGGGCCGCGAAGTGAAGAAATCCATCATAGCAAACAGGAGCGCAACCCAGCATGGTGCGGCAGAGCCGCACCCTACGCCCTGTTCACATTGTGCGTTCCCACATAGAACATGGGAACGAGTTAAATTTGAACTCCGAAACTTGAGGTATTAAAAGAACCAGAGCATGTTGATCAGCGCAGGCTGAGCGATGCGCGTGTCCGCAATTACTGATTCCTCGAAAAAAAACCGCATCTCCGCTCATATTTTCTTCAAGCCTACTCAAAATCACGCTTCTTGTGCTCGGCTAGGAGAGCTACATGGGGGATGGTCTGTCGTTTGTCAATTTGGGTGGATGTCTCAGTTATTGGTTGTGGTCTGTGGTCTTCAGTGGTCTGGTCGGTTATTGGTCAGTTATTGTTGCTTTTTCAAGGTAAGAACCCTGAGTTTATGGAATGTGATTTGGCCCAACAGGGTCAATCTGAGCAGAATGTGCTGAATAGTTACCTACATTTTATGGTAAATTGCATCCGGCAACACTTTCAATATCCATGCAACTACCGTCCATCGTTTCGTGATATACGCAACTTTTATTCTCTTTTGGATGGCCCTATAGATTTGCCTGGCTGCTTTCTGTGGAGATTGCATCCAGAACAGTCCCTCTCCTTTGGCCATTGCAGTGTCTACAAATCCAGGTCGGATATCCGTAATGTAGATTGGCACATCTAATTTTACTATTTTGTGTCGTAGACCTTGGAGGTAGCTGGACACAAATGCTTTTGAAGCATTGTATGCGGGGGCTTCGCCACCACCTCTTATGGCTGCAAGCGAGGAAATGCCGACGAGGTGTCCTGCCCCCTGTTTAATGAAATAGCGATACGCTAAACCCGCAACCGCGGAAAAGCCGGTAACGTTCACATCTATTGTTTCTTGCTCTTTGGACCATTGTAGATCAGGATTCAGATGCCCTGTTCCAGCAGATATTACGATCAGATCCATACCGCCAAGTTCTGAAATGATGTTCTCAAGAATCTTTGTTGCTGATTCAGTATCAGAAATATCCATCTGTCTAATCATACAGGAAGAGGATAGCCTTACTTGTAACTTCTCAAGAATATCGCGCCGTCTAGCTGTAGCACACACGGCATAGCCTTCTTGAGATAGTATTAAGGCTAACTCCCTGCCTATTCCTGCTGATGCTCCAATAATGACTGCTTTCTTCATTCTTTTACTTCTAACCATGTGTTACATAATTGCAGACTACACCACTTCACGATTTTTCACGGTGATTTGCGGTCAACCCTATTCCCATTCAATCACGATTGCATCCTCGCCAGGTAGCGCCTGAAAAGGATGACAAACACAGCACCCAGGAATCACCGCCAGTTCCCCATCCACATAAAAGCAGTTTAGAGTTTAGCAAGTTTAGCTGGACACCCATTCAAATTTCGAGTTATTTTGGGTGGGTGTCCAGGTAATTGCCCCACTAGTAAGTAATGTAAGTGCAACGCCGCCCGCCCTAATCACCCGTACAATTTTGTGATATACGGCTTCTTGTATTGTTTCATCATCAAAAAGCATTCTTGCTGAACTAACAACGGTGCCTACTCCTGGTACATCTTCTGCGGCTTTTTTCATTTCATCCCAAAAGCTCATAATTTTACCTCCCTTTAGTTTGTGCCGACCATTATTAAGTATCCAAAATTCTCGGTCAGCGTAAGAATACTGGATACATTGTCACTAAAATTTTCCTTAAGAATAAATCAGGACATCCATCGATTGTACACGGATCACTCCGTTTTGGTGTTGCCAAACGATGGGTGTCCCAGTTTATCTGCGGCCTATACGCTCAAGGCGGCTTGTCAGGCATTGGGCTATCGGCGAACGCCCAATCTTGCCGCTTGTCGGCAATTGCTCACATAAGCCAATAACGTATTAAAAGAACCAGAGCGTGTTGATCAGCGCAGGCTGAGCGATGCGCGTGCCCGCAATTACTGATTCCTCGAAAAAAAACCGCATTTCCGCTCATATTTTCTTCACGCCTACTCAAAATCACGCTTCTTGTAACCGGTTAGGTGATCCACATGAGGATGGCCTGTTGTTCGTCAATTTGGATGGATGTCTTAGTTATTCGAATTTGGGTGGATGTCTTAGTTATTCGATAGAAGACATTTTCATATTCTATTCTTTGAGGTCTTGGCATACGTCAAGTATAGACAGTATCCATAAACAAGCAACTTGACCCCTTTCCTCATTTTGTCACTAAAATCTTCCTTAAGAATAAATCAGGACATCCATCGATTGTACACGGATCGAGTTTAGCTGGACACCCATTCAAATTTCGAGTTATTTTGGGTGGGTGTCCAGGTAATTGTACTCAAAATCACGCTTCTTGTAACCGGTTAGGTGATCCACATGAGGGTGGCCTGCTGTTCGTCAATTTGGATGGATGTCTTAGTTATTCGATTGCGATTATGGCTTTTTTCCATGCCTATGATTAAATTCCATATTTAACCTCAACTGATCAACAATATTTTTAATAAATGTATATGCATTTAAGATACCAAGAATTAAACACCATAAGGTTATGATGGACAAATACAAATTATCTATCTTGTTTGTCAGGAGTAGCAATATAGACAATACAGTGTAGATTGTGATTGCCGCTATGTACGCTGACAAGTACACGTTATATGCCTTTTTCTCATAAAGCCACTGCGAAAAAGCCGTATCCGACCTTGAATAGAATGTCCAGAAAAATCCAATTGATCCAGCTAACATAATTACTGAGAAATATGAGGCAAAATCAGAAGCTGACGAGTGAATAAACTCTGCTATTAAATTTACATCATAAAAAATAAAAAGAGTGCCAACCATTAAAGCACTTAAAGCAATCTCAGATAGATATGCCCATAAAATAGTTAGTTTAAGCTTCATCACTAGCATTTAATTCAATGGGATGAATTTTATCTATTTCTTTAGCTATTTCAGAGAGTACAGTATGTGTTTCTTTGGCTTTTGCATTTGCCTTTAGGCCACGTACAAAATCTTTCAGACTGTCAATTGATCCTCTAGTTGCCGTCGAACTAGAAATAACCTTCTCAAAACCATCATTTCTAAACCCCTCCATTTGAACATCACCATCCTTGTACCCTTGCTGAGCAAGCGCTGCGGTTGCAAATGGTCTTGCACTTTCACTTTTGGAAAGTCCGTTTGGGTTTTTCATGTCCTGACTATACTCCCTGATATCACTTTGTTTAAGATCATCAAAAAGATGTTGTGTATAACGAGATAATTCAGGGTTTGGCATCCTCAATGTTGCTTTAATACGAGTAAGTCGGTCGAAGCTTCTGAATAAAGAAATTATTTTGTGTTTTTCTGGAACTGGCTCGAGGTTGATTTTTGATGCTTTATCCAAGGATAGTGCAACATTAGCCAATATTCTTTCTATAAAGTCTTTCCACGCAACTTGAGATAACTCTCCAGAATGCTCTACGGCCACGAGATGGCGTTGCATATCGAAAAACAATATCATTGTTGATGCCAAAGGAGGGTTGGACATAGAAGATCCTGAGGATATTCCATCATCTGTAACAATTAGACCATCTTTTTCAAGTATAGATCTGGCTAACACTACAGATAGAATATTTCTTCCAGGCAAGATATCTGAGTAGTTCTCAAAATACCGAAGACTCCATTTATACCTTGCATTTCGTGTTTCTTGTTCTTCATCGAACTCAGGAACACAAGCCTTTTCTAATATTGCAAATAAATCCTCATTTCCACGTATACGAAGAACATCTGATCCAGCAAATAAATCCTCAATATCGACGATATTTAATCTGTAAAGGTCAAAATTAAATTTCCTTTTCAAAATAATTTACCCTTGTTTTATTAATTACCTGCCATAATGACCTAGCTCAGCCAAGAAGGCGCGGTAGCACCGACGTTGGCTGGAGCGACGAATTATGTACCCTCACTAAGCAAACCGTTTTCATCAAGACTGAAATAGCCATCATCTCCAATCACAATAAAATCTATAAGCCTTATTCGATGAAGCTCACCAAGCTCTCTTATCCTATTTGCCCCTTCTATATCAGTCTGCGATGGTCTTGAAGAACCAAGAGGATGATTGTGGACAACAACTATTTTTGAAGCCCTTACGATAATTGCACTTCGAAATACTTCTATCGGGTCGCTGATCACATAATGATCTGTGCCCATTGCGATCACCTCAAACGACAGTATCTCCAGGCGCGGATTCAAATGAAGACAAACTATTTTCTCTCTTGCATCATTTTGCATATCCATAAACAAATCATAGACATGGCTAGCTGACTCCACGGGCGTGTTCAACAGGTCATCTTCGACCCGTTTACGCTCATACGTTAATTTCAGTTCTTTGATGTATGCCATTTTCTCTTTCTGCTAAATCCTTTAAACACTACATAGTTATGCAACCATTTACATCACTTAACTACACATCCTCTGCCTTAAACGATAGCTCCGGATAATTATCTAATTCCTGATCTTCATTAGCGAGCATACTGGCGTATTCATCCTCTGTAATCAGCGTTTGAGGCAATAGATTATTGCTCTCTTTGAATAGATGGCATAGCGCTGGTTTATCTTCATCCCGGTTAATGAATGTGGTGAGTAATTGACCCTTGACATTAAAATCATGAGATATTTTATTCATGATATTTTTATGCACGATTAATACGCGACTTGGGCTTTCGAACAGAATCATTTTGCATAGATTCTTGGTCGCAAGCTCCCTCAACTCTTCAGCATGCTGTCTATCCACCGGCATCACCTCTATGATATCCAAACCATTTCGCTTGGTTATGAGTTTATATATTTTGACTGACAGTTTTTTGATTTTTTCCAACAAATCTTCATGGAAGCATGGTTTCTGTGCAAAACCATCCATCCCCGCTTCATAGCAGTCAGTTTCACAATCATCATTTGACGTAAGCGCCATGATCGGGAAATATTCAACCGTTTTTCTGATGATCCTTGCCGCCTCAATGCCATTCATTTCCGGCATTTGAATATCCATCAAGCAAAAATCATATTTGCCGTTATTCTTCTGCGCGAGACTCACGGCTTCAATGCCATTTGACGCGATATCGAAATCATAACCCCAGCAACGCATCAACTCTCGGTGAATCACTTGAATAACCGGGCTGTCTTCTGCAATCAATATGTTTACATCCTACTCCTTTTTCCCTTTGCATGACGATAAGCTCAAGAGTGGCGACACTGGGAGCCATCCGTGTGGAACTTCTTTACAGCCTTAGTGCTTCATAGCTTGGCCAAGGCAAGAAGCTCTGAAGGTTTCATGACTAGCGCATTCGCAATCCGAATGATGTTCATGAGTGAAATATTCCTTTGCCCACGCTCCACAGCGCCCATGTAGGTTCGATGCACCCCACAATGAGAAGCGAATGCCTCTTGAGAATACCCGAGCGCCTTGCGCTGACTTCGAATCACCGCGCCGAGTCGCTGTTGAGCCTTTTCATGATCGATCGCCATACCTAGCAATTATTCGTATTGATGACTTTAAGTCTACACTTTATAAGTAGCATTCAATTTCCGGCCTGCGATAATGAACACTATAGGCAGCATTGTTGAATGCTTTGAATATAAAAAAATATAACGCATTGATTTTTTTATAATTTTTCTCTAATCAGGCGGATGAGGAAGATAAAACACAGCCGGTTCCCATGCAATATCGTCCGCAAATGAACGCAATATAGACGGGAGCTTACGGCTACCATCCCAGGATCAGGATAGAACGAATAGCCGTCCCCCCTCTTGCCAATCCCGTCCTGGCACGAGCGAGAAGCGCAGGCGAAACCGATAAGCGGGCCTGAGTGTCTGAGCGAAGCGAGTTTTCAGGCCCGCCGGTTTCGCCGAGCATCGCAGCGGTCCCCGCAGGGGCGCGACAGCCGGGCGCCCTTTCTTTTGGTGCCTTTTCTTTTGGCGAGAAAAGAAAAGACACTCGCCCAGGCGGGCGAAAAAGGGCCTTTCCGCCGGCACGGCAAACACTATTTTATCTCTTCACGCTTGATGAATACCCACTCGATCAGGGGAAGAGCCGTTTTTCCAATCCCCTCTCCCTGAGGGAGAGGGGACAAAGCGGATGGAACCTACCCCGGCCTTTATATAGGCACTTTATCAGGCGCATGCCAGAGAAGTGGAGCCGTTTACGGACCTAAGAGTGAAAGCCAGTCAGTCGTTGAATTCCCTGGATCCCGGCATACGCCGGGATGACGTGGTTTTAAAAATGTGCGCTCTCAACAAAGAAGCGATCTAATCCATCCCAGGATCAGGAGAGAGCGGATAGTCGTCCCCCCTCTTGCCAATCCCGTCCTGGCGCGAGCGAGAAGCGCAGGCGAAACCGATAAGCGGGCCTGAGTGTCTGAGCGAAGCGAGTTTTCAGGCCCGCCGGTTTCGCCGAGCATCGCAGCGCTCCCCGCAGGGGCGCGACAGCCGGGCGCCCTTTCTTTTGGTGCCTTTTCTTTTGGCGAGAAAAGAAAAGACACTCGCCCAGGCGGGCGAAAAAGGGCCTTTCCGCCGGCACGGCAAACACTATTTTATCTCTTCACGCTTGATGAATACCCACTCGATCAGGGGAAGAGCCGTTTTTCCAATCCCCTCTCCCTGAGGGAGAGGGGACAAAGCGGATGGAACCTACCCCGGCCTTTATATAGGCACTTTATCAGGCGCATGCCAGAGAAGTGGAGCCGTTTACGGACCTAAGAGTGAAAGCCAGTCAGTCGTTGAATTCCCTGGATCCCGGCATACGCCGGGATGACGTGGTTTTAAAAATGTGCGCTCTCAACAAAGAAGCGATCTAATCCATCCCAGGATCAGGAGAGAACGAATAGTCGCCCCCCCTCTTATCAATCCCGTCCTGGCGCGAGCGAGAAGCGCAGGCGAAACCGATTAAGCGGGCCTGAGTGTCTGAGCGAAGCGAGTTTTCAGGCCCGCCGGTTTCGCCGAGCATCGCAGCGCTCCCCGCAGGGGCGCGACAGCCGGGCGCCCTTTCTTTTGGTGCCTTTTCTTTTGGCGAGAAAAGAAAAGACACTCGCCCAGGCGGGCGAAAAAGGGCCTTTCCGCCAGCACGGCAAACAGTAACACGGGTTAGCGCTCAGCCCCACCTTCCCAAGGGTTAAGGGAAGAACCACTAAACCTTCTCCCATTCAACCACTATCGCCTCCTCACCAGGCCGTGCCTGAAAAGGCTCGCAAACACAGCGCCCCGGAATCACCGCCAATTCCCCATCCACATAGACCAGCGGCATACACTCCCGCTCCCAAGGCGGCACGCCCCACTCCTGGAAAAGCTTTTTCAACGGCCGGTGATGGCTCTGAGCCGGCAGTTGACAGCGTTCTCCCCCTCGACGGAAACGCACTTCCACTACGCCTCGATGCCAACGCGCCGCAGAAACCCCGCCCTCCCCGGGCTGCGCAATCAGCCGGCCCAGACCCTCGGGCAACACCAGCTGGCTTCTGTCGTACCAGGCGATGGGTTGGGTGGGAACATCAATCTTGTGAGCACGCTTTAAAAACAGTTGATCGCGATAGCGGCGCACCTCCCAACCGTCCCAACGAATCAGCGGCGCCGCGTCGATACGGCCATGCACCGCCTCTTGCTCGATGCGGGCGAGCTTTTTCGAGCTGGGCGGGCTTGCGCCGGCGGCGCTGATCCAGTGGCGCAACAGATTTCTGAGACGAACAGTGTGGAACTGCTTCAATGCCGAGATTGAAAGGGTATCGGTCTCGCCGTGGCGGGCCTTGGTCAGATCCTCTTCGGCCTCCTCTTTCGCCAGCATCAGCAGTTCACCGCTGAAGCGGGCTGCGCGAGACAGGGTTGTGGAGGCCGCCGGCCAGCGTGAGCGCAGCAGCGGCATGACCTGATGGCGGATGAAGTTGCGATCGAAACGTTGATCCTGGTTGGAGGGGTCCTCTTGCCAGGTCAGCTCATGCTGCTGGGCATAGTGCTCCAACGATTGGCGGGAGTAGGCCAACAGGGGCCTGGCCAGCCAGCCGGGCCCGAACCGGGCGAGGGTTGGCATCGAGGCCAGTCCGGCCGGTCCGCTGCCGCGCATCAGTTGCAGCAGGAGTGTCTCTGCCTGATCATCCTGATGCTGGGCGGTCAGCAGCAGATCCCCCTCGCCCATGCGTGCGGCCAGGGCCTGGTAGCGCGCCTCCCTGGCGACCGCCTCCAGACTGTCGCCGCTGTTCAAGCTCAGTGTCAGCCGCACGCTATCCACGGGGATGTCATAACGCTGGCACTGCTGTTCGCAGTACGCCTGCCAGCCATCGGCTTCGCGCTGCAGCCCATGGTGCACATGAATCGCCTGAAGCCGATAGGGGAGCTGCGGCCTGAGTACCGCCAACAGATGGAGCAGCACGCAGGAGTCGAGGCCGCCGCTGAAGGCGAGATGACAACAGGATGCCTGTGGCAGTTGCCGAAGGGTTTCAAGCAGCCGGGCGGCTGTGAGGTTCACGAAGACTGCCGGTGTTGGGGGCGAAAGTCCATCCCCGGCCGCCTGGTCAAACGTTAACGCGGGCAGGAAGAGACACCGGACTACTCCCCGGAGAACTGACCATACTGCATGAGACGCTGATAGCGGGTATCCAGCAGTTTGTCGATGGCCATGCTGGTGATATTGTCCAGCCCCTCGACCAGCGCGTGCTTGAGATTCTTGGCAATGGTCTCGATGTCGCGATGGGCGCCGCCCAGGGGTTCCGGCACGATCTCGTCGATCAGTCCCAATTCCTTGAGCCGGTCCGAGGTGATGGCCATCGCCTCGGCCGCCAGGGGCGCCTTCTCCACGCTTTTCCACAGGATCGATGCGCAGCCTTCCGGGGAGATGACCGAATAGGTGCTGTACTGCAGCATCAGGATACGGTCACCGACACCGATCGCCAGTGCGCCGCCGGAACCGCCCTCACCGATCACCGTACAGATGATCGGGGTGCGCAAGCCGGACATGATCTTGAGATTGCGGGCAATGGCCTCGCTCTGGCCCCGCTCCTCGGCGCCGACGCCGGGATAGGCGCCCGGGGTGTCGATGAAGGTCATGACCGGCAGCCTGAAGCGCTCCGCCAGCTCCATCAGGCGCAGGGCCTTGCGGTACCCTTCCGGGCGGGGCATGCCCCAATTGCGATAGAGTTTGTCTTTGGTGTCCCGGCCCTTCTGATGACCGATCACCATCACCGGCCGCCCCTCGAGACGCGCCACACCGCCCACGATGGCATGATCGTCGGCAAAGGTCCGGTCGCCATGCAGTTCATGAAACTCGTCGAAGATACGATCGATATAGTCGAGCACATAGGGCCGCAAGGGATGACGGGAGAGCTGCGTAATATCCCAGGTCTTGAGATTGGAGAAGATCGACTCGGTCAGGGACTGGCACTTGCTCTCCAGACGCGCGATCTCATCCTGGATATTGATCTCATTATCGCTGCCGACCAGACGAAGCTCCTCGATTTTCGCCTCGAGTTCGGCAATCGGCTGTTCGAATTCTAGAAAGTTCAGATCCATGCGCGGAATATACCGGATTCAAAAACGTTAGGACAGTCAATGCGCCGCATTTCGGTTAGGGCCTGTTAACACGAATCGGATTGTCACTGCCAGGGGCCATTTTTTACCCAGCAAGGCAGAACGAGCGTGGTGTAGCCCGGCTACATGAGCGAGTGATAACGCCGCTGGGTGAAAAATGGCCCCTGGCCCTTCGGGTTGCGCCTGAAAAAGCCCCACTCGGCGTTGCTCGTCGCTTATTTGGAGCGACCAAACCGCGCTCCTCGCGCCTTGATTGGGGCTTTTTCAGGCACAACAGTGGCAATCCGATTCGTGTTAACAGGCCCTAGTTGCGCGACTCGTCTGTACCGCGGACTGGCGATAACCGACTTTCACCGAACCGGGGCCGAATAACTGTTCCAGTCGGCGCAGCAGTTCATCGGTCGGATTGACCTGCCACGCCTTACCCAATTGAATATCGCCACTGGCCTCGGCCGTCTGATAGTGCAGCCGAACAGCGGTGGTGCCGCCGCGAAAGGGGTTGAGTATCTGCCGAAGCTTTTCACTGAAACCGCAGAGATCGCGGCCGTTCATCGTCAGCTTGACGTTCAATAATCCCGCATAGTGTGAGCGTGCCTGCTCGAAAGTCAGTAAATTGTCGGCGCGGATACTCAGCCCGCCGCGAAATTCGTCATAATTCAGGCTGCCTGACACCACCAGGATCTTGTCGGCGGCTATCAGTTCTCGGTGTTGCTCATAGGCCTCGCTGAACAGGGTGCACTCAATGCGCCCGCTGCGGTCGTCCAGCACCAGGGTGCCCATCCGTCCCCGCTGTGTCTGACGATGGCTGGCAGTGACCACCAACCCGGTCACCACCACGGGCACCCCGCGACGCCGTTGTCCCGGCACGGGCGAGGCGTCGAGGCTGAGATCACCGATACGATTGCTACTGATGTGGCCGAGCTCTTCGGCATAACGGTCGATGGGGTGACCGGTCAGGTAGAGCCCGAGGGTCTCTTTCTCGCCCTGCAGGCGCTGCTCTTCCTCCCACTCGTCCACATCGTCGGGGATCACCTGGGCGTGACTGGCCTCGACCGGTTGCGGGTCGCCCATGCCGAACAGGTCATCCTGTCCCACCGCCTGCATGGCGTGGTGCTGTTCGGCCAGCTTGAGGGCCAGGGGCAGTTGCAGCATCAGGGTTGCCCGGTTGGCGCCCAGACCGTCGAGCGCCCCGGCGCGGATCAGGGACTCCAGCACCCGCCGGTTGACCTTGCGCTGATCGGTGCGCCGGCAGAATTCGAAAATATCCCGGAAGGGGCCGCTGGCTCTGCGCTCATCGATGATCGACTCGATAGCCGATTCACCCACCCCTTTGATGGCGCCGAGGCCGTAGACCACGGTCTGCTCATCGGCGGCAATGAATTTGTATTCGGAGAGATTGACCTGGGGCGCTTCCACTTTGAGCTGCATGCGACGGCACTCTTCGATCAGCGGCACCACCTTGTCGGTATTGTCCATATCGGCCGAACAGACCGCCGCCATGAAGGCCGCTGGGTAGTGGGCCTTTAGCCAGATGGTCTGGTAGGAGACCAGGGCATAGGCGGCGGAGTGGGACTTATTGAAGCCGTAACCGGCGAATTTTTCCATCAGATCAAAGATATAGGTGGCGGTCGCCTCTTCCACGCCCCGCTCCACCGCGCCCTTGCGAAAGATCTCGCCCTGCTTGGCCATCTCCTCGGGCTTCTTCTTGCCCATGGCGCGGCGCAGCAGATCGGCGCCGCCGAGGGAGTAGCCGGCCAGCACCTGGGCGATCTGCATCACCTGCTCTTGGTAGAGGATGACACCGTAGGTGGGCTTAAGGATCGGCTCCAGATCGGGATGGGGATAGGCCACCTTGGCCCGGCCGTGTTTGCGGTTGATGAAGTCGTCCACCATGCCCGACTGGAGCGGGCCGGGACGAAACAGCGCCACCAAGGCGGTAATGTCGTCGAAACTGTCGGGCTGGAGTTTCTTGATCAACTCCTTCATGCCACGGGATTCCAACTGAAATACCGCCGTGGTCTCGGCGCTTTTGAGCAGCCGGAAGGAGGCCTCGTCATCCATTGAAATGGTATTGATGTCGATCGCATCCAGGCCTTGCGTTGCCCGTTCTGCGTTGACCGCCTTGAGCGCCCAATCGACGATGGTCAGGGTGCGCAGGCCGAGAAAGTCGAACTTGACCAGCCCTACCTTCTCCACATCGTCCTTGTCGAACTGGGTCACCAGACCCTCGCCATTGGCTTCGCAATAGAGGGGGGTGAAGTCGGTCAGCAGGCCTGGGGAGATGACTACGCCGCCGGCATGTTTACCGGCATTGCGGGCGCAGCCTTCGAGTTTCTTCGCCATGTCGATCAGTTCGCCCACCTCCTCGTCGGTGGCATAGGCCTGCTTCAGGTCGTCGCTCTCCACCAGGGCCTTGTCGAGAGTCATGCCGATCTCAAAGGGGATCATCTTTGCCACCCGGTCGGTAAACCCGTAGGGGTGACCCAGCACCCGGCCCACGTCGCGCACCACCGCCTTGGCCGCCATCGAGCCGTAGGTGATGATCTGCGATACCGAATCGCGCCCGTAACGCTGAGCCACGTAATCGATCACCTGGTCACGCTTGTCCATGCAGAAATCGACATCGAAATCGGGCATGGAGACACGTTCCGGATTGAGGAACCGTTCGAACAGCAGTTCGTGTTCAATAGGATCGAGATCGGTGATCTTCAGCGCATAGGCCACCAGCGATCCGGCGCCGGATCCACGCCCGGGCCCGACCGGGATATCGTTGTCCTTGGCCCAGCGAATGAAGTCGGCAACGATGAGAAAGTAACCGGGGAATCCCATGCTGTTGATGACATCCAGCTCCAACTGCAGGCGCTCGTCGTAGATCTTGCGTTGTTCGACGAAGTCCGCGGATTGGGTGTCGAAGATACGCTGCAAGCGCCACGCCAGTCCTTTGCGCGATTCGACGGCGAGAAACTCATCGATCGTCATCCCTTGAGGGATGGGAAAATCGGGAAGGAAGTTCTTACCCAGGGTGAGCTCGATGGTGCAGCGTTTGGCGATCTCGACCGTGTTCTCTAGCGCCTCGGGAATATCGGCGAATAATTCCTCCATCTCTGCCGGGGTACGCAGATACTGCTGTTCACTGTAGTTGCGGGGACGCCGGGGATCATCGAGGGTGCGGCCTTCATGAATACACACCCGAATTTCATGGGCGTCGAAGTCCTCCGGACGAAGAAAGTGGGTGTCGTTGGTTGCCACCACCGGCACACCATAGTCAGCCGCCAGCACCACGCTATCGTGCAGACAGCGCTCCTCTTCGGCGCGACCGGTGCGATGCAACTCCAGATAGTAGCGGTCACCGAACAGTTCCAACCAATGGTTGAGCAGCTTCTCGGCCTCTGCCTGATTGCCCGCCAGCAGAGCCCGCCCCACATCGCCCTGGCGGCCCGCGGAGAGGGCGATCAGGCCATCGGTGTTACCTATCAGCCACTCCCGATCCATGAGAGGCCGGCCCAGATGCTGTCCCTCGCGGTAGCTCCGCGATACCAGTCGGGTCAGATTCTTATACCCGGCCTGGTTCTGCACCAGCAGGACCAGCCGGTAGGGGGTGTTGACATCCTCCGGGTTTCGAATCCAGGCATCCACCCCGGCAATCGGCTTGACCCCGGCGGCCAATGCCGCCTGATAGAAACGCACCAGGGCGAAGAGATTGGACTGATCGGTCAGGGCCACTGCCGGCATGCCGGCCTCCGCCACCTGTTTCACCAGGGGTTTGACCCGCACCACCCCGTCGACCAGGGAGTATTCCGAGTGAACGCGAAGATGAACGAAACTAGCCTGCATTTCTCACACCCCTTCGTAGCGAGGCGGTTCAAGGGTGCGCCATGGCTGGCGTTGTGTCGGGCGTCCTGCCCTCCACCCTTTGGGCCAGCAAAGCTGTGCAAATCCGCTCCCGGCGGATTTGTCGCGACCGAGGGGCGCGCAGGCATAGCCGACACTATGTCGAGCACCCCGACCGAGCGAACGCCAGACAGGGCGTGCCATTGGGCCGCCGCAGTAGGAGGGGTGTGAGAAATGCAGGCTAGCTTCCATGGGGATCTATTCTACCCTGTTTCAGGGTCAGATCATGAACCTGATACAGCCCCCTGTGATCGCTGCCAGATGCCTGCCCCGGCTGTTTCACTCGGGAACACGATGACCTTGCCGGGATAATGGTAAGCCTCTTTGTCTTTGGTTCTTCTCCTGATCAGGCGGATAACAGGCTATTTGCGTTGAATTTGCGGTGATTAGCGTTCATTTGCGGCCGATTAATGATTTAATTCAAAGCGATGACTTTCCTGAATCGGATAAAAAACCGCCTTGTTGTGAAACAAGGCGGTTCTACCGATAATCGTAGCAAGCTATGGATTGACGCGTTCTACCTGATCATCTGCGGCATGCTTTTGTCATCAACAGATTACTTGACTTTGTCGGGGGAAACACCGAATGGATTTCTCAGGAAATTACCCTGATCATCCCTGGGAAGCGCTAGATCATAACCGGCGGCAAGCGCTTCCTCCACCGTCTGATACTTGCATTTGCCTACTCTTTGAAGTTTTGCGTTGGCAAAACCGATAGTGACGCCGAATCCTCCGTCTTCAATCCACTCCTTCCAGTGGCCGGCTCCTTCGTTGGCGCGGCTTGCGGTGACGATATCCCACTCCATGCCGTCATGGCCGCCGTCTTTATTGCCAAACGGCCATTGAAAATCGCCATGCATGAAGATCTGGTCGCCTTCCTGGGTGGCGCGTCCGTTCCAGTCAGGGTAGGTGTCGGAAACCCAAATATAGCGCTGATGGGTGCCGACCACGCCATTAAAGTAAAAGCAGAGGCCCTGTGTCGCCCACTGGGTATGAACGGGGCTGCTGTCATTGTAGGCCGTGATCGTCCAACGGTTGCCGTCGTTGACGAGATCGGGCCGGTGGGGCGGCTGGGCAAATGCCGACGTGTGGGCGGTCAGCGCCAGCGCCGAAGCGGTTAAGCACATTTTGGTCTTGAAATTCATCTCTCCATTCTCCTTTAGAACTAGGTGTAATTCGTGACATCCGCAGTTACAAACTGCTGTTTGTCTCTCCATTCGCATCGCCGATAGACCATCCTCGGATCGTTATCGGTGTTGCCACTCTATAGATATGAATCTCGATAGGGTTGTGAATATTGCATAGCTAAAATGTCAATAAATCATTTGCATTTCAGCGACCGGGTGCGCAGCGGCCTGTCAACAGCCCCTGCTATAACAAGTATAGTGTTCATCTGGGAAGAGTTCTCATAAAGCCGCCAGACACGCCAAGGATTATTCCATTTTAAATCAATAAGTTAATTCAAATTATCAGCGGCCGGATGAAATATCCGGGTTAACAGGCCCAGTGTAGTATCTGTCTGGAAAGAAAAACTCTCGCAAAGACGCAAAGATCGCAAAGGCAGCTCATGGTAGACAATGAGATGGGAAAGTCTGTTGTCGATAGCGCGGTGCAAATTCAGTGTTGAATGAATGGAATGATCCTTGGCGTGCTTGGCGGCTTTGCGAGAGAAATTGTCTTGTTTCTGGATGGGAGCCAACCAGGGGCCAGGCATCAAAGCAGGCGCTTTACCGGGGCAAAAGTACGGCGATGAATAGGCGTCACGCCAAGTGTCTGTAGACCCTGAAGATGTTGCTTTGTGGGATAGCCTTTGTGCTTCGCCAGACCATAGCCGGGATAGCGGGCATCCAGTTCGACCATTTCGCGGTCCCGGGCCACCTTGGCGATAATGGAAGCGGCGCTGATCGCTGCCACCTTACTGTCCCCGCCGATGATGGTATCCACGCTGCATGCCAGATCCGGGGCATGCCTGCCATCCACCAGCGCCAATTGAGGCGCGATCGCCAGCCCTTCCACCGCTCGTTGCATGGCCAGAAGACTCGCCTGCAGGATATTGATGCGGTCGATCTCCTCGACTTCCGCACGCCCCAGGGACCAGCAGTGAGCATGATCCCGGATCAATAGCGAAAGCGCTTCGCGGCGCTTCTCGCTCAACTTTTTTGAGTCGGCCAGGCCATCGATGGGTCTGTCGGGGTGCAGAATCACAGCCGCAGCCACCACCGGCCCGGCCAGCGGCCCCCGCCCGACTTCGTCGACCCCTGCCACCAATGTGGCTGCTATCGGAACAGAATTACTCATCATCACTGCACTGCTTCATCGATTGAAATAGATTGAAAAATAAGATGTCGGGGAAAATCATCCCTAAAACGGTGCATCATTCATTAAAGGATTCCATAATCTCCTGCGCCAGTTGTTTTCTATCCACCTTACCGTTTGGATTGCTTGGAATAGCGGCGCGAAACTCTATCACGGCCGGTATCATATAACTGGCGAGCCGCTTTTTGCAGGCGTTGATCAGATCATCACCGGTCACCGCCATATCCGGCCTGGGGACGACCACCAGGGCTATCGTCTGCCCCAAGGTCGTATGCGGAATACCCAACGCCACCACCTCGGACACCAGACCGGAGCCGTAGAACACCTCTTCGATCTCATTCGGACTGACCCGGTAACCCGAGGTCTTTATCAGGTCATCGTTTCTACCGATAAAATAGAGATAACCTTCGCTGTCCATCTTGACGATATCCCCCGACCAGACAGCGATCTCCCTGCCTGGAAGCGCCTCGATCCGATTGGGGACAGGGCGAAACCGCTCCTCGGTGGCGCGCGCATCGTTCCAGTAACCCATTGCCACCAAAGAGCCGCGATGCACCAGTTCTCCCGGTTCCTCCGCTTCGCACGGGGTGCCGTCGGGTTTCAGCACCAGCACCTCGGCGTTGGGGATGGCCTTGCCGATGGAGGTGGGTCTTCGCTGAATCTGATCGGGTGGCAGATAGGTCGAACGGAAGGCCTCGGTGAGACCGTACATGAGAAAGATCTCGGTGCTTGGCAGGACCTGTCTTAACAACTCCGTCGTTTCCACCGGCACCGCGCCGCCGGAACTGGTGATATAGCGGAGATTTTCCGCCGCTTCGCTGGACCAGGGCAACTGCACCAGAAGATTCCACAAGGAAGGGACCGCCGCCATCCCGGTAATCCTCTCCTTGGCCAGGGTATTGAGGACTTCCATGGGCAGCAGGTAGTTGATCAGCACCACGCCGGCGCCTACCAGAAAGGCGGTGGTCAACTGGCTCATGCCGTAGTCAAAGCTGAGGGGGAGCACGGCCAAAATCCTGTCCGTGGCACCGTTTTTCAGGTATTGAGCGACACTCTTGGCGCCGGTCACCATATTCCTATGGGATAGGATCACGCCCTTGGGTTCTCCGGTGCTGCCGGAGGTATAGAGCAGTGAGGCGACATCGGCGTCGATCACTTGATGGCCGCTGGATGGGTGAGAGAGCCCAAGCAGGTCGTCCCAGGCGAGTAGCTTTTGCGAGATATCGCGGAGATCGAGATCCTCATACCCATCGATCAGAATAATGCCTTGAAGATCCACGCAGTAGGCTAGCGCGGGTTCGAGGGCTCTGTACTTACTGCGAGTGGAGATAAGGACCCGGGCGTCGCAGTCCAACAATATGTGGGATACCTGATGAGGTTTAAGCGCTGGATTGATCGGCACGAAAACAGCGCCGGCGGCACTGGCGCCGAAGGTAGCGATCACGCTCTCAAGGCACTTGGGGAGATAGATGGCAATCCGGTCGTACTTCTCTACGCCGATGGCCATCAGCGATCGGGAGCACTGCTCGACCCGCTCTGACAATTGCCCATAGGTTAAGGTGGATGCCTTGTACTTGAGTGCTGTATGAGAGGGGAAACGACTGGCCGATTCGAAAATCAGATCGTGGAGTAGTGCAGCCATCGCTTGTTTGAGATTTCCCTAACCGCAATGTGTATGTATCACAGAGTCGGTCTGTTATCTTTGACCCTCAACCTGAAGACTCAAATTCCAGGCTAATAAGAGCAAAAAATCCAGAAATTCTCAAGCCTTCTTTTCCAGCATCCCGAGCAGCGCCTGTGCCGCTTCGTTTGCTGCGTTTCTACGCAGTCCCTGATGAATTCGGAAATAGCGCTGCGCGACCTCCTCACATCGCGACGAATTATCGAGAAACGCCAGCAACGCCCTTCCCATCGCCTCTGGTTGGCAGGCCTCTTGGATGAATTCCGGGGCGAGGGGCTGTTCCGCCAGCAGATTGGCTATTGCCACATGGGGGGTTTTCAACAGATCAAAGGTACGGATCAGCCAGGCAGTCAGGGCGGAAAGACGATAGGCCACGACCATCGGCTTCTTCAGCAACAAGGTCTCGAGGGTTGCCGTGCCCGACGCGGTCAACACCACATCCGCCGCACCGATCGCCTGCCTGGGTCTGCCGTCCAGCAGCATCAGCGGCAAATTCGACGCAACCGAGCCTAGCTGATCCTGAAATGCCCGTTTGACCCGTTCATTCACCATCGGAGCCACGAACTGCAGGGTGGGTTTTTGTCGATGGAGCCACTGCGCCGTTCGCAGAAAGGGCTCCCCAAGCCGGCTGATTTCACTCATCCGGCTGCCGGGTAACAGGGCGATCACCGGCCGTTCGGGATCCAGGCCCAACTCGACCCTGACCTCCCGTGAGTCAACGGGTTGAAGGGGGATCTGGTCTGCCAGGGGGTGACCGACATAGATCGCCGCTACATCATGCCGTTGCAGGAAATCGACTTCGAAGTCGAATATGCACAGCATCAGATCCACTGCCCGGTGCAACGTCTTCACCCGCCCCTGTCGCCAGGCCCATACCGTGGGACTGACAAAGTGGGCGGTAGGTATACCGGCGGCCTTGAGCCGGGTTTCCAAGGCGAGGTTGAAATCGGGCGCATCCACCCCAAGCACGAGGTCCGGGGGGTGGTCGAGAAAATGGTTCGTCAAGCTTCGGCGGGTCTTCAGTAAACCGGGCAGATGGCGGAGTACCTCGACAAGCCCCATCACCGGATCCATGGTCGCAAGCGAACGGCAACCCGCCGCCTCCATCAACGGACCCGTCATACCCTCAAACTCGATTTCCGGGCGCAGGGCATGCAGGGCCTCGATCAGCGCCGCCGCCAACTGATCGCCAGACACCTCATTGACGACAATGCCGATCCTTATCGAAAGCTGTGATGTACTCTGCTGCATTTGCGAAGGCCCGGGGAGTCAGGTGGATACCTTAGCGCAAGATACCACGACCTTTTTGCTTGAGAAAATCCGCCAGGATTTCGAGTTCCGGCGTCTCTTCCGACATCTCATCGATGGCGTTTCTCGCCGCTTCAAGACGCTGCTTTGAGAGATAGATCAGTTTATAGGCCCGCTTGATCTGCTGTATCGCCTCACTCGTGAATCCCCGACGGCTCAGCCCCTCGCGGTTGATGCCATAGGGTTTGGCCGGCTGCCCCGAAACCATCATGTAGGGCGGCAAATCCATATTGATGGCTGATCCCATGCCGGAGAAGCTGTGGGCGCCCACCCGGCAAAACTGATGCACCATGGTGAAGCCACCGAGGATGGCGTAATCGCCGATCCGGGCATGACCACCCAAGGAGGCGGCATTGGCCATAATGACATGATCCCCCAGCACACAGTCATGGGCGACGTGGATATAGGCCATCAGCAGATTGTCGTTGCCGATCCGGGTCACTCCTTGATCCTGCACGGTGCCGCGATGGAGGGTTGCGAACTCTCGAATCACATTGCGATCGCCGATCTCCAGAGAAGTGGCCTCGCCGGCGTATTTCTTGTCCTGGGGATCTTCGCCGACGGAGGCAAACTGGAAGATGCGGTTGTCCCGGCCGATCCGGGTCGGCCCGTTGATCACCACATGAGGGCCGACCACGGTGCCCGCCGCGATCCTCACTCCGGCGCCGATAATGGAGAATGCCCCGACCGAGACGCCTTCTTCAAGCTCTGCATCCGCATCGATGACTGCGCGTGAATCGATCAGTTGCCTATCTCCCTGGCGGTGCACATGATCTCTGCCGTCGCAACGATCCGCTCATCGACGCTCGCCGAGCAGGTGAAAAAGCCGATGCCGCGCTTCATCTTATTCTGAATTACTTCGATCACCAGCTGATCGCCGGGCTCCACCTGCTGCTTGAAACGCGCCTTGTCGATGCCGACAAAGAGATAGATGGTGGTTTCGTTGACGGTCTCCGGATTGGATTCCATGGCCAACAGACCGGTCGCCTGGGCCATCGCCTCGACGATCAGGACGCCGGGCATGACCGGCTGGATCGGAAAATGTCCGTTGAAAAAGGGTTCGTTGTAGGTGACGTTTTTCAATGCCAACAACCGAGCGTTTTTTTCATAGGCCATGACCCGGTCGATGAGCAGAAAGGGGTAACGGTGCGGCAACAGACTCAGCACCTTATTGATGTCCATCGCTATCAAACTACTCTCCAGTGACTCAATCTTCTCATTTCAACGGCCCCCCAGTGAGAGTCTTTACTGTTTTTTTCAGGGATTTCAGATCCTTGGCCATCTGCTCGAGATGCCTAAGTCTAGCAATCAGCCGCCTCCACGCACCATTCTCCATGGCCGGCAGGTTACCGCTGTAATAACCCGCCTGAGAGAAAGAACGCGTCACCAGGGTCGCGCCCGAAAAGTGCACATTATCGCCTATCGTCAAATGCCCTGCCAGACCGGTCTGGCCACCGACAGTACAGTGACTGCCGATCTTTGTCGAGCCTGCAACACCCGAACATCCCGCCATGGCGGTGTGTTTCCCGATCTCAACGTTATGGGCTATCTGAATCAGATTATCCAGCTTGACACCGTCATCCAGGACAGTGTCTTCCAATGCCCCGCGATCGATCGTGGTATTGGCCCCGATTTCCACATCGTCGCCCAGACGCACACGGCCGAGCTGGGGAACCTTGACCCATCGTCCCTGGTCATTGGCCAGGCCGAAACCGTCCGCGCCGAGCACGGCGCCGGGATGGATGAGGCAACGCCGGCCCAAGCGTGTATCCCGACACAGGGTCACCCGAGCCACCAACCTGGAATCAGCGCCGATATCACAGCCATCCTCCACCACGCAACCGGGACCGATGAACACGTCGGCCCCGACCCTTACCCCCTCGCCGATGACTGAACAGGGCCCTATCCAAGCGCTGGCATCGATTTGTGACGATTCGCCTACCACCGCGGTGGGATCGACGCCCGGCTGAAACGATTTGGCGGGGAAGAGCCGTGCCGCCGCATCGGCGTAGGTGAGATAGGGATTACTGGAGATCAGGCTAGGCACCGGACACGCCGCGGCATCCTCCTCCGACAGGATCACAGCCGAAGCCTGGGTGGTTTTCAGATAGCGCCTGTATGATGGATTGCTGAGAAAACTCAACTGCCCCGGGCCGGCCTGCTGCAAGGTGCCGACACCCTCGATCAACACATTGGCGTCGCCTCGCAGCTCCGCCCCTACCGCCTCAGCCAGATCTCCGAGTCGAGTCGCCAAAGCCTTCGATGCCACGTTTACTCAGCTTTCAGCTGACGCAGCTTTTCCAGGACCAGATCGGAGATGTCTATCTTTTTGCTGAAATAGACCACCCCGTCGGAGACGATCAGGTCGATGTTCTCACTCTTACCGACTTCCTGGATGACTTCACGCACCTGCTGACGGAGTTTCTTGAACTCCTCGTTCTGGCGCAGATTCAGATCTTCACGAAACTCGGTCTGGGCATTCTTCAACTTACGGCTGCGACTCAGAATATCCCTCTCCAATCGCTTGACCTCTGATTCGCTCATCACCGAACCGTCCCGCTGGAGCTTCTCTTCCAGTTGCTTCAGCTGTTTCTGAGACGACAGCAGATCCTTTTCGCGGCGCGAAAATTCCGTCTGCAGCCGTTCGCGCGCCTTTTTGTACTGCGGTGACTCCTCAAATACCTTCGTAGCATTCACAAAAGCGATGCGATACTCCTCTGCGAAAGCGTTACCGTTGAGGTAAAAACCAAGGATTAAAGCAAGTAAAACATATCGTATAAAATTCACCCATTGACTCCCTATTTGAATTAGAACCTGAATCCGTGGGTTCAGGTTAGAAACCACCGCCAATCCTGAATTGAAGGGATTTTGTCTTATCGCCCTCCTCCTCTTTGAGCGGATACCCCAAGCTGAAGGAGAGCGCACCCACTGGTGAGAACCAGGATAGCATCAGACCGGTGGAAGCCCTAAATCGATCCCACTCGATCTTCTCCCCTCCCGCCAGGTCGAAGACGTTACCGACATCCACAAACAGGCCTGCGCGCACCGTATCCTTGAAATCGTCACCGAAAGCGGGAAACAGCAGTTCCATCTGGCCCATGACTCTGGCGTTTGCCCCCAAGGCATCGTTTTGGGAATCCTTGGGTCCTAGGGTATTCTCTTCGAATCCCCGCACCGATCCAATGCCGCCAGCGAAGAAATTACGAAAAAAAGGCAATTCATCGCCATCGCCATAACCTTCGCCATAGCCCAGTTCGCCATTCAATTTGAGGGTGAGGGCGTTGGTGAGCTGAATATAGTGGGCATTCAAATAGTTGATGCGATAGTACTGAAGATCGCTGCCGGGGATATTGGTCTCCACGGAGAAGACTTGCCGGCCGCCCCGGTTGGGGAAAATCGCCCGGTCGCGGGTGTCGTGGATCCAACTGCCCACCAGTTCGTAATCGGTGAACTCCTCCCCATTCCTTTCCACGAAGTCCTCGATTTCATCAGATGGGGATGAACCCAGAAAAAATGAGGTATTTTCATAGGCCAGGCTGAATTTCAAGCGATCAAACTCAGTAACCGGTATCCCGTAGTTGATGCCTAACCGCCCCACGTCCGTCGAGTAGCTGGCGATATTGAGTTCCGAAAAATCGGTCTTTCGATAACTCAGCTCATAGCCCTGACTGACCCCATCGATGGTGTAGTACGGGTCGGTATAGGCGAGGGAGACCTTCTTGGTGGCGTCACTGGTGTCGAAACCCGCACTGACACGCTTGCCCGTGCCGAGAAAGTTGTTTTGGCTGATACTGGCATTGAACAGCACGCCCTGAGTCTGGGAAAAACCGATCCCGGCGCTGAGACTGCCTGAAGCCGTTTCGGTGACGGCCAGGTTCACGTCCACCAGATCCGTGGCGCCAGGAACCGCCGGCGTCTCCATGTTCACCTCGCTAAAGTAGCCAAGGCGCTGCAGCCGCTCGCGGGAGAGCCGGGTCTTCTCACCGGAAAACCAGGCGGACTCCATCTGACGCATCTCCCGGCGCAATACCTCATCCCGGGTATTGGTGTTGCCGGTGATATTGATATATCTGACATAGACCCGTTTTCCAGGATCGACGAAAAAGGTGATGGTTACCCGGCGGTTTTCCCGGTCGATATCCGGGATACTGTTGACATTGGCAAAGGCATATCCCGCATCGGAGTATTTTCTGCTCAGTCTGTCGGCACTGGCCGTCAAGCGCTTGCGCGAAAACACATCGCCACGCCTGAGACGGATGAGGGGAAAGAGTTCCTGTTGCGGTAATTCCAGGTCACCCGCCAGTTTGATGTCGCTAAGCGTGAAAACAGCGCCTTCGCTGATCACCACCGTGATGTAGATATCCTTTTTATCGGGGGTGATGGAGACCTGTGTGGATTCAATCTTGAAATCGATGTACCCGCGATCGAGATAGAAGGAGCGTAGGGTCTCCAGATCCCCGGACAGGGCCTGTTTGGAGTATTTGTCCCGGCTGGAGAAAATGGCATACCAGGCGGGCACGCCCAGCTCGAATTCATCCAGCAATTCATCATCCTCGAACGCCTGATTTCCGATGACATTGATTCTCTTTATCCTGGCGGTCAATCCCTCGGAGATCTCGATATCGACGCCTACCCGGTTACGTTCCAGCGGAGTCACGGTGGACGCTATCTTCACCCCATACTTTCCGCGGGCAAAGTATTGGCGGTTGAGTTCCTGCTCCACTTGCTCGAGTAGAGCCCGCTTGAAGACACGTCCTTGGGCCAAGCCGATGTCTTGCAGACCCTCCATCAGCCGATCGGTATCCAAGTCCTTGTTTCCACTGATATTTATCTCTGCAATGGCGGGACGCTCACGGACAAAGACGATCAGCACATTGCCCTCGTGCTCCAAGCGTACATCTTTGAAAAAACCGGTTTTATAGAGGGCTCGGATAATCTGCGAGGTAGTACCGACATTCACCTCATCCCCAATCTTGACGGGGAGGTAGTTGAAGACCGTACCGGCGGAGATGCGCTGCAGACCCTCGACACGGATATCGTCGACAACAAAGGCTGCCGCCACCGGCGCTAACAGCAGTCCACTCAGCAGTGAAATGAGGGGTAGAATCCGGAAAAAAGAAGGCATTATCTATAGTTACTACTGAGTTTATTCATTTTTCTGTTCCGTGGCGCGCGCTCCCAGAACCGGTTCAGTAACGGGGCAGCGCGTAAGTATAAGTGATCTTTTGAGATCGGGATACCGATCCGCCCAAACACCGGTCAGCCTCGCTGCAGATGTGCGGCTATCCCAGAAAACGGTTCAGGTCGATATAAAAGGCAAGACTCATGATCGCCAGGAGAATCAATAATCCGATCTTCTGGGCCTGCTCCATGACTCGCTCAGACAGCGGCCTGCCCTGGATCGCCTCGATCAGGAAATAAAACAGATGCCCCCCGTCCAGGACGGGAATGGGCAAGAGATTCAACACACCCAGGCTGATGCTGACCACGGCGAGAAACTTGAGAAAATAGCTCAGCCCGTAACTCGCCGACTTCCCGGCGGAATCGGCGATTGAGATCGGACCGCTGAGATTCTTTACTGAAATCTCGCCGATGACCATTTTGCCCAGCATCCGCAGCATCAACAGCGAAAGGTCCCAGGTCTTGACGAGAGAGTGCCCGATCGCGTCTATCGGCCCGTATCTGACAATAGCGCGATAGTCATCCATCAGATTCTCCGGCACCCTGACCCCTGCCCCGATACGCCCGTAGGTTTCGCCACTCCCGACCACCGCGGCGGGCACGACTTCGAGCGAAACAGCCTCGCCATCCCGCTCGACCTCCAACTGCAGGGTTTGCTTGGGACGATCACGGACATACTCCACCCACTCGGTCCAGTTCTCCATCCCTGTACCGTCCACGCTGACGATGCGATCGCCCGGCCTGAGTCCGGCCCTCTCCGCCGGCTCTCCCGATATCACCTCGCCGATCACCGGCGGCAACACCGGCCGGTCCGGGGTCAAGCCGAGATTTTTTAGCAGCAGACCATCTTCCGCCAACGCCGACAGCCCCTGGCTCTGTAACGCATAGTAGTGTTCACCACCATCTCGGTCGCGCACCCGTATCGGCAGGCTGTCGCTGTCCAGCGCTTCGGACAACATGACATAGACCACACTCTCCCAGGTCGGGGTCGGCTGATCGGCGATCGAAAGAATCTCATCCCCGGGCATAAAACCGCTCTGTTCGGCAAGCGACCCGCTCTCCACCTCTCCCACCAAGGGCTTGAGTCCCGTATCACCGGTAACGAAGATCAGCCAGAAAGCGAGAATGGCAAACAGAAAATTGAACAATGGTCCGGCCACCACGATGGCGCTGCGCACCCGCAGCGACTGGCGGTTAAACGCTTTCTGCGCCTCTTGCGGATCCACCGGCGCCTCGCGCTCATCGAGCATTTTCACATAACCGCCAAGGGGGATGGCGGCAATCACATACTCGGTCCCGTCCACCTTGCTTGTGTGCTTCCACAGCGGGTGTCCGAAGCCGATGGAGAACCGCAACACCTTGACGCCCAGCTTCCGGGCGACCCAAAAATGGCCGAACTCATGCACGGCAATCAGAATCGCCAGGGCGACGATAAATGAGAAGATGGTGAAGAGTAATGAGTTCATAAGGTTATATCAGCCGATGTCGCAGCTTGAGACCCTGTTTCGCAGCACTTGTTCCGCCGCGATCCTGGCCCGCCGGTCTATTTCGAGCAGGGCATCCAGATCCCCGGCCGAATCGATCGGCATTGTCTGCAGGGTTTCTTCCACCACGGCGGCAATCTCGGTAAATGCCAGCCTTTCCGCGAGAAAGGCCGCCACGGCAACCTCATTCGCGGCATTCAACACGGCGCTGGCGGCGCCTCCGGCCCGAATCGCTTGATAGGCCAGCCCGAGACAGGGAAAGCGCTGCAGATCGGGTTGATCGAAGTCGAGCCGGGCGACCTGAAACAGATCGAGACTGGCGACCCCCGACTCGATGCGCTGCGGCCAGGCCAGCGCATGTGCGATGGGCGTGCGCATATCGGGGTTCCCCAGGTGCGCCAATACCGACCCATCCACATACTCGACCATGGAATGGATGATACTCTGCGGATGCAGCACCACCTGAATGTTTTCCGCCCCGGCACGGAACAACCAATGGGCCTCGATTACCTCCAGCCCCTTGTTCATCATCGTTGCGGAGTCAACCGAGATTTTGCGTCCCATGTCCCAATTCGGATGGGCGCAAGCCTGGGCCGGCGTCACACTTGCCAATGCCTCGATCGGGGTGGTGCGAAAGGGGCCACCGGAAGCGGTCAACAGGATACGCTTCACCCCAAGGCGCTCAAGACCCTGGCCGCTATTCGCGGGCAGGCACTGAAACACGGCATTGTGCTCACTATCGATGGGCAGGATCTCCGCGCCATGCGCTTCCACTTCCTGCATGAACAGACGCCCGGCCACCACCAAGGCCTCTTTATTGGCCAGCAACAGCCGCTTTCCCGCCCGTACGGCCGCCAGCGCGGGCAGCAGACCCGCGGCGCCTACGATCGCCGCCATCACCAACTCGGCTGCCGGCATGGCGGCGGCGATCTCCAAGCCACTCAGCCCGGACAACACCTCAGTGGGCACACCCCGCTGATTCAACCCCTTCGCCAGACGACCGGCGGATTCGCTATCGGCCATGACGGCGATTTCGGGTCTGAAACGTTCGCACTGGGTCAACAGGCCGTCGACATCCCGATTGGCGGTCAGTGCGACGACCCGGTAGTCGTCCGGGTGCCGCGCCGCCACATCCAAGGTGCTGACGCCGATCGAGCCTGTGGAGCCGAGTACGGTCAAGCCTTTCATCGCACCGCCCCGAGCAGAATCAGGCCTAACAGGAAAACCGGCGCCGCGGCGGTAAGGCTGTCGATGCGATCCAGCATGCCGCCATGACCCGGCAGCAGCGTACCGCTGTCCTTCATCCCCTGCTGGCGCTTGAGCAGGCTTTCGAAGAGGTCCCCCACCACCGATGAGAGGATGGTGACGAGACAGAGCAGCAGGATGAGGGGGAGTTGCGCCACATCGTTATCCAACCACCAGGTCAGAAACAGACCGCACGGCAAAGCGGCGATGACCGCTCCGTACACCCCTTCACGGGTCTTCCCCGGACTGACCTGGGGCGCAAGCTTATGCCGCCCCCAACGATGTCCGGCAAAATAGGCGCCGATATCCGCGCTCCAGATCAGGATCAAGACGAACAACAACAATCCGGGACCGACGGAGGGAATCCGGTGGATGGTTACCAATGCCAGCCAGGCCGGCGCCAGGACGATCAATCCCTCCAAGGCCCTTGCCGGCGCGCCTCCCGCTATTTTTCGATCTGGCTGATAACGCGCCAGACGAAACACCGCCAACAGCCACCAGCCCACAGAGACAACCATTACCCCAGGCACCCACTCCCCCGGCAGATAGTAATAGATGCCTGCCAGGCAGATCAGCAGCAGCAGGACGTAAGCCAGTTGCATGTGAAACTTATCGATACCGCTCAACCTGGCCCACTCTCTGCCGCCGACTGCCACCACCACACCCAACAGCAGCGCCAGATAGCCGTTCGGCAGCAGCAATACCGCGGTAATGACCAGAGGGGCGAGTATCAGGGCGGTGATGACACGCTGTTTGAGCATTGCCTGACTCAGGAGGCCTCGGCGGTCTTTCCCTGGACCTGCTCCCCGGTGCGGCCGAATCGACGTTGGCGGCGGGTGAAGTCCAGGATCGCCGCCTCGAGGGTCTGGCGATTGAAATCCGGCCAGAGCTGATCGGTGAAATAGAGTTCGGTATAGGCGCACTGCCAAAGCAGAAAGTTGCTGATGCGCTTCTCGCCGCCGGTGCGGATGAACAGGTCCGGCTCCGGCACACCGGGGAAAGCGAGATGCTGCGACACCGCCGCTTCATCCACCTGGGCGGGAGTCAGTTCGCCGGATTGTATCCGCTCCGCCAACCGCCTGGCCGCTTGGGTCATATCCCATCGACCGCCGTAGTTTGCCGCCACCTGCAGCAGCAGGCCGGTGTTGGTTTGGGTGAGACGCTCCGCCTCTTCGATCTGTTTCTGCAGTTTCGCCGGAAAGGCGCTTCGATCCCCGATCACCCGAAGCCTGACCTGATTGCGATCCAGGCGCCGGATCTCTTTCTTAAGCGACCGCATGAACAGATCCATAATGAGGTTGACCTCCTTTTGAGGTCGCTGCCAATTCTCGCTGCTGAACGCAAACAGGGTCAAAACGGGAATCCCCATCGCCACGCAGGCTTCAACCACCCCGCGCACCGCCTCGACGCCCGCCGGGTGTCCGGCGTACCGGGGCAGCCCGCGTTTTTGCGCCCAGCGGCCGTTGCCATCCATGATGATCGCCACATGCCTGGGCAACTGCATGTCGACAGAGTCGGACTCCATTGTCGTGCCGCTTCTCATAGCCATTTCATTTCAAGAGGGAAAAAGTCGACACTCAGATCTCCATCAGATCCTTCTCTTTCTCCCCCAACACCTCATCGACCTGTTTGACATGCCGGTCCGTCAGGTTCTGAATGATCTCCTCGCCCCGCCGCTCATCGTCCTCCGAAATGAGCTTCTCTTTCATCAGATCCTTGAGGTCATGGTTGGCGTCCCGGCGGATATTGCGGATCGCCACCTTGGCGCCTTCCGCCTCATGACGCACCACCCGAATCAGGTCCCGGCGGCGCTCTTCCGTCAACGCCGGCATGGGCACCCGAATCACCGTGCCGGCGCTCATCGGATTCAGGCCCAGGTCGGAGACCATGATCGCTTTCTCCACCGCCGCCACCATGTTCTTTTCCCAGGGAACCACGGTCAAGGTGCGCGCATCTTCGACATTGATGTTGGCCACTTGGCTGATCGGGACTTCGGAGCCGTAATAATCGACTCGAATGTGGTCCAGCAAGCTGGGGTGGGCCCTTCCCGTGCGCACCTTGGCCAGTTCGTGAACCAGTGACTCAACGCTCTTGCCCATGCGGGCCGCCGTATCGCTCTTGATATCGTCAATCATCGTCAGTCGCCCTTTTCCACCAGGGAACCGATGTCCTCACCACGCATTAAACGCATGAGAGCACCAGAATCGTTAATATTCATAATGCGTAGCGGCATTGCATTATCCCGACACAGGACAATTGCCGTTGCATCCATTACCTGCAGGTTTTCCGCCAATGCACGATCATAAGTCAATCGGGAGTAGAACACAGCATCCGGATCCTTCACGGGATCGGCGGAATAGACGCCATTGACCTTGGTCGCCTTGATCAGTAAATCGGCATTGATCTCCACGGCGCGGAGGCTCGCCGCGGAGTCGGTCGTAAAATAGGGATTGCCGGTGCCGGCAGCGAGAATCGCCACCTTGCCTGCCGCCAGACAGTCACGGGACGCCCTGGCAGTGAAGGTCTCGCACACATCGGGCATGCTCAGCGCCGAAAACACCACCGCCTCAACCCCGATACGCGACAGGGCATCCTGCATGGCGAGGGAGTTCATCACCGTAGCCAGCATGCCCATCTGATCGCCGCGAACCCGCTCGAAGCCGCCCTGGGCAAGCCCGGCGCCGCGAAAAATATTACCACCGCCGATCACCAGCCCAATCTGTACACCGATATTGACCAGATCCCTGATCTCTTCGGAAACCCGCCGCAGCACCAGCGGGTCTATACCGAACTCCCCCTTCCCCATGAGGGCCTCGCCGCTGAGCTTGAGCAGTATGCGTTGAGATATGAGTTCAGTCATCTACCATCCTGTCCCGGTTACATTGCCATGGGCTGGATTATATACCTTAGTGTACCTCGTCATAGATACTGTAACATTCAGAGCCACCCAAATGCGCCAGAACAAGGCGCGGCTCGCCGGGAATGGCGCGCCCTTGCCAAGAGCCGAAACGCAGGGCTGGCGCATTTGGGTGGCTCCCTTCGGGCGAGCCAGGAAGGGGTCATCCACGGCGTTATGCCTCTTGGCAAGGGCTGGGCCATTCCCGGCGAGGCATGCCTTGTGGCTAACCCCTTCCTGGCCCGCTGAATGTTACAGTATCTATGACGAGGTACACTAGATCAGGCGGGGTCTTGGTCGGACACAACCCATTAAGGGCCGCGGAAAAAAAGATTTAACCCAAACTACTTGTCTTCTTGCCCGCCTTCTTTGTTGTAGCTTCGGTTACGTAGGCCCGGCTACGCGCCCTTCGCTACGCCTCGAAGGCAGGCAACAATCCGGCACACTTTGGGTTAAATCTTTTTTTCCGCGGCCCTAAGTGACCGGCGGAGCGATCTGCAGACCGCTCCGCGCGGTTACATTTTCGCCTGGGCCATCACCTCTTCAGCAAAATTCTCCTGCTTCTTCTCGATACCCTCACCGACCTCGAAGCGTTGGTACTGGGCAATCACGGCGCCTTTGCTTTTCAGCAGCTTTTCAACCGTGACGTCCGGATCCTTGACGAAAGCCTGGCCAAGCAGGGTGTTTTCCGACAGGAACTTACGCATCCGCCCATCGACCATCTTGGTAACGATTTCGTCAGGCTTACCACTCTCCTTGGCCTGAGCGGCGACGATTTCACGCTCTTTATCGAGCAGATCCCGCGGCATCTGATCCGCGGAGAGACAGACGGGATTGGTCGCGGCTATGTGCATGGCCAGATCCTTGCCCAGCGCCTCATCACCGCCCTCGAGTTCAAGCACTACGCCGATCCTGACGCCGTGGCGGTAACTGATGAGCTTACCGTTACCGGCCTGAAAACGAGAGAAACGACGCACATTCATGTTCTCGCCCAGTTTCGACACCAGGGCCTCGCGGGCTTGGTTGACGGTGGTCTCCTCACCCTCGTGCAGCGGTTGCTCCATCAGGGCGGCCACGTCATCCCCGCCGCCCGCTAATAAGCGCTCGGCCACGGCCTTGGCGAATGAGGTGAAGTTGTCATCCTTGCCGACGAAGTCGGTTTCACAATTGACCTCGACCATCGCCGCCAGGGTATTGTCTTCACTGAAGCTGAGTACAATCACACCCTCCGCGGCAATACGGCCGGCTTTTTTGGCGGCTTTCGCCTGCCCGGATTTACGCATCTGCTCAATCGCGGCGTCGACGTCGCCATCGCTCTCAACCAGTGCCTTTTTACATTCCATCATCCCCGCGCCGGTACGTTCGCGCAGTTCCTTAACCAGAGAGGCTGTAATCGCCATGATCTGTTCACCTTCACTTAAAGCTGAAAAACGTTTCAAGGGAAGACGGCCGGAGATCGGTTACCACCGAATCCGGCCATCCGGCCTGGGCGGCTGATGCCTGCTCAGGTGCTGGTTTCCGAAATCTCGATAAACTCTTCATTGCCATCGCCACCGGCCATCTGCGCGGCATTCGCGCGGCCTTCCAGGATGGCGGCGGACGCCCCCTGCACATAGAGTTGTATGGCGCGGATTGCATCATCATTACCAGGGATTACGTAGTCGATGTCATCCGGATCGTTATTGGTGTCGACCACCCCAATGACTGGAATTCCCAATTTGCGCGCTTCCGCCACGGCGTTCTTTTCATGGCCGACATCGATGATATAGAGGGCGTCCGGCAGGCCGTTCATGTTCTTGATGCCGCCCAGGCTGCGCTCCAACTTCTCCAACTCACGACTCAATCCGAGCGCCTCTTTCTTGTTGAAGCGTTGCTCGACACTGCCGTCCTCAAACATCGCTTCCAGTTCTTTGAGGCGCTTGATGGACTGTTTGATGGTCTTGAAATTGGTCAACATGCCACCCAGCCAACGATGATTGACGAAAGGCATGCCACAGCGCTCGGCCTCCTCGCGGACTACGCTCTGCGCCGCACGCTTGGTGCCGACGAAGAGAACCTTGCCGCCATTCGCGGAAAGGGATCCGATGAAGTTCATCGCATCCTTGAACAACGGCATGGTCGTCTCAAGATTGACAATGTGAATCTTGTTGCGATGACCAAAGATGTAAGAACCCATTTTCGGGTTCCAGTAACGGGTCTGATGCCCGAAGTGCACGCCAGCCTCAAGCATCTGGCGCATTGATACTTCACTCATGAGTGACTCCTGATTGTATCGGGTTGTACCTCCACATATCCCATGATCCAACCCTAAGGGTCTGTTTCATAAGCAATATCCGCTTACGATCAGAACTCCCCGGGGCACCCAGGCCCATGTGCCGATATGTGTGTGTCATTGACCCGCCCTGATAACCTTTATGGCCAAAGCGGGCTTGGATCGCCGAAGCGTTTGCGATTCGGCGGGGCGTTTTATACCATAATCGGCTTGTTGCGACAAACGCGCCGCACCCTCCAACTTCTTCAATTCCCCGGACTTTCAAGCAATTTCAGATGGGCATCACGATAAAAACAGCGGAAGAGATCGAAAAAATGCGTGTCGCCGGGAGACTGGCCGCAGAGGTGCTGGAGGTAATCGCGGCGCATGTCCAACCCGGTGTCAGCACCCTGGAACTTGACCGCATTTGTCACGATCACATCGTAAACGTGCAAAAAGCCATACCTGCGCCGCTCAACTACAGAGGCTTCCCCAAATCGATCTGCACCTCGGTCAATCAGGTCGTCTGCCACGGCATCCCCGGTGAGAAGCGGCTGAAAAAAGGGGATATCATCAATATTGACATCACTGTCATAAAGGATGGTTATCACGGAGATACCAGCAAGATGTTCAGTGTCGGCCAGCCGTCGGTATTGGCAAAGCGGTTGATGGACGTTACCCAACAGGCGTTATGGGTCGGCATCAAGCAGGCTAGGCCCGGCTACCGGTTAGGTGATATCGGACATACCATTCAGACCTTTGTCGAGGCACGTCACTACTCGGTGGTCAGGGAGTACTGCGGACATGGCATCGGTCGTGAATTTCACGAAGATCCCCAGGTCTTGCACTACGGGCGTCCCGGCACGGGTATCGAACTGCTTCCTGGGATGTGCTTTACCATTGAGCCGATGGTGAATGCCGGTAAGCAGCAAGTTAAGCTCAAGCCCGACGGCTGGACAGTGGTGACCAAGGATCGTAGTCTCTCAGCCCAGTACGAACACACCATCCTTGTCACCGAGGAGGGTTCCGAGGTTCTTACCCTACGTAGGGAAGAGCATGCGCGAATCGCCAAGTCGAAATAACCCTTTAACCTAGAATCCTCAGTTGACCGCTATGTACTGTACTAAATCGCTTTGAAAACATGAGTTTTATCAGGTTTGATATATTCACCTATTAGGTGAGCAGCGCTACACCGCGAATGGCACGCTTGTGGCGGCGCATGGCTGCGTTACAACGCCTTGCAATAGAAAACACTATTCCGCGTCGTTGTGCGCCGTGCAGGGATGCACAAGTGTCGCAAGCACAGGGATGTGCAGGAGCGACCCTTGCCCTGCACCGCCACAAGCGCACCCTTCACGGTGTTCAACTGAGGATTCTAGGTTTATGATCGACTATTCCGCCTTGAATCAGGCATTTGCCTCCGACTCCTCTCCCATACAACCGTGTAAAGACTATCTCAAACACTATACCGAGGGCGTCAAGGAGCGGTTTTCCACGGGCCAGACACCCACGGGTGAACTGGTCGCGGAGCGCGCCCACTTGGTTGACGAGATCCTCAAGCGCGCTTGGAAGCGCCATTTTCAGACCGACACCGAGGCCGCCTTGGTGGCCGTCGGCGGCTACGGGCGGGGTGAACTGCACCCGGCCTCCGACATCGATCTCCTGGTGTTGCTCAACCATGAGGAGCAATTTGAATCATTCAAGGACCATCAGGAACAGTTCCTCACCCTGCTCTGGGATATCGGCCTCGAGGTTGGGCACAGCGTACGCACCGTTGATGACTGTATCCGTGAAGCAGCGCTGGACATCACTGTCATCACCAATCTTATCGAATCGCGTTTTCTGGCTGGCTCGCGGGCGCTGTTCGAGGAGATGCTGCTGGCCACCGGACCGGACCGCATGTGGAACAGCTACGACTTCTTCGAGGCCAAATGGGATGAGCAGAGAAATCGTCACGCCAAACAGGATGGCAGCATCAGCAACCTCGAACCGAATATCAAGGAGAGTCCCGGCGGCCTGAGGGACATCCAGATGATCGGCTGGGTGGCAAAACGACATTTCAAGATCTACGATCTCCATGACCTGGTCAGGCACGAGTTTCTAACCGAGGCGGAATACCAAACGCTGCTGGAGGGGCAGAACCATCTCTGGCGCGTGCGTTTCGCCTTACACCTGCTCACCGGGAGACGGGACGATCGGCTACTGTTCGATCACCAACGCACCCTGGCTTCCTATTTGGGCTATGACGCCGACTACGCCAATTTGGCCGTTGAGTGTTTCATGCGCGACTACTATCGGACCGTCATGGAATTGAACCGCCTCAACGAAATGCTTCTGCAGCACTTCCAGGAAAACATCCTGTTCAAGGACAAACTCGGCGATCCCGTGACCATCAATCAACGCTTTCAAAAACATGGCCACTTCCTGGAAGTCTCTCACGATACGGTCTTCAAGCGCCATCCGACCGCCCTTCTTGAGCTGTTTCTGATCATGCAGGAAAACCCTGATATAAGCGGGGTCAGGGCCAGCACCATTCGACTGATTCGTACTCACACCTACCTGATCGATGAGAAATTCCGTCAGGACATCCGCGCACAAAGTCTGTTCATGGAAATCCTGCGTCAACCACGCGGCATCACCCACGTCCTGCGTCGAATGAATATATATGGTGTTCTCGCGGCTTATATACCGATATTCGAGAACATAGTCGGACGTATGCAGTACGACCTGTTTCATGTCTTCACGGTGGATGAACACACCCTGATGGTGATCCGGAATCTGCGCAGATTGACCGTCAAGCAACATGCCGATGAGCACCCTTTCTGTTCCCAATTGATGGGTACCCTGCCGAAGGAAGAGCTGATCTATCTCGCCGCCCTGTTTCATGACATTGCCAAAGGTCGCGGAGGCAATCACTCTGAACTGGGAGCGGCCGATGCGCTGGATTTCTGCCGGCTGCATCACTTGAGCGAATATGACAGCCATTTGGTCAGCTGGCTGGTTCGCCATCACTTGGTGATGCCGATGACGGCTCAACGCAAGGACATCACCGATCCCAAGGTGGTTCAGGAATTCGCCGCCCTGGTTGGCGATCTAAACCGGTTGACCTATCTCTATCTACTGACCTTCGCGGACAGCAGAGCCACTAACCCGGCCGCCTGGAACTCCTGGAAGGACTCGTTACTGCGTGACCTGTTCAATGCAACCCGCCATGCACTGTTGCGAGGATTGGACAATCCCCTCGCCCAAGAGGAACTGATCCGGGAAAAGCAGTTGGCCGCCATGCATCAGCTTCTGCAACAGCACACCCCTGAGCATGCCATCAGGCAACTCTGGTCCACCTTCACCAACGAGTACTTTCTCACCCACTCGCCCAATGCCATCCAGCGCCATACCAAGGCCATTCTCAGTACCCCCAAGGAGGCATTTCCGCTGATCCAGATGCGCCAGACAGCCAAGCGCGGCGGGACCGAAGTCCTGTTCTACGGCACAGACCGGGATAATCTGTTCGCGGTCACCACCACGCTCCTCGATCAGCTCGCCTTATCGATAGTGAATGCCCGTATCATGGGTACTACAGACGGGTTTTCCCTCAACTCATACCTGGTGTTGGAGCAGGATGGCTCACCGGTGGAGATCGGGCAACGCAGTGATGAGATCATCCAAACCTTAAAGGACAGCCTCTGCCAGGAAGGCGATCAGGCGCTTAGGGTCAGCAGACGAATCCCCAGGCAACACAAGCATTTCGAAACGACAACAAATATCTACTTCACCCAGGAGCCCACATTACAACGCACGGCCATGCGTTTGGTAACTCTGGATCGGCCCGGACTGCTTTCCGATGTGGGACAGGCGTTTGCAAGTTGCAATATTCGCCTGCAACACGCGAAGATAACCACGCTAGGGGCGCAAGTCGAAGACATTTTTTTCATTACCGACAGGCATAACCGGCCGATATTGGATGAAGCCAAACTTGTCTGCCTGAAAAATATCGTGGTTGCCAAGATGCCGGAATAGGAACCGAATGCTCATTATTCGATAGTTGCCGGTGTGCCTGATATTTTGCACCTGGATCCATGGTATTGTATATACTATTCAGACTGTGTCGTTATTTGCACATCAGTCAATGGTAATTTCTTTATAATCGAAATTTATTAGCTACTTTTGCACATGCAAATCCATGGTGGCATACCCAATTTATTGAATGGATTGATGAAGACGGCAGCCCTACTTGTTAGCCTACTATTCACCTTTGTCCTGCAAGCCTGCGGTGGTGGTGGCGGAGGCAATGAAACCAGCACCGCCAAATATGTCAGGTGGATACCGCCATCGACAAGATCCGACGGCAGCTATCTGCCACTCAGCAGCCTTGCAGGCTATCGCATCTACTATGGCGCGGTGGAAACCGACCTTCAGCCCGTCGCCGATATCAGCGACAACACTATTCACGAATACACATTAACCCTGGCGGGTTCAGGCGACTATTATATCGGCGTCACGGCCTACGACACCTCCGGCCTTGAGAGTGAAATCTCGAATCTGGTGCTGAAATAGGCTGTTCCCCTGATCGAGGGGGTGAAAAAAGCCAAACACCGCGACTCCGTTCACGAAGTTAAAGGATTAACAGTTCGCAAATGAAAGCCAATCAACGCAAATTTTTAAAACCACGTCATCCCGGCGCATGCCGGGATCCAGGGAATTCAACGACTGACTGGATTCCGGCATGCGCCGGAATGACGAGCGCTATTGTTGCTGGACGGAGACTAGTATCCGTCCAGAAACGCGCATATTCTCTTATCGCAAGATGGTATAATATGCTGATCAAGACAAGTTTCTGAATGCGTGAGTTCATATTTGGCGGATCGCACAACCCATTGATCTGTATAGCTATTTAGAACCCGGATCAAGACCCTGCACAGCCCACCAACCACGAACCCCACAAATTCAGGTGTTATTAATCAATTAGAGCTTAAGGCCAGATATCAATGCTGCGATTGACAATCAACGGGGACACTCACGAAATGGATGTGGACGGTGATACTCCGCTGCTGTGGGTACTGCGAGATCATCTCTCCTTTACAGGCACAAAATTTAGCTGCGGCATCGGAATTTGCGGTTCCTGCACGGTACTCATCGATGGCGTTCCAAGCCGCTCCTGCGTACTGAGTGCCAGTCAAGCGGAAGGAAAAAAGATTGTCACCATCGAGGGGATTTCCAACGATAATTCTCATCCAGTGCAAGTGGCCTGGGAGGAACACCAGGTGCCGCAATGCGGTTACTGCCAATCCGGGCAGATACTCTCTGCTATTGCATTACTGAACAGCAAACCCACGCCCACGGATGAGGATATCGATAACGCCCTATCCGGTATTTTATGCCGGTGCGGCACTTACCCAAGAGTACGATCCGCCATCATGAGCGCCGCAGCTCACATGCATGAAGAGGGATCTGAATCGTGAAGGCGTTCAATCCAGACAGGAGAAAGTTTCTCAAGCTTGGAGTAGGCCTGGCAGGCAGCAGCCTTATACTGGGGATCAATTGGAGCTGCAGCGCCGATCCCGATGCCGGCAATGGAAAAAACAGCAAGGATTTTTCTCCGAATGCCTGGTTGCGTCTCGATAAGTCGCAGGGAGTGACTGTTATCGTCGCGGAGTCTGAAATGGGCCAAGGCCCATTTACCTTACTCCCCATGATGCTGGCCGACGAACTGGAAGTTGACTGGAAACAGGTGAAGGTTGAGAGGGCTCCCGCTACGCCGGTATATGGCTATCAATTAACTGGCGGCAGCGGCAGCATTCGAAAGGGCTGGTCCACCTTGAGGGAAGCCGGCGCTGTGACAAAAGAGCTATTACTCACCGCAGGCTCGACTCACCTGGATGTCCCTAAGGCCGACTGTGTCGCCGATGGAGGATGGATTATCCATCAACCTACGGGCGAAAGAGTCAGCTATGGCGAACTGATCGACATCGCCGCCACGCTTCCGATGCCCCAGATAGCACACCTGAAGGAGCCGGACGAATTTAAGATCATCGGCACGCCCGTCCCTCGCCTGGACACCCCGGACAAGATCAGCGGACGCGCCAAGTATGGCATCGATATACGCTTGCCGGATATGCTGCATGCAACCATCACCCACTGCCCCGTTTTCGGCGGAAAACTCAAGGGTTTCGACGCGACGGCGTCAAAAGCGATCAAAGGCGTCATCGATGTTTTCAGTATCAATGAGGGTGTCGTGGTCGTCGCCAAGGATACTTGGACAGCGTTCAAAGCGCGTCAAGCGTTGAAAATCGAATGGGATTTCAGCGATCAGGAACTGCTGTCGGACGAATCCATTATTGAACATGTAAAATCGGTGGATTCGGGGAAAGGAAAAGTCGTACAAAGCAGCGGCGACGATATCGACACTTTGTCCGAAACCCGCACGCTCGAGTCTAGCTATACATTGCCGTTTCAGGCGCATGTCGCCATGGAGCCGATAAACTGCACAGCAAGATTCAACGGAAACAAATTGGAAGTGTGGGCGCCTACGCAATCGCCAACACTAGCCTACAATACGGCCAAGGATAATACCCAGAACATCGCCGCGCGAACCCTGGACAAGATCAAAAGAAAAGTTTTCGGATCGCATGACGAAAACGTAGAGATCCACACCACATTGCTCGGTGGCGGTTTTGGCCGTCGCCTCCAGCAGGATTATGTCGCGGAAGTCGTACAGATTGCGCAAAAGACAAACAAACCGGTACAGCTGACATGGACACGCGATGAAGATGTTCAGCATGACTTCTATCATCCATTTTCGATTCATGAGTTGTCGGGGAAAATAGATGCTGACGGCATGCCTGTTGGATGGAAGCAAATCGTAAAGGGATTAGGCATCAGCACCGGTAACTCAGCACGTATTCCTTATGAGATTCCCAACAAGCTGATACAGGCCGTAAACATCGAAGGCCCTATACCTACTGGATTCTGGAGGTCCGTTGGTCACCACTATTACACGTTTGCAACAGAGCATTTCCTGGATGAACTTGCACGGGCCGGCTCTCAAGACCCGCTGGAACTACGGCTTAAACTATTGGGTAACAGCCCAAGGCTGAGGAACGTGATAGAGATAGCCGCCGACAAGGGGAACTGGAAAGACTACCTGGCGGGGCATAGGCTGCTGGGCTTGGCCGCTCGCTCGTCATTCGGCAGTCATGTGGCGCAAATAGCAGAGATAGAACTGATAAACAGTCGATATAAAATACGAAAAATCACCTGTGTTTTGGATTGCGGCATAGTGATTAATCCCGATATTGCAAAGGCTCAGATGGAAGGTTCAATAGTATTTGGCTTGACGGCCGCATTAAAATCAAAAATCACCCTAAAACAGGGACGAGTCGAACAAAGTAACTTTCACGATTACCCCATATTATCGATGAGAGAGACCCCTGAAATCGAGGTATTTCTTGTAAACAGCCATGAACAACCCGAAGGTATTGGCGAACCTGGCGTGCCAACCGTAGCGCCCGCCGTGGCTAATGCCTTGTTGAATGCAACAGGCATGCCAGTACGCAGTTTGCCAATGGAAATGACTATTTCGAAACAGGGGGACTGTAAATTAGATTGTGTATCTGCTTATCATTAGTTCTTCAATGGGAGATAAGCAAGATGAACAAAAAAGAGTTAGAAGCCATTG
>JAHXHS010000042.1 GCA_025656455.1 Candidatus Thiodiazotropha sp. (ex Epidulcina cf. delphinae) | reverse complement strand
CGGCCGGGGCACGAATAGGCTGTCGAAGATCGAGTGCGTTTAGGGGACTTGGATGTCCCAAAACGCATCACGAGATCAAAGACTCGCTTGATTGATGCTTTTCTTAGGAAATTAGTGGGTAGAACTGCTAACTTCCTCTCTCCAAGGATTGCTACAGCCCTAACGCGAAGGCGCTGTGGATTCATACAGTTGACAGACATACAAAAAAGTGTGAGCAAAGCGAACTCCACAATTCATAATTCATAATTCAACATTCAAAATTAACAAGCCCCTTCCAGGCATTTATGATTTGTTTCACAGGTAGAGGTCAGTTAATCTAACCGTCTGATTTAAATGAGATGTTCAATGGCTCTACAACCAATCTCCTATCTGTTGCCCGACGAGCTCGATCTGGATCGACTGAGGAAAACCCTCGCTGAAACGAACGCCTTGTCTGAAGACGCCACGGTCAAGGTGAAGCAGACTTTCTATGACAGTTTCGACTGGCGAGTCTGGCAGGCCGGCGGTGAGTTGGTCTATGGTCAGGGAGAGATCAGCGATCTCTGCTGGGTCGATCGAAAAAACCACCAAACCCTGGCCTGCCGGGCCGTTGACGCCGTCCCCGGTTTCGCCGGCGACTTAGCGGCAGGGCCGCTGGCCGATCGGCTAGCGTCGGTGCTGGAGATGCGGGTCTTGCTGCCGAAGGTCACCATCATCCAACAGCGACACACCTTGCGGATTCTCGACAGTGAGGAGAAGACCGTCGTCAGGGTGGTGCTGCAGAGCAATCGCTATGCATCCGTGGATGGTAAACGGAAAGGCGAGCTGGACGGTCGCTTGGTCCTCAAGCCGCTTAAGGGGTATGAATCCGATTTCGTGAAGCTGAGAAATCAACTGGCGGCGCTCAAGCTCAAGCCGTCCGAACAGAGTCTGTACCAGGATGCGCTGCAGGGCATCGGCCGGAAACCGGGGGATTACAGTTCCAAACTCAATTATCGGCTCGATCCCGACGCCCCTGCCGATGTCACGGCCCGGCAGATAATGCTTGGCCTGCTGAACACCCTGGAGGCGAATATCGAAGGCGCCAAGGTTGACCTGGATAGTGAGTTTCTCCACGATTTGCGTGTCGCCACCCGCCGCACCCGTTCGGCGATGAGCCAGATCAAGGGTGTCTTCGATCCCCTGGAACTGGAACCCTTTAGGCGGGGCTTCGGCTGGATCGGCCAAATAACAGGCCGGACCCGCGACCTGGATGTCTATCTTTTGCACTATCCAGGTTACCGCGCAGCCCTGCCCAAGGCGATACGGGACGATCTCGATCCTTTTCACGGCTTTCTGCTGCGCCACCAAAAAGAGGCGCATGCCGAACTGGTGAAAAAGCTCAACTCACCCCATTTCCGTAAATTATTGAAATCCTGGCGTAGCTGGTTGCAGTCTCTCGCTGGGAAGCGATCCCAGGCGCCGAATGCCCGGCGCGCCACGGCCCAGTTGGCGGATCAACGGATCGGTAAACTCTATAAACGGGTGCTGAAGGATGGATTGGCCATCGGAGCGGACTCGCCGCCGGAGCGACTGCATGATTTGCGCAAACAGTGTAAGAAGCTGCGCTATTTGATGGAGTTCTTCCACAGCCTCTATCCGAAGCCCCTGATTCGGGAGTTGATCAAGGCGCTGAAGGTGATTCTCGATAACCTGGGCGAGTTCCAGGATCTGGAAGTGCAGGCCAGGTCACTGGAGGATTTCGGCGATCAGATGCTCAATGAGGGCGCGCCGGCCAGCGCGCTGATGGCGATGGGCATACTTGTCGGCCAGTTGCTGGAGAGGCAGGAGCAGGCCAGGGAAGCGTTTGTCGAGCTCTTTGCCGTCTTCAGCAGTGAGGCGAATCAACAGGCCTTTCGAAAGCTGTTTGGAGGGTCATGATGCATATCATCGGCGTCTACAACATCAAGGGCGGGGTCGGCAAAACAGCGACAGCCGTCAATCTGGCCTATCTGGCGGCCAGGCAGGGTTACCGCACCCTGGTCTGGGACTTGGATCCGCAGGCCGCGGCAACCTTCTACTTTCGCATCAAGCCAAAGGTGAAAGGGAGCAAAAAGAAGCTGGTCGCCGGAAAGCTCGACCTGGACGAGGTGGTAAAGGCCACCGACTTTGAAAATCTCGACATGCTGCCGGCGGACTTCTCCTATCGCAACATGGATTTGCGTCTGGAGGATGCGAAGAAACCCACCAAACAGCTGCTCAGGCTGCTGCGTCCGCTATCAAAGGCCTATGACTATGTCTTTCTCGACTGCCCGCCGAGTATCTCCCTGGTCTCCGAGAATATCTTCCGCGCCGCCGAAGGGCTTCTGCTACCGCTGATACCCACCACTCTGTCGCTGAGAACCTACCAGCAACTCCTCGATTTCCTTGAGGGTCACCGTATCACCGGACTGGAGTTGATGCCCTTCTTCTCCATGGTCGATCGGCGCAAGCGCATGCATCTGGATGTCATGAAGAGCCTGCCGGACACCCATGACGAGTTGTTGAAGGTGCAGATTCCCTATGCCAGTGATGTGGAGAAGATGGGTATTTACCGCATGCCGGTTCAGGCCTTTGCGCCCAACTGCGTAGCGACCAGGTCTTACCAGGCGCTATGGGCGGAAGTGCAGGAGCGGCTCGGGTAAGTCCGTACATCAGAGGCCTTTTTTCTGGATCTTCCCCTGACCGGGATAGTGGATCATCTTATGTACAGCGATTCAGTTCTCAAACTCAGGATTGATTGTCCGCAAATGAACGCTAATGCGACTAACCCGTTCCGTACGGCACCTTCATGGTTTTCAAACACTGGTCAAGCTCGCAGAGTACACCAAGAGTACAAAGCTCGAATCCCTTTGCGTGCTTCGCGTCTTTGCGAGCGTATCAACCCGGCGAATCCAGGTCGCTCTGTGTGTCAGGTTGACGGAGTACTAGCCACAAAACTCACTTCAGATCATACAGTTGGTCATTCACTTGCGCCTAGCCATACCCACAGGCCTCCCTGAGGAGGCACTTGTTTAATGCTTGATTTGTGACTCAATCGAAATTTTCCCTCTTTTGGTGTGGGATATTATTCCCAGCGTGCTGCTATATGTGATTTCCGGGTGAGACTGAACCTATCTTCAAAGCGGCGTATCGCAGTTCGTCGGAGGCATGGGACAGCCGTACATCAGAAAGCGTTGTTGACTATTTTTCAGTTATTCTGCATTCGCATTGAGCAGCACTTCATAGCGACCATTCTATTTAAGGAAAGATTGTAAGCAGGAAGGCAATCAACCGTAACAATAGAAAGCCCATGGCATCGTAGACGATTCGATGCCGTTCATACTAAGGAGATGATGAACATGAAACGGATGAAAATAAGACGGAAGGCGATATTGTTGGCGTGTCCGATGATGTTGCTGGTCAGCTACGCCGCGGCAAGCGTAGCCGGAGGAGGCGCCACAGCAATAGAGGAGCTGGGCGAGTTCATTTTCGATGATAAGGATCTTTCCATCAATCGCAATCAAGCCTGTGTTTCGTGCCACGACGCAGACTGGGGTGGAACAGGACCCGACTCGATCATCAACGGCGCCGGCGCGGTGTACGAAGGCTCGATTCCCGGCCGCTTCGGTGACCGCAAACCGCCGAGTTCGGCCTATGCTACGCCGAGTCCCATCTTTCACTTCTCAAAGCGAGGCGAGGGGCAATTCGTCGGGGGGAACTTCTGGGACGGCCGGGCAACCGGCGAGAGGCTGGGAAATCCGGCGGCCGACCAGGCGCAGGGTCCCTTCCTGAACCCAGTGGAGCAGGCCCTGCCGGATGCGGCATGCGTGGTCTATCGCGTCTCAATGGCGAGCTATGCGCCGCTCTACGAAAAGGTCTGGGGTGACAATATCGCCAGCATCGCTTTTCCTTCCGATACGGATTCGTTGTGCGGGCAGGAGGGCGTGACGATTCCGCTAAGCCCCGAGGACAGGGCCAAGGTGGAGCTGGAATACGACAACATCGCCCTCGCCATCGCCGCCTACGAGGACTCCCCGGAAGTGAACCGTTTCAGTTCGAGGTTTGATGCGCAACGCTGCGGCGAGACCAAGCTCACCAAGCAGGAGTGGAGAGGCTTCAAGCTGTTTCAGGGCAAGGGCAAGTGCGCCGACTGCCATGTCAGCAGTGGTCGCAACCCCGTCTTCACCGATTTTACTTACGACAATCTCGGCGTGCCGATGAATCCCGAGAACCCGGCATTTATCGCCGATCCGGCCTTCGTCGATCTGGGGCTGGGCGGTTTTCTCATGCGACGGGGCGAGCCGTCCGCGGTCTATGAGCCGGAACTCGGTAAGATGAAGGTGCCGACCCTGCGCAACGTGGATATGCGGCCGACCCCCGATTCCGTCAAGGCCTATACGCACAACGGCTATTTTAAGACCCTCAAAGGGGTGGTGCACTTCTACAACACCCGTGACGTAAAAGATCGTTGCCCCGGGCCGTACACCGAGGCAGAGGCCCTTGCCGCGGATTGCTGGCCGGAGCCGGAGGTTGCCGAGAATGTCAATACCGACGAACTCGGCGATCTCGGTCTGACCGATGAGGAGGAGGATGCCATCGTGGCCTTTTTGAAGACGCTCACGGACGATGAGCATGAGGAAGATGAAGATTGCGGCCATGAAAAAGGGAGGCATGAAGCCTGTGATGATTGACGCCTCAGGCGATTCCTAGCCCGGGTGAAATATCCGAGCTAGCCATCAGGTAGTCAATGGCCGGCCCAAACAAGGGCCGGCCATTTTGTTACAACTCTCCGGCTTCTCAATATCGTTCTTAAAAATCGGCTCTTCCCCAATTCGAGTGGGTGAAAAAAGTCGTAGGCCAGGTTGACGCGAAGCGGCTAGCTGACTCAATGGGGGTGTCACGTAGCTGCGCAATCGAGCAATATTAAGCGTAATCAGTCCGCAAATGAACGCTAATTAACGCAAATGGACTTGTCCGGATCCGTCGCCAGCCCTCTCTTCCTCAGGGCTGACTATTATTCACATTGGCGATGGCCATTGGTATGAACCACCGTCGCCACCGCTATTTCTAAATCTAAACATCTAAACAGGTCTAAACAGACATCCACGCAAAATTACCTGGGATTTGAATGGGCGATGAGGGGGACGCGCTACTGAGTGACGCTGAACCCGTCAATCACCGCCTTTGGCGGCGTGACACGAAGCGACTGCGGCGCGCCGGCGTACAGCCGGGTGGCCGGTCCAGGCGGGGAGCGCGATACGGATGCCTCGCTGAGACCTTATGACGAAAAGAGACTCTCGCAAAGATCGCAAAGCCCGCAAAGGATTCCCGGACAATGCCTTGTTGGCGTACTTAGCGAGCTTGGCGAGAGAAATAGTGCCTGCCTGGCCAGTGATTGAAAACCATCAAGGCGTCGTGTAGGACGGGAAATTCGCTATCCTTTGCGGTGATTGGCGTCCATTGGCGGCCTATTCATGTGCTTTCTGCTGCCCACTCGATCAGGGGAAGAGCCGTCTAAGTTTGGCGGGCTGGGAATTACTGTCAGGCGTTTTGGTGCGGCAGGGCCGCACCCTACGCTGGTTAAGCAGGTAGGGTGCGGCCCAGCAGCACCGTGTATCCTTACACTGTACGGGGCAGACATATATGGACGCCCAGGGGGGCAGGGAGGTTTTGAGTGGGTGTCCAAGTTACCCAAGTTACCCAAGTTACCTGCTACCGTGTGGCTGCCGGTGATTTCTATACATTGAACCTTGTCATGTATATCTAAAGTTCCCACCACCAACCTGGAGGATCGACGTAAGTCCATCTGGATCCTTTTGCTTCTACTATTGCCAGTGTTCGTACATTGAGTATTTTTTCTACCGGAGGGCATTTTGTTTTGCGTTTGCTCTTTAGGATCTTTCCGCCTTTATCGTATATCTCAACCGAGCCGTTTGGCTTTAATAGCAGGTTATAGTCAAAAACCGATTTATTGTTACATGATTTTTTTCTTTCGGGTTTACCTTTCATTTCTTTCTCCTCTCTTTTGTGAATAAATGCTAAAAAAATATCAACGGAAATTAACCGATATTTTTCCAAACACAACCCTCTCTCCAGTAAAGCTCGAAGGCGAAGCAGAGCTTTCCGGGCTATTGATATCGTAACTGCTCCGGTCTTCAAAGTTCAGAGGCTTGTCAAAGAGGTTGTTTATGCCTAGTGAGATGGAACCTCGACGTTTTGGAAATCGGTAATTGAATACAAGATCAGCAATAGCGCCTCGATCGTCACCCTGCTGTGTAACCATGCCGGTTTTGTTAATGAACTTACCTTCCTGATTGTAATAGGTTGCGGTAAGCTTGGTCGAAAAGCCGAGTGGATGGAAGAAGCTGATGGAGGCAGGCACCTTATGGGTTTCTAACTTGAGGATGCCATCCGGAGCTAAGATATTTGTATTTGAGTTTTGAATGCCTTTTGCAAGATTGTTTCGATCATAAGAATACTCTATGCCCAAGGCCCAGCGGGAGGATGCGGTCCAGTTAAGCCAGAAACTGGCGTTCATCTCGTCATACTCGAGTGTTTGCGTGGAAGCACTTGGTGGTTGTACTGATACATCCACTACTTCGATATCGGTTTCCTGTTCACGGTATACAGAAGAAATTCCAGCATGAAGATTATGTCTGAATCTGTAGTCGTATTCTACTGCGTAGTTCCAGGAATCGGTGAGTTCAATATCGTCATATAGTTGATTAAAACCAAAAATTTGCGTTGGTTCTAGTGTTTCATAGAGCGATGGTAAAATTACGCTCACTCGATTGCGAAATGCTGCCAGGCGAATTTCACCGTTGGTTGTTGGGCTTACCTGCAGCCCCACTTTAGGGTAAACTTTGTTCAGGCTATCATCGTCTATATTTTTTTCCTTAATGAAGCTTAATCCCCCCATCAGAGAAAGCACATTGCTGGCATCGTAATAGAAATAGCCATATAGCCTTGTTTGTGATACCTCATCTTCGAATGAGTTGACACAACTTGGAAATGGACAGCCTGTCGTAAAGACAAACTCTGTTATACTTTTCACGTCCTCAGCTTGATGACTCACACCTGTTAGCCAGGCAGTCTGCTCTCGTTTTCCAGTGAGTTGTGCTTCATAGAGATCTATTGTTCTCTCTTTGTCGGTATTGAAAAGCGTCGAATCATTAATCCTGTCTGAGCGGCTGAAATCCTGTTCCCGCCTGATTCCGGAAATCAGTAAATCCGTGTCGACTGTCAGCGCTTGTCTAATACCCAGTCGAGCAGTGGAAATCTCAGTTTCAATCTGAGTATCATTGATATTTAAAAAATCGGGGAGCAAGCGTTGTGTGACATCACCCTTTTGCTCTTCACTATTACTAACTTCAATCTGGAACGAGGTGGTATCCGATAAGGCGAATTGGGCAAAAAAATTGTAGATATCCTGTTCATAATCCGCATTGGTTCGGAAGCCATCCGTCTCGGTATGATACTGCCCCAGGCTGAAGGCAAAACGATCATACAAGCCTGCCACTATGGCGTCATTACTCCAGGTGTTCTTCTCAGCAATGGATGCATCGAGCTGAAGCGCCAGGCCGTTACGGGTAAAGAGCGGATTATATTCATTATAGGAGAGGTCGCCTGGTCCATTACCGTCGAGCAATCCTAAATTCGAGTTGCTTAGCTGAGGTTGCAGTGGGTCCAGATTCAGAGGCTGGGTCATCTTCGACTGTAATAATTCGCTCTGTCTGGCGGCATCCAGATTGGTGATGCCTGAATAGCTGTCCGCCAGGAGTCGATGGGCCGAGTGGTTGCCAGGATCCTGCGCCAGTGCACGGGTGGCCTGGTAACGCGCCTGCTGCTCAAAATTCAAATCACTGTAGATTCTGCCAAGCGCCACACTCCTGGCCGCTTCATCCTGATCAAGCAGTTGCCGGGAGCGATAAACACCCCGGTTATCATTCAGTCCAATAGCTTGTTGCTGCGCCTGTAGGGCCTCTACCGGCCGGTTAACCGACTGCAACAGAATCGAATCATAAAACCAGGCGGTCGGATCATTCGGATCGAGCGCTTTTGCCATGGCGAACTGCTCGGCTGCCAGGCGGTTGCGCTTCTCTTCATAATAGGCCTTGCCCATGTAGCTGCGCAGCAGGGCGCTGTTGGGGTCGAGTAAAACGGCTGTTTCAATCGCCTCTCGGCCGGCCTCTAACGCTCCCTGGCGAATCTTCGCAAGGCCCAGACCCAAGTGTGGTAAGGGAGCGGCCGAATCGAGGCTGATGGCTTTTTCAAACGCGGCTTTTGCCGTATCGAGATCTACCTTACGCAGGGAGGCAAAACCCAGGACAGTGTGCGCGAGGGAGAGTGTGGGATCGATGGAGACTGCCTGGGTAGCTGCAAGCTGGGCAGCCTGAGTCTCCCCATGCATTAACCAGATCTCGGCCAGGCGCGCCTGGGTCAGGGCGCTTTGTGGCGCCAGTTCCGCGGCTTTCTGACTGTTGGCCAGGGCGGCGGGGATATTAAACCGTGCCTGGTCGACATAAGACTGCGCCATATATGCCGCGGCAGACCGCTCATCGGCAGCCAGCGACCGCTTCGCTGATTCTGCGGCTTCGTCGAGACGATTCTGGACAATGGCGCCAATGGTCTGTTGAGCCAAGGCATCGGCGGGGCCGGGACGTGCGGGTAATGGGGGATAGTAGAGGGCCCAGGCAACCGCATCGCGGGGGTTTGCCCTGGCGATGCGCACCGGGGCCTGATTGCCGGCCGCGCGGCCGGTCTGATTTGCCGTCAGTTCAATCGAACCGGCCTTGTTACTGGCTAGCACAAGCCCTTCAAAGACCGTGACATCAGTGGCTTCGTCTTTGATCCGCACGACAAACTCGGTGCCCTCTATCGAGGCGTTGACATAGGGCGTCTTGACTTCCAGGCTTTTAGGCGTGCGGCTGATGAAGTGTACGGCCCCAAGCAGCAGATCAAGTATTGAACGAGTTTTGTTTTCTATGTGGGTGAAGGTGAGTGTTGAATTGCCGTCCAATCGCAACAGGGTGTCGTTGGAGAGACGCACCGCAGTTCGGCTGTCGTGACGGGTCCTAAGCGCATCGCCGGGACAAAACCGGTCATCCCGCTGAACGCGCTGCCAGGATTCGGCATCCGTGGCGCGAGCCTCTACCTGACCCTGGATGGAGACCGCCTGGGCCACAGGCTCCGTGCATTCCCCGGCGGCAACGCCATCGATGAATCCCCAACAGAGTAGCCAGAGGCAAGACCACAGGCTGAATTTTGTACCAATAAGTCGTTTGGCAATCATCAGGGTCATCAATGTTGTGTTCTGAGGCAAAGACAGGTGCGGACATATATCTCCTATACCTATTGCTTATCGATCCACTCGTGGCGCCAAGTGGTAGTGCAGGGAGGTTTCTAACGTGATGAACGGATGTTTGGCCCGGGTCAACGGTCTCTCCTCCTTGGAGAATTGTGGTGATCGCTCCATTTTCACTAGCTTCAAGTCTATTCGCAGGTTGTTGTTTGTCAAGTAGGTTATGCGTCCTATATCTACTCTCAAAAAACCGGCTAAGTTCGTAGGGTGTGGCCCTGCCGCGCCATCGCATCCGTTCATCGCGAGAGTGGATCAGTGGGATAGGGCGCCCACTCAAAACATTGCCATATAACCCTGTTGGTGATTCTGGATCCCGGCATTCGCCGGGATGACGGTGGTTTTGATCTTAAGTAAGTGCCATTCGGATTAACCCGGGTGTTCGAGTTATTGCGAGTTATTGTTGTGGGGCAGGGAGGTTTTGAGTGGGCGCCAGATTATTCTTCGTTATCTGATTCACGCCGCAGACAGGCGTTTAACATTCAGTTCGTCACGATGTTTCTCTGCCTTCCAGAGATCATATTGTGTTTGTTGATTCAACCAGCTTTCGGAAGAGGTGTTAAACGCTATGGATAACCGAACGGCCATTTCGGGGCTGACGCCTGCCTTGCCATTAAGAATACTCGATAGCGTTTTACGACTGACGCCAAGAGCCCTTGCCGCTTCAGTGACTGAAAGCCCGAGGGGCTCGATACACAGCTCTTTTATGATTGCGCCCGGATGTGGAGGGTTATGCATCAGCATGGCAAAGCCTCAATGGTAATCTTCATAATCGACAACCTCGGCATGCGGGCCGGTGAACTTGAACCTAAAAACCGCAGTTGACCACTCCATCATGATACTAACCTACTGATATGCAAACTATGGACTTCGATTTACCTATTCACCTGCTGGGTGAACCACGCTACGGGGTGAATTGCACGCTTGCGGGGGCGCATGGCTGCGTTGCAACTCCTTGGAATAGAATGACTATTCCGCGTCGTTGCGCCTTGCCCTGCACCCCCGCAAGCGCACACTTCATCCCGTCCAACTGCGGTTTTTAGGTTGAAGGTGACTCGCCAATTGCCACTGACTCGCACCGACCACGCGCCTTTGCGGTTTCCCGTTAAGGGATGCAAAAACAGCCCAGGCAGATCCATATCTTCAGGCGTCACGGATGCGTTCAGCCGGCCGGGAATGAGCTGCAATCTCGCAGCATGATTCGGTTGAATGCCGGACTTGCTTCCACTTTCGAAAAACCGCTCGAGCCCTTTGTGTTTGAAACTCAGGATCATGGCATGAGTGTAACCTGTTACGTTACAGGTTACAAGTTATTCTTTTGCGTAACAGTTGCTGTTGAGGTGGGTGAAGTTGATTCCCGCCCAGCACGATAACGTAAAACCCTTTGTGCGAGGCAATAAAAATGATGCGAATGATGCCATTGCATCCGTTCACCGCGAGGGTGGGTCAGTATCCCCCACCGAAAATATTGCCACCCACATAACCGTGGTGGTGTTTGAGTGGGTGCCCGAGCTATTCTTTAGAAACCTAGATCGTAGGGCGGATCACAGAAATCGAATCTGTAAGGGCCAGCCCATAGACTAACGCAGACCGATCCCTCTCTCACCGTGACTTTATAGGTTTCCTCGAAGAGAATTTTTCCTTTGCCAGTATCCAGGTCCGGCTCACAGGTCTTCAGGGTTGAAGAATCGGCTTTTTGTCTTTTGTTTTCAACTATACAGGGCTCAATGCGTTTGCCATCATTTGCGGCAATAACGGTAGTCTTATAGCCTTTGTTTAGTGTGATAGCGATTTGTGCTTGGTCTTGTTTAAGTATTTTTGTGGTCTGATAATGCGTGCAACCTGATAGCATCAGCACCGAAATGCATACGGCTAATATTAAGCTTTTTGTGTACTTCATGTTGTTTTCTCCAAAGGTGTAGTGATTGTAAGTTGAGGGGTCAAATGGCTCAGTATCACTATTCCATAATCCGGTAAGGCCACTGGCGGATTGTTGTTGTAGTGGGTAGTGAGTAGTGAGTCACGGTATTTCCCTTGTGCAACCCCTCGTTTCATTCTGGATAATCGATCTGCTGTTATTTTCATTAAAGCCATATCTGGGCATGCAGGAGAAAAGAGCGTTCCGGGTAGTAAGGTGATGTTAGCGGTGTGCCGGTTCCAGGATGGATGCTTTGGTAGTTGAATTCACGATCGAATAGATTGCGAACCTGCAACTCTATGATTCCCCATCTATTGGGCATGCGCATACCGAGCGCGGCATTACTTATCCAAAATCTATCACTTTCCTCATCTGTGCCGGTAGTTGGCAATATGCTGGCGATTTCCTGTGAGATGTGTGCGGCCTCAAGATTCGCATAGAATCCAAGCGGATGATGATATTGGATCTGCAGTGACAGTGACTGTGTATTCATTTTCGCAGGCCTGTCGGCATTAGCCTCACCTTCGGCGTATTCACGCTCGAAATCATCATAAATATAGCGGCCGCTCAACGCATAGTTGTTGGCCAAAGACCAATCGAGATAAGCCTCGTGATGTTGTTCCTTATGGTCTTCTTCGGGAAGAGAGGATGATTCGACAAATTCAGTCACTGTTCTCCGAGTAAGTTCAATACCTCCAAATAGGCGTGAGCCAACTTGGCTATCCAGAGCAATCCCATAACGCCATGCTTTGGTTCCCAGTAAATCGTCGAATATCTGATTGAATCCAGCGACTTGCGTCGGTGCAATTGATTGGCTGTAGATGTTCGCAGTCCGCAAGGTTCTGAATGCTGCAAGTCGAATTGTCGAAGTATCGGATATGTCCCAGAACAATCCGATCTTTGGGCTGATTTGATTGTCATCGATGAGCTTGCTGTCCTCGACGTCGGTATAATCGAAGCCCAGAATGCTCAAACCACTCGACCAGGGGAGATGTAAGTAGGTGTAGGCAGATTTTTGACTAATATCACTTTCGCTGGGTGGTGCAGTGATGGTTCTGCCAAAAAGGTTGAAACTATTGTTGATCGTTAGTTCTGAATCCGCATAGCCTAGACCGGCTACCAACTCTAGTCTTTCACCCTGATAGATATATTGTCCTTCATATTGCGAGCCGTCAGCTACAACTTCCACGGATAGGCTGCCTTGGCGGTCTTCATCCGTTAGATCCTGGGAAATCGCTGAAACAATAAAAGTATTGCGTAAATCAGGCGAATAATTAAAACCAAGCCTATAACTATCCGAGTCAATCATCCTACGCTTCAATGTTGAAAAATTCTCCGGATCAAAACGCAACGCCAAATCCCCAAACTCCCCCTCCCGATGCCTGACCTCACCCTGCACACTCAGATTCGAACTAATACGATATTGCCCAAAAAGATTATTGATGGTCTGATCGCTGTCATTGTTTTCACGAAAACCGTCGCTGTTCTCGGTGAAATGGCCGATGCTCAACATCCCCCGGTTGAAGAATGCGCCGGCTGTGATCTCTCCGCCCCGGGTGTTGTTGCTGCCGGTGACGCCGCTGGCGAGAAAGGCGAGACGCTGACGGTTGAACAGGGGATTGTATTCGTTGAAACCGGCAACGGAGGGTCCGCTGCCCTCGAAGGCCAGCAGACTTGCCTCACTGGCGCTGGGACTGACGGGCGAGACGATCTCCGGCTGCAGCAGCTGCGCCTGCAGCAGTTCGCTGACCCGGGCCATCTCGTGCCGGGGCACCCCGGCGTAGGAGTCTGACAGGAAACGATGGGCCGAGGCGTTGCCGGGATTGGCGCTCAGCGATTTCCAACTCTCCTTGAGCGCCAGGCGACGAAACCCCAGGTCGTCGTAGATGCGCGCCAGGCTGGCGTTGCGCGCGGCTTGGTCCTCATCCAACAGGAGACGGGATCGGTAGACCGCGCGGTTGTCGTTGAGGGCGATGGCGTTCTGCAGATCGGCCAATGCCTGCAACGGGCGGTTTTCGGTCTGTTTGAGGATGGCGTCGTAGAACCAGGCGGTGGGGTCCTGTTCATCGAGTTGCTTGGCCAATCGGAACTGGGCGGCGGCCTGCTGGTCTCTCTTCTCTTCGTAGTAGGCCTTGCCCAGGTAGCTGCGTATCAGGGCATTGCCGGGATCGAGGTTGGCGGCGGTCTCCAGCAATTGGCGACCCTGGGCCAGTTCGCCTTGGCGGATCAGGACCAGGCCGTGGCCGAGTCTCGGCATCGGCGCTGCCTGGTCCAGGGATGCGGCCTGCGTGAAGGCGCTTTGGGCGGCGGAGAGGTCGAGGCGGATCAGGTGGGCGAAGCCGAGAGTCGTTTGGGTAAGGGCGATATCGGGTTCTATCTCCACCGCCCGCTGGGCGGCGTCCGTCGCTGCCTGCATGTTGCGGAACATGAGTTGGAGTTGCGACAGGCGCGACCAGGCGAGGGGGTTGTCCGCTTCGACGAGGGTGGCCTGTCGCGCCGCCTCCAGGGCCTGCGCCAGTTCGAAACGGGCCTGTCTGGCATAAGAGAGGGCGATGTGCGGCGAGGCCGCCCGCGGATTGGCCTTCACCGCCCGTTCGGCATACGCCATCGATGCCTGGGTGTCGTTCTGCACGGTTGCGATGATCGACATCAGCGCCAGGGCATTGGCGTCCTGGGGATCGGATTGCAGGGCTTGTTCGATATCGGCGCGCGCCGCATCGACACGCCCGACCATCAGCTTGAGGGAGGATCGATAGGTCAGAAGCGAGGTGTCCAGGATGCCGGATGCATCCTCCAGTGCGGAGAAAACGCCGGCCAGGTCACCCTGCCGGTAGGCTGCTAAGGAGCGGCGCAGGCGCTTGTTGGCTTGGCTCTCATCCTTGGTGTCCGTTTTACTGGCGAAGTCGATTACCGGGGGATAGTAGAGCGCCCACTGGACCGCATTCCTGGGATCGACCACCGTTTTGACGACGGGGGCCTGTCCCTCGAGCGCTTCCGCCATCTGGCCGCCGCTCAGCAGGGTATCGCCCTGCTCATTGTGAGCCCGTACCTGTCCCTCCATGACGATGACACTGGCGCGGCCCTGTTCTGCCCGGACAGTGAATTCGGTGCCTTCGATGGAGGCGTTGACATAGGGTGTGTTGACCTGGAACGAGTGCCTGATCCGGCTGATGAAATGGGCGATGCCTTGCAGCAGGTCGAGCCAGGTGGAACCGTCTTCGGCGGGGGCGCTGAAGGTGACGCTGCTCTGTTCGCTCAGGCGCAGGAAACTGCCGTTATTCAGGTAGAGCCCGGCCCGGCTGTTGGCGCTGACGCGTAACCGGTCGCCGGGACAAAATCCGTCATCCCGCTGGACACGCTTCCACGGTTCGGCATCCGCGGCGCGAACCTCCACCTGACCCTGGATGGAGACCGCCTGGGCGACAGGCTCCGTGCATTCCCCGGCGGCAACGCCATCGATGAATCCCCAACAGAGTAGCCAGAGGCAAGACCACAGGCTGAATTTTGTACCAATAAGTCGTTTGGCAATCATCGCGGTTACCAATGTTGTGTGCCGGCCGGTCTGAGTCGGCCGATATTATCGTTATCTGCACCAGTTTAGGCGTTTATTTCATTTCACACAACATCAGTAACACATTTTTCCTTTATCTACAAGCAGTTGGGCCTTGTTTGTAGTTGGGTGTTCAATTTTTTGACCCTTATCCCAGGGGGTTTTTTCTGTTGCTTCTGCGTTCGCTGTATTGCTGAAGGTAGTAGCGGCTCGGCCCATCGTCGGGATGGTCGCGCAGGATGGCCTCGAACTTTTGGCAGGCGGAAGACCTGTCATCCCGTTTCCATTCGGCCAGCGCCTCGGCAAACGCGGCATGCAGCGCTCTCAATTCTGGCGTGGCCGATTCGTGGGTCGCGGCGATTTCGTAGAGGGTGATGGGACGCTGCTTGCCGGCCACCAGAAACCGGCCCAACTCACGGGTGAGCATCCCCTGCAGACCCTCGACGAAATCCCCCGAGGCGAGGATCGAGGTGCCGAGCAGTTTGTTGAGGTTCTCGATCCGCGAGGCGGTGTTGACCATGTCGCCCACCGCCCGGTATTCGAAGTGATCGATGGCGCCCACATGACTCATCACCAACTCGCCCGCATGCAGGCCGATGCGGGTGAAGAGTTTGGGTTCAAGGTCGGATGCCTGGATCGCGTCGCCGATCGCCAGGGCGGCTTCGCAGGCCTTCTGTTGTAGCGAGCGGTCCAGTCTGATGGCTGGCCAGATCGCCAACATGGCGTCGCCGACCACATCGGAGACCACGCCGTCACGCGCCCGGACCGGGGCGAAGAGGAGTTCGTAGTAGCGATTGAGAAAGGCCTGCAGGGCCTGTGGCTCCATGGTCTCGGCCAACTTGGTGTAGCCCTGCGCATCGGACGCCAGGCAGACACCGAAGGCCGAATGGCTCTCGGTCATGGGTCGGCTGTCGCCCTGGGCCAGCCGGTCGATGACATCGCCGGGCAGGTAGTAGCCGAACAGTTCGCGCAACTGTTCGCGGCTGAGACGCATCTGGCGATAGTGCCGGATCAGACTGAGGATCAAGGCCAGGGGTGTTTGCAGGGCCAGGGGGACGAACCAGGGCAGCCACAGGTTGTGCTGGGCGAACAGGAGATAGACCAGATAGCAATAACCGCTGGCAACCGCGATGCCGGTCGTGATGCCCGGCATCCCGGGCAGATAACGGAACAGCAGGGTGATAACCAGACCATAGCCGAGCAGAAGGGCGATCAGTCCGCCCGCGCCGGGGGGCGACAGGGTCTCCATCCGCAGCAGATTGGCGAAGGCGGTGGCGGCGATTTCGACGCCGCTCAGATCAAGGCCGTTGGGCTGGGAGAAGACGGTGTAGAAACCGTCCTTCTGTTTCGGCTGGTATGCCCCGGCGTAACCGATGAATACCACCTTGCCCTTGAGCTTCTCCAACGCTTGCGGCGTGGCTGAGAGGATCTCCTGGATGGGCAGGGTGGGGATGCTGCCGGGAGGGCCGTAGAAATTGAGATAGGGATAGGGTTCGTTCTCATAGAGGGCCAACAGGGCGGTGAGTCGTTGCCGTTGCAAGGGCGGGAGATTCGGTGGGTGTCCTGTCTTTCCGGTCTTTACCGCCTCGAGCAATCGCTTTCTCAACTGGGCATCGCCGCGCAGCCAATGGTTGGCGTTCTGCCTATCCTTGCCGTCTGAGGAGAGTGCGAGGTCTTCGCCTATGGCCTGCAGCAGTTGTCTTATCAGTGTCCCGTCCGGGTCGGCCAAACGCTGAAGTGCGGCGGCGGGCAGTGATATCAGTTCATTCTCGCCGTTGAAGGTCCAGAAGCGGCTGACCCTGACGGGCACCTTGGGCAACACGAAAGGGGCGACATCGACCGCGGCCTGCGCCAGGCTATCGGTGGGGAGGGCCAGCCGTTCGACATATAGCGTCTGTTGTCCGGAGAGGATCTGTTGTTGCTGTAGATAGGCCACCAACAGAACGTTGCCGGCGCGTCGCATGGCATCGGCCATGAGGTTGTCCGTTTCGGCATCGCGGGGCTTCTTGAAAAAGATGTCGAAGACGATCACTGCCACACCGGCATCGTGCAGACGATCGATCAATCGGCCATGCAGGGTGCGGGGCCACGCCGGTATCTCTTCGCCCAGCCCGAGTTGTTCGCCCGTTTGGCCATTGATGGAGACGATCACGATCTCTTGCGGCGGCGTGCGCCGGCCGCGCAGCTTGAACAGCGTCTCCAGGCCGATGCCTTCCTCCCATGCGGCGGTGTAGGGTATGAGACTGATCAACACCCCAAGGAGGCCGATCATCAAGCCAGCGCCCAGCGAGCCAATTGTCTCTTTTCTGATCATGGAGGTCCCGTCAGGCAAACCGTGGGATGGCGATGTACGACCGGTTTCGATACCTTGTTCGCAGGTATTTTTGTCAAACTCCTGCTAAAGTGTCTCCTTGGGTACACCGTGTTGATCGTAGAAGGAGTGTTTTTCATGGTCTCCGGGTACGCTGTGGTTTGGGGCAGGGGGTTTAAGGAGAGTTCACTCCCTGCGGGTGCTTCCAGATCGAGTCTATAATAATACTGTTATGATTGAGAACGTCTCCATCTTTTCAGGTATGGATCCGCGCGACCTTGCGCTGATCGAACAACGCATGGTTCGCAGAACCTATCCCAGGAATACCATCATTCTATCCGAAGGGGATAACAGCGATTCACTCTACGTCATACTCAACGGCAGGGTGAAGGTCTATCTTAACGATGAAAACGGCAAGGAGGCCATTATCAACTATCAGGATGCGGGGGAGTATTTCGGCGAACTCTCCCTGATCGATGATTCCAAACGTTCGGCATCGATCATGACCACCATAAAATCCACCATGGCCATCATGTCCAAACAGGCCTTTCATCAAGTGCTGAAGAGCAATCCCGATATCGCCATTCATCTGTTGAAGGATATGGTGCATCGGGTGCGAACCCTGACGGACGAGGTCAAGAGCCTGGCCCTTTCGGATGTCTACGGCCGGCTCAGCAAGACGCTGCAGAGCCTGGCCACGGAGCATGACGGTCAGATGGTCATCGAGGGCCATGTCACCCAGCAGGAGCTGGCGAACCGGATCGGCGCCTCCCGGGAGATGGTCTGCCGTATCTTCAAGGACCTGGTCAAGGGCGGCTACATCACCACCAGCCACAATCACTTCGTCATCAACAAACAGCTGCCGGCGCGGTACTGAGCCGGGCGGGTGGATCATGTCCATCGTCAGGGTTCAGTGCTTCAATCCAAAGTCGATTGTCCGCGAATGAACGCAAATAGACGCGAATGGGAATAATCCATCCTCCTTGCCTTGATAGCTTTTGGTCGCGACAAGCTATTACTCGCCAAGCCTGCAAGGTCTGAAGGCACGTTGCGGGCGTCTCTTTTCAACCCATATCCCCTGCAGGTTGGACGACTGACCGGATTCCAGGCTTTGCCCAGTAAGCGGTGCATGGATGCACCGCTTCTCCGGGGTGACCTGCCTGGGTGAACACCGCAGGGTATGAGATCACTCATAGCAAATTTGCGTTTATTCGCGTTCATTAGCGGACTCATCACAACCGATATCGTAGGTGGAATGGTTTGTCAGCACTGCTTTGTGGGCCGGTTATAGACAGCAATTGCTTTGTTGAATATGTCACTGCCCCGGTGTGAATATTACACAGCCGGCGAATCCCGCAATCCTTAGCCTGTAGGCGTTGAGTGTTTGTTCTCAACTTCACAAGATAAGGAGAAAGGAGATGCAACAAAAAAGCTTGTTTATCGCATTGGGGTTTGCGGTATGTCTGTTCTCGGAACAGGTGTCTGCGGAGCTGACCCGTGTGTCGGATCTGTCATTTTTGAAACCGGTAAGCAAATCGGCGGTTGTGGTGCAAAAGGAGCGTACCGAAGAGCGCCGCTGGATCGCCCTGGATGATAATCAGGAGCCAGGTGCGTCCGCGGTGATTCAAACAAACGATAGGGCATCGAATGCCAAACAGACGGTATTCGATCTCTCCATCCCCGGATTCTGGATGACAGCGAAACAGGGACCTGACGGAAAACTTTATCAAAAGATAGAGATTCCGGGCCTGGGCAGCCATGACCGGCTCGGCTCCCCCGATCTGCCCCTGTACCGTTTCAGATTGGCGGTGCCTTACAGCGAGGGTGCGGTTCACATGGCCGCTAAACCCCGGGATGTCAGGCGATTCGAGGATGTCCTGGTGTGGCCCCAACCGATTCCGGAACTTGACGGTGAAAAGGAGACGGGCACCCCGGAAAAGTTCATGCTGGATGAAAAGGTCTACGCCGGCGATGGAGACTGGCCGGGAAGCTTTGGCGAGGAGCGTTACCAGATCGGCAAGGCGCTGAGAGGCATTCCCGCCATCCAGGGCGAGGCATGGCCGGTGCAGTGGGACCCGCAAACCCGTGAGTTGCAAGTGGCGAGCCGCATCACCTATATCGTGGAGCATGGCGATCGGACTGAAGCATTCGAACCCATCACCCAGGAACGGGATCAACTGGCAGCCAAATATTTCCTCAACTGGAAGCATCTGGAGGCGGTGTTCGTCCCTAACTTCAAGTTATATACCGCAAGTTACCTTTTCATCTATCCGGACAGCGCCTATGCGGACGAGATCAAGCCACTGGTGGATCAGAAAAAGGCGCGGGGATTCAAAGTCACGGAGATGAACGTGGCGGACGATATCGGCGCCTCGACCTGCACGGATATCAGAAACGCCATCGATACCTGGGAGGCGAGCATTCCCTTCTGGCACGACGCCTATGCCCTGCTGGTAGGCGATACGAACGTGATACCGCACTGCACCTCGCCCGGTGGCGATCAGACCGACGATCTCTATGCTTCCACCAACGGCGATGACCTTGACGAAGAGATCTATCTGGGCAGATTGTCGGTGGACAGTGAGGCGGACCTGGCCAATCAGGTGACCAAAATTCTCACCTATGAAGATTCTCCCAGTCTGTTTTGTTGCTATAACCGTGCTGGTTTGTGGGCCCACAAGGAGGGCGCTCCCGGAAAATATGAAGGGGCGCATGAAACGGTCAGGACCTTCGCCTATGCGGATGCGCCGATATTCCAGACCTTCTACGGTTCACAGGCAGGCGTCACCGATTCGGATGTGGCGACGCGGGTGAGCAACGGCGTGGGGCTGATGGCGTATCGCGGCCATGGCAGCCGGGACGCCACCGCCACCAGTTGGAATCAGACCGGTCAGTACTTCGAAGGCGCGGATGTCGCCACGCTGTCCAATCCACTCTCCCGTTCGCCGGTGGTCTGGTCGTTCGCCTGCACCAACTCCCGTTTGGATACCAGTGATTCGGTAGCCGAAGAGTGGATGGAGCTGGCAACCGCTGGGGCCTCGTCCTATTACGGCGCCACCAGGACCTCCTACACTTCTCAGAACCATGTGCTGGACGAGTGGATGTTCAGGGCCGTTTACGACGAGGGGTTATTGACCCAGTCCCACGCCATCGAGCGGGGCGAAGCGCAAATGGCGGCCTTGAGCGGTTCGGACAATGCCTGGATGTATCTCCTGCTCGGCGATCCCGACATGAAGATACGCACCAAGAATCCGATTCGGTTCGAATTGAAGATCCCGGAACTGGTCAGGATATGCCGGTTCTGTGAACTGCCGGTACAGGTCTTCGATGTGCGGGGCAATCCGCTCAGTAATGTCTTGGTGGGGTTGTGGAAGCCAGGCGCGAAGAATCTGCCGAATCAGCCAGGCGAGACCTGGGTCAACGGCTATACCGATCATAACGGCGAGCTGACCCTGCCGTACACGGCATTGACCACCGGTAAGCTCTATTTCGCGGTCGAGGACGAATACGGCAATGCCGTGTTCGATGCGATACCGGTCGTCAAATAGGCAACAACCAACCCATCTTCCGCTTTGGGTAGCGCTCACTCTCCGCCTCGTGCGGAGAGTGATTTTTTTTGCCTGCTCGCCTATTCCGGGGTTTTGGTGCGGCTGGGCCACGCCCTGCGCCCTGTACAAACGAGGCAAGCCCGTAGGTCACGTTGCGCAGCTACGTGACATCACCATTAAGTCAGGTAGTCGCTCCGCGCCAACCTGACCTACTGTACAAACGAGGCAGGTTCGTAGGTCACGTTACGCAGCTACGTGACATCACCATTAAGTCAGGTAGTTGCTCCGCGCCAACCTGACCTACTGTACAAACGAGGCAGGTTCGTAGGTCACGTTGCGCAGCTACGTGACTAAGATTGCCGATCCGGAAAGAGGATGCCGGGGTTTAGGATGAGATGGGGATCGAACTGCTGTTTGATGCTCTGCATCAGCCTCAAAGAGACGGGATCGATCTCCCGGTCGACGAAGCCCTTTTTCACCACCCCGACGCCGTGCTCGCCGGACAGGGTGCCGCCCAGGTTCAGCACCAGGTCGAACAGCGATTCCAGGCACGCTTCGCCCGCGGCAAGCTGTTTGGGGTCGTCCGGGTCGAGCAGCAGGTTGACATGGATATTGCCGTTCCCGGCGTGGCCGAAATTGACAATGGTGATGCCGCTGTCCCGGGAGAGTCTCTCCAGTGATTCGATCAGGTCGGGGATACGCGAGACGGGCACCACGACATCTTCATTGATCTTTTTGGGGGCGATATTGCGCAGCGCGGGGGAGAGGGCCTTGCGGGTCTTCCACAACCGGGCGATCTCCTCGTTTGTCGTGGCCGTGTGGATCTCCAGCAGGCCGTCCACATCCGCCGCCCTGGCCACTACCGCGGCCTCATCGTTGATGCTGTGCGCCGGGCCGTCCACTTCGATCATCAGCAACGCGCCGACATTAGGAGCGAGGTGCAGATCAGAGAACGTCCTGACCATCTCCAGGGCGGCGCCGTCCATGAATTCCAGGGCGCAGGGGGTGATCGGTTGGCGCATAATGGCGGATACCGCGTTCGCCGCGGCATGGATATCCCGGTAACTGGCCTGCAGGGTGCGTTTCGTCTGCGCCCGGGGGGTGAGCTTGAGCCGGGCCTCGGTAATCACCGCGAGGGTGCCCTCCGAACCGATCAGCAGCCGCGTGAGGTCGTAACCGACCACGCCCTTGGTGGTATTGACCCCGGTGACGATGGTTTCGCCGCTGCCGGTGACGGCCTTCAGGCCGAGGGTGTTCTCCCGCGGCGTGCCGTATTTCACCGCCCTGGGGCCTGCCGAGTTGTAGGCGAGATTGCCGCCGATGGTGCAGACCGCCGCACTGGTGGGATCCGGCGGCCAGAAGAAACCCTCCGCGCCTGCCGCCGCTTGCAACGCCTTGTTGGTCACCCCCGGCTGTACCCGCGCGAAGCGGTTGTCGGGGTCGATCTCCAGGATGCGGTTCATGCGTTCCAGGGAGAGTACGACACCGCCCTGTTGCGGCACCGTTGCGCCGGTGGTGCCGGTGCCCTTGCCGCGGCTGATCAGCGGGATGCGGTGCTGATGGCAGAGCCGTACGATGGCCAGGATCTGATCGTGCTCCTCGGCGAACAGCACCGCGTCCGGGGTGGCCTGAAGACGGCTGTTGTCATAGCCGTAGGGCAGGCAATCCGCCGGATCGGTGAATAGCCCGTTCGGACCGACAATCGCCTTGAATTGCCGGATCAGGGCGTGGCTGAGGTTGCTGTTCAAAGGTCAGATGTATTCGAACACGCGGACCACCCGGCGAACGCCGCTGATGTGGCGAACCACTTCGGTGACCGCGTCTCCCTCCGCCTTGGTGATCAGCCCCAACAGGAATACCACGCCTCGCTCGGTGACGACCTTGACCCTGAGCGGATCGAAATCGGGGATATCGATGCCCGCAAGCTTGAGCTTCACTTCCGAGGTCAAGGCGATATCCCGGCTGTTCTCGCCGAACGAGGAGGTGCTGCCGATCTCCACTTCATTCACCACCCGGCGTACGCGCTCGATGCCCGATACCTGCTGTTCGGCCTGACGGCGCAGGGCCTCGTTACCGGCCTGCCCGGTCAGCAGGACCACCATGTTGTAGCTGGTGACATGGATGCTGCTTTGCTCCTTGAAGCGGGGATCCTTCGCCATCAGATCGTGGGCCTTGAGTTCGATGCTCTGATCCTCGACGATGACCCCGGCGGTGCGTCTGTCGTGAACGATGGTCGCCGTGGCGGCGGCCCCGCCGACAATGGCGGCGGCACAGCCCTGCAGTGTCAGCGAGGCGATGAAGAGATAGAGTGCCGTAACGATTTTTTTCTGCATGATCTTCCTCTGAGTGTACTAGCCCGGATATTTCACCCGGCCGTTGATAATATGAGTTAACTTATTGATTTAAAATTTAATATTTAGAATATTAGTAAAGCGCAAAGTATTACCCGACAACGCTGAACGCGCCCTAGTACTCTTTCAATATGATAATGCCGGGTTCAGCGCTCCTGTGGTGTTTCGCTACAAGGCACAGTGCGCAGGCAATGGCCTGAGTCCTTGTCAAGCACTGTAACGCCGTAGCGGGACACCACAGGAGCGCCCGAAGGGTTGGTCTGTCAACGTCCATGGCCGCGTTGCAGCTTTTGCTAAGGGCGACGGCCATTAACGGCAAGCTGCGCCTTGCCCTGAACGCTGACAGACCAACTGAACCCGACATTATCATATTGAAAGAGTACTAGTACCGATCATCCCGTTCCCGGGTGAAACATCCGGGCTGCTCTTCAGCTTCCGAGTAGTTGTTGATCCACCAGGTCGCAGAGGCAGTGAATAATCAGTAAATGGGTCTCTTGAATGCGCGCCGTGACATCTGATGGAACGCGGATTTCGACATCGCCTGGGGCGAGTAGTTTCGCCAGCTCTCCGCCGTCGCGCCCGGTCAACGCCACCACCGACATCTCCCGTTCATGGGCGGACTGAACGGCATGGTTGACATTGCTGGAGTTGCCGCTGGTGGAGATCGCCATCAGCAGATCATAGGGTTGGCCCAGGGCCTCGATCTGGCGCGAGAAGACCAGGGAGAAGTCATGGTCGTTGGCGATCGAGGTGACAGTCGAGCTATCCGTGGTGAGGGCGATGGCGGGAAGTCCGGGGCGTTCGCGCTCGTAGCGATTGAGCATCTCGGAGGCGAAGTGTTGCGCGTCTCCCGCCGATCCTCCGTTACCGCAGCTCAATACCTTGCTGCCTTCCAGGAGCCGGCTGAAGATAAGGTCCGCGGCGTCTCCAATCGGCTGGGTCAGCAACGGCAAGGCGTCTATCTTGGTCTGTATGCTCTGATTGAAGAGCGTCTGGATGCGTTCGGCATTGTGCATCGGTCTACTACACCTTCGGTGATTTGTTCAGATTACCAGTGGGTTTGAATTGCGTTCTTGATCCACTCGATGCGGGTCGGTCCCGAGCCGTTGAGCGCGATGACATCGAAGCGACAGGGCGCGTCTGCGCCGGTCGACTGTAGATAACGGTTGGCTGTGGCGAGGAGCTTGCGCTGTTTGTGCCCGGTCACCGTCTCCAGGGCCACTCCGAAGTCGTTCGACTGCCGATAGCGGACTTCGACGAAGACCAGGCAGTCGCTTTCCTGCATGATCAGGTCTATCTCACCCGCCTTGCAGCGATAGTTCCGTTGCAGCAGTCTGAGACCCCTGCCGGTCAGGTAGTCGAGGGCTCGCTGTTCGGCTGCCTCTCCCTGTTGTAGATGGCCGGCCATCATTCGGCGGCGCCCGGCCGGTTGAGATCGTGATCGGTAATGGGCGGCAGGCTCGCGTCCTGAATTGGGCGACTCCCCGGCGGTTGCGGATCAAAGGTGTTTTGCGGATAGGGCAAGGGGGATTCTATGCGTGGCGCATAGCCGCTGATGCTTGCCCGGCCTCGCTCCATATCGGCCCAGGCGAGCAGCCGGCGGATACGGTTGCGGCTGTCGAGATAGAGGGCGCCGCTGTTGCCGTTGAACGGCCGTCCCGGTTGATCCTGCAGTCGTTGCAGGTGGGTCAGGAGGTTGTAGCTGTCGATGCCCATGGCGTAGAGGCGTGCGTAGCGTCCCTTCACGCCAGGCATCAGTTTCTCCAACTGCTTGCGCGACAGGGCTCCCTCCTGGCTCTCTTCCAGGAGCCAGGGGGTATCCACGAAACTGATCTTGCCCAGATCCCGGTCCAGGTCTGTTCGGGCTACGCCGGTGTAGATATGCGAGGTGGAGAGGATCGTCAGGTCGCCGGCCTGGTAGAAGTTCAGTTGCGGGCGAAGCTGTCTGGCCTTTTGCGGGCGAGCGGCGAGGAAAATGACATCGGCATCCTCCCGTGAGCGGGGTTCAGACGCCAACGACCGGCCCAGCAGTTGTGTCAATGCGCGGCTTCGCGCCTCGCTCTCGTTGATGTTGAGCAGCCTGCGAATCGGCACGGAGAAGTCGTTTTCGCTTGGATTATAGCGCTGTTGCTCCATGACCTGCCCCCCCAGGGCCTCCCAGCGGGCGCGGAAACTCCCTGCGAGGCGCTCGCCCCACTGGTTCGCCGGGGTCAGTATCAGGGCGGTCCTGTTTCCCTCCAGCCAGGCGCGTTCGGCGATCTGTTCCGCTTCATCCTCCGGGGCCAGACCGAACTGGAACAGGTTGGGATGCGACAGGCCTGGCTCATCGACCTGGTTGAGGGCCAATATCGGGCGGTCCAGCAGCTCCAGGTTCAGCAACATCCTCACCGCGTCCTTGTTCAAAGGGCCCACGATCATTTGCGCTCCCTGCAGGACCGCCTGCTGATAGATATGCAGGGTCTCTTTCAGTTCGCTGCTGTCGTAGAACTGCAGCAGCGGCCGATGGGTCGGTGGCTGTTGGTACCAGGCGGCCATGAAACCGTCGCGCACGGCGGCGGCCACCTTGGCGTAAGGCCCGCTGCGGGGCAACAGGATGGCAATGTGATCGTCGCTGCTCAGGCCGCGCTGTTCCAGGTAGCCCGCAAGCAGCGTCTGCAGCGCCGGGTGTTCCGGGAAGCGTTCCCGCCAGACCGCCAGATTGGTGCTCAGCACGGCCGGGTCGGTGATCTGCAGTTTGATCACCTTGGCCAGCTCCATCCAGCCGATCAGGGTGGCCGGGGGTTGGGGTTGCAGCAGGGTGAGCGCGGTATCGGTCATGGTGGCGAGGGTCTGTATCAGCTGCTGTTGCGCGGCAAGCCGCTGCTCCTCGTCGTCTTGCAGGAGTTGGTCCAGCACATCGAGTTCACGGGCGCTTTCCAGGAGATTCCCGGAGAGACGAAAGATCTCGGCCATGTTGCTGTGGTAGTGCCGGCGCAAGGAGAGGGGGGCGTCCTGGGGAGGCGAGGGCTCCATCAGATCGAGGGCCTGTTCGATATCGCCCTGTTGGACCGCGATCTCAGTGCGCAACATGCGCAGTTTGAGGTTGAAATCCGGGTCGTCTGAGGGCTGCAACTGTTGCACCAGCGAGAGGCTGTTGCTCCGGTCGCCGGCCTTGAGCCAGTACTCCACCGCTTCCAGCAACAGCCGCTCACGCAATGGGGATTCGCTTTCCGCGGCCGAGGCCTGCAACAGCTCGGCCGCCCCCGCATAGTCGCCACTCTCGACCATCAGCTCCACCCGTAGCCTGATCTGCGCGGCCAGTTGAAGGGTCTCCGGCGAAGGTTCGGTCCTCATCGTGGTGCAACCCTGGACAAAGAGGAGCGACAGCAGCAGCAGGAGGGGGAGACGGCGATCGATTTGCATGGTTTGATATCTGTGGCAGGATGGTCAGCCAATTCTACATCAGGAACATCTGTGTCAAAGGGTGTACTTTACGTTGTTGCCACACCGATCGGCAATCTTGACGACTTCTCCGCCCGCGGGGTGGAGACCCTGAGGCAGGTCGATCTCATCGCTGCCGAGGATACACGGCACAGCCGCCCCCTGTTGCGTCACTATGGCATAGATACCCCGATGCGCGCGCTCCATCAATACAACGAACAGGCTCAACTGGCGTCTCTGCTGGCTTCCCTGGATGCGGGACAATCGATCGCCCTGATCTCCGACGCCGGCACGCCGCTGATCAGCGATCCCGGCTTTCCCCTGGTGCGGGCGGTTGCCGAACAAGGGGGGCGGATCGTGCCGGTCCCCGGCGCCAGCGCTATGGTCTGCGCCCTGTCAGCGGCTGGATTGCCCACCGACCGTTTTCTGTTCGCCGGTTTCCCCCCCCGCGGCGCTGCCCAGCGGCGAGCCTGGCTGCAACCTCTGGTCCACCAGGCATCGACCCTGGTCTTCTACGAGTCGGGCCATCGTGTGGTCGACTCCCTGGCGGATATGGCGCGACTGTTCGGTGTGTCCAGGCAAGGAGTGGTGGCGCGGGAGCTGACTAAGTTACACGAGACTTTCTTACGCGGGGATCTTGAGACCCTGTTCGACAGGGTGCGGCAGGACACCAACCAGCAGAAGGGCGAGTTCGTCATTCTCATCGCCGGCGCTGAGCCCGAGACCGGTCGCCGCATCGAGGTCGATGTCGAGCAACTGCTGGCCACGCTGCTGGCCGAACTGCCGCTGAAACAGGCCGTCGCACTGGCGGCCAGGATATCGGGGGATAAGAAAAATAAGCTATATAAACAAGCGCTTGAGATTGCGGGAGACTAAGATGTGATGGGATACCGGGTTATCTCGCCGATTTTGGACGATAATTAGCTCTGATACCTGCAATTTTCGATCCGGCGTGCAATGTACAGAGCAAATTTTCTGATAATCGGGCTGATGCTGATCGGCGTCCCCAGCGGTGCGCCGGCAGCGGAGAGTCTGGAGTTCTCGCCCTTCGTGGGATACCGGTTCGGCGGTTCCTTTGAGGCGATCGGGTCGGATGGCGCGCTGGAGGTGGACGACTCGGCGGACTGGGGATTCACGGTCAGCCAGGTAGCCTCGAAGACGACCCGTTACGAATTCCTCTACAGCCGCCAGGACAGCTCCCTGGCCGACAGCACCGATCCCGACAACGCCTTCGATCTGGATATTCACTATCTGCATCTGGGCGGCACCGTGGACGTCTACCAGAATCGCTTCACCCCCTACATCACCGGCGGACTCGGTATGACCTTCATGAATCCGGGGCACAGGGGGTATGACGACGAGACCCGCTTCTCCCTGAGTGTCGGGGGCGGACTCAAATGGTATCCCACGGAGCGCCTGGGGATACGCTTTGAGATGCGCGGTTACAGCACCCTGGTGAACTCCGATGGAGCCCTGTTCTGCGACGGCGGCTGCAATCTCCGCATCAGCGGGGATATCTTCCCCCAATTCGAGACCAATCTCGGTCTGATCTTCCGTTTCTGAATCGCCCTAAGGGCTGCGGCAAAAATAAATTATCCCAAACTGCTTGTCTTATTCCCTGCCTTCGTTGTTGTAGCTTCGGTTGCATAGTCCCGGCTATGCGCCCTACGCTACGCCTAGAAGGCAAGAAATAATCCGGCGCATTTTGGGATAATTTATTTTTGCCGCAGCCCTAATCTTTGGCGGATGCGGCTTCATCAGGTGTTTTCATCACCCCGTTTTCCAGGGTCATGGTGTCCAGCAGATCGATGAACCGTTGCTGAAAGCGGCGCAGATACTTGTCCTTGTGATAGGCGATCCATGTGGTCTCCCAGGGCAATAGGTGGCTGAGATCCTGCAATACAAGATCACCGTCCTGTTTGGGCGAATAGGCCATACTCGCGATCAATCCGACCCCAAGCCCTTCGCGCACATAGGTCTTGATCACATCCGTGTCAGCGGCGCTCAATACCACTTGCGGCTTGAGCCCCAACCGGGTGAAGCTGGTCTGCATGCGATTGGCGCCGGTGAATCCAAAGGTATAGGTGATCAGCGGATAGTTGCAGACGCTTTCCAGCGACAAGGGGCGCTCTTTGAGCAGGGGGTGCTTTTTGGGTGTGATCAGGCTTCGATTCCAGCGGTAACAGGGGATCGCCGTCAATGAGGAGTGTTGGCCCAACTCTTCGGTGCAGATAGAGAAATCGACCTGATCGGTCAGCGCCATCTCGACTAGTTGCTGGGGTGTGCCCTGATGGATCTGCAGGCTGACCGAGGGGTAGGTCAGGCGAAAATAACGAATCACCAGCGGCAACACATAGCGCGCCTGGGTATGGGTGGTGCCGATGCGCAGGACGCCGCTCGCCTCCTCTACATGATCGCGTCCGATGGCTAGGATATTCTCCCGGATCGCCAGCGCCTGACGCGCATAATTGAGCACGGCCTCACCCGCGGCGGTCAATGCGATCAGCCGCTTGCCCTTGCGCACGAACAGACGGGTGCCCAACTCCTGTTCCAGACGCGCCAGATGTTGCGACACTGCGGATTGCACCAGGCATAACCGCTCCGCCGCCTCAGTCACATTGAATCCCGACTCCGCCAATGCCACCAGGGATGTCAGTTGCCTCAATTCCATATCTTGTTTCGTGATAGATAATCAAAATAAATTGCTTCACAAGATATACCCTGATGAACGATATTTCCATCCAATCATCATTAAATAACTACCACGGAAGAGAAATCATGCAGAATTCGGCAGAAACTCTTGCACTCTGCGCATTGAGTGAGTTCCAGCTTTCTCGTTTAAGCCAGGCGGTTGAGGGTCTCACCGCGGATCAATTGACCTGGGCAAGCGGATATCTTGCCGGCCTGGGCGCTGAGGCAAAGATGTCATCGCAAGCCAAAGACACCCCGCTCATGACGATCCTCTACGCCTCACAAGGCGGCAACGCCCGCTCGGTGGCAGAGAAATTGGCCTCGAATATCGAGACCCAAGGCTTTTCGGCCCGCTTGGTCTCCGCAGAGAGCTACCGGTCACGGGATCTCAACAAAGAGAAGCTGCTGATTTCAGTGATCAGCACCCAGGGCGAAGGCGAGCCCCCGGAGAGCGCCCGCGAGCTGTTCAAATATCTGCAAGGCAAAAAGCCGTCCAAGCTTGAAGGTCTGAAGTATGCCATCTTCGGCCTGGGCGACTCCAGCTATGAACACTTCTGTCAGGCGGGGAAGGACCTGGATCGTCTGTTGAAAGCGCTGGGCGCCCGTGCGTTGGTGGACCGGGTCGATGCGGATGTGGATTTTCAGACCTGCACCGAGGCATGGTACGGACGGATCTCGGCCTTGGTCGAGCAGGAATTGAGCAGCCGCCAGGCCAGGGTCATACCCTTGCAACGGCGCACCGAGACCCTGACGCGATACGATCGCAATAACCCCTTCCAGGCGGAGGTTCTGGAGAGTCGCCGCATCACCACCTCCGATGCCCTGTCGAGCGTGCACCACCTCTCGCTCGAGGTCGATGCCGCCAGCTTGGTCTATCAACCCGGCGATTCCCTCGGGGTGCTGTTTCACAACGATCCAGCGCTGGTTGAGGAGGTGCTCGCCCTGACCGGTCTTTCCGGGGATGAGTCCGTCACCCTGCAGGATGAGACGCTCACCCTGTCACAGGCCCTTGGCGGCAAACTGGAGTTGACTCAACTCCATCCGAAGGTTGTTTCGCGCTGGGCCTCGATTGCCGATAGCGCTGAATTGAAGGCCATCAGCGGTAACAACGGCCAACTGCGCATGTTTGCCTATGAGCACCAATTCGCCGATATGCTGCATGCCTTTCCCGCACGGATCGACGCATCAGCGCTGGCAGACCTGCTTCAGCCGATACAGCCGCGCTGCTACTCCATCGCCTCCAGTCAGGGGGCATACGAGGATGAGGTCCATCTTACGGTCACCACACTGCAATACCATGCCCATCAACGCGACCATCTTGGCGGCGCTTCGGGCTATCTGACCCGCCGTGTCAGCGAGGGCGGGGCAGTGGAGGTCTATGTCGCGGACAATCCCGGTTTCAGACTGCCGAAGGATGCCGACACACCGACCATCATGGTCGGCGCCGGCGCCGGCATCGCACCCTATCGCGCCTTCCTGCAGGAGCGTGAGATCCGGGGCGCCAAGGGCCGCAATTGGCTGGTTTTCGGGAATCGGCATTTTCACCGCGACTTTCTCTATCAGACCGACTGGCTCAAATACCGCAAGGCCGGCCTGTTGAACCGGATCAGTCTGGCCTTTTCACGGGACAGCGAGGAGCGTCTGTATGTGCAGCATCGCTTGCTTGAAGAGGGGGCCGAACTCTATCGCTGGCTACAGGATGGGGCCTGTTTCTATGTCTGCGGCGGAGTGTCGATGGAGAGGTCTGTCTACCACTCCCTGAAAACGATTGTGCAAACCCATGGCGGCCTGAGTCTGAATGCCGCATGTGAATACATCGAGGCGTTGCGTTCCGACGGCCGTTATCTGAGAGATGTCTACTAATGGATACCAAAGTCAACCCAAACGAGATCATCAAAGCCAACAGCCGCTATCTGCGCGGTACGCTGAGAGAGAGCATCGCCGATCCCGTGACCGGCGCGCTCTCCCCTGATGACGCCCAGATCAGCAAGTTTCACGGCTTCTATGAACAGGATGACCGTGATCTGCGCTTGCAGCGTCAGGAGCAGTTCCTCGAGCCCTATTACAACTTCATGTTGCGTGCCCGCCTGCCCGGCGGCGTATGCACCCCGGAGCAGTGGCTGACGATCGATTCCGTTTGCCGGGAGTTGGGTAACGGCAGCATCCGCTTGACGACCCGGCAGACTTTTCAGTATCACGGCATTCTCAAGAAAAACCTGAAGCCGCTGATACAGCGCATCAATCAGGCGATGATCGATTCCATCGGCGGTTGCGGCGATGTCAATCGTAACGTGCTCTGCAACCCCAATCCGGAATGCTCGTCCCTGCATGGGGAGGTCTACCAATGGGCGCGGCGAATCAGTGAGCACCTGTTGCCGAAGACTCGAGCCTATCATGAGATCTGGTTGGACGGTGAGCAGCTAGCGTTCGATGAGTCGGAACCGATCTACGGGCAGACCTATTTGCCGAGAAAGTTCAAGACCGCGGTGGCGGTACCTCCATACAACGACGTCGATGTCTATACCAATGATCTCGGTTTCGTCGCCATCGTCGACAACGACCGCCTCAAGGGTTTTAATGTCTTGGCCGGCGGCGGCATGGGAACCACCCACGACGATCCGTCCACCTATCCCCGGCTGGCCGATGTATTGGGTTATATCGAACCGGAACAGGCATTGGCCGTGGCCGAGGCCGTGGTTACCACCCAGCGGGATTTCGGTGACCGAATCAGCCGCAGCCATGCGCGGCTCAAGTACACCATCGAGCGGATGGGGCTGAATGCCTTTATCGAGGAGGTGGAGAGGCGCGCCGAAATAAGCTTTGAAGCGCCGCGCCCGGTCAGTTTTATCAGTCAGGGCGACCGTTATGGATGGGTCGGCAATGCGGACGGTAGCTCGCATCTTACGCTCTATATCGAGAATGGCCGTGTCGAGAACCGTCCTGACGCCGAGCAATTGAACGGTCTTTACAAGATTGCCCGGATTCACAAGGGCGATTTTCGCATTACTCCGAATCAAAACCTGATTGTCGCCTCAGTGGCCGATGAGATGAAACACGAGATCGAGACCATCGCTCGGGATCACGGCCTGTTGTACGAAGGCAATAGCCCGACGCGGCTGGCCAGTATTGCCTGCGTGGCGATGCCAAGCTGCCGGCAGGCGATGGCCGAGGCAGAGCGCTATTTCCCCGATCTGCTGCAGAAAGTGGAGGGGCTTGCCGATTATCACGGTATTCAGGAGAGCGCCATCGTGATGCGTATGACCGGTTGCCCCAATGGTTGCGCAAGGCCCTTCGTGGCCGAAATCGGTCTCGTGGGCAAGGGGCCCGGACGCTACAACCTGTTGCTGGGTGGTGACGGCTCGGGATTGCGTTTGAACCGTCTCTATCGCAAAAACCTCAATGAAGCGGAGTTGTTGAATACACTCGACGAGCTGTTTCAGCAATACGCCGCCAAGCGCAATCCGGATGAGCGTTTTGGCGACTATGTCATTCGCAGCGGGTTGGTGAGACCGGTCATTGATCCAAGGGAGGAGTATCATGGAGTCGATTGAACAGCTCCCTCCGCTGGAATTGCAGGAGAGTGGGAGCCTGGAGCGGCTGAATCGCAAGCTGGAGAAGCTGACCGCTGAACAGCGTATCGAGTGGGCGCTGCGCCACTTGCCGGGAAAACATATCATGACCTCCAGCTTCGGCATCCAAGGGGCGCTGATGCTGCATCTGGTCACCCGGATCATCCCGGATATCCCTGTGGTGCTGGTGGATACCGGCTATCTGTTTCCGGAAACCTATCAGTTCATTGAACAATTGACCGAGCGTCTCGATCTGCGACTGCATGTCTATCGTTCGCACATCTCCCCTTTATGGCAGGAGAGTCGATTCGGCCGGTTATGGGAAAAAGGCCTCTCCGGCATAGAACACTATAACCGCATCAATAAGGTCGAGCCATTGCAGCGGGCCTTGAAAGAGCTCGACGTGGGAAGCTGGTTCGCCGGGTTGCGCAGAGATCAGTCCGGCAGTCGTTCATCGCTGCCGGTCGTGCGCCTGCAGGACGGCCGCTATAAAATTCACCCGGTCGTCGACTGGAACAACCGTGATGTCTATCGATACCTGCAGCGGCATCAGTTGCCTTATCATCCATTATGGGATAAAGGTTATGTCTCAGTGGGCGATATACACACCAGCCGCCCGATTACGCCGGGTATGCACGAGGAAGAGACACGTTTCTTCGGTCTTAAGAGGGAGTGCGGTATTCATGAATGAAATTGCTGATAATTCACCCACTTATTTCTGACGGCTTAGCTGCTTGCAGCATTAGGATGATTTTTTTTTGGAGACTATCTTTATGAGTAATAATAACGTTATTTGGCATTCACATTCAGTCGATCAGCGGACTCGAGCAAAACAGAAATCGCAATTGCCTCTGGTGATCTGGTTTACCGGGCTCAGTGCATCGGGTAAATCGACCATTGCCGGCGCCCTGGAGCAGATTCTCACTCAGCAGGGCTATCATACCTACCTTCTCGATGGCGACAATCTCAGGCATGGTCTGTGCCAGGATTTAAAGTTCAGTGATCAGGACAGGCAGGAGAACATCCGCAGAGTCGGTGAAGTGGCCAAGCTGATGGCGGATGCCGGTCTGATAACCCTGGCCGCATTCATCTCGCCTTTTCGCGCGGACCGTCGTCTGGTCCGCAACATATTACCGGAAGGCCAATTCATCGAGGTGTTCGTGGACGCCCCTTTGACGGTCTGCCGCGAGCGCGACCCGAAAGGGCTTTATGCCAAGGCCGATCGGGGCGAGATCAAGCAGTTCACCGGCATCGACAGTCCTTATGAGGCACCGGAAAGGCCGGAATTGCATATCAAGGCGGGAGAAGTCTCGGTTGCCGATGCAGTGAATCAGCTACTCGCCTATCTGCATGAGACGGGTGTGCTGCATGCCGGTTATGAACCGGTGGCTGTTTAAATCCGGGGTGCTGAAAAAGTAGAGAGCCATACCATGCTGTTCTCTTTTCATCGTAACAAAACCAATAAGGACGTGGTTGCCCCTGTGTTGTCGGAAAGCCCTGTCCGCAGTCTAGCGAAGGCCACTTCGTGGCGTGTGACCGGCTCGATAGACACCATCCTGCTCTCCTGGTTGTTTACCAGTGATATCGCTATTGCGGCTGCCATCGGCCTTACGGAAGTGGTTACGAAAATGGTCCTTTACTATCTGCATGAGCGTGTCTGGAACAGGCTCTCCCTGGGCAAGTCGGCAGTGGCGAGTGCGGATGGCCCGCTTGTGGACGACAGGCCGATGGGTAAACAGGATGGGTTGGCTACCAGCCCTAACACCGGTTAGCCGGTAGCATTCATCCAGTGTGTGGCGGCAAGGACGCTGCCGCCAATCCAAGTTGATTTTTCCCCTGTTCGCGTCGGCGCCAAAGAATAATGCGCAATCTGTTGTTGGCCATTATCAAGCATGATGAGTCCGCAAATGAACGCGAATGAACGCAAAGGTGAAAAGTGAGCTTCGCCAAGCATGTCTGGCGAGAGAAATTTCACAGTGACTGAAAAGTATCAAGACAAGCGGCGTGATGAATGATTCTCATTCGCATTAATTCGCGGACAATCAACCTTGAATTGAAGAACTGAGCCCTGATGATTGGTATGAGACACCCGCCCGATCCGGGGTAGCGTTGTAAAAAAAACCTCTCGTCCTGGAGAGGAATCAGTCAATAACACGGTTTCCCTGAATGAAGATTAGTGCGTTACCTCGATCCGCTTAGGCTGTTTTTCAGCGCGCTTCGGGATGATCACCTCGATTACGCCGTCCTTGCCGGTTGCCTCAACGGCTTCTGCATCGGTGTTGTCCGGCAGCGAGAAGCGACGGTAGAAGATACCGTGGGAGCGTTCGATGCGTCTGAAGTTCTCTTTCTCTTCGGTCTCTTCAAACCTGCGCTCACCGCGGATCGTCAAAACACCGCTCTCCATGGTGATCTCGATATCATCCGGTTTGACTCCCGGGATATCGGCCCGAATCACATACCTGTTGTCCTCTTCCTTGATGTCGACGGCCGGCGCCCAATCGCCCCCTACCACACGAGAGGTATCGTCATCTCGTTGCAGGAGCGGGTGGAACGCGCGGTCCAGTTCTTGGCGCCAGTCTTCCATGGTGCGCCATGGGTCATAACGTGTGATGTTCATGATCTACCTCCTATGAAAACTACCCGTCCCTACTATAAATATGGTTCCGAACCAGGGGTTTTTCAAGCGCCAAGGAGGCTGTTTGTCATCCAGATGACCGGTGTTTAATCTATTGATTGTTATGTAAAAATAGCTTGTCAGGTACGTCTTGACCGGGCCTTTCTCAGACCTGCTTTTTTGCTCCTGCTCGCGGGTTTTTTCAGCCCTCCAGAGCTGTTCGCGCGGCGCTCTTTTTGTATCCTGTCCCTATTGCCGTCCCCGCTGGGAACCAGCTGTTTTTTAGTGTTTCCGATGAGATCCGTGCGTCCCATCCGCGTCAGCGCTTCGCGCAGCAGCGGCCAGTTCTTCGGATCGTGGTAGCGTAAAAAGGCCTTCTGCAGGCGGCGTTGTTTGAGCCCTCTCACCACGCTCACTCCGGCGCGGTTTCGCGTGACCCTTTGTAGCGGGTTTCTGCCGCTATGGTACATCGCCGAGGCAATCGCCAGCGGGGTCGGCAGAAAGGCCTGGACCTGGTCCGGGCGAAAGCCGTTGGCCTTCAACCACAGGGCGAGATTGAGCATGTCCCGATCGCTGGTTCCAGGGTGGGCGGCGATGAAGTAGGGGATCAGGTATTGCTCTTTTCCCGCCTCGGCGGAGTATCTGTCGAACAGCTTTTTGAACTGCTGATAACTCTCGATGCCCGGCTTCATCATTTTGCTCAGCGGTGACGCCTCGGTGTGCTCCGGTGCGATTTTCAGATAGCCCCCCACATGGTGAGTGACCAGCTCACGGATATAGTCGGGGGAACGGACGGCCAGGTCATAACGCAGACCCGAGGCGACGAACACGCGTTTGATGCCGGGCAGTTTCCGGGTGCGGCGGTAAAGGGCGGTCAGGGGCCGGTGATCGGTGTCGAGATTGTCGCAGATCGCCGGATAGACACAGGAGAGGCGCCGGCAGGCGGACTCGATCCTTTTGTCCCCGCAGGCCAGCCGGTACATATTGGCGGTCGGTCCTCCCAGGTCAGAGATATTGCCGGTGAAGCCTGGGACCTGATCACGGATGGTCTCCACTTCGCGCAGGATGGAGTCTTCCGAGCGGCTCTGGATAATCCGTCCCTCGTGCTCGGTAATGGAGCAGAAGGTGCAGCCGCCGAAGCAGCCGCGCATGATATTGACCGAATGGCGGATCATCTCCCAGGCGGGATTGCGCGCCTCCCCATAGGCCGGATGGGGGCGGCGCGTATAGGGCAGTTCATAGACCCGGTCCAACTCCTCGGTGGTAAGGGGGATCGGCGGGGGGTTGAGCCAGAGATCCCGTTTGCCGTGCCGTTGCACCAGGGCGCGGGCGTTGCCCGGGTTGGTTTCCAGGTGGAAGACCCGGGAGGCGTGGGCATAGATGACCTCGTCCTCCAACACCTGGTCATAGGAGGGGAGCCGCACCACGCAGCGCTCACGTGGCAGGTGGCGCGGTCGTGAGTGGGGGGTGAAGCTGATTGATTCGCCACACCCTGGCATGGCTTGGTAGGGAGAGGGGTGAGGCTCCTTAGGGCCGGGTTCGTCGAGCTGGGTGGCGTCGATTTCGCACCAATCTTCCGCCACGTCCTGGCGCATGAACCCGGTGCCCCTGATGTCCCGGAGCTGTTCGATCCCCTCGCCCCCCGCCAGGCGATGGGCGACTTCGACGATCGCCCGCTCGGCATTGCCGTAGATCAGCAGATCAGCCTTCGAATCGGGCAGCACCGAGCGCCGGACCTTGTCCGACCAGTAGTCGTAGTGGGCGATGCGCCGCAAACTGGCCTCGATGCCGCCGATGATCACCGGCACGCCCTTATAGGCCTCCCGGGCGCGCTGGGCATAGACGATAACCGAGCGGTCCGGACGCTTACCGGCCTTGCCGTCCGGTGTGTAGGCGTCACTGCTGCGCATGCGCCGGTCAGCCGTATAGCGGTTGACCATCGAGTCCATGTTGCCGGCGGTGATGCCGAAAAAGAGATTGGGGCGGCCCAGTTGGCGGAAGGCCTCTGCGCTGCTCCAGTCGGGTTGGGCGATGATGCCGACGCGAAACCCCTGCGCCTCCAGCAGGCGGCCGATCAGGGCCATGCCGAAGCTGGGGTGGTCCACATAGGCGTCGCCGGTGACGAGGATGATGTCGCAACTGTCCCAGCCCAGGTCGTCCATCTCTGCCCGACTCATGGGCAGCACAGGAGCGATGCCGAAGCGGGCCGCCCAGTAGGGGCGGTGGGAGAAGATGTTCGTTGGCTGGGGCATGGGCTTGCCGATTATACAGGGCTTATGACGTTTATTGGCGGCCGAATAGTGATTCAATCGATGATCGCTTCATCATAGGAACGGGAGTCTTCCTTGTCTTCCGTAGGGTGCGGCCCTGCCGCACCATCGGCGTGCAGTTGGGTGGCAGGTTCAGATGGGGTGGTCGAAACTGAACCCTCACTGATGTTGATATGCCCAAACAGTTCTGCTACTTTTCTGCCTTCATAAACTGATACATGCTGGAGGGTACTGATGTTTGTCGTAGACACCTTCCGGGCAGTGAACCGCTGATCGGTTCTATATTAACCCGCCGGGTTAATATAATCCTTCTGCCCGGTTTTCAAGCCGGGGGCACGCACGCCCCAAGTTATCGCTTTGTCGAGACGCTGTGTATGCGTCAGGGGCGCTTATGTCTACCTCGAAATCGCTCTCCCGATTGGGATGGTCACCCTTTTTTCAGCAACAGATCTCCCTGGAGGAGTGGGAACGGTTCACCATGGGTCGTGTCTTCGGACGGCATCGATCGATGATTGAGATCGTCACCGGGCAGGGCAGCGGAAGTCTGCCGTTTACGCCAGGCATGCCGGATCTGACAGTCGGCGATTGGGTCGTGCTCGACAGTGAGGGACGGTTTCGCCGTGCCCTGGAACGGTTGTCGCTCTTCTCTCGCAAAGCGCCGGGAACAAAGGTGGAGTCCCAACGCATCGCCGCCAATGTGGATAGGCTGTTTGTGGTGAGTTCGCTCAATGACGACTTCAATCTGAATCGCATCGAACGTTATCTGGCACTGTCCGCCGATGCCGGTGTCGAATCGGTGGTGGTGCTGACGAAGGCGGATGTCTGTGACGATCCCGATGCCCATGTCCGCCAGGTGCAGTCTCTCGATCCACTGCTGAGTGTCGAGGTGGTCAATGGACGCGACGCGGCCAGTGTCAAAAGCTTGAGGCCTTGGTGCGGCACCGGCAAAACCCTCGCCCTGCTCGGCTCTTCGGGCGTTGGCAAGTCGACCCTGGTGAATACGCTCTTGGGCAAGCGGGTACAGTCCACGGCATCGATTCGGGAGGACGACGGCAAGGGGCGACACACAACCACCACGCGTTCGCTTCACTTCATGCCCACAGGGGGCCTGATACTGGACACCCCGGGTATGCGGGAGTTGCAGCTGTTCGATTGCGAACAGGGTGTGAAGGAGACCTTTGCCGATATCAGCAAGCTGGCTGAGAGTTGCCGGTTTTCGGACTGCGGGCACCACAATGAACCGGGCTGTGCGGTGCAGGCGGCTATCGAAGAGGGCGGCCTGGAGGAGCGCCGCTTGGTGAGTTACCTTAAGTTGATGCGAGAACAGGCGTTGAACAGCGCCAGCCTCGCGGAGAAACGCGCCAGGGACCGGGAACTCGGCCGATTTTATCGTTCGATGCAGAAAGCGTCTCAGCAATGGAAAAAAGGTCGTAAATAAAGCCTGCCGTTATCGACAACAGTCGAAGTCAGCGTCAGATAGTATGGCGTACGGGGTCAGCAACAATCGACGCTGACCCCGTGAAGCGCTCAACCTAAGGCTCAACGGATCGGTCAGTATAGCTCTCATGAACGGAAAAAAGGCCTTTGCTACCCCCTTGTTGCTACAGGCCCAAGGATTAATGAAAAGCTTCGGTCCAAAACGCGTCGTGGATGGCGTCGATCTCCAGTGCCACTCAGGCGAAATCCTGGGGATGCTGGGCGCCAACGGTGCGGGTAAGACCACCACACTGCGTATGTGCTACGGCTTTCTGCGCCCGGACGGGGGCGAGATTCGTATCGACGGGATTGACCGTGTCAGCGACCCGGATCGGACGAACCGCCTGATCGGGGTCTGCACCCAGGACGATACCTTCGATACCGATTTTACCGTGCGTGACAATCTGCTGTGGTTTGGACACTATTTTCGTCCGCGTCCGACAGACTTGGAGACGCGGGTAGCCAAATTACTGACGCGTTTCGATCTGGCCAGATACGCCGACGCCAAGCCCGACACCCTATCCGGTGGCTATCGGCGACGGCTGATGATTGCCAGGGCCCTGGTGCATCAGCCGAAGGTGCTGTTTCTCGACGAGCCGACAACAGGACTGGACCCTCAGGCCCGGATGTCGGTGTGGGAGTTGGTGGATGGCTTGCGTCAGGAAGGGCTGGGGATTGTGCTGACCACACACTACATGGATGAAGCGGAGCGGCTGTCGGATAATCTGCTGGTGTTGAAGGAGGGGCGGGTGGTTTCCGCGGGCGCGCCGCGAACGGTGCTGGGGGATTTGGTGGGCGAACATGTGATTGTGCTGGACGCCAATATCCCGGAAGCCGGGGCGGTGCGACAGTGGCTCAAGGATGAGGGCATCGGCGAACCGATCCGTATTCTCAATACCTGGCAGATCGCCCTCGATGGAGCGGGGCTGGCCCGGTTCTCCGCCGCCTTCGGTCAGTTGCGGTTCGAGGTGCGCCCGCCGAATCTGGACGACCTGTTTCTGCAACTGACGGATGACGACTCATGAGGCTCTACCTTGCCGTGGCCGCCTGGCAGAGCTGGGCCGTGCTGAAGCGCCATCTGGTGGTCTACCTGCGCAACTGGCACACGGCGGCGCTGCCGCCGATTTTCGAGCCGGTCATCCTGTTGCTCGTGTTCGGTGTCGGGTTGGGCAACAACATCCCCGCCTTCGACTGGAAGGCGCAGAACGTCTCCTATCTGGCCTATCTGGCGCCCGGCATCCTGGCCTATACCGTGTTCATGACCGCGTTCTTCCAGGCGCTCTTCGCCGCCTATATCCGGATGCACTACCAAAAGACCTGGGACGGTCAGTTAACCACACAGGTAAGGCTGGAGCATGTGGTGTGGGGTGAGGCCCTCTGGTCCGCAACCCTGGGATTGGCCTATGCCGTTATCGTGGTGTTTGTTTTGGGCGGTTTCACGCTTGCCGGCTGGTTGGAGCTGCATTGGAGCGGCGTGATCGCCATGCTGCCACTGCTGTTTCTGGCAGGCGTCGCCTTTGCGGCCCTGGGCCTGCTGTTCACGGCGATCGTCCCGACCATCGACCATATGAACATCCCTTTCTATCTCGTGATCATGCCATTGGGTTTTGCCAGCAGCACCTATTTCCCGCTCGAGAGCGATACCTTGTTGGCGCAGGCCTGGCTTGTGATCAACCCTCTGCACCATTTGGCAGAGGGCCTCCGGCTGTTGCTGTTGTCGGGTGTCTGGAGTTTCCATCTGGCGGCGGCGCTGCTGCTGTTCGGTTTGATGATCCTCATCCTGTTACCCGTCGATTTTCGGCTCCTGAGACGCCGGGTGCTTGGGGAGAGATAGGGTGCGAGAAATGCGGGTTAGTGTCCATTTTTCGTGCTATGCCGCGATGTTTTGAGCCTTCTTGAGTTTGTTTCGGGCCGCCTTGCGAGCTTCTTCCTGATCGTAGTCCGCTTGCAGTCCCATCCAGAATTGCTCTGAGGTGCCGAGCGCGTGTGCGAGACGGATGCGCCTATCGCGCGTTTACCGTGAACGATCTCGTTGATACGCCGTGGCGGCACTCCCATGGCTCGCGCCAGCCTGTTTTGGCTGATTGCCAGCGGCTTGAGAAACGCTTCCAGCAGTACTTCGCCGTGCGGCAGACTGGATCTCACGCGGCAGTTTGTGGGAATAATCGCCTTCCCATATCTTTTTTTCCGCGGCCCTAACCTTAATCAAAGTCAGTGGATTTGACCCCGTTTTGATGCCCCTTGAGGGTTTGCAGACACTCGCCGGATTGGGTGCCCCAGAGCCTGCGGGAAATCCGCACGCTACATTCTGTGGGAATCGGTGGCAGGCAACTGCCACCGATGCCCCCGGTGACGGCGGGGCTGGCCCCGCCTCCTACTCGATATTTTTTAAAGTATATTTAAAACCGTACGATTAAAAAGATGCACCTATCCAGATCCATAGTTTATCTGCATCTACTTTTATATCATCAGCGGAATAGTTGGCATACTTAATACCGGTTGAATAATGTTTAGCGAATTTCATAGCATAGAGTAAATCTATTTCACTACCGAGATTATCGACACCCGGGGTAGATTCGTTGGCAGAAAAATCGTGATAAACAAATGCCCATTTGCCCCATTTACCATCAGCGATCTTGCCGCCTACAGATACATAGATATCCTCTAGACCTTGTGCAGGTGTACCTAAGAACTGATCTGACCAACCGTTAAATTTATGCAGAGTAGCCAAAGGGGTTGCAAAACCATAGAGGCCGTCATCAGAACCTAACACTTCATAGCCGAGCTTGGCAGTAATCCCACTAAAAACAACGCCGCCCTCCAGTAGGTAATAATCGGCATCGCGCTTAGTTGCACCACTTTCAAACTCTTGTGTCGCATATTCAGCAGCATAAAGAACTTTCACGGAACCTGAATTAGTAGCACCATTCAAGCTGATACCGTAACTATCTAGACTGTTGTCGGTATTGTTATCTACTTCTAGTAAATAAGCGTAACCAGTGACTTTACCTATAGGCGTTTTATAGCTTGCATTGAACAAATGATCTTTTGAATCGATATCAGCCACCTCGGCAAAAATACGATTACGTTGCCCAAGATAACCATAGGTTAGAGATAAGTCTTCAACAGGAGTAATTTTCAAAGTAAAGGCATCAAAGGTTTGCCGATCTTGCCTCCAGCCGACATGGCCAACAAAGCGGTGGTTATCAAGTGTAATCACCTGCCGACCTAATTTAGCAGCTACTAAACCACTTTCATATTGTAGAAAACCCTGATCAAGCTCAGTAGTTTCGGGATCGGCAATGACAGAAAACTCACCTGGATTAAAACCAGTTGGACCAACAGTATAATCGTCAATCCCACCTACAACTCGACTATCTTCAAATTCAATCGTGGCAGAGAAACCACTCACACTACCGGTAACATAACCCAAACGCGTACGCAACGTTAAAGCATCAGCATCTTTTGCGGCATTGTCCTGATCCACAGTTTCATAGCGTAAACGAAAGTCACCATAAACCTGGCCGCCCGTTAACGCTTCTGTAAATGGATCTGCCATAATATAGGATGCTTGACCAGCAACAGCACAGGTAACGGCAAGACCCAATAAATGTTTGCGAAAATTTTTCATAAACGACTCCCAATGATGATTAAAAAACCCATTCATACAACTTTGGTATCATTGTTGGCCGTTTTTTTGTTGTGTAGTTACGTTGCTTCCGGTATTTTCAACTTTACGCTATTTTTTCGTAGAGAAACCTCAATACTCTCAGAGCGTACTACCGGTTATAAGTTTAATATCTTCGGTAAGCACCAGACGATCTCCAAGGGCGCTCATGATTAACGTCTAAAATTACACCAATAGCGGCTGCAGAGGCATTGGCCATCATCACGATGTGATCAGATTATAAAAGCCCCTCATCCACATCGTGGGTAATCATAATGACGTTGTTTATTCGCGGAATAATCGCAATATTGCGTCTTATGACAATTGATGTAGGTCAAAACACAAGTTTCTAGGCGGATTTGGACAAAACAGAATGGAATTGAGTGACATATCAATTGAAAAATACCCATTATGAGGTAGTTTTTCTCTCTAGTGTACTAGGGGGCGTTCTCAATTAAGCCAAATAACAGTGGCTACCAAACTGAGCATGGCTTGATAAGTAATGGCTAAACGCTCATATCGGGT
>JAHXHS010000041.1 GCA_025656455.1 Candidatus Thiodiazotropha sp. (ex Epidulcina cf. delphinae) | reverse complement strand
CGTTTATTCGCGGACAATCAATCCTGAGTCGGCGAACTGAATTGTTGCGATTGGTAGGATCTACCCACCCGATCAGGGGAAGAGCCAATAAATCAGGCGGATATTACCGTGGTCGGCTCTCGCTTTTTTTCACGGTGACTGCTTTGCCGATTTGCCGCACTTGAAGAATTCTCCAATAGGGCGTTGAGATTCGCTTTTACCCCCGCTCCCTGGCGATACTGCCCAATACATAGGAACAAAGCATGAGCTGCTGAAAGCGGTTCAGCCCCCGAAACTCCAGACCGTGGATGTAGCGCTTCTCCCCCTCCTGATCCGAAATCTCACGGACATTGCGGATCACTCCTATGACCTTCAGAATATCCTCGCCACCGCATACGGCCAGGGTATGGACCACCTGGATTTTGCTGCCCACTTCCCCCAGCCGCTGTCTGTCCATGACCCGTGCCCCGGTGCTGCTGATATCGGAAATGACGACCGGCCGCTGCTCCTCTTCCCCGGTGTCGCCCCGAGACTTGATGACAATGGCTTGTATCTCCGTGGACACCCGCGGCGCATTCCGCACCACCGCGCTTTCGACATCCCCGGGATAGGCGAGGTGAAGATGGGGATAGGGCCTTGAGGAGACATGCAGTACCTGGGAAACAAACCCGAAGATATTGCTCCCTTGCAGCATGCGCACCGTAAAGGCCTGACCGTCCCGGACAATAATGGGTTTGCCGCCCTTCCGAGGAGTGGTAATCACCAGGCTCTTGCCGGGCAGAAACCCCACCAGGGTGGCAGCATAGCGGTCCGGATTTTCGCTGGGAGGCGCGAACTGCAACTGCAGCACGTCACCTATTTGTAGCTGTTTGACGGTGTCCGGCAAGGCCTCGCTCCACAATCGGATAAAGTTGACATAATTTAGAGTTAAAATAGGGATAATGCGAATTTTTTTATTGTCAATACAAGATCCAGGTCACTGCTATGATTTAATGATCTGAACCATGACAAAGCCTATTTGGGTTAGTATTAACCCGGCACCCTAATAGGTTGCATTCAGGGCTTCAAGAATGCCCTTGATCAAGGCGTGGCTCGCCGGCAAGGGTGATTCCCTTAGCAAGAGCCACAACGCCGAGCAAGGGCATTCTTGAAGCCCCTAACAGATTGATTTAATAAAGACAGGCCGCTGTGTGCCAGCCTACAGACTGCGTTATCAAAACTTGCTGTAGGCTGGCACACAGCGGCTGAACGCAACCTATTAGGGTGCCGGGTTAATAACTTATCCCTGAGCGAATCATTATCACCAAAACAATGATTTTCTTGCTTGACGATGATCCTGACACCCCCTTCCCGGATGTCTCCCTGGCCGAGAGAGAGCCGGACGGCTTGCTTGCGGTGGGGGGAGACCTCACCCCCCAACGGCTGGTTCATGCCTATCGACAGGGTATATTCCCCTGGTTTACCGATGGTGAGCCGATCCTCTGGTGGTCGCCGGATCCGCGTACCGTTCTCTACCCGAAACAGATCAGGATCAGTCGCAGTCTACGCAAAACCCTCAGGAAAGGGATCTATCAGGTATCATTTGATCACGATTTCGAGGGGGTTATTCAGGGGTGCGCCGCTCCCAGAGACAAATCCCCCGGCACTTGGCTCGTACCGGAGATGATCGAGGCCTATCGCCAGCAACACCTGATGGGGATGGCCCATTCGGTAGAGGTCTGGCAGGACGATGAGCTGGTTGGCGGGCTCTACGGCATGGCCATCGGAGGCGTCTTTTTCGGCGAATCGATGTTCAGCCGGGCACCGGACAGTTCCAAGGTCGCGCTGGTGCATCTCAGCAAAAAACTGGCAGACTGGGGATTCAAAATGATCGACTGTCAAGTCTATACCAAACACTTGGCGAGCCTGGGGGCTGAAGAGATTCCCCGGGCGACCTTTTGCGGCAATCTCGAACGGTGGACCCGGTTGGCGGGGCGACCCGGAAACTGGTCGGGCGAAGACACTGTCCCTCCAGGAACTGAGCCATGCTGAACGGTCCCGGGTTCGAACAGGAGGGGAGCTATGCACTCTATATGAGTCCTGTTCACGACTGCTCCTATCTGCCTGGACGAGAGGCCCGCAATCTGTTTCTCGACCCTGCCGCCAAAGTCACTCCAAAACTCTATCAGCAACTGATCTGCCGAGGCTTCCGTCGCAGTGGTTGCTATCTTTACCAACCCGCTTGCCCAGACTGCAATAGCTGTATCTCATTGCGTATTCCGACAAAGGATTTCAAGCCGTCCCGCAGCCAGCGCCGCAATTGGAAGCGCAACCTAAACCTCTATCAGGTTGAGCCGGGGCCTGCCAGATTCGATGACGAACATTACCGTCTCTACAAACGCTACCTGTTGCAGCGCCATCCGAACGGCTCCATGGCCTGCAACAGCCCGGGCCAATATTCTCAGTTTCTCACCTGCGACTGGGCAGAGACCCTGTTTATCGAATTCCGCAGAGCGGGCAAGCTGGCCGCAGTGGCGGTCAGCGATCTGCTACCCAATGGCACCTCCTCGGTGTATACCTTCTACGATCCGGCGATGGGGCCTGAAGGCTTGGGTATCTTCGCCCTGCTGTGGCAGATCCACTACACCCGAGAGCTGGGCCTGGCGTGGATCTACCCCGGATTCTGGATCGAGACCTGCGAGAAGATGAGCTATAAGTCCCGGTTCCGCCCCTTCGAGGCCTGGACGGGGCAGCAATGGATCAGCCATACAGAGCTGTTGCATCAGGGCTGAATTTGTGGTGATTGACGTTCATTTGCGGCTTATTCATACCCTATCCCTTTACTTACTTGATCAGGGGCATGCTTGAAGCCCTGAACATGACCTATTAGGGTGCCGGGTTAATATTAACCCGAACAGTTGGGACCCGATCACACAAATATCACCTGAATCTGCCTGTTCAGGTATTATCCTGGCATCAATAATGGCGTATATTATTGAAACTGTTAGGCGATTTGGTGGAGGAGACATTGATGTCAAACTCAATTACAGGCAGCATCGGTCCTCTTTTCTTGGTGGTTGTTCTGGCTCTACTCTCCGGCTGTCGCTCTTCGGGCAACGGGGATGACAGCGCTTTTCAATACCGCCCCCAGTTGCAGACATTCAACCATTGCGATGACCTCGAATCCTATCTGATTGAAACTGCGCAAAAGCAACAACAACTTCTTGCCTATACCCAGACGCTGCCAATCGTTTCCCTGGATGATGTCACCAGCGGCACACCCACCGAAAATGGTGCGGATGATACCGATTCACCATCTGCCATCAATGATCTGACCGGGACCAATAATCAGGTTACGGGGGTTGATGAGGCGGATTTCGTCAAGACCAATGGCGATTACACCTATCTGTTATCAGGCGGCTATTTCATTATTCTGAAGACTTGGCCGGCCGCCCAGAGTGAGGAGGTCTCCAGAACGAAAATCGAGGGTGAACCCAGGGCCCTGTTTGTTCATGAGGCTATCGCCTGGATCGTGAGCGACCTCTCTCAAGCGGATTATCTGCAACTCCCCCCGGAGAGTCTATCGGCAGATTTTTCACCCCGGCTCAATCAACTGTCACGGATCAGTCTGTTCCAAATCAGCGACCCTCAACTACCCGTCCTGATCCGGAAAACCACACTCGAATCAGAATATAGCGATGCCCGGATGATCGGTCATCAAGTCTACTTAATCGTTTCTGCCTATCTCGATCTGAGTCCTGTTCTGGATGATGCTGAGAGCATCGGCATCAGTGACCTGTTACCGGAAATGACGGATAACACGGCCCCCTCGCAAAGTGGCCAAACGACAACTGCGCTGGTCAGTGAATGTGACGCCATCCACCGTCCCGAGACTGCCAACGGAACAGGCACCTTGACAATTCTCAGCTTCGATCTGAAAAGTCCTTTATCAGACATTCCTAGTCAGTCCATTTTGAGTAACACTGGCATGGTGTATGCCACTCAAAACCACCTTTATGTTGCAAGCATTGAAGATCAATTTTGGACATGGTTGCCTGTCATGGAAGGAGAAGAAGAGCAGCCGATACCGGGCACAACCATCCATAAATTCAGTCTACAGTCGATGCCTCAATATCTCGCCAGCGGACGGGTCGAGGGACGACTGATCAACCAGTTTGCCATGGATGAGCACCAGGGTGTCTTACGCTTGGTAACAACCGAACAAAACTGGTGGACAACGGCAGACCCTGAGAATCGGCTGTTTATCCTGGAACAATCGGGCAACCAATTGATTCAACGCAGTCACCTGGAGGGTCTGGGTAAGCCGGGAGACCGCATCTATGCGGCACGGTTTATTCAGGAAAAGGGATTCCTGGTGACGTTTCGCCAAATAGACCCTTTTTACACCCTGGACCTCAGCGATTCCTATCGTCCGGTCGTCGCGGGAGAACTCGAGGTTCCCGGATTCTCTACCTATCTACACCCGATCGACGAGGATTTAATCCTCGCCATAGGCCGTGATACGAATCTTGGCGGCCTCAAGCTCAGTCTGTTCGATATCGGCGACTTTCAGCAACCTGAACTTCTCTATGATCATTTGATAGGCGCCGGAAGCTACTCAGAAGCCGAGTACAACCATCATGCCTTCACCTGGTTCGCGAGAGAACAGATGCTGGCTATTCCCGTAACACGATGGAACAGATCGCTTTCAGAGCCAATATCTTCAGGGTTTGCCGATATCTTTAATGGGCTTGAGTTATTTGAAGTAACCCGGGAGCAAGGGATCCAGCCCTACGCCTCAATCGATCATGACATTTTCTATTGGGATGAGAGTGGGCAAAACTGGTACCATCCGGAGGGCATACGCAGAAGTTTCTTTGTCTCTGACGATAGCGCGAACAGCTATCTCTATTCCGTCAGCAGCCGGGGATTTCTGGTCAACGATCTGGCCTCGCCGGGAACGAATCTTGCCGCAATCGCTTTACCTGCCTACAACAACAACTATTTTGAGGCGGCTGGGGATTTTTAAAGCTGTCCGCCAGGTGGGCCAAGCATACCGATTATGGGCTCTTCCCCACATCGAGTGGGGGGGAAACAAAACGTGACTATTGCAATTGCGGATAAATACCGCTTGATGTTGTTTCATGCGCTTGCATCTTCACCCACGCAAACAGGGAAAGAGCCAAGTTACGTGATATCACGCAATGCGTGTGATTTGCCCCATGCACTTACCGGCTTCTAGAAAATTATTCAATAAATACCAATAAGTTACTGACTGGTCCATTATTTGCAGTCCATTCTGGAATGTCTGCCCATGGAGCATGCGGTAGTCGGACATGGGTGCCGGTTCGGTATCAGTTGATTTCTCCCAGCTCCGAGCGACCGCTTTCAGCAGATTAGATTATCCGACAGGTCCGATGCGCACTGATGCGATCGATTGCCTGTCATATTACGGAACGCAGTTGCATGAAGTCCTTGCTAAACAAACATAAAATCAAACACTCCCTCATCACCCTCCTGCTCATCTCACAACACAACAGCTATTCAGCCGAAGAGGCTGAAGCCGCTCAGCCAGTGGAGGATGACGATTATGATGTCATCAGTGTCACCGCATCACGCACCGAGCGGCGCACCCAGGAGGTGGCCGGGTCGATCGATGTCATCGATGCCGAGCGCATCGAAACTGAAAAGATGTTCAATATCAAGGACGCCATTCAGGGCAGTCCCGGCGTCCTCATCAACTCAAAAAATTCCGCCTATGACAGTCGTCTGATCATCCGCGGCGCCGGCCAGAAGGCCAATTACGGCGTGCGCGAGATCATGGTCATCCGGGATGGCGTGCCGATGACCGATCCAGACAGTTTCTCCCGTTTCGACTTCATCGACACCCAGGACATCGAACGTATCGAGATCACCAAGGGGCCGGGATCTCTGTTCGGCGCCGGCTCATCCGGCGGCACCATCCAGATCATCTCCAAATCGGTGTTCGATACCGACAGCAACCGCATCAAGCTGGGTATCGGGGAGTTCGGTCAAGGCAATCTGCATGGCCGCCTTGCCGGTGACATTAATGACAGCAATGCCTTCTCCCTCACCGCCTCCTACCGCAAGCGTGACAATGACTGGCGTGAATGGAATGAGTTCGAATCCAAACAGCTCGCCTTCAAACATGGCTATCTGCTCGATAACGGCGCCACCCTGGAATCGGAATTGAGTTATCACGAAGCGGACCTGCAGTTGCCTGGTTCCATGGATGAAAGCGAATTCGAGGACTATTTGCAGAGCGGGGAACAAAAGGACACCAGCAGCAGCCCCTGGCAGCACAGCGGCCGTTACTCGACGATTTGGTTCTTCAACTCCCGTTATGAGCAGGAACTCGACAATCTGACCCTGAAACCGCGCATCTATGCCAATCGCTGGGATCACTACCATCCGGTCACCGGGGCGATCAACGACAATCCAGGCACAACCGTGCTGGGCACCGACCTGGAAATGGCCTATAAACACCAACTCTGGGGGCCGAGCACACTGGTTGCGGGGGTGACTGCCCGCCGTGACGATACCGAAGGCTCGAAGAAGTTCACCTATGGGGATGTTGAAACCAGCCCGCCGCCTCCCTGGAATCCAACGGGCCCGGAGACCATCCTGCGCACCAACTCCGATGAAACCGGTGAACTGTTGGAAGAAGAGGATGCGACCAACACCCTGTATGGCTTCTTTATCCAGGAGACCCTGCGACCCAGCCAACAGACCACCTTCGATATCGGTTTCCGCTACGACCGCAACCATTTCGACATCGACAATACCGCCCATGGGGAATACAGCTACGGGGCAGGCAGCTACACCTTTTTCTCCACCCCCGAGATAACCAACACCGATAAGACCTTTAACCTCTTCTCTCCCAAGCTGGGGCTGACCTATGAAATCACCGATCTGCTGAATCTGTATGGTGTGATCGCCCAATCCGGACAGGTCCCCTCCGAGTCTGAGATTCAGAGCAACCCGACCCTGGATGCCGCAACAGCCCGCAATGTCGAGATCGGCTTAAAAGGGCGCGCTCAGGATTGGTCCTTCGATCTCGCTCTCTATCGCACGACGGTCAACGATGAGATCGTCTCGGTGCTCAACGAGGATCTGACCACTGAGTTTCAGAACGCCGGTGAAACCCTTAAGAAGGGTCTTGAACTGAGTGGACGCTACGACCTCAATCGCCGCTTCTGGCTGGAAGGCAGTTTTGCCTATAGCGACTACGCCTTTGGCGACTTTGAGGAGTTGGTGCGCACAGGACGAACCCAGACCCCTGTCGATCGCTCTGGAAACCAGCTCCCCTATATTCCGAGACAACAATATGGCCTCGGCATGGGCTACAGTCACCCCGCCGGTTTCAAGGCGGTGCTGCGAAGCAATAGCTGGGGCAGCTACTACATGGATAATGCCAATACCGAGAAATACCCAGGCTATGAGTTCGTCACCAACCTGATGCTGGGCTACCACACAGGTCCCCACAACATCTCCCTCAATATCGAGAACCTGTTCGACAAGCGCTACGCCACCGAAGTCAAGAAGAGCACCAGTGGTGACAAGACCTACTCAGCCGCCGCCCCGCGCAGCGCCATGCTGAGTTACACCTACCTCTTTTAAGGAACACGTCAGATGTACAGGAAACTGTTATTAACCCGGCAACCAAATATGTCGTGTTCAGCCGCCGTGTGCCAGCCTACAGCAAGGCATCAAAACGCCGCTGTAGCACCCCCTACAGCAAGTTTTGATAACGCTGTCTGTAGGCTGGCACACGGCGGCCTGTCTTTTCTATATCAATCGGTTAGGGGCTTCAAGCATGCCCTTGATCAAAGCGTGGCTCGCCGGCAAGAGTGGCACATGGATGTGCCGTTTACGGACCGAAGGATGGAATGGTCGGCTCCATTGGCAAGAGCCACAACACCGAGCAAGGGCATGCTTGAAGCCCTGAACACGACATATTTGGTTGCCGGGTTAATAGGAGTGCTTATCCCGGCCTGCCTGCTGTCACTATCCGCGGTGGCGGCAGGTGTCGATAACCCGGAAAATAGTCCGGCCGCGGAACCCTCTCATGACCGTCACGAGGCGAAAAAGATCGCCCTGGAAAATAGTGAGGGCGCGAGCGTCACACTCTGGAAACCGGACTTGTCGACACAACCCCTGACGATCGGGCATGGAGGCGTCACGATTCCGAATACCGGTATCGACAACTACCACGCCGTGGTGGCGGAAAAGGATTGGGGCGATCACAAGGAGGTGGTGATCCGCTATGAGTACCTATTCGGCCGCCCCAGTAAACAGAGCCCCAGCAAACTCGCTGGCGCGGAAAAGGCCGACTTTGAAATCGCGCCCGACCCGATTCCCCGGGAGCACTACCGCTACCACTCACAGCAGACCTGGGGATTTCTGCTGCGCCTGCATGGCAGACCGCTCCCTGATCTCGAAGTCACGCTACAGACCACCCAAGGCTCTCAACGTAGGGCAATCACTGATCAGAACGGACGGGTTGAGTTTCAGATCCCGGATGACTTTCCCAACCTGGTGGAGGGGGAGCGTGACCAAAGACAAGCCCAATTCACTCTCAGCAGTGAACACCGTCAGGGAGATGTCACCTACACAACCCAGCTCAATGCCGATTACCGGGTCAATCCCACACACTGGCAATCGACCCGGTTGGGTCTGCTGGTTGTAGGCATTGGCTTTCTCGCGGGCGGTTTTCTTGGCCGCGTCAATAGAGCAGGAGGGCGGCAGGCATGACGGTCAGGTTCAATCTTTCACTGTTACGCAAACTGATACAGTTCAGCGCCTTTCTCTTTTTTGTCTATGGCGGGATCGTCACCGGCTACTATCTCGAAGACAAGGTCAGTCGCGCCCTGCCCGCCTTGAGCTGCGCTTACGACTTTCAGGGTTCTGACCTATGCACCCTGGTTCCGTTCCAGCACCAGATGGACCACCGTCTGGGCGAAGTGATCGCCAAGGGAGGCAATCTGATGATGGGCATCATGCCCACGCTGATCACCCTGGGCACCTTTCTACTGTTATTCGTTGTACTCAACAAGGCCTTTTGCGGCTGGATCTGTCCACTCGGCACCTTTCAGGAATTCATGCAGTTGATTGGACAAAAACTCGGTCTGCAACGCCATGAGTCCCTGCCAAAAGCGCTGGTCTTGCGTCTGCGGCCGGTAAAGTGGTTCATGCTGCTGGTGTTGGTATTCGGCCTTCCCCTGTTGACCGGCATGGGGATGTTGAATCACGATCTTGGCGACCCCTTCTGCCGCATCTGCCCCAGCCGGATACTCACCACCCTGGCTACCGGTGAGACGACCCAACTCACTGTGGATACAGCCAATACAACCACCCTGGTCATGTCACTCCTGGGGGATTTTCTGTTTGGCCTGATCATCGCCCTGGCCCTCACTGTGCGCCAGCCATTTTGCCGGGTCTGCCCGATGCTGGCCCTGCACGCAGTGTTTCGTAAGCTTGGACTGTTGCGGTTGATAAAAAGCGCCTCGCCCCGCTGTGAGCGCTGCGGTCTCTGCGCCAAGGCATGCCCGATGGATATTCACGAGATCCATACCGACATGCAGAGCCGCAATGTCACCTTCGAAGACTGCACCCTGTGCGGACGCTGTGTGGAGTTCTGCCCGGACAAGGATGTATTACAGCTCAAGTACACCGTCATCCCGCTCTTCACATCGAGTCCTCAGTACTTCAAACAACGTAAAAAAAGTCAGACCCAGTGGGAGAAGAAAAACCTCATCAATGGGTTCAAACAGCTAAAATCCAAGACCGAGGCCAAGGCGCAATGATCCCGATAGAGCCTGTCAGCCTCAGTTTCGGCGCTGCTCTGTTACTGGGTCTCAGCTTTGGGTCCGGTCCCTGCAACATCGCCTGCCTGCCCTACCTGGGCCCGGTCTTTACCACCAACGACCAGGGCATACGGGGCGCCTGGCGCACCCTGCTCCCCTTTTCCCTGGGACGCATCAGCGGTTATACCCTGCTGGCAGGCGGTGCCGGTTGGGCCGGGCTCTGGGTGGAAGAGCTGGTGGCAGGCCCCTGGGTTCGCTGGCTGCTGGGAGGCGCCACAATACTGGTTGCCCTCTCCATTCTATGGCGTCGCAATGCAAACCACTGCACCAGCGGATGCCAACCTACCCAGAGGGTGGTACTGGACACAGTATCTCCAACATCAGGCACTAACCTGGCGACTGGCAGCCTGCCAGGCGGGCTCTATCTGATGGGTTTGGGCATGGCATTCAATCCTTGCGCCCCCCTGACCACCTTGATACTCGCGGCAGCCACCAGCGCCAGCATCCTTACCGGCATCTCACTCGGCGCCGGTTTCGCCCTGGGCGCCGTTCTCTTGCCAACCCTGATCTTCGCCCTTGGCGTCGCCCACTTCGGGCAACAGATCAGACATCACCTCAACCACCACCGGGCGGCCCTGGAAAATACCAGCGTCGGACTGCTCATCCTGATCGGATGCGCGACTGCAATGGGATGGATCACACCATGAATCTTGCTGAACTGCTCGCCAAGGGCGGACCCGTTATCTGGGTCCTTGCCATCTACTCATCCATCGGCCTAGCCATTGTGCTGGAGCGTTACTTTTTGTTCGCGCGTCTGCGGCAACTGCCCAAAGTCTGGCTGGAGAGACTCAGCCAACTCCTCGAACAGGCTGATGCCAGACAGCAAATTGCCACCCTCAAAGGGCCGGAAGCCAAGGTCATCAGAACCATCGTGGAGGCCCATGCAGCAGGGGTCAAGGATCTGCAGAGTATCGGCCATCGCGTGCGGGGCGAGGAGATCCAGCGTATGGAGTTCGGCCTACGCACCCTGGGCATTCTTGGCAACACCGCTCCCCTGCTGGGCCTGTTAGGCACCATCACCGGCATGATCAAGGCCTTTATGGTAATTGAGCAGGCCGGTGGAAAAGTCGATGCGCAGGCCTTGGCTGGCGGCATCTGGGAAGCCATGATCACCACCGGCGTGGGGCTGGCGGTAGCCATCCCGCTACTGCTGATGCTGCACTTCCTGGAAGGGAGTGTCGAGCGCCGGGCGCAGAAGATGTATCGCTGCATCTTCATGTTGCTGGAACGTCGCACTGAAACGCCCACCCCATCCAGGCAAACGGAACAAACACACCACTGGGAAAACATCACCGATGGGGTCTGAGTACAAAAGGCGCCCCAGTCAGGTGCTGAATCTCACTCCGTTGATCGATATCGTCTTCCTGCTGTTGGTCTTCTTCATGCTCACCGCCCACTTCATCGAAGACCAAGCCATCGATATTCAACTGCCGGAGGCCCAAAGCAGCAATCCCAGTGATGAGGACGACACGGTCGAAATCGTCATGACACCGAATGGCGATCTGTTGGTGGATGGCCACGCCTCATCTCTGGAAAATCTGGAAGAGACCCTGCGTGGCGCCCTGCACGCCCCAAACAAACGTTTTGTCAGACTGAAAGGGGATCAGGCGGCAAAGTTCGGCCTTGGGATAAAGGTAATCGATGCGGCCCGAAACGCCGGGGCGGAGTCTCTCGATATCCTCACTGAAAAGCCATGACCCTATCGAGCACCGGCCGGCGCCTGCTGGCCCTCTCCATCTCCATCCTACTGCATCTGCTGACGGTGACGGCATGGTCTGACAAACTGATCCCCCGCGCAGCGTTAGAACAAGAGCAGACATCCCCCCTGTTCGTTCAATTGAATTTTCCTCAACCGGTCCCCGAGATCGTACCTGATATCATTCAACCGGTAAAACCGGTGATCAAACAGGTGGCCAAGCCAAAACCAAAACCGAAGCCCAAGCCTAAAAAGAAACAAATCAACTCAACGCCTAAGCCAGTGGTGATGGAAAAAGCGCCTCAGATAGAGCCTGCAGAGGAGGCGGTGGTAAAGAGACAACCGCCGACTCGGGCACAACCACAGGCTAATCTCCGTGAGCGATACCTGGCAAAATTGCTGGCCAGGATCGAAGAGAAAAAATACTACCCGAGCATTGCCCGCCGCAGGAACATTGAGGGAAAAATACGGGTCAGTTTCAAGTTGGAGTGTGACGGTAAGGTCACCCAACTCGCCATCACCGGACAACACAGTCTACTGCGAAAAGCGGCTGGTAAGGCAGTCAATGCGGCACAGCCGTTGCCTGAAATTCCGCCACAGATCGAATGCCCATTACCTATCAGCTACGCCATGGCCTATACGTTGGATAACTGAGACCAATTCACTTCTCCACCCTCCATTCGAAAGCTAACGCTTTGATTTTCAGACTCTTACCCTGATCACCCGGCGCATGAACAGGCCGCCAATAGACACTCATCACCGCAAACAGTCACAAATTTCTGCAGGCTTCGGATGGATAGTAAAAGACTTGCCTGCTGTCGATTCAAGCTGCTTATAGGATCCCTCCCAGGATTCACAGGCTCCGACAATCTGATGGAACGCAAACCGTGCAAACAAGCAGAGTATGCCATTTGCGGTGATTAGCGTTCATTGGCGGGTTCTATTGAGACTGACGTGGCCTTGTTCTACTTTTCCACCCACTCGACGCGGGGAAGAGCCCTCTTAATGAACCCAAATCAACACTATTGGAGATAAACCAATTTTGTGTTAATTCGCGTTCATTTTTAGCGGCCAATCGACATCGCGGGAATTTCGAGTTGATCACACTTTCTAAGTTTCCTGCAGATGAGAATAGACAAATAATATGAAGAGAGGCTATTACAAATAAATGTGATTGCTTCCAAGAAATCCTCGCTTAAAGCGACTAAAAAATCACTCTGGATTCATAAATTGGCGAAGAAAGTTGTTCTTATTCAAATCTCGAACTATATTATGCACTGTTCTTCAATAATTAAGGAGTACCAATGGCCTTAAAGAAAACTGTGAAAAAGCGTCGTAAAGCTAGAAGAAAAGTTGTTTCCATGGAAACAATCATCGAAGCGTTACAAGCTGAAGTCACCCTATCCAGTGCTAACAAACGTGCCTTATCAAGACTGAACGCCGCCGACAAAGCCGTCGCCCGTCAAGATAAAACGCTGCACACCAACAGCGAGCGGGTTAGCAAAGCGCGGCAGGCAGTAGCCAATGCCAAGACACCGGCGAGCAAGGAAAAGGCAAGAGCCCGTCTCTCCGAAGCCCAAGCAAAACTGAAAGAGATCAAAGCCGCCCGGGCGACTCTCGTCAGTGAGCAGCGGAAAGCGGAGCGTCTGGCGAAGGGACTCTACAAAGCCATGCAGGCAGCTCGGGCCAGGATGGTCAAAGACTACGAAAAAGCCGCTAAAACTCTGGAAAAGGCTGTTGACAAAAGAACCCGTCGTCGCCGTAGAACCACGAAGAAAAAAGCGGCGGCAGCCGACTAATAACCCTGTTCCAGGGCAGTCCTCCAACTCCGTCTTGGCGTTCGCCAAGACGGAGGCTTCAAAGCGGATTCTCTTCCCCATTCGGTTTCAACCGCTCCGCCTCCACGACATAAGCGAATTTGCGTTCATTTGCGGATAAATCCTGCTTGATATGGCGTGATGCGCAGATCTTTTCTACCTGCTCGAATAGGGGAGGAGCCGAAATGAACGCTATCCACGCGCCAATATCTTGCGAGTGAAATATTTCTCGATTTCCACCAGGAACAGTACGGAAGAAGAGACCAGTACGATGCGCAACCAGATCGAAACATCGATCGAGGCGGTGCCGAACAGCAACTGCAGATGGGGCTGATAGGTAAAGCCCAACTGGAACAGCAATAGCAGGCCGATTGCATAGAGGACATACCGGTTCCCTGTCAGTCCCTTCCAGTTGAGCACGGAAGCGGTCATATAGCGAGCATTGAAAAGATAGAAGATCTCGAACAGGACCAGGGTATTCACCGAGACTGTCCTGGCTTCCTCGATACTCATCCCCTGCTCCCTCGCCCAGATAAAGAGCCCGAACGTCCCGCCGGTCAATATGCTGGAGACAAAGGCTATGCGCCATAACAGCAAGGGTGTCAAGAGCGGTTCCGCGGATTTCCGCGGTTTGCGATTCATCAAATCAGGCTCTGACGGCTCTAGCGCCAATGCCAGGGCGAGGGTCACTGCGGTAATCATGTTGACCCATAAAATCTGCACCGGTATGAGCGGAAGTTGATGAAAGCCAAATGCAATCGCCGCAAGAATGACAAACGCCTCGCCGCCATTGGTCGGAAGAATAAAGAGAATGGCTTTCTTCAAATTGTCGTAAACGGTACGCCCCTCTTCGACGGCAGAAATGATCGAGGCGAAATTATCATCGGCAAGCACCATTTCCGATGCCTCTTTGGCTGCCTCTGTCCCACTCAGTCCCATTGCCGTGCCCACATCTGCGCGTTTCAGGGCTGGCGAGTCGTTTACGCCATCTCCGGTCATGGCAACTACCGACCCTTGCTCCTGCAGCAGTGTGACAAGACGTAGTTTGTGCTCTGGACTGACCCGCGCATAGACATCGATCTCCCCGACCGATTGCCGAAGCTCATCATCATCCATCGTCTCAATATCCTGGCCGGTCAGCACCTCCCTGACGTTGAAAAGCTTGAGTTGCCGTGCAATGGCTAGGGCGGTAGCGCTGTGATCGCCGGTAATCATTTTCACCCGGATGCCCGCCTTGGAGCAGATGCTCACTGCCTCGATTGCCTCGGTGCGGGGCGGATCGATCAACCCGAGCATCCCTAACAGGATCATGCCATCCTGGACATCCTCATAGTTAAGTTCACACTTCTCAGCCTGGACAGGTTTTACGGCTATTGCCAAAACCCTTTGTCCCTGCACCGCCATGGCATCGATTTGCCGCATCCATCGACTTGCGTCCAGCGGTTGATCGCCATCCAACGTCCGCTGCTGCGTGCAGATCTTCAACAACTGCTCGGGGGCGCCCTTGAGAATGATAAAGGCCTCCCCGGTATGGCTATGGTGGAGTGTGGCCATAAAGCGGTGTTCAGACTCAAAGGGTATCAGGTCGGTGCGTGGATGTTGCTTGTTGACGATATCGATCTCCACGCCTACCTTCATACCGGCAATCAACAATGCACCCTCCATGGGATCGCCGTGCACACACCATCCGCTATCTTGTTGTTGTAAAGAAGCATCGTTGCAGAGCACCGCCGCTCTTGTCACTTCACAGAGCAGCGGCCGCTCTTCAGGTCGCAGATCGTGTTCGTTGAGTGAGATCGCACCGTGCGGGTCGTAACCGGTACCGCTGACGTGAATAACATCACCGGCGGTAACGATGGACCTTACCGTCATTTCGTTGCGCGTCAGCGTGCCTGTCTTGTCGGAACAGATCACCATCACCGATCCCAGGGTTTCCACGGCCGGGAGCTTACGAATGATGGCATTTCTCTGGGCCATCCGCTGGACACCGATTGCCAGGGTAATGGTCATGATCGCAGGCAATCCCTCGGGAATCGCCGCCACGGCGAGACTCACGGAGGCGAGAAACATCTCTGTCATTAGATAATCACGCAGGAAAACCCCAAACACAAAAGTAAATAGTGCAAGAATCAGGATAGCGGCCGTCAGCCAGCGCCCGAATTGGGCCATTTGCCGCAACAGCGGCGTGGTGACCTTCTCCACTTCCGCAACGAGAGAACTGATATGGCCGATTTCAGTCTGAGCGCCTGTGGTCACCACCACACCGGTGCCTCGGCCGTGGGTCACCAGGGTTCCTGAATAGGCCATATTCAACCGGTCACCCAAAGGCGCATCGCTTGACAATGGATCCGTGATCTTTTCCACTGCCATGGATTCACCGGTAAGCGCCGACTCCTGAATCTGTAGACCTTTCACCTTAATCAGACGCAGATCGGCCGGCACCCTGTCACCGGGCTGCAGCAGGACGATATCGCCGACCACCAGTTTCTCGGCATCCAGGGTTATCTGCTTTTCGTCGCGCATGGCCATCGCGTGCGGAGAGAGCATTTGGCGAATCGCTTTCAGCGCATCCTCTGCCTTACCCTCTTGAATATGCCCGATCAAGGCATTGATCATCACCACAGCGAAAATCACACCGGCATCCACCCAGTGCTGCAACAAGACGGTAACCACGGCTGCGGCGATCAAGACATAAATCAGTACATTGTGAAACTGATAGAGAAAACGCGCCAATGCACTACGCGCCTTGGGTTCGGGGAGGCGATTGGGACCGAAGCAGGCATAGCGGCGCGCGGCCTCATCCATCGATAGCCCGGCCTCGTCAGTCTCGAATCTGTGTAAAATCGTCTTGAAATCGGCGGCGTGCCAACTATTTGAAGGCGTGCCGCCGCTTTGCCTGTGCTCGATCACGGTCTTTGCCACCCGATGTTTCCGATAAGCGAAAACACCAGCGGCAAGTGTCAGAGCACATAGCAATGCCAAGCCAAACAACCAAACATCGACTGCCATAGGCAGACTCACTTGCACCAGTCATCATGATTTCCCTCTAATTATAATAGAGTCTCTAGCGTTATGTTCCGGCAGCCATGAACTAGTGATATCGCATTAATTAGCATTTAACTATATTTGATTGTTTTAATTTGAACGCCTTTACCCTATAACCGCCTGGCAGTGCAACTTAATTATTGCTTTTTGGTTAAACTTTGTCCTATTCTTTTGACCTAGATCAATAAAAACACGACGCCAAGCAGTATCAGGCCGTCACAGCTTAATGTGGAATGGCAAATGGTCCTAAAGGACGCGCAACAGAGTGGAGCCGGTGAAGCTGTTCTCATCGTCCAGCCCAACAGAAACCTGACTTGGCGGCAGTCCAAATGGCTGTTCCTGTCACTGGCCTCCTCCATCGCGCTGGTGGGGCTCTATTTCTACTCCCTGGGCGCCTGGCTGATCCTGCCCTTTACCGGTCTGGAGATAGTGATTCTCGGTATCGCCATCTATTGCCAAAGCTGCCGCGTCCACACCCGACAACTCATCAGCATCGACGAAACCCACGTCCGGATAACAGACAGCCGGAACCAGCAGGCGGAAAAGTGCTTTTGCAAGGCTTGGCTGAGGATCGTGCAAAACCGAGACCCCAAAGGCTGGTACCCCAATCGCCTGCTGATCGGTTCCCATGGCGAATATATCGAGATTGGGAAAAACTTGATCGAGGAAGAGCGAGAGATACTTGCGAATAATCTAAGAAGCGCAATAGAGGGCGTCTGATCAGTATGTATAAAGACCACACTCAATATAGTTCCGGGTCGATGATCCAACCCGAGGCGAAACCAACAAAACCCCATGGATCTCCCAACTTGAAGCACTCCCTCAACGGAGCCCTGCTGATCACCTTACCCCTACTGACGGGTGAGGCCATGGCTGAGTACGGCCTCAACTTTCCCGAGCCGGCCGCCGGCGTCGCCAGGGAGATCTACGATATCCACATGCTGACGATGACCATCGCCACGGTATTGCTGATCATCGTCTTCGCCTTTGTCTTCTACTCGCTCTACTTCCATCGCAAGAGCCGTGGTTACCCGGCTGATCAGGATTTCCACAACTCCTGGTTCGGCAACTGGTCCTGGGTCATCGTGCCGGTGTTGGTGCTGGGCGTCGATCTGACCATCGCCGGCAAGGCGGATGCGGTGCTGAAAAGCGTCTGGGACGTGCCTAAGGAGAAGAACATCATGGACGTCAAGGTAACCGGACATCAGTGGTGGTGGGAGTTCGACTACCTCGACCACGGCATCAAGGTTGAGAGCCGCTTCATGCCGCGGGAGCAATCGGGCGATCTCTATCTTCGGGAAGTGGACAACCGCCTGGTCCTGCCCACCGGCACCAAAATCCGTTTCCTGCACACCTCCGCCGATGTGCTGCACGCCTTTTGGGTGCCGGAACTGGCGGTAAAGAAGGATGCCATTCCCGGCTATGTTACCGAGACCTGGGCGGAACTGACCCGGGAAGGGGTCTTTCGCGGCCAGTGCGCTGAGATCTGCGGCACCTGGCATTCGCGGATGCCCATTGTCGTGGAGTCGGTCTCACCGGAACGCTTTGCTGCCTGGACCGGAGAGCAGCAAGCCATCAAGGTTGCGGCGGCCGCCGAAGCGAGCACCGACAAGACTTGGAGCATGGACGAACTGTTAAGCAAAGGAAAGGCGCTCTACGAAACCAAGTGCGCCGCCTGTCACCAGGTCAACGGCATGGGCCTGCCTCCTGCCTTCCCTGCCCTGAACGGCTCCGCCATTACCAACGGACCTATCGCGGATCATCTGCATATCGTCCTCAACGGCAAGCCGGACACCGCCATGCAGCCCTGGGGCTCGCTCAACGATCTGGAGATCGCCGCGATCGTGACCTACGAACGCAACACCTGGGACAACAAAACGGGTGATGTCGTACAGCCTGTAGCCGTCAAACAGGCCAGATAGAGGAGAGTTCAATATGACTACCACCACCCTGACCCACGACGAAGCTCACCATCACGAGGCGCCACAAGGTTGGCGGCGCTGGCTCTTCAGCACCAACCACAAGGACATCGGCACGCTCTATCTGCTGTTCGCGCTCATTATGCTGTTCCTCGGTGGCGCCAGCGCAATGCTCATCCGCATGGAGCTGTTTCAACCGGGCATCCAACTGATCGACCCCGACCTCTATAACAACCTGGTCACCAATCACGCATTAATCATGATCTTCGGTGGGGTGATGCCGGCCGCCGCCGGTCTGGCCAACTGGATGATTCCGATGATGATCGGCGCCCCCGACATGGCCCTGCCGCGGATGAACAATCTCAGTTTCTGGGTCCTCCCCGCGGCGGCCACGATGCTGATACTCTCCTTCGTGATACCCTTCTTCCCCGGCGGCGGCACCCAGATCAATACCGGCTGGACCATCTATCCGCCCCTGTCGCTGCAGGTCGGGATGTCGATGGACTTCCTGATCTTCGCCATCCATTTATTGGGCATCTCCTCGGTGCTGGCCTCCATCAACATCATCGTCACCCTCCTCAACATGCGCGCGCCCGGCATGACCCTGCTGAAAATGCCCATGTTCTGCTGGACCTGGCTGGTCACCGCCTTCCTGCTGATCCTGGTGATTCCGGTACTGGCCGGGGGCGTCACCATGTTGCTGTTCGACCGCCACTTCGGCACCAGCTTCTTCGATGCGGCCGGTGGCGGCGATCCAGTGCTGTTTCAGCACCTGTTCTGGTTCTTCGGTCACCCCGAGGTCTATATCCTGCTACTGCCCTCCATCGGCGTACTCTCACATGTCATTCCGACCTTTGCCCGCAAACCCCTGTTCGGCTACAAGTCGATGGTGGGCGCCATGCTGGCGGTGGCCACTATCGGGATGGTGGTCTGGGCCCATCATCAATACACCGTCGGCATGTCCCTGGGGGCCGTCACCTACTTCATGATCGGCACCATCCTGATCTCGATCCCGGTGGGTTTGATGGTCTTCAACTTCATCGCCACCATGTGGCGCGGCGCCATGACCTTCGAGACCCCGATGCTGTTCGCTGTGTCTATTGTCCTGATGTTCACCTTCGGCGGCCTGAGCGGGGTGATGTTGGCGGTGGTGCCCGCCGACATGCAGTACCACGACAGCATGTTCGTGGTTGCCCATTTCCACTATGTATTGATGCCGGGGGCGGTATTCGGTCTATTTGCCGGGGTCTTCTACTGGCTGCCGAAATGGACCGGACACATGTATGACGAAAAGCTCGGCAAGATTTTCTTCTGGACCAACGTCATCAGCTTCAACATCACCTTCTTCCCCCAGCACTTCCTCGGTCTGGCCGGCATGCCGCGACGTATCGTCGACTATAACGTGATGTTCACCGAGTTCAACGTCATCTCCAGTATCGGCGCCATGGTCTTCGGCCTCAGTCACCTGTTGCTGCTCTATATCGTCATCAAAACCATTCGTGGCGGCAAAAAGGCTGAGAACCGACCCTGGGAAGGGGCCAAGGGCCTTGAATGGGAGCTGGAATCACCACCCGCCTTCCATACCTGGACCACCGCGCCACAAATCAAATAGCGACAGCCGGATAAATAACCATGAGTAATCCTGAATTCCAAACGCCTGAACTGAGACGTAAGAACCTGCGCATGGCCTGGCTGCTGGCGGGACTCGCATTGTTCTTCCTGGTCACCTCCTTTCCTTTCTGGACAGGCATTTTCCGCATCGTAGGCAACCAGGCAATGCAATGAACGATCCAGCAACCGAAACGCGCGACAAAAACCGCCGCACAACCCTGCTGTTGTCAGGCATGGTGGTATTGATGTTCGGTTTCGGTTTTGCCCTGGTGCCACTCTATAACCTCTTCTGTCAGGTTACCGGCATCCAGTCTCTCGCCCAACGCAGTGCAATCGGGCAGCTTGCCCCATTCACCGACGGCATCGATGAAACACGCTGGGTGACGGTCAAATTCGACACCACGGTCAATCCGAATCTGCCCTGGGAGTTCAGCGCAGCGACACACAAGATGCGCGTACATCCGGGGGAGACCTATAAGGTCAATTTTTTCGCCCGCAACCGCAGCCACGCAACCGTGACCGGTCAGGCGATACCCAGTGTCGCCCCTTGGCAGGCAACGCCTTACTTCAGCAAGCTTGAGTGTTTCTGCTTCAACAAACAGACACTCACCGGCACACAACAGGCTGACATGCCATTGCAGTTCATGATCTCGACGGATCTGCCCGAGGAGATCAACTCGCTGACTCTCTCCTACAGTTTCATGCGTTTGAAGGAGACGGAAAAGGGTGTGAGAAAACGGGACCCACTGCCACGCATTGCAGCCACAAAAAACGATTGAACGATGATTGCAAACAATAACCGATCAAACCGAGGGAGAACAACGCCATGTCGGTAAAGGAACACAGCGGGAATTATTTCATACCCGACCCAAGTCCCTGGCCGATCATCGGCATGGTTTCGCTACTGACGACCCTCATTGGAGCGGCATTGGCGATCAACGGCGTTGCCATCGGCCAGGTCGTTATCGTGGCCGGTTTGCTGCTCTTTTTCTATCTGCTGTTCGGCTGGTTTCGGGATGTCATTAAGGAGAACCTCAGCGACTGCTACAACAAGCAGGTCGATACCTCATTCCGCATGGGCATGCTCTGGTTCATTGCTTCGGAGGTGTTTTTCTTTCTAAGCTTCTTCGGCGCCCTCTTCTACATCCGCAACATCGCCCTGCCCTGGCTCGGCGGCGAGGGTTATCTCGGCGCCACCAGCGAAGTTCTCTACAGCGGATTCGAATCGGCCTGGCCGTCACACGGCCCCAGAGAATTGGGCGGCGATTTCCAGCCCATGGGACCCTGGGGGATACCGGCGATCAATACCCTGATTCTGCTCAGCAGCGGCGTTACCGTCACCTGGGCCCATTGGGGACTGAAGATCGATAACCAAAAGCAGTTGGTCCGGGGCTTGATAGCCACCATCGCACTGGGGCTGCTGTTCGTCTCTCTACAGGCCTATGAGTACGGACATGCCTATGCAGAGCTGAACCTCACCCTGGAAACCGGCGTTTACGGATCCACCTTCTACATGCTAACCGGCTTTCACGGTTTTCATGTCACCATGGGCGCGGTCATGCTGATGGCCATTCTCGGACGCAGCATGAAGAGTCATTTCAGCGCCCACAACCATTTTGCCTTCGAGGGGGTGGCCTGGTATTGGCACTTCGTCGACGTCGTCTGGTTGGGTCTCTTCGTCTTTGTCTACTGGCTATAGGTTACCGTTACAGAATGCCATGAGGCTGGAGGAGACCAAAGAAGTAACCCCCCATGAGGATCAGAAACAGCAGCAACGAAAGCACCACTCTTATGGTTAACGCACGCACCACACGCGTGCTTTGGTTACTACCGTCATCCTTGGCCAGGTAGTACATCCCTTGAAACAGCGAGAAGAGGATGAAAAGCAGCACCAATAACACCGGCAGTTTGAAAATCATGTCCATGGCCACTCCCTTTAAAGATGAGTGTTGTATAACCCTGCCAATACAGCGGCAACAGAAATCGATGGCTTCACTATAGTTCTTATGACCAGCAGTATCCGACAATTTCGCGCCCAGGCCGTCCCTACAATTATCATGGTATTTCTGACACCCCTCTTCTGCGGCCTGGGCATCTGGCAGCTCGACCGTGCTGAACAGAAACGCAGCCTGGGCAGTTCACTGGAAATGCGCCGCAAGCTACCGGCGCTTTCGCTGAACTCCATGCTGCCCGATAAGGGTCGGTTGGAATTCCGCCATGTCGAGGCGATGGGGAATTTCCTGTCCGACAAAACCATTCTGATCGAAAATCGCAAACACCTGGGCAAGACAGGTTATCATGTCATCACGCCGATACAACTGTCGGAGAACGGCGGGATCCTGCTGGTCAATCGCGGCTGGATCCCCCGCGAGCGGATCGACAATGACACTACTTTACCCACCCCGGTTGATACCGTCACTATCCGTGGCCAGATCACCATCCCTCAGGCGCCTGCCATCGAGTTGGGGCGAACCGCCTCAGCGGTAGCGGGCACACCCCGCTGGCCCTATCTGACCCTGGATAGTTTCACCGCCTGGTCGGGACTGGAGATCCTGCCCTTCGCCATCCTGCAATCCCCCGATGACAGCCATGGCTTCGTGCGCCGATGGCCCCACCCCAGGGTCAGCGACATGATGCACATCGGCTATGCCATTCAATGGTTTGCCTTCGCCCTGATCACCCTGCTGGTCTGGTTGCGTCTGTCGATGCAAACACCCCCCGAAAACGGAGAAAAGCAGTGATGATCAGCGCAGCGGAAGAACGTGGAAGAGATCGCAGTCTGAGATCCTTGTGGCTGCTGAGCGGACTCTTCGCCCTGCCGCTGATAGCCGCCTGGGTGCTGTTTTTCAATCCCCAGTGGCTGCCCGACGGCCGCACCAACCACGGCGCCCTGATAGACCCCCCCAGATCAATGGAATCCTTGATCCTGCAGACCCCGGAAGGCGGGCGTTTCGACTGGCTGGCACTACAGGATATGTGGACCATCACACTGGTCAGCGAAGGGGGTTGCGACGCCGCCTGTATCAAGGCACTGATTAAGGTGCGCCAGATCCGTCGCGCAACGGCGGCCAATCGTCAGCGGATCGAACGATTGCTGATTCTGCTACCCGATTCCGCAGGCCGCCTCACACTACCCACCCTGGAGGGATTGGAAGGCACACGCCTGGCCATTGCCGACAGCGGTCAGCGCACAACGGTCGAATCGCTGTTTCCTTTTCAACTTTCGCAACAGACGATTCCGCTCTTTCTCATCGATCCCCGGATTGATCTGATGATGATATACGACACCTCACAAATCAGTTCGAAGCAAATCCTGCAGGATCTGGAAACACTACTCAAAGCCTCGCAAAGCTGGGTGAAAGGAGGACAATATGGCCATCGGTAACATTTCGACACAGCAATCGGCCGCCTATGCCTGGCAGCACTACTATGAGATGACCAAACCAACGGTGGTGCTGCTCATCGCCTTTACCACCTTGGTCGGGATGCTCTTGTCCAGCGACGGCATTGTACCCTGGCAACCGCTGATCTTCGGCCTGCTCGGCATCTCCCTGGCCGCCGCGTCCGGTGCGGTGATCAACCATGTCATCGACCAGCGCATCGACGCCGTGATGGACCGCACCAGTTGGCGTCCCATCCCCAGCGGCCATATGGATACCCAACATGCCGTTAGCTTTGCCCTGCTGCTGGGCGGCATCTCCATGCTCATGCTCTATTTTCTGACCAACCCCATGACCGCTCTTCTCACTTTCTGCGCATTGATCGGCTATGCCGTGATCTACACTCTCTACCTGAAACGCAACACACCGCAGAACATCGTCTGGGGTGGATTGGCGGGAGCCGCGCCACCGCTCCTGGGCTGGAGCGCCATCACCGGCGAAGTCACTACCGAGGCCTTCTTGCTGCTGCTGATCATCTTCGTCTGGACGCCACCCCATTTCTGGCCGCTGGCGATTCATCGGCGTGACGACTATGCCAAGGCCGATGTTCCCATGCTGCCGGTAACCCACGGCATCGACTTCACCAAACAGCAAGTATTGATCTACAGCATCATGCTGTTGGCGGTCACCCTGCTGCCCTTTGTCATCCGTATGAGCGGCTATCTCTACCTGGCGGGTGCATTGCTGTTGGGTGGCGGATTCATCTACCACGCGATAAAAATGCTGCGTAGCGAAGGGCGCGAACATGCCATGAAGACCTTCGCCTACTCGATTCTCTATCTCAGCCTGCTGTTCACCCTGTTGTTGGCCGATCACTATCTGAGTCTGCTGATGCCGGGAATAGTGACGCCTTAGTTATTAACCCGGCACCTTAATAGGTCATGTTCAGCCGTCGTGTGCCGAGTTAATAATATCCAGCGCTTTCTTGGAATGTTGAAGATAAACCTCGAGTTCCTTTGACGGTAACGGACGGCTGTAGAGGTATCCCTGGCCAATCTGGCACCCTTCACTACGCAGGAAATCCGCCTGTTCTTCGGTTTCCACCCCTTCCGCCACAACCTTCAGCTGCATGCTCTTACTCAGGGCGATGATTGCCTTGGCGATGGCCTCATCATTAGCATCATCCGGTATGTCACATACAAACGAACGATCAATTTTCAGTTTATTGATAGGCAGTTGTTTTAGGTAACCCAGTGATGAGTAACCGGTGCCGAAGTCGTCAATCGATAGTTCGATGCCATGACTGCGCAGTTGATGAAAGATATCGGTAAACTTTTCCGGATGCTGCATGATGACACTTTCGGTAATCTCAAGGTCTAGGCTATTGGGTGCGAGACCTGTGTCGGCCAGTATCTGAAGAATGCGTTCCGGCAGGTCTGGCTGTTGCAGCTGTTTTACTGACAGGTTGACGGAAACCTTTGCGGATTCCGGGACTAAATCAGCATTTTGCCAGGCCTTCATCTGTAAGCAAGCCTTGCGTAGCGCCCAGTCACCGATGGGCAAAATCAGACCTGTGTCCTCAGCGACAGGAATGAACGTATCGGGTAGCACCATGCCGTGCTCTGGACGATGCCAGCGCAGCAGCGCCTCTATGCCAACCAGGGCGTCATCGTGAAGGTTAAGCTGTGGCTGAAAATAGATTTCGAATGCCCCATCCTTCAAGCTTCTGCGTAAATCACTCTCTAGAAAGACCCGTTCATAGGCCTGTGATGTCATGTACTCGCTATAGAACTGGAAGGTATTTCTGCCTTCGTCTTTGGCGCGATACATGGCAGTGTCCGCATTCTGGATCAGTGCCTCCGCGGTCATACTGTCCTGCGGATAGAGACTGATGCCCACGCTTACCGTGATATAGAGCTGATGACCATTGACATCAACCGGGGTCTCGAAGGCTTGAATCAGGCTTTGAGCCACAAGACCTGCGTCGGCATCATTACGTACAACATCCAAGATGATGGTAAATTCATCACCTCCCAGTCGTGAGACAGTGTCATTCTCTCGAATTATTTTGCCGAGACGACTGGCGACAGCCTTCAGTAGACCGTCACCCACAGGATGACCCAGACTGTCGTTGATCTGCTTGAAGCGGTCGAGATCGATGAACAACAATGCCAGCTTTGTGCCTGCACGTTTGGCTTTGTGGATTGATTGGCTGAGCCGGTCGATGAACAGCAGGCGGTTAGGCAGGTTGGTTAATGGATCATGATGGGCAAGGTGATGGAGTTTAATCTCCTTATCGCGTAACTGATCGAGTGCCAGATTCAGTGATTTTTCAGCCCTCCTGCGATCTGTAATGTCACGGATCACCGCACTGAAAAAACGCTGCTCGTCCTGTATCCAGCTGCCGAGAGAGAGCTCAATCGGGAATTCCTTGCCGTTTTTATGCAATCCGGACAGTTCCATGGTAGAACCTATGACTTTGGAACCATTGCCGGATGCCATGCGTTGCATCGCCGAAGCGTGATCTGAGCGATAGCGCTCCGGCATGATTTTTGTAAGGGTTTCTCCAATTATTTCGCCATATCGATATCCGAAGATACGCTCTGCTCCTGAATTCCAGGAGAGGATGACGCCATCATCATCGGCTGAAATAATGGCATCAAAGGCGGACTGGCTGACGGCGCGGTAGCGATCCTCTGCCCTGATTCGCTCGTAGTTTTCCTCCATGAGATGTTGATTTAAAGCGGTCAACTCAGCAGTACGCTCATTGATGGTTGCCTGTTGTTTATTCTTGATGTGTTCGAGCTTGAGCCACTGCTGGCGGGTTTTTTCGAGGAAAAAGAACAGTAGCAGTAAAACAAGCAAATAGACAACAAAATGCCGAATCAACGTCTGCTTGACGAGTTTGACATCACCACCGAAAATGGGTTCGGCAGGGAGTGTGATGCTGATCCCACCCCGGATATCACCCAGTTCGTAGCCTTGTGCTTGATGGCATTTTAGACAAGGCTTTTTAGTTATCAGCGGCGCCATGTAACGGAACACATCTTCGCTTTTCCAGGTCAGTCGCTCCGATACTTCAGGGACATCTTTTTCAAATTTTTCCAGGGCAATATGCTCCCAGCTGTCTGGCTGATTTGCCGGACGGATGGGTTTAAGGCTGGTGATGTGAAAAAGCTCGCCGTCTTTTTTCGCCAGTTCAGCTATCTGGCGGGTCATATAGGCAGGATTGATCATGGTCAGGCGTTTACCCTGGGCGGTCACCACATCCCGATTGGGTATTTTGAGATAGGGATTGGGTTGAACCTTATCGGAAACCGGTACATACACACCGCCATGTCGGGCATTCCACAATCGCGTAAGCTGCACCATGCGGAAAATATTAGCCGCGCTTTCCCTGGCCACGCTGGAACTGTGAGCCGGGATGGATGTCATGGTTGCCGTAAGGGACCAAACGACCAACAGTGTCCACAAAGACAATGGCAGCAGCCACAGGATACGCTGAATCAGAAACCGCTTAATTAATGGCGATCTTGAGTCTACGGTTATGTCATCCGTGTTTGGAGATAGAATGGACATAAGGCACTATATTCTAAGATATTTCCGTACCGGTCACTCTCCATTGACGTTATAAAGATATACACTGTATGCAATCAAAACAATGATAGTACATCGGGGATGGATAGCGGCACAGATTTTAATATTTTAAGTCAGATGATCTATTTATTCAGAAATCAGGGCTAAGAACCTTATTCCTGATTCTTTGTGATAGGCCCCAGCAGTAGACCGGCCGCTTTACCAAGCAAACTACCGGGTAGTTTTAATCGCACTTGCCTGGGTGTCAGCCCGGTATTGCACTTGAATGCCTTTCTGAAAGCGGCTGCCGAATGGTAACCACACTGCTGCCCATTCACCACAATAGCTTTGATGTTTGAAGATTTGGGCGGTGCTTACTGGCATACCGGAGAATGGGTAGGTGCGATATTACCCTACACTGTATTGACAACGTCTGACCGGCCGCATGAGTTCCTACTCGGCTATCTTCAGTCGCTGCAGGAACACGGCGCCAAGTTGATGGCATGAAGCGTTCCTGGTGACTCCCGCATGCGGGATTGCCTCCGAGACAAGCTGTTTTTTACTTTTGCACAAGCAGCAATTGAGTGCCGCTTAGTAGTCACAAACTGGTCTGACAGCTACCGGTTTGTATGGTCAGCTTACACTTCCATCAAAAATAGAGGTTCTCTACGGTTTTACCATCGACCAATATCTCACACTTATCGCCTGTTCGGGAGTTCACAGACTGGACTCCGTGAGCGATTGCGATACCCTCCCAGAAAAAAAGGGCGCTTCAGCATATGGGACACTCTTAACCATGCATGCTTTATGGTTATTATATTTTACCATTAATAATCAATAGATTATTCTGGATTTTACTGTACTCCACATGGCCTGGAACAGACGGGCGATCCACAGTGCTTCGAAGCGAATCCACCGATCAACATAGCAGTGGGGACGCCGAAATGCATAAGCACTTGCCATACGTTCAAATATACTGATAATGGCGCACTTCGGTATCGGGCCCTGTGCTATACTTCGCCCGGTTTTTTCATACAGATCGAGTACCAGCATGGCGAAAGAAGACTTTATCGAGATGGAGGGCACGGTGGTCGAGACCCTGCCGAACACCATGTTCCGGGTGGAACTGGAGAACGGCCATGTGGTGACGGCGCATATCTCAGGCAAGATGCGTAAGCACTATATACGCATCCTCACCGGGGATAAGGTCACCGTTCAGCTGACCCCTTACGACCTAAGCAAGGGACGCATCACCTACCGGGCCCGCTGATCGTCGTCAGGTGTCGTCCATCGTCGTATCGGCTACCGGTTCACCCGCGATATCAAATTGCAGCTTGTCCTCCGAAACATCGACCCTGACCACCCCGCCACCGGACAGCTTACCGAATAGCAGCTCTTCAGCCAGGGGCTTCTTGATTTCATCCTGAATCAGGCGTGCCATCGGACGCGCACCCATTTTCGGATCATAACCGTGTTCCGCCAGCCAGACCCTGGCTTCAGGCTCGACCACCAGGCTGACGCGCTTCTCCTGCAGCTGCCCCTCCAATTCGAAGACGAATTTATCCACTACCTTGGCGATATGTTCTGGGGAGAGGCCGGAGAACTGAATAATTGCATCCAGACGATTTCTGAACTCCGGTGTGAACATCTTTTTGATGGCCTCCATGCCGTCACTGCTGTGATCCTGCTTGGTGAAGCCGATGGATGTGCGGCTCATCTCCTGTGCGCCGGCATTGGTGGTCATGACGATCACCACGTTGCGGAAATCGGCCTTCCGGCCGTTGTTGTCGGTCAGGGTGCCATGATCCATCACCTGCAGCAGCAGATTGAAGACATCCGGATGGGCCTTCTCGATCTCATCGAGCAACAGCACGCAGTGAGGATGTTTGGCGATCTCCTCGGTCAACAATCCGCCCTGATCGAAACCAACATAGCCCGGGGGCGCACCGATGAGTCTTGAGACGGTATGCCGTTCCATGTATTCAGACATGTCGAACCGGATCAATTCCATGCTCATGATCCGGGCAAGCTGGCGCGTGATCTCTGTCTTGCCCACGCCGGTGGGACCGGTAAACAGGAATGAGCCGACCGGCCTGCCCTCATTGACCAGCCCTGAGCGATTCATACGGATTGCCGCCGTCAGCGCCTCGATGGCCTTATCCTGGCCGAACACCACCAGCTTGAGATCCCTGGAGAGACTGCGTAGCGACTCGGTATCCGAGGTGGAGACCTTCTTCGGCGGAATGCGTGCGATCTTGGCCACTATGGCCTCGACCTCATCCACGTCGATGACCTTCTTCCGGTCCGCCTCGGGCTGGAGCTGTACATTCGCCCCCGCCTCGTCGATCACGTCAATCGCCTTGTCCGGCAGATGGCGGTCATTGATGTATTTATCGGATAGCTCGGCGGCGCTGTTCAAGGCCTCCTGGGTGTATTCGATATGGTGGTGCTCCTCGAAACGGGACTTCAGGCCCTTTAGGATCTCCACTGTCTCCTTCACCGTCGGCTCCTCGACATCGATCTTCTGAAATCTACGCGCCAGGGCGCGATCCTTCTCGAAAATGCCGCGAAACTCCTGATAGGTGGTGGAACCGATGCAACGCAGTTCGCCGGATGCAAGCACCGGTTTGATCAGGTTCGAGGCGTCCATCACCCCCCCCGAGGCGGCGCCGGCACCGATAATGGTGTGGATTTCATCGATAAACAGCACCACATCCTTCTCACGCTTCAGTTCCGCAAGGACCGCCTTGAGGCGTTTCTCGAAATCGCCGCGGTATTTGGTGCCGGCCACCAAGGTTCCCAAGTCGAGTGCGTAGATGGTGGCATTGGCGAGAATATCCGGCACCTCGCTGTCGACGATCTTTTTTGCCAATCCTTCGGCGATCGCTGTCTTACCGACGCCGGCTTCGCCCACCAGCAATGGATTGTTCTTGCGCCGGCGACAGAGGATCTGGACGGTGCGTTCTATTTCCGGGTGACGTCCTATCAATGGGTCGATCTTGCCCTGCTCGGCCAACTGATTGAGATTGCTGGCATAAGTCTCCAGGGGAGTGGCCTGCCCTTCACTCTTGACCTCGCTGGAGAACTCCAGCGGGGGATCGTCCTGATTGGAATTCTCGAGTTTGGAGATCCCGTGGGAGATATAGTTGACCACATCGAGCCGGCTGACCTTGTGCTCGTTGAGAAAATAGACGGCCTGCGAATCCTGTTCGTTGAAGATGGCCACCAGGACATTGGCGCCGGTGACCTCGTTCTTTCCAGAGGACTGCACATGAAAAACCGCCCGCTGCAAGACCCGCTGGAATCCCAGGGTCGGCTGGATTTCACGCTCTTCGCCATCGGGAATCAGCGGTGTGGTCTCATCGACGAAGGTCCTGACGCTGTTACGCATTTTTTCTATCTTGGCGCCACAGGCGCGCAGAACCGCCACTGCCGTGGGATTATCCAGTAGCGCAAGCAGCAGATGATCCACGGTCATGAATTCGTGTTGCCTCTCTTTGGCATCCTTGAATGCCTGATTGAGGGTAAATTCCAACTCTTTGTTCAACATCTCTGGAAACTCCGATACGCCCCGCCTAGGTCTCCTCCATGGTGCACATAAGCGGATGCTGGTTACTGCGAGAGAAATCGTTTACCTGTGACACCTTGGTCTCTGCCACATCTTTGGTAAACACACCGCACACTCCCATTCCCCGGGTATGCACATGCAGCATCACCCGAGTCGCCCTCTCTCTATCCATGCTGAAAATGGTCTCTAACACCTGAACCACGAACTCCATGGGCGTGTAGTCATCGTTCAGGATAATGACCTTATACAAAGGAGGCTTTTTGAGTTTGGGAGTCGCCTCTTGTAATGCTAGACCGTCTTCGTGCGACGTTTGTTCTCGATTACTCATATCTGTTGATTTTAGCAGCCCTAGGCGGCCTAAAAGTGGAATTATTTTCGGGAACTATTCTACCCCAAGGCCTGGTGCGGCCAGATCCTCGGAATCGAGGATAGCCCGATAGGGGTATCCTCGCCGGGAAACACCCGCTTTGGCAAGAGTCCGAGGGATAACCGGGCGATCCGGGAGTAGGCCGCCATCAAGATTAGGGTTTTTAATATAAAATCATCGGAAAAATTAGGGATATTACTAATATCAAGGCAAAAACTCTTTTAAAAATTATATATTTGTTGACCGATTCCCATAGCACACTATACTTCAGCTTGAGTGTTGATAATGGTTCCCATTTTAAGAAGGCCAGGAACACTTGAATTCGGGCTGTTAAGTTGACGCCCAACCTAATTTTCCAATGGCTGGTACTTGGGCAGGTGGACAGAGTTGACACGCGCCTCTCTGCAGAATAACAACGTAGTGAGTCAGTTTTGAGTTTTGTTTGTATATGGTGATCGTTGCGAATTGATGTGCCCGTTTTCAGACTATATTATTTGTCTCTGTTTCACGGTTGTATCAAAGCTGCCCTCACCCTCATAGCAAGACTCAATCCGCGACGCTGCAATCAATCCCCCTCCCCAGGTCATCGTATCGTGAGGAGTAATAGCTATGGCGACTGGAGTCGTAAAGTGGTTTAACAACGCCAAGGGCTACGGTTTTGTAACCCCGGAAGATGGAGATCAGGACGTTTTCGTCCATTTCTCATCCATCGAGATGGATGGATACAAGACCTTGAAAGAGGGCCAGAAGGTCCAATTCGAGATTAGTCAGGGACCCAAGGGGCTGCATGCAACCAACATCCAACGGGTCGCGGCGAATGAATAGATCTCTCGAGTCGTCGATCTGAGGATCGGCAATCCGCAAAAGCCGGTTTGGGAGACCCCTTACCGGCTTTTTTCTTGCCAGGATAGCTCCCAATCGCCAATCATCCACCGCTCACGGACAGGAAGCGACCTGAGATGGTATCCTCACCCCCCCAGGCAATATACTCGCAAAATCGGAATTGTCTGCCAGACGACACTGCCCAGAGAGGGACGCCGAATAGAGACCGTGGAAATTCTTGGATGCTTATTCTGTTTAATAAACCCTACGGTGTACTCACACAGTTCACCGACAATCAGGGTCGCGCCACCCTCGCCGACTTCATCGACATAAGACAGGTCTATGCGGCAGGCCGTCTCGACCGAGATAGCGAAGGTCTGGTGTTGCTGACCGATGACGGCAAACTGCAACATCGCCTCAGCGATCCCAGGCGCAAGACCTGGAAGACCTATTGGGTGCAAGTGGAGGGCATTCCGGATGATCAAGCCATCGACAAACTGCAGCGAGGCGTGGTTTTAAAAGATGGTCCGACCCTGCCCGCCAAGGTAAAGTCAATCTCCCCCCCGGATCTCTGGCCCCGCACCCCACCCATCCGCCACCGGGCGACCATCCCCACTCATTGGCTCGAGATACAACTCCACGAAGGACGCAATCGACAAGTCAGACGCATGACCGCGTCGGTGGGCCATCCCACCCTGAGACTGGTGCGCATCGGAATAGGCCGCTGGCAGCTTAGGCATCTCCTGCCCGGCGAATGGCTGACCATCGATACGAAACCAGCGGCGGCCCTGGATACCCGCCAGAGGCGAACCCATGCAGGATAGAGGAAGGGTCATTGTCGGTCTCTCGGGAGGGGTCGATTCATCCGTCGCGGCATTACTGTTGCAAAGAGAGGGATACAGGGTCGAGGGCCTGTTCATGAAGAACTGGGAAGAGGACGACAGTGAGGCGTACTGTTCAGCGGCCGAAGACCTGGCCGATGCCCAGGCAGTAGCCGATCGTCTGAAGATCCCCTTGCACACGGTCAACTTCTCCACCGAATACTGGGACCGGGTGTTTGCCTATTTTCTCGAGGAGTACCAGGCCGGCAGGACACCCAATCCCGATGTGTTGTGCAATCGGGAGATCAAGTTCAAGGCCTTTCTCGATTTCGCCCTCGACAACCTTGGCGCATCATCCATCGCCACCGGCCACTATGCGTCGCTAGACCAGGACAGTCAGGGCTACCATCTGATCAGGGCGGTGGATGAGGATAAGGACCAAACCTATTTTCTCTATATGCTCGACCAGATGCCGCTAAGCCACAGTCTGTTCCCCCTGGGCAGGCTCCGCAAGCATGAGGTGAGAAAAATCGCCGCAGCAGCGGGATTCCCGAATCACAAGAAAAAAGACAGCACCGGTATCTGTTTCATCGGTGAACGGAAATTTCGTGACTTCCTGCGGCGCTACCTGCCTGCCGCCCCGGGCGATATCGAAAATCCCCAAGGCCAGGTTCTCGGTCAACACCAGGGATTGATGTACTATACGCTGGGGCAGCGTCAAGGGTTGGGCATAGGCGGTTTGCGAAACGCCGATGAAGCTCCCTGGTTCGTCTGCGCCAAGGATCTGCAACGCAACGTGCTCGTGGCTGTCCAGGGACACGATCATCCCTGGCTGATGTGTAGCGAGCTGACAGTCGAGCAACTACACTGGATAGCCGGGTATCCCCCTGAATCGCCCCTCAGATGTGTGGCGCGGATTCGTCATCGTCAACCCCTGCAGCCATGCTGGGTATCCGCCGCCGATGGGGAGCGATATCGGGTGCGGTTCGACACCCCGCAACGGGCGGCCACACCGGGCCAATCCGTTGTATTCTACCGGGACAACGAATGCCTGGGCGGGGGTGTCATCGAGACCGCCCTCACACCTTTGGCCTCGACCGGGCTAGCCCGCATTTCTCACCAGGCGGACCGGATGAACGGGTAACATGATGAAATTTAATCAACTTAGCTTCGAAAAATGATGGTAGTACGTCTACACCCTGTCCTATTTCCATCCTTAGGTCCGTTAACGGACCTAAGGATGGAATCCTGGTGAGAAATGCGGGCTAAGATCGGAGGCAGCATGAAGTACCAGGATAAGGATCGCGCAATCGCACTTTCAGGCATCTATCAGGCGACCAGCCTGGTGCAGCAGGTCGCCCGGAAAGGTCTGGCGAACGCAGACAGCATAGGGGCAAACATCCATAGCCTGTTTCAAATCGACGCCGGCAGCGTGGTCGATGTGTATGGCGGGCTGAACGGTATTGCACCGGGTCTGCGCCTGACCTATCGACAATTGAGCGGAAACGAAGCGAGAGACGATGAACTGACCCGGTATCTGCTCGGCCTGATTCAGCTGGAGCGAAAACTCGGCGCCCACCGGGATCGACTCGAAAAAATCCGTAAAGGCATCAACGACACAGCCCAGAGGCTGGCCCATTTTCCCGCCACCCACGGCAACATCCTCGGCGCCCTGGCCGACATCTACGCGGAGAATGTCAGCAACCTCATGCCCAGGATCATGGTCAGCGGCGAACCGGTCTATTTGCAAAACAGCGATAACGTGAACCGAATCCGCGCCCTGCTGCTGTCCGGGATCAGAGCCGCCATGTTATGGCGCCAGACCGGGGGACGCAGGCGACAGCTGCTGTTCAGTCGCAGACGCTATACCGAGGCATGCAAAGGCCTGCTGAACAGAGATACGGACGGTTTGTGAAAAAAGGTTAACATCACACACCGAGTGACAGATGAGGCACGGCATTTCAATATACAGTCTATCCACGACATCGACCGTTAGACCCTTATTGAGCATTCAACCGAAAGGATCGAACCATGAACAAGACAAAACTCGCCATCATATTGAGCAGCCTCCTGGCTCTGTCTGCCTGCGGCCAATCCCATGAAGCGGATAACAGCGCTGCGACACAGGAGAGTAATTCCCAGCCGACCGGCCTGGTTAACCAGGTCACCGAGGCAGGAAAAGAGACCTGGGAGAAGACCAAGGAGGTCGGTTCGGACGCCGCCGGCACTGTGGCGGAGACAAGCAGGGAGGTCTATCAAGAGGCCAAACAGATCGGCTCTGAAACCGCCGGCGCCATTGCCGACAAGAGCCGGGAGATCTACCGGGAGACCAAGGATGCCGCAGTGGAGATGGGCAGTGCGGTGAAACAGGAGGCCAAACAGATCGGCTCAGCTGTTGGTGAAACGACTGGTGAGGTTTATGATGCAGCAAAAAAGACGACTGGCGAAGTGGTAGACACCACGCAAGAGAAAGGGGCGGAAGTGATGGAGAGCATGAAGAATGAATAGTAACTTACTGTTTTTATAAATCATGGGAGAATTTAATGAGTAGCAGCTTTGGTGCGGAGAGTGAACTGACGGTTAACGGAAGCACTTACAGGATTTCTCGCCTGGACGCCTTGGCAAACTCCAATCGCCTGCCCTTTTCGATTCGTATCCTGTTAGAAAACCTCCTCAGACACGAAGATGGCGTCACCGTAACCGCCGAGGACATACAGGCAGTGGCGAACTGGGATCCGCAAGCCGAGCCCAGTAAAGAGATACAGTACCGTCCGGCCAGGGTGCTGATGCAGGACTTCACCGGCGTGCCCGCCGTGGTCGATCTTGCCGCCATGCGCGATGCGGTGGTGAAACTGGGTGGCGACGCTGCCGAAATCAATCCCCTGCAGGCCGCCGAACTGGTGATCGACCACTCCGTGCAGGTCGACCACTACGGTGACGCCGACGCCTTTGAGCTGAACGCTAAAATGGAGTTCCAGCGCAACCAGGAGCGCTATCAATTCCTGAAGTGGGGCCAAGGCGGCTTCTCCAGCCTCAAGGTCGTGCCGCCCGATACCGGCATTGTGCATCAGGTAAACGTAGAGTACCTGGCGCGGGTCATCTACGCCGAGGAGAAGAACGGCAGGCTGCAGGCCTTCCCGGACACCCTGGTCGGCACCGACTCCCATACCACCATGGTCAACGGCCTGGGCGTGCTTGGCTGGGGCGTGGGCGGAATCGAGGCCGAGGCCTCGATGCTGGGTCAACCCGTGTCGATGCTTATCCCCAAGGTGGTGGGCGTCAAGCTTACCGGCAATCTCCCCGAAGGCTGCCTGGCAACGGACCTGGTATTGACCATTGTCGAGCGATTGCGTGAACACGGCGTGGTCGGCAAGTTTGTCGAATTCTACGGACCCGCCATTGCCGCCATGCCCATGGGCGACCGTGCCACGATTGCCAACATGGCCCCGGAGTATGGCGCTACCTGTGGCCTGTTCCCGATCGACCAGGAGACGCTCGACTATCTGCAACTGACCAACCGCAGTGAAGATCAGATTGCGCTGGTCGAGGCCTATGCCAAGACCCAAGGCATGTTCCACACGACAGACACGCCGCAAGCGGATTACAGTGAAACCCTGGAGATCGATCTCTCTATCATCGAACCGAGTCTTGCCGGCCCCAAACGGCCGCAGGACCGTATCACCCTCAAGAACGCCAAACCGGCATTCATCGAGGCCGTCAAGGTCTTCAATGGCGGAGAGAGCCAGACAGTCGCCACCAACATCGATGGCGCGTCTGCCGAAATCACCGACGGCGCGGTCGTCATTGCGGCCATCACCTCCTGCACCAACACCTCCAACCCGGCGGTTATGCTGGGCGCCGGACTATTGGCCAAGAAGGCCGTCGACCTGGGTCTTACCGTCAAACCCTGGGTCAAGACATCGCTCGGTCCCGGATCGCGGGTGGTGATGCAATATCTGCAGCAGGCCGGACTGGACAAGCCCCTGGAGACCCTGGGATTCGATCTGGTCGGCTATGGCTGCACCACCTGTATCGGTAATTCAGGCCCGCTACCGCCCGAGGTTTCCAAGGCGATCAGCGACGGTGACCTGACCGTGACATCCGTACTGTCAGGCAATCGCAACTTTGAAGGGCGCGTGCATGCCGAAGTCCGCATGAACTACCTGGCCTCGCCCCCACTGGTGGTCGCCTATGCGATTGCCGGCACCATGAATATCGACCTTTACAACGAGCCCCTGGGCACCAGTACCGATGGCAAACCTATCTTCCTGAAGGATATCTGGCCCTCCAGTAAAGCGATCGCCGACAGTGTCAGCGCCAACCTGACACGCGAAGCCTTCCACTGCAGTTACGCGACCCTGTTCGAGGGTGACGCGCGCTGGCAATCCCTGGACGCACCGACCGGTGAGCGTTTTGACTGGGATGCGGATTCAACCTATATCCGCCACCCACCCTATTTCGAGGATATGACCCTGGAACCGAAACCGGTTTCAGACATTACCGGGGGGCGCTGCCTTGCCTGGCTGGGTGATTCGGTGACCACCGACCATATCTCACCGGCCGGCGCGATCAAGGCTGACAGCCCGGCCGGGCGCTATCTGACCGAGCAAGGCGTGAAACCCGAAGCGTTCAACTCCTACGGTTCCCGTCGCGGCAATCATGAAGTGATGATGCGCGGTACTTTCGCCAATATCCGGCTACGCAATAAGCTGTTGCCGGGTAGCGAGGGTGGCGTCACCCGCCATCTGCCATCAGGCGACGAGATGAGCATCTATGATGCGGCCATGCGCTACCGGGAGGCGTCCGTCCCTGTCATCGTGATCGCCGGAAAAGAGTACGGCTCCGGCTCGTCCCGCGACTGGGCGGCCAAGGGGCCGGCCCTGCAGGGCGTGCGCGCCGTCATCGCGGAGAGCTACGAACGCATCCATCGCACCAACCTGGTCTGCATGGGCATATTGCCGCTACAGTTCCTGCCGGGGGAGCATGCAGAATCACTCGGCCTGACCGGCGAGGAGAGCTATGAGATCCCCAATTCAGGTGACGAGACCGGTCACCAGCTACAGGTCACGGCACGGTCCGATGACGGCAGCGAGCGACAGTTCTCGGTAAAGGTGCGTATCGACACACCCAATGAGGTCGATTACTTCAAACATGGCGGCATTCTCCACTACGTCCTCAGAAAGATGGTGAAGGGCGACTAACGAGGTATAATCCACGCTTTTTTTCAGCAACCTTGCGGACTGACACTATGGAACTCTCCTCGCTTACCGCCGTTTCCCCCATCGACGGCCGTTATGGCAGCAAGAGCGCAGACCTGCGCCCTATCTTCAGTGAATTCGGCCTGATCCGTCATCGTGTATTGGTCGAAGTCCGCTGGCTGCAGGCCCTGGCGGCGCATAACGATATCCTTGAAGTCCCCACCCTGAGCGAGCATGCCGATAACATCCTCAACACCATCGTCGATAACTTCAGCGAAGAGGATGCCCGACGGGTAAAAAACATCGAGCGCACCACCAATCATGATGTCAAGGCAGTGGAGTATTTTCTCAAGGAGAAGATTGCGGGAAACGAGGAACTGGAATCGATCAGTGAGTTTATCCACTTCGCCTGCACCTCCGAGGATATCAACAACCTCTCCCACGCCCTGATGCTGCGTGAAGGCCGCGGCCAGGTGCTGTTGCCTCAGATCGACGAAGTGATCGACGGCATTAAACAACTGGCCCATCAGCTCTCCGATCAACCCATGCTGAGCCGCACCCATGGACAACCCGCCTCACCGACCACCCTGGGCAAAGAGTTGGCCAACGTGGTCTATCGCCTGCACCGTCAGCGTGAACAGATCGCCGCAACCCAGTTGCTGGGCAAGATAAACGGCGCCGTCGGCAACTACAACGCCCACCTCGCCGCCTATCCCGAAATCGATTGGCAGGCCTTTGCCAAACAGTTCGTCGAGAGCCTGGGTATCGGATGGAATCCCTACACGACTCAGATCGAACCCCACGACTATATCGCTGAACTCTTCGATGCCGTCGTCAGACTCAACACCGTGTTGATCGACTTCAGCCGCGACGTGTGGAGCTACATCTCCCTGGGCTATTTCAAACAGAAAACCGTGGCGGGCGAAGTGGGCTCATCCACCATGCCGCACAAGGTCAATCCCATCGATTTTGAAAACGGCGAAGGAAACCTCGGTATCGCCAATGCCCTGTTCGATCACCTGGCTGGCAAGCTCCCCGTCTCCCGCTGGCAACGCGATCTGACCGATTCCACCGTGCTGCGCAACCTCGGGGTGGGCCTGGCCCATACCAGCATCGCCTTGCAATCGATCCAGCGCGGCCTGAGTAAACTCGAGGCCAATAGTCAAGCCATGCTCAACGATCTAGAGCAAAACTGGGAAGTGCTTGCCGAACCGATACAAACCGTGATGCGCAGGTACGGTATCGAAAAGCCCTACGAAAAGCTCAAGGAGTTGACCCGGGGACAACGCATAACGCCGCAACAGCTTCAGGCCTTTGTGGATCAACTGGATATCCCCGAACCCGCCAAGGCGTCGCTGAAACGGATGACACCCATGAGCTATATTGGGAATGCAGCGGAGCAGACCTCCAATATATAAGCGCTTTCACAGAAGGTCAGTGTGACAACTAAAACCCATGTTTAAGTTGAATTTTCCTCAAGGATTGACAGCGGAACGATTCCTCGCTGATTACTGGCAACGAAAACCGTTACTGTTTCGCCAACCGCTTCAAGGTTTCCCGTGCAATCTTGAAGCGGATGAGTTAGCAGGCATGGCCTGCGAAGAGGAGATCGAATCACGCATCGTACTCGAGAAGCACGGCGCGACTCCCTGGGAAGCCCGTTACGGACCTTTCGACGAGGAGACATTCTCACAATTGCCCGAGAGCCACTGGACCCTGCTGGTACAGGATGTGGACAAACATCTACCCGATGTAGCGAAGCTTCTGGATCAGTTTCGATTTATTCCGGACTGGCGTCTCGACGATGTCATGGTAAGTTATGCCGCCGACCAGGGATCCGTTGGTCCGCACATCGATGACTACGATGTCTTTCTCTATCAGGCTAAAGGCAAACGTCGCTGGAAGATCCACACCCGACCCGTATCGGAAGAACAGTTCATCCCCGGCCTCGAGCTTCGCATCCTGCCAGACTTCGAAACCGAACAGGAGTGGCTGCTCGAACCCGGCGACATGCTCTATCTACCGCCCAATGTCGCCCACTGGGGCATAGCCGAGGGCGAATGCATGACCTGCTCTGTAGGCTTTCGCGCCCCCAGCCTGCGGGAGCTGGCTTCAGCCTGGTTTGACGCCAGGATTGAAAACCGGCTGCCGCAGCGTCGCTATCGGGATCCCCCCCTCAAACCTCAAGCGGCGCCGGGGGAAATCCTGCCCTCCTCCCTGAGCGCATTCAAAGACCTGCTACAAACCTGTTTGCAGGATCCAGGACAAGACGATCGTTGGTTCGGCCGTTTCGTTACCGAAGCGAAAGATCATCTCCAGGTCTTCCCCCGTGAGCGACCCATGGATGAGCATGCGTTTCTCAACCGCTTTCGGGAACAAGCCGTCATCCACCACCACGGTTACACACGCATGGCCTTCAGCCGCCGCGAAAGAGACGGTCAAGACACCCTGTATGCAAACGGGCAGCACTATACCCTGCCGAGCGAGTCGGGAGACTTCCTCCCGGTCATCACCCACTACCGGGAACTCCATTTCGGCTATTTGCTGGAGTGGCTCGATCAGCCAGAGTATCTTGCCCTGCTCTGCCGGCTCTACAACGACGGGCATTTGCGCTTTGCCGATGAATAAGGGTGACTACACCATTAGAACGGCCCGTTGGCCCGAAGAGCGGGAGTTGCTCCGCCAAATCAGAGAACCCGTATTCGTCGCCGAACAAGGGGTTCCACTGGCCATGGAGTGGGATGACGACGACATCATGGCCCACCATCTTCTGGCGCAGGACGAAGCGCAACGACCGATCGCCACCGCACGCCTGCTGGGCAACGGCCAGATCGGACGCATGGCCGTACTGCCGGCGTGGCGCAACCAAGGCGTGGGCACAGCGTTATTGATGGCGCTTGTAGAGCATGCCGCGTCGATCGGTATCGAAAAGCTGTTTTTACATGCCCAGACAGGCGCCGAAGCCTTCTACGCAAAAGTGGGATTCGCTCCAGTGGGCAGAGTCTTCATGGAGGCCGACATCCCGCATCGGAAAATGGTGTTTCATCTCAAGGAAGAAGACCATACAGAACTGTTCCTGGCCAAGCTGGGCGAAACACCCGACCTCTACCCGTTACATAGCGTTGAAGATCATCAGATACATGCCACCACGATGACGCGGCAGACTAAACGCTACCTCTGCCTCTTCAGCCGGGATCTCGATCCGCAAATTTACGATAACCCGCCCTTTATAGAAGCGGTCAAGAATCTGGCGATGCGATCGCGTTTCAGCAGAATCCGGATTCTGCTACAGGACAATACCCTTGTGGTACAGCAGGGCCACCGGCTTGTCGAACTGGCCCAACGGTTATCTTCGGTCATTGAAATTCGCAAACCGGGTGAAGACCACATCGACTATCCGGAAAATTTCCTGTTACTGGATGACTGCGGTTACCTACACAGGAAACAGGCGGAAAACCTGCAGGGAATGGCATGTTACAACGACCGCCACCGGGTCAATCGATACCAGGGCCTGTTCGATGAAGCCTGGGAATACGGCGTTCCGGACCGTGAATTGGCGAGATTGCATCTTTAAGGCTGTAGCCTGGCTGAAGCGATAAAAAAATTCAGCCGTAGGCCGTCTGTGATGTTGTTCGAAAGGACATTCCGCTTGATGCTTGAAGCGACAGATGCAGCGTGCCGCCAGCTCAAAAGACAACCATATTAAAAAATATTAAACTATTAAATAATAGATAATAATTTGACATAGATGCCATCACCCTCTAGCTTTGATTTATCTCACCCAAGGAAGTGGACAGGAATTAAGGATGAGCCAGACCCGTCAAGCGCAATTCAATTTATCCTCAACTCACTGCTATCATCGCATTGACTGCAGTAGAGATATTATTATTTTTACTCAGAAAGTTACCGGAAGACTTGTCTGGGCATTGCTTGAACAACGTTCCGGATTCGTTGGCTACATAGGCTGCCTCAATGAAACCTCGGCGCGGCAAGCTACCAAAACAGGATTAGGCAATAAAACTTGCGGCCCATCAATTCTCTACGAGAAGGTCTTTCGCGCCTATCGTCTGCCTTGTAAGACTACCTTAATTCAAACCAACATAACTGAAATAGTGGAGGAGCCAGAATAGACATAGATACATTAAGTAAACCGTTAGCAAAGCGACACATTATCGGTGTGACAATTATCACATCCCCTTGTGCTCTTGTGAGTATATGTAATCAATAGAGCATGGTGCTCTCTCATTTTTTACGCGTGGAAATTAGTAAAGGAGATATTTTGATGATTAATATGATACCAATGAAAACAGGAAGAGATGACATATCTGGAAAATCCCGTTCGAACTTAGTCCTGCCAACCGCATTACTGCTCTTGTTTGGTTTTACACTAGCCGGTCAAGCACAGGCAATCGAGACCGTATGCGGTCCGGAAGTCAAGGAAGAGGTGGCCAAGGCACTGAGTGCGGTGGCCGATGCGAGTGATAGCGAGAAGTTGGCCCTGCAAGCTGAACTCTACAAGCAATACGCCTATTGCGCAGGGGACGCAACGCTAATCCCGCCAACGAGCAGTTTCATACTTGCCGCCAAGCAGTGCGGTTCCAAAGTATCCAACCTCGGAAGCCTCTACTATGAAGAGATGAGCTGCTGCGGATATGATCCTCAGCGCCGCCAGTTCGCATGCCCGGTCAAGATCAAACAGGTCTTCGGATTTGGTGGTGCGCCGCTGCCAGGCAGCCGTGAGTATGTACTGCATTGTGTTGCCGATAGCACCGGCACCTTGGTCCCGGTCGGTGTTGATAGCGTTCATTTGGCGAATGAGATGCATGGTAACAGCCCCACCTGGCAGTTTGCCGTTATCGCCAACGCCAACCAGAACCTGAGCAGAATCTATCCCATGGACGGTCAGACGCGACGTGCCCGCTCTATTCTATCATGGGCTCTGCAACCCACTTCGTGCAATTACACTCCAATCTGGGGTAACGCACTCAACTACGCAATCCGGCTTGACCAATAACCTAGCCAGCCAGCAAGAAAGTCGCTCAGCTGCGGCTTTCTTGCGAAATCGAACCATAGGGTATTTACCTGGACACCCATTCAAATTTCAATTGATTTTGGGTGTCCGTCCAGGTAATTATTCCACTGACAGAGGTGGCTGATGAATTGGCAAAGCTGAGAGAGCTTCAAAAACAAGGATTGCTTTCAAATGAGGAATTTTTGTTGCAGAAGACAAAATTACTGTCATAAATAAATCTAACCTTATTCGTTAGACAAATTTCGCCAAATTCGCTCTATATGTCGGAATTGTCCGAAACATTTCGTCGAGGATATTCGGAACTCTACTCGCCGCTTGTTCTATTAAAGTATTCGAAATGGCCACTATGTCAGAGTGGTGTAGATAGGCCCCCCCTAAGCTTTCTGTGGTTTCAGTAGGATAGCGCAATTTGAATTTCGTTCCTGTTCCAAAATCCTGATAATAATGATGATTCAGGTGGACAATCAAGGCCTGAGACCGATCATCCAAATGAAAACCATGTTTATCGATAACCTTGTAGAGTTGAACTAAGTCGTGTTTATTCGGAGGGTTAGCTGCAACTGATGCAATACATGCTTTCATGGAACATTCAATCGCATGCCCGGTTAATTGTAGCTTAGGATTAATGAAGTAGTGTCCCTTTTTGTCCAAAATCGATGCGGCTGTTAGGAAGTTTACCGCGATGTATGCCCAATGAAGAACCTGCATTTCTTTTTGAATTGGAAATGACGGTTCATTAACTAATTCATAGAGTTTTTTAATCTTGCTCTGAGCTTTTTCTATTTTGCTCATAGATTGCTTCCTGTGAAAAACAGTATTGCTTAACAGTTAAGCATTTATCCGCCGTGTACAGAATGGCGGATCACCACCGGATGATGGTGCCTGATTTGCCGTTCTGGAGCGCGCAAGGGTGACTCCGTGGCCTATTTTGGCCTCCCTATCTCTTTGAATATGCCTGATAATAGCTGTTTTTTTGTCTTCATGTCGAGTGGTTCCCTCGAGGCCGTATGACCCGATCATGCTCGGTGCAGGCTTTTTTGTCAGTGACTTGGCTTAGCCTGTCAGCCTCCTTTCCATCTCACCGGCGGTTGTTCGCCGATGACAGGGAGGTGGCCTGCCTGACACTTGGGACAGGGGTAGCCGTTGAATGGTGTTTCTGCCACCAAGCCTGTCGCGGAGTCTTCGTCCACGGCATGCAACTCGTAAGATGGGATACCGTAGGATGTGGTGAGCCTTGCGAACCGCATCTTTGTTATGCTGGTCACACTGGTACGGTTGGTGGTGTGATATGGCAAGACTTTTCCGGACAAATAATCACGCAACGTTTCGGTACGCTTTGTCATAGCCCAATGGCGTCTGGTAGCCGATAGTTGA
>JAHXHS010000040.1 GCA_025656455.1 Candidatus Thiodiazotropha sp. (ex Epidulcina cf. delphinae) | reverse complement strand
CTGATGGTTTTTACCCTCAGCCGGTGGTGTTGCTATGTTTCCAGTACAGAAAATCCTTGCGAATCCCTCTTCTCAAAGCTGAACGCGTCGTAAAAATTGTGTTTGGTCGCTCATCTCGTGCATCAATGCACTCATGACGGCGTATCGTTCTAAGATTCTAAATGATGCGTGTCCTTATTTACCGCCAGCTTGTCATTGATAACTCCCTTTACAATACTGGGAGCATAGTTTAACTTAAATGTGTATCTATTTGAAATAGCACGTTTAGTTGTATGTAATGGACAGCCTTATTCGTTAGCGAAATTACACTACACGGCTTTCATAATATAAAAAGAATACCCGTAATATTTCTCATGCTCTTCGAAGAGCTTCATTTCTTCTTCTGTTTCATTTATGACTGATTGCATGATACTCTCTTTCGAATGCTTTAAAGAGTTCATATTTTCTCGAAGTGGCCCATAGTAATTATCCCACCAAGCCTTTGACGGCAAACGGTGAATTCCCAAAATCTCAAAACCTGATGAATTTACATGACCTGCGTTTTCTGATTCAGTACCGATGGTAGGGTAGGCGTTTTGCATATAAACTCGTACAGGTTCCGGCACTTCACTTGTGAAATAATTCATTTCCGAAATAACAGCAATTCCATTAGCTGCCATCAATGGTCTCCAAGCTTTCAGCGCACCTTTAAATGTCAAGTTATAAGCGGCTCCCTCGGACCAAAGAAGATCAATGGATTCTGGTTCCCAATCAAGACTTCCCATGTCGCATTCGATGGTTTCTATTAAATGTTCAAGCCCCCGCTGTTTCGCTCGATCTTCTAGCTCATCTAAAAATTCTCGCGAGAAATCTACTGCTCGTACCTTTGATTTAAATCTGTCGGCCAGAAATAGTGCTCCAGCACCAGCGCCGCAACCGATATCAGCTATGCGTGGATTTGTTGGTAAGTCTGAGATTTGTGAAAGTATATAATTCGAATAATTTATATCGCCTGGGCCTTGCCTCTCAAGACCGCGATGTAATTTGATAAGTGCCTGAATATATTTTTCTTGCTCTTCCATAAAAACCATAAAAACCGGGACACCCAACGATTCAACGATTGAAATCAACTTTAGCATGAGTTAGAGTAAGTTGCATACGGACAGACCAAAACCCTAAGGAGAGGGCCGATGATCACACCCCGCAAAAGCTAGATCAGCCTGGAACCCCCCCCCTATTACAACTGCGTATCCCGTTGTATCCGCCGCGCCTTCTTGTGCGGCGAAGATACATTCCCGGGACGCAGCTATGAGTACCGCAGGGATTGGGTTGTCGAGCGGCTCAAACAGCTCTCGGCGGTCTTCGCCATTAATATCTGCGCCTATGCGGTAATGCACAACCATACCATGGTCTGCGTTGACAAGCCGCAGGCCCTGGCCTGGACTCATGAGGAAGTGATCGCGCGCTGGACCAGCCTCTACCACCCCTCTGCTCGCCCGCCAGCTCGCCGGCGTCGGGCTGACAGCGGCTGAACGCACCGTGGTCTCTGCCGATATCGAGACCTGGCGCCACAGGCTCTATGACATCAGTTGGTTCATGCGCAATTTGAATGAAACCATTGCCCGAAGGGCCAATGCCGAGGATGGCTGCTCCGGTCACACAGCCGATGAGACGCCACCCACGCCAAAAGGGTTGCTCCCATTCATCGGCCGGGAACGCATCGACAAACCCCAGGGGCTGCCCTTCAGCCTCACCGATTACCTCCAACTGACCGACTGGACAGGCCGGGCGATACGAGATGACAAATCAGGCGCCATACCCGACCACCAGGCGCCGATCCTGGAAAGGTTGAACATCGACCTGGAGCCTAGCTGGATACGGTGCGTGGTTATGGCGGACGCTACTACCGGGTCGTTGGCACCAGGGAAGCGATCAGGCAATACAAGTCGGGCGTTGGGCAGGAAATGGCTGTGTGTAACCGGTGCATCCCTGCAGTTGTATCGTTACGCGCCTTGCTGACCAGCATTCCTGGTTAGCGGTTCAAACCGTCTCTAGCTGGCTGATGGTTTTACCCTCTGCCGGTATTGCTATGTTTCCAGTACAGAAAATCCTTGCTAATCCCTCTTCTCAAAGCTGAACTCGTTGTGAAAATTGTGTTTGACTGCACATTGTAGTGTATCAATGCACTCTTGACGGCGTATCGTTCTAAGATTCTAAATGATGTGTGTCCTTATTTACCTTTACCCAACGGATTACAACCTGAAGAAGTGACGGTCTTTGACAACTATCCGGCTTCTGTATGGCACGTTGATGTGCCGAGCCCTGATGAGATTTAAGAACCCCCACCGCCTCGGCACCCACTAGTACTCCTTCAACATGATAATGATGGGTTCAGTTGGTCTGTCAGCGTTCAGGACAAGGCGCGCCTCGCCGTGAATGGCCCGAGTCCTTTACAAGAGGCGCAACGCGGTCATGGACGCTGACAGAGCAACCCTTCGGGCGCTCCTGTGGTGTCCCGCGGCGGCGTTGCAGTGCTTGACAAGGACTCAGGCCATTCCATCCTTCGGTCCGTAAACGGCACTTACTTAAGGTGAATATGCCTGGATCTGATTCGTCATTCCATCAACCACGTCATTCCGGCGAATGCCGGAGAAGTGGTGCATGGATGCACCGTTTACGGACCTAAGGATGGAATCCAGGGAAATGACACCTGTTGGGGATTCTGGATCCCGGCATTCGCCGGGATGACGGTGATTTTATCTGATCTGACAGTGGTTTTAATCTTAAGTAAGCGCCATTCAGCTTAGACCCATTGCCGTCAGATCATCGCTGTAGGTTTTGGACAATTGCCCATCAGGGATTCAAACCTCCCAAAGACAAGTTCCAAGCAACTGTTATCAAGCTAAAAAACCGGTTAACCAGAATCAGGCGCGGTTATGGTGCGGCAAGGCCGCACCCTACGACTCGTTCTAAGCCTGCGGGGCAGATCCGGGGAAGGCTGGGCAGCAAGGCCATTGTCCATTTAATACACTTTCGCAACAGTCGGTTATACCGAGGCTGAATGGATATCGCTGGGCAACAGTGCTATAAAGAGAAGATTAGATTCACGCCCGACTTGCCCGGGCGTAGGAAGCGATCACTAACGGATGAAATTGATAAGTGGTTAGGATGGCAGATGTCAGGGGATAGAGCCATGTAGGGTGCGGCCCAGCCGCACCGGACGCTTTGCCTAGGGTTCCACATCCTATTGAGGCAATAGACTGCATTAGTAATCAATTCTTTCGTTTGGAGAGACAGGCTTATGGCGCGGCAGGGCCGTGCCCAGCGACTGGCCATTGTTGGCTGTTGTCTATTAAATAACAGTCATTTGGGCTGCTGCGTCTAAAAGGTGTATTTATAAATGAAGTTGCATGTTGCGGAAATTTGGTAAGTGGCAGGAATCGACCCTAAGCGGACATTGACGAAGAATTATTTCATAACCTGAAGATTGCCATGACTATAAAGAAACTGAGGCTTCTGAATTTTAAAAAGTTTCAAGATCAAACGTTTGAGTTCAACAATGATATAAATATCGTTGTTGGCGATAATGAAAGTGGCAAAAGCTCTTTATTAGAAGCTATTGAGGTGGTTCTAAACGGGTGTTATCGGGGGAAGCCTTTACGATCTGAATTAACAACAGAGCTATTCAATAATGATTGTATTAAAGCGTATTTGTTTGGCAATAAAAGCCAAGAAACCCTTCCTGAGATACTTGTTGAAGCCTATTTAGAGGGTGGCCCTAATTTAAAAGGCGATAATAATTCTAAGAAACAAGATACAGAAGGACTTTTTGTCAGAATATTTTTTGACCCTGAACTAGCGGATGCCTATGCATCATTCATTGAAAATCCGGATAGCGTATCAACGCTTCCCGTTGAAATGTATACTTTTGAGTGGTTTAGTTTTGCCTGGAACCGTGTAAATCAACACAATAAGGGAATAAATTGTCTTTTTGTTGATGCGTCGCGCCTACATCCAACATATGGCCGTACCCAGTATATAAATGGCATCATCAGCGCCGCATTAGAAAAAAATGACAGGACAACGCTCAATCTCAACTATCGGCAACTTAAAGCAAAGTTTGATGAAGAAGATGCAGTAGTGGCTATAAACGATAATTTGGATACTGCTAATGAGATAACCCAAAAATCACTCAAAGTTACTGCGGATATTGCCTCTACAACCAGTTGGGAAAGTGGCCTTCAGTTGGCTGTGGATGACGTTTCTTTTAATCAAATAGGGAAAGGAGAGCAAAATCAGATCCAGATTAAGCTAGCTCTTCAAAATAAAGCGCAGGATATGGACGTAATTATGGTTGAAGAGCCTGAAAACCACCTTTCTCATATCAATCTTGTGCAGCTAATCTCAAGTATTGAAAAGAAGAACCAAGGAAAGCAGATATTTCTAACAACCCACAGCTCTTATGTGCTGAATAAACTCAGCATTGACAAGCTATGTCTTTTGGCAGGTTCATATACGAGATTTAAAGAGCTTGATGCAAAAACTGTTAAAACTTTAAAGCGGTTTCCAGGTCATGATACTTTGAGGGTCATTTTGGCTCAAAAAGTAATACTGGTAGAGGGGCCATCAGATGAACTTGTTCTCAAGAAAATCTATTTAGATAAATATAAATGTCTTCCAGAAGAAAATGGCATTGATATAATCGTTGTGCGGGGAATTGGATTTAAAAATTATCTCAACATTGCCAAGCCCATTAAGCACCCAGTAAGAATTGTCAAAGATAACGACGGCGATTATCAGAAAAACATCACGGAGTGGCTAGAGAAATATGAAGATGACACTTTCAGTATCTTTTCTCCAGAAGACAACTCAAGCTATTCATTGGAGCCTGCTCTTATAGAGAGTAATTCCGATAACGTTATGAAGCTGGATAAGCTGGCAGCTATAATGCTCTCTTCCCAAACCTATAACAAGTACAATACTGGTGATTTACAAGCTAAAAATGAATTTGTGAAAGATTGGTTCAAAGGAGAAAAAACTGGTGGACGAAAAGTAGATTCTGCCATGCGGATTTTTGAGAACAACGAAGAAATAACTTTTCCTGATTATCTCTTGGAGGCTGTGAACTTCGATGATTAAGAGACTGATCCTGGCTAGTGCTGGAGCAGGAAAGTCAGAATTAATCTCTAAAGAAGCTCTTGAGAGAGCCGCCGATGGAGAGCATATATTAATACTTACTTATACAGAGAGTAACCAAAAAGAATTATTCAAAAAAATATGCCGACTTAATGGCTACAAGCCTACAGAAATAGTTATCAAAGGATGGTTTACTTTTTTGCTAGAAGATATGATCAGACCTTATCAACGGTGTATTTTCTCGAATCGTATTCCTGGCATAAATTTTAATAAGGCAGGAGACCCTAATAAAAGAGGGGGAAGGAATATTCCTGGTACGGCAGAGAAAATAGACGGTAAGTATAATTCTATTCACTACCTGACAAAAGCAAGCGGTAAAGCGCATACATCCTACTTATCGAAACTCTCTTATCGGATATACAAGGAATCCAAAAAAAATAATATTGGTAGGTTAAGTGGTATTTATGATGCAGTTTTCATAGATGAAGTTCAGGATTTAGTGGGGTGGGACTTTGATATAATCGAAGCTATTTCAAAGATAGATGATTTAGCATTTACATGTGTTGGTGATTTTAGACAAACAGTTTACACAACACACCCAACAACAAAAACACCTAAAACAAATACTGAAAAGAGAGAAAGATTTGAATCTATCGGGTTTGCAACAAAGCCCTTGAATGTAAGTTGGCGATGCATACAGCCAATATGTGATTTCGCACATCTAGTACATGCTGATGAAAATCTATATCCGAAAACAATTTCAAATGTAACACAAGTACCTGATGTATTTGCAAATCATACTGGGGTATTTACGGTTTCAGAGCAGCACATTTCTAGTTATATTCAGCTTTTCGAACCTGTTATATTGAGGTTGGATAAAGGAACCAGACTTGATCTTTGCGAAGATCAGAAATGTTATAATTTTGGGGTATCGAAGGGGCTTGGATTCGAAAGAGTGCTGATTATACCTACAGAAAATCATAGGAAGTTTTTGAGAGGAGAAACAGGGATTTTTGATGATGCAAAAACAGACGCTCCCCAAAATACACTATACGTAATTTCTACGAGAGCCCATTACAGCGTTGCTTTTCTTTTTGATGAGGATAGTGCAATAGATGTCGTTAGAACTTGGCAACCTTAAGATTTTCTGTGTAGTAGCAATAAATAAGATACGATCGCTTTATTTATTCCCCATCAGCACAAGTTGGATCATAGGCATTAAATTTCTAAGATAGCCAAATGTCCGCTCCTGAACGATTCTAAATATAGAAAGGTAAAGGTTTATAAGAAATGGGAACAGAAATTTCTCTCTCTATCGATAAAGTAGATGTTTGTTGGTCAAAAAACCATATGGGAATTGATCACGGATCATTATTTCAGTCTGACGACCGAAAACGTCTCAAATCAGATCAGGTGAATTACGATTATTTTGAGTCTGAGAATGATCCCGACTTAATAAAAATGGAAATGGGGTTTTCAAAGCATCTAAAGGATGTCGTTCCGCGTTTGGAGCTAATGGGGTTTACTCTTGAACAAATTAAAAAAGAGTATGAGCTTGTAGCGGCAGAATCAAATGAAACCCGAAATGAATTGGAAGAGTCAGGGCTAGATAAAGCGATTCCTTGCATGAAATTTAGTCAATTCTTAGAATTTGCCAAACGAATTGATATCGGCAATCTTGATGGTTCGTATGATAAAGATAGTATCGATAAAGATCCCTCTGAATATGGCGCTAACTTTATTGATGCAGATACACTTAAAGCAATACCTTGCTACGAACCTTATGATGCAATGGTCTACTCAGAGCAAAGCCTTGTATCTCATATATTCGATTGTCTAAGTCCATATTCAGCTTTACGACTGTTAGCAGAAAACGAAAATAATCTTCATCAGGAAGTCAAATGGCAGTATGGGCCTTTAGTTGAGAATGGTTGGGCGAATGTGTCAATATTCCGGCCATGTGCAAGAAGAAAACAAAAGTTTCTAATTGTCACGGAGGGGCATACTGATGTTGGAATTATTGATCTTGCTATAAAGACACTGCGGCCTGAGATTTATGACTTTTTCAGTTTCATTGATATGACGGAAGGTCATCCATTTGGAGGAACAGTGAACCTTCAAAAGTTTGCAAAAGGGTTGGCACAAATGGATGTGCACAACCAAACTCTTTTTCTATACGACAATGATACCGAAGGTCTGTCTGCCTTTAGGAAGACTCAAAAACTAAACCTTCCTAGTAATATGAGAGTTGCTATGTTACCAGACCTTGATGAGTTTTCGTCATTCCAAACAATTGGCCCATCTGGTAAGAGTAAAATTGATATTAATGGTAAAGCTGTCGCTATTGAGTGCTATCTTGATCTATATCGACCTGGATTGCCAGAGGAGCCAACTATACGCTGGAGCGGTTACAAAGGCGATGTAAAACAATACCAGGGTGCTTTAATGGAAAAAGATAAATATACAAATGATTTCTTGAGCAGTAGCCCAAAGCAATTACTTGATGGTGGTTATGACCTATCAAAATTACAAAAGGTTGTAGATGCTATTTATCAGGAATGCGTTGCGATTGCCTGTTCCGAAAAATCTTAATGTCCGCTCCTGGCCGTTTGCTGCCAAATCACCGCCACAGGTTTCGTGGCAACAATACATCATGGATTCACCCCCAAAGACAAACCCACAGCACCAGTCAGAAACACCTTACCAAAATTCAGACACACCATGGTGCGGCAGGGCCGCACCCTACAACATTTGCGTAAATTAGCGGTAATTTGCGTCCATTTTCGGCCAATCACTCTTCACTCTCTTTACCCATCTGGCCTTTTCCGATAGGCGGTGCAGCGCGGCAATCAGAGTCTCCCCTATAGTTGCATAAAAAATGGCAAAAATGCCTATTTCACTGCATAAAACACAGGATAAAAAGCGATTTTCAGGTTGTTTATGGATCTCACCAGCGGTGAATTCCAGAAACACCACTGAAATGTGAATTTACCCTGTGTTTTATGCAGCTTATTGCGCACCCTGGATAATATTTATGCAACTATAGGGTCTCGCTGCGCAGTCTCCATGCACCACGATCAATAGATTTCCAGCTCACACGGTGCGTTTTCAAGTGCCGATAGCCTCTCCAGCAACGTTTGCTGCATAAGCTCAATAGTGGAATCAGGCAACGCTCCTTCTACCGTCACCTCTATAGCGAAATCCTCTTCCACAAATCGCACCTTTATCCCATCTACGTAAATCCAGTACAGGTTGTGCGCGTCCTCGTCCTCAACCAGCTCTCCAGCCTCAAAAGGAAAGGAGTAGAGTTCGTTGACCGAAGCCACGTCGGGCATGTAGTCCAACTCCGCTTCCAGCGTCTCGATATCTTCTTTGTAATTGTCTATCCAATTGACCGATTGATGCCAAAGCGCCTGCCGCATCTCCCAAAGATGGTTTCTCGTCCGATCCTGTCGCAGCACCTCCCACCTGGGCCAGTTCCTCTCCGTGAGCCTTTTCCAGCGCCACGACTGGAGATCAAGTTCCCAGTCGTCAATGTTCTCACGGAGCGAATGCTGGTCGCCAAGGTACACCTTCCCTCCTGTGAGGGTGATGGCCTTCGCATCACTATTCAACCGAGCGCTGTGTTTGTGAATCCACCCAGGCGATTCCCCTTCAGGGCCGATGCTTTCGATTTGATAGCTCTCCGTGTCTAGCAAGTATATTTGGGTATGCCCTACCTGTCTGCCCTCTGGGTACCCCAAGCTGCCGATAATCACTACGCGACTACCTACCAGCGTGGCTGAGTGGAAATCGGTCGGTAGAAATGATTCCCTGGGGTAGCAGAAGAATTCGAGGTGACCGTTGGGATGTTCTACCACGACATCGTTGTAGATGAAGAAGTCCGGATCGTAGTAATCCTCGTGCTCCCCACCGATATATAACCGCCTGCCATCAGGCAGTAGCGTGCATGACTGACCAAATCGATCAAAACACCACGTCGGTCCCTTGTCGAACGGAGAGGGTCCGTTCATCTTTTCGGTCGCACCATAGCCGGACAGCTTCGACTTGACCAGCCACTCCCAAACCTTCGACTCGACCTTGGTTGGGTTGCTGGAACCAAACCGTGGAGATCGCCATTCAAGAAACAGCGACGGCGTCACGCCAAAGTCCAGAGGATCTACTTCTTCTTCCATCGAATTAATTCCATTTTATCTGTACCGGTTTGCCCCGATGTGGATATGGCCGGCTCCAAACACAACACCAGCCAATACTAACATCCGCTTTCGTGCCAAATAAGCCATTTGCGTTAATTCGCGTTCATTTGCGGACTTATGACGCTTGATATTGCATCATAAAGGGGTTTGCATCGATTTCACTCCTCTGGCTTGTCCGATACCAACTTGCGCCGGAGTACCTGCAAGACGCTATCGCGAATTCTGATAAGATCTCCATCCAGCGCCGGTTGACCGTGCCACCATTGATAATCCGGCGATTGATGGCCTACGCCATAAAGGACGTTTTTGCGGTGGCGGATCAGATTCTGCCGTAATTTCGCTAGCGTACCATGCCGGTCTTCGCCGGCAGAGGCGATCAAGGTCTCTCCTTCGAGGAGCTTGAGGTCGGCAATCTCCAACTGGCGCTTTGCGTTGGCAAATTGCTCGCGAACATAGCGAGGACTGTGGCAGCCTGAGCAGATCCATTGGCGCACTTCAGGACCACGATCAGGCGCCATGGTGTTGCCATGGTCGCCATTATGGAGATGGCAGTAGCTGCATGAGGGAGCACGGTAGCGGCCCGGTTGCAAAGATTGCCGCCAGTCCTGTTTATCTTCGCCAAGCGTGTTTATGACGCCATGTTTGGACGTGGTGTAACTATGGCTGGCCGCACCTTCATGGCATCCTATGCAGCTTTGAGCTTTTCTTGCTTTTGCGCTTGAGTCCTCATGCCGGTCGCCATGGCAACTGCCGCAGCCGACCTCGGAAGCCGCTGCGTGGGGACCCTCACGCCACTGCCTGACCAGCCTGGGATCCCGCTCTGCATGGCAGGCGATGCACTCGTTATCGGTAAATGGACCTGGCGCAACGCGCTCCTCAGCCGAGACGGAATGAACAACCAGACCGAGTACGCCCAGCAACCGGACAAGCGCGTTCATCCGATAACAGCGGGTCATTTGCATCAATTGTGCTCTCTGTTGTAATCGGTGTAGGCGCCCTTCATCCAGAGTTCAGTCAGTGTCGGCGCTAGTTTCACTTTCCGCCCGTCCTTGGATAGATGGCGCAGCTCCCTGGCCTTGGCCTCGATACGATCCAGGGAAGCCGCCATTTTTCGGTGTCCATCCTCAACACCCGCCGCGTTGCCATGGGCAGCGGATTTGTACGCACCCAAATTGTCGAAGTACCACATCTCGAAATAGTCGCGCTCAATGGCTGAGACATTGTAGAAAGCCGATGCCTGACCTTCGAAAAAACCGACACGTTCTATCGGCCAGAGACTGCCCATTGGGTAGTCAGGCCGCTCATCCGCTGCTGGCTGCAGGAGTTCGTCACTGCGCAGGTCTTTAAGCATATCCTCTGCCTTATCGAGTTTCCGCCACGCCAGTTTGCGTTCCTGGTCCAGTTCGGCCAGCCACTGCGCGGCTTTTTTCTCCTCATGGCAGTCACGGCATAGTTCGATCCAGCGTTCACGCAGCACCTGGTTTTTCGAGGTGTGGGGATTGATCTCACGCAGACCGAATTTCCACAGGGATTTCTGCGCCACCTGATGGCGTCCCCCATCCATGTGACAGTAGGCGCAGGTGGGGGCTTTGTAGTTGCCCTTGGTCAGTGGTTTTGACCAATCCCAGTCCTTGCCTTCGGCCAGGTAGATTTTGCCGTGGGCGGAGGCGAAGTAGCTCTCATCGTCAGGATGGGGTGGACCTGAGTGGCAGGTGATACAGGCCTCGGGACGTCGCGCCTCGGCCGGATCGAAAAGGTGCCTTGTATGGCAGGAGTCGCACTTGGTGGCCACCGAATGGCACTGGACACAGGACTGGACCTCTGCCTTCGGTTTGTCGGCGAAGTGAGGCGCATCCACAGCCCGCTCCATGGCCAGTACATGACTGGGGAAACCATAACGTGCCTCATCCCTGAATTCACCGTGCTGTTTGTTGTGGCAATTACCGCACACATCCGGGGTGGGTAGTCGTAACTGTTGATGGTTGTTGCCATGACAGTCGTCACAGGTGACCGGTTCATCGATCCGGGCATGGCGGCTGGCGCGCCAGTCGACGACAATGCCAGGGGTTATTCCCTCGTGGCATTGGATACACAGAGCGGCCTCGAACACGCCCTCTACTGTCTCGATTGACTGGTAAAAATTAGCCGGGTCCCAATAGCCCTGGACCGGATCTGGCGACCAGTAACGGGAGTAGAGACCAGCCCCGGCTCCCCCCTTGCTCCAGTACACATAAGCAAAACCTGCCACCACTGCCAGCAGGACAATGGCCGGAAGCGCCCATGAAATTAGTCGGTAACGCATGGTTTATGATCTTTTCGGCATTTTCGCAACCAACGCAGCAGACCCAGCCCGGTCAACAGCAGGAAGGGAAGTAAGGCCTGGGTGCGTATCAGCCACGGGTGACCGGTTGCTTCAGGCTCTGCAGGCCATTTACTCACGATCGAGTTCGCGGCATAACGCTCCAGATAGGCCAGCAGTATCGCTTGCTCCTGCGCTTGCATGGACTCAACCCTGCCCATCAATCCCCCAAAACGCTTAGAAACATCCATTAACATGAACATTCTGGATGCAACATCACGCCACTCGGCGGCTGTGTGGCGGTCCGGTCCGGGCAGATTGTGGCATTGGGTACAGTAGCGATCGAGTAACACGGCACCTGGAGCGTGCGCCTCAGGCAGCGACTCGGCGCTAAGGCCTGGCGGCAGCTTGTCTTGATATACCTCACACAGGTCAATATCCGCCCAGGCGTGGCTTGCGGCGACCGGCAACGGCAGACAAAGGATCATGAGTAGCAAGGCAATCCCTTTCATGCCCGCCTCCGGATCTGCTCCAAGATACTGAAACTGGCCAGCATGCCTTCGGCCGCCTTGCGGCCGGCAGCCATGGCGGCTACTGCCAGGTCAGGCCCATGTGTATTATCACCACCCGCCCAGATTTTCGGATGCGCGGTGCGGCCTTGGTCATCGACCAGGATGCGCCCGTCTGATTCAGTGGTTACGTTGAATCCGGCCAGCCAGGATGGTGGCGCGGGCTGTTGACCCAAGGCAAGAATCACCAGACTGGACTCAATCAGCGAGATGCCGTGGGGTGTATTAAAGCGTACGCCGCTGACCTTTCCGGCGCCTTCACACGCGAGCGGGGTATGTTCCAACAATACCTGAACACCCTCTTCTCGGGCCAAAGCGATCTCCTTGGGGGAGGCGCGCAGACAGATTTCAGGGCCACGATAGGCGATGCTGACTTTTGCTCCCAGCCGTAACGCTGCGCGAGCACAATCCATGGCGGTATCTCCGCCGCCAAGGACCAATACAGATTGGCCGCTCAATGACGCTCTCACGCCAGCGTTGATGCTATCCAGCCAGTTGAGCGCCTGCTCGACACCTGGTAGGGCTTGCCCGGGTAATTCAATGGTTCGGGGGTTTTGTGCGCCCAGACCAAGAAAGATGGCGTCATGCTGTTCTAGTAGCTGGGATAAGGTCTCCCCATCCACTGAGGCGCCGAGAGAAAAACGGATACCGGCTTGTTCAAGCAGCGCCTGCCTGCGCTCCAGCAGGCGCTTGTCCAGCTTGAACGATGGAACGCCTGTCTGGAGCAAGCCACCGATCTTGGTCGAACGATCGTAGACGCTGACGTCTACACCCGCCCGGTTCAGGCGTTCCGCACAGCTCAGCCCTGCGGGACCGGCGCCAATGATTGCCGCGCTACGACCCGTACGGCGTGTAGCCTCGATCGGCCGCCAACCTGCATCCAATGCCTGGTTTGCAATGTTTCGCTCAATCGCGCCGATGGTGACAGCGCCTTCCAATCGGTTACGCGTGCAGGCCCCTTCACACAGACGGTGCTGCGGGCAAATCGTACCGCACACCTCGGGTAGCGGTGAGGTTGCATGGGCTAGGTCTCCTGCCTGCTTCCAATCCCCTCGCGTGGCCGCCGCCAACCAGTCAGGGATGAAATTGCCCAGCGGACAGGCATTGCGGCAGCCGGGAACGCCACAATCCAGACAGCGTTCTGCCTGTTGTTGCAACGCTTTCAAGGAGAGGGGCTCAGCGGTTTCCTTCCAGTCGCTCACCCGCTCTACCAGGGAACGATGTAGCGGCTCTATACGGGGTTTGGAAACAGCAGGCTCTCGCTTAAGCAGATGGCTGGCATCCTGGCGCAGCGCGGGACGAAATAGATTGCGCACATCACGAATCGCCAGCGCATCCGTGGGGCAGGAGATGACACAGCGGGCACACCCCATACAGTCCTCAAGGCCGGTAACCCCTCCTGTCGTCTTGCCTTGCCGCCAGACCGGGATGCCCATGTCGCAGGCCTGTTCGCAGCGCCGACAGTCGATGCATCGTTGGGTGTCCATTTTTATGGCGTAGAAACCGGCATGATTGAGCAGACCGAATGTAGAACCGTAGGGGCAGAGGTAGCGGCAGTAAAAGCGATTGCCGGTGATGGGAATGATGAAAAAAGAGCCGAAATAGGTGATTCCCACCACCAGGGCGAACATGCCGACCAGGGTTGCCGTCCAGGCATTGGGCGGGAACTGAGTGGACACCAGCACACCGACATACCAAACGAAGAAGAACCACTTGGTATGACGCAAGCGCCAGGCCCAGTCGCCACGCAGAGAAAAGCGACGGAACGGAAAGCCTACGGTTTCCCGAATACCCACACAGGGGCAGCCAAAGCCGCAAATGACCCGCCGACCAAAAAGAAACACCAACAGCAGGGTGAGAAAGAAGGTGACAGTCCCCGGTGTGTGCGGGGCTGGAAAGACCGGTTGACTCCAGACATAACCGGCGTAGGGCTCGAATACCGGCGAGAGCCATGGGATCAGCCACCAGAAGCCGGTAACCACCGTCACCAGGATGATCAGGCGCTTGCGGGTATAGGGGTTTTGCTCGGCAAGGATACGCCAAAGCCCAAAGGCAAGGATAATGGCATACTCAGTGTAACGGTTGAGCCAGATGGGATTCTCAAACAGATAGAGCCAGGATTCGTTGAGCCAACCAAGGAAGGCCAGGGTAAAGGCGGCCATGGAGAGGGCCATGACCCAAACCCGATAGCGCCCCGGCAGGATATCCTGACGTATCGCCCGATTGGGCCGGGCCGTGTAGGTCAGAAGTCTGGTTGCATTCATGGGGTCTCTTTTGGCAGGTCTTGGCTGTTGCAATCGTTAAAAAACAACGACCTTGTCCGCTGCCAGTGTGCGTTCGGCCAGCTCCTTCATGGTGCTTCGCCTGGCGCCGGCAACTATATCTTCATCGGTGATGCCGCGAGCATCCATGCAGGTGCCGCATAGCAGCACCTCACCTTTACGGGCGACGGCGTTGAGCATCAACTCCATGTTGTAAAATCCCTGGGGCACCTTCTGCCCTAGGTTTGCGCAGATCACGGCGTCTGCCAGCAGAAACAGCGTCACTTTGACAGCTTCATTGCCAAGCGCCTTTGCCAGGCGTAAACCGTTATAGCTGCGCTCCGTTCCATAGGGCGGGTCGTTCAAAATAATAAGCATCTCCATGATGATCTCCTTCGTGGTCACCAGCGACGGTTAATGGTGTACTCGCCCAGATGGGGGATGAACGGCAACATCAGCATGCCGGGCAGCCTGTCCACCTGTTGCGGATCACGGAAGTCATTCAGGCCGATTTCCATCTCGGTATGCCCTTCTGGCGGCTGCGCCACGTAGGTGCCGAATAGCCGGTCCCACCAAGGTAGATTGAAACCGAAATTGGAGTTGGCCAGCGGGGCGTGAACCGAATGGTGCACCCGGTGCATGTCGGGCGTCACGATGAAGAGTCGCAGAATCCGGTCGATCTTTTCCGCAATGTAGATGTTGCCGTGGTTGAACATGGCGGTGGCGTTGAGCAGCACCTCGAAAATCACCACCGCTACCACAGGAGGGCCCAGCAGCGTGATGGTGGCGAGCTTGATCAACATGGAGAGGATGATCTCGAGGGTATGGAAACGGGCGCCGGTAGTGACGTCGTAATCGAGGTCGGCATGGTGTACCCGGTGTAGACGCCAGAGAACCGGTATGGCGTGAACCATCACATGTTGCAGGTAGATCACAAAATCCATCGCGACAACGGCGATGACGGCGGAGAGAATGAAAGGCAACTCATAGTAATTGAGCAGGCCCCACCCCTGTTTCTGGGCCAGGATCGCCATCCCTACCGCGGCGGTCGGAAACAGCAAACGCAGCACAAGGGTGTTGAAAAAGATAAGACCCAGATTGTTGGCCCAGCGCACCCCCTTGGAAACGGCCAGCTTACGGCGGGGTGAGAGGATCTCCCATAGCGCCATGACCGCAAAGACACCAAAGAAGAAACCCAGGCGAATAGGCAGTTCGTTCCCAAGAATCCAATCGCTCCAACCCATGATTTGCTTTCCTCCAGCGGAATTTCTGCTATATTTGATCTATTGATAGCTTAATCAATAGATCTCTTGATTAATTGAAGTTCAATAGGCCTAATATGTCAACCACAAATTTCAAACATGATCTTTTCAGCGAATTTGCCCGGGTCGCCAAGGCGATGAGTAGCGGCTACCGGCTGGAACTGCTGGAACTCCTGGCCCAGGGAGAGCGAAGCGTGGATGCGCTGGCGCAGGTGTCGGGCTTGACCCTGGCCAATACCTCCCAACATCTGCAACAGCTAAGACAGGCTGGCCTGGTAGCCAATCGCAAACAGGGGCACAAGGTCTTCTACCGATTGAGCGGGATGGATGTCTCGGCGCTCCTCGGCTCGCTAAGGGAGGTGGCGGAGCGGCATCTGGCTGATGTGGACCGCCTTGTCGATGACTATCTCAAAATCAAGGACAGCCTGGAACCTGTGCCCGCCGGCGAATTGCTTGAGAGGGCCAGAGAGGGCCTTGTTACCGTACTGGACGTGCGACCAGCGGAGGAGTACGCATCGGGGCACCTCCCAGGCGCCATCAACATCCCGCTGGGGGAGCTGGAAAAGCAGTTGGATACATTGGATCCGGAACATGAGATCATTGCCTACTGCCGTGGCCCGCACTGCGTACTGGCCTTTGATGCGGTATCCAAATTGCGGGAGAACGGCCTGACTGCGCGACGCCTGGATGGGGGATTGCCGGAGTGGAAGTTGGAGGGATTGCCGGTAGAATCCTGAATGACAGCTATTGCATCAGGAATAGCACTAGTGTGGTGTAACGTATAAACTGTACCAATCAGAGGCCCGTCAATGCCTCAAGACCAGGCGCAGCGCGCAGGCAATGGCAGCGCCCTTGTCAAGCGCTGCAACGCAGGATTGAGGCATTGACGGGCCTCCCTTCGGGCGAGACGCTAAGCCGTCATCTGCGTTGTTGCGTTGCTTGGAAAGGGCGCGCCATTCCCGGCGCAACGCGCCTAGCAGCTAACGGCTTAGCGTCTCGCTGATTGGTACAGTTTATACGTTACACCACACTAGTACTCCGTCAACCTAATAACTTAGGATGCAGTGTGCCCCACATCATCCAAGGCAAGGCGCAGTCCGCAGGGAGAAGTGGCACATGGATGTGCCGTTTACGGACCGAAGGATGGAATGGCATGCCCTTTTCAAGGACTGCAACGCCGCATTGGATGATGTGGGGCGCACCCTTTGGGCCAGCCAGGAAGCGGCCATCTGCGTTGTTGTGCTCCCTTGAATTAGCGACGGCTAGTCCTGTGCTCGCACGCCTAGCAGCTAGCCACTTCCTGACTGGCTGCATCCTAAGTTATTAGGTTGACGGAGTACTAGCATGAGTAAAGCATAAAAAATCAGCAGCCATGACAGATTTATTGGGTGGGTTTTCAAGCGATTTCACCGATATCGTCAATCGACTTGGTTTAATCGATTATACCGTGCTGGCGATCAATATTTTATTGATGATTTTCGCCCGGCGGATATTAACCTTCATCTATCATGACAAAGTCAGTGATAGCCGCCGCCTGAACCGTGTCTATCTATTCAGGGCGCTGAACCTGTTGATCATACTCTCCTTCGGCTATTACCACTTATACCTCCCCATCAGTGACCGCGGCCTGGGATTAAAGCTGGTCTCTGTGTTTGTTGTTATCTATCTGGGGTACTTATTTGCGCATATCATAGGCTATCTGGCCCGGCAAAGGTTCGGAAAAGTCAGGGAAGTGAATGGCGTCAAAAAAAGTGTCGAAACCTATAACAGCCGTATGCTTGGTCTACTGTCCGGTATTTTCATTTTTATCATAGTCCTGATTTCAGTAGTGCAGATTCTCGGCTTCAGCGGTTTGTTGGAAGCGGGAGGTGTAATCGGCTTTATCGGGGTGTTCCTGGCCCTGACTCAAAATGCCTGGGCGCCGGATATATTCAGTGGCCTGATTATTCTCAACAGCGGCATGGCTGAAGAGGGTGACGTGGTGGAAATCACCGAGGGCGTCCCCTACCTGGGGGTGGTGTATAAAACCAAAATGTTCCATACGGAAATCCTAAACGTAGTGAACAATCACCGTATTATGCTAAAAAACTCCAAACTCAGGGAGTACACCATTCATAATCTTTCCAAGTTTGCCTCGGCAAAGGGTTTAAGGGAGAAGCTGCATTTCAAGATTGGTTACGAAGTGGAGGCCAATAAAGTGCGGGCAATGTTTGCCGAGGCGTTTAATGCCGCAAAGGATGATGGCAATTCCGGCATAGAGCCACAGTATGATCTTGATATCGGGATCAGCGATACGGCCGATCATGCGATTGAATGGGTTATCTATTACTATACCAAGGACGTAAAAAACCTGATCAAAACCCGTCAGTATTTTCGAGAGTTGATATGGACCACTGCTCGAAAGCGCGGCATTGCCCTAGCAACGCCATTGACTCACGCTGTTGACATGGTGACTAAAACGCAGATTGAATAAGCCATGCTGCCATCCCGTTTTAACACGGTGCGGCTGGGCCGCACCCTACGCCTTGAATCCTTGTTTTCCTCAACTGGCCGGGAAAGAAAAATTTTCCTCGTGAGGCGGTGGTTTACCTATCGAGATGGCTTTCCGCCAGACATAGCGCATGATTGGATAACACCTCAATGATCCGACATTCAGACACCTGATTACCCGTACATTGGTCTATCATGCGCCTGAGCTCTTTCCTCATACTCTGGAGTCGCTTGATCTTTGACTCCACCTCTAACAGATGGTTACGCGCAATACGATCCACTTCCTCACATGAATGGGAAGGATCGTCACTCAACGCCAGGATTTCCCGAATCCGCTCAAGCGAGAAACCCAATTCACGACTATGACGAATAAACCCGAGTCGGTCCATGTGATGTTGACGGTAAATACGCTGATTGCCATCACTTCGCTCGGGCTCTGGCAGAAGACCAATCCGCTCATAGTATCGAATGGTCTGAACCTTGCAATTTCCCGCTTTAGCCATTTGACCAATGGAGTATTGTTGATTCACGCGATAATAGCCCTTGAAGCTACAGCGACTATAGGTATTAAGATAGTAGCAGAGTCTCGAAAAATTACTCTAGCGAGCGTGGCGAAATGGCCGGTTGTGGTTGCAATAGCGATATGAAATTTGCTGGCCTGTCCAGACAATATAAAACCGTTTTATGGATTGTTATTGCCATCAACGCCACGATGTTTCTTGTTGAGACAGGCGCCAGCATCGCCGCCGACTCCATGGCCCTTAGGGCGGACGCCCTGGATTTCCTGGGTGACAGCCTCACATACACCATTACCCTAATGGCCATAGGGCATTCCATACACTGGCGCGCCTCGGCAGCGCTATTCAAAGGCGTGACGCTGGCACTGATGGGAGCATGGGTGCTGGGATCAACCTTATACCGTATCTTTATAGTCGGCGCTCCAAACGAGTTCATTATGGGTTACGTGGCTATATTCGCCTTCAGCGCCAATGTCTTTAGCGCCATTTTATTACTCAAATATCGGAATGGCGACTCAAATGTGCGCTCTGTATGGCTCTGTAGCCGAAATGACGCGATTGGAAATCTGGCGGTCATGATCGCGGCGGGCGCCATCTACGCCACCCAAAGCCAATGGCCGGACCTTATCGTGGCGTTTCTCATGGCCATGCTGTTCCTGCACTCTGCCTCGTTGATTATTCGCCAAGCGATCTCGGAATTGCGTGACGGGCAGGAGATTGACTCAGTAGCACAAAGTTGTCAATTTGACCATGGCGAGAATCGATGACCAGTGAAAACCGGCGATAAACCCATTGTTGCAGCGTAATCATCGACTATCTTGATACCTTGAAAAACAAGGCAAGTCCCTGAGCAAGTCATGGCGCATAAAGTCATCACCAATGGCTAATCCACCTGACTCATACCTTCTCATTGGCTGAACTTCAACTCGGCCAAGTCAGGACAAGATATGCTCAAGTTCCTCTTGCGAATATCCTGCCTCTTCTCAATCGGGAATCTTTATCACCGTGCGACCACGTACGCGACCCGCAACTATCTCCTCAGCCGCTTTTGGCAGGTCTTCGAAACGGGTCTCCACAGTCATGGCCTCCAACAGGTCGAGATCAAGATCTTTGCCTAATCGATCCCATGCCTGCCGGCGTTTTTCAAGCGGCGCCATTACCGAATCTATGCCATACAGCGTGACGCCCCGAAGAATAAAGGGCGCCACTGAGGCGGGAAGATCCATGGAGTCGGCCAAACCGCAGGCAGCGACGGCGCCACCATAGTTGATCTGACTCAGGAGATTCGCCAGGGTGTTCCCCCCCGCCACATCTATGGCCCCTGCCCAGCGCTCTTTCGATAGCGGCCTGGCCTTTCCGCTGAATTCCTTACGATCGATAATCTCCTTGGCCCCTAGGCTGAGCAGGTAGTCCCGCTCTGCGGGTCTTCCTGTTGCGCCAATCACCTGAAACCCCAGATGGGAGAGGAGCGACACCGCTACACTCCCTACCCCCCCGGCAGCACCCGTCACCAGGATCTCTCCGCTTTCGGGTGTCAGACCATGCTGCTCCAAGGCCATGACACAGAGCATGGCTGTATAGCCTGCCGTGCCAACCGCCATGGCCTGGCGCGTTGTGAATCCTTGCGGCAGGGAGACCAACCAGTCTCCATTAACACGGGCCATGCCGGCAAAACCACCGGAATGGACCTCGCCGACGCCAAACCCATTTAACACGACCCGGTCACCTGGTTGGAACTCTGCATGATCTGAGCTGATGACACTTCCGGCAAAGTCGATACCGGGTACCAGAGGAAAGCGTCTCACCACAGGCGCCTTGCCGGTCAGCGCCAGGCCGTCCTTGTAGTTGAGGGCAGAATAGTCCACCTTGACCGTGACATCGCCATCCATCAGGTTATCCATTGAAATCTCTTTCAATTCAGTGAGTTGACCACTATCCGTTTTTGAAATCAGATAAGCCGGGAAGGTGCCGGACATGGAATATCCCCTAATTTGATCTAGTGTACTGTATCAACCTGATAACTTAGGATGCAGTGTGCCCCACATCATCCAAGGCAAGGCGCAGTGCGCAGGCAATGGCAGCGCCCTTGTCAAGCGCTGCAACGCAGGATTGAGGCATTGACGGGCCTCCCTTCGGGCGAGACGCTAAGCCGTCATCTGCGTTGTTGCGTTGCTTGGAAAGGGCGCGCCATTCCCGGCGCAACGCGCCTAGCACCCCAAGGGCACTTCCTTCGGGGCGCAGCTAACGGCTTAGCGTCTCGCTGATGGGTACAGTTTATACGTTACACCACACTAGGGCCTGATGCTATTTACCTGGCTAATAGAAGTCAAAACCTGATGAACTCCAGGCGCGGTCTTGCAGAGGGTAAGTCAATAAAGCGCAACCTATTATCACCCAATATCAAGCGAAATTTGTCCGCAAATGAACGCGAATATGCCGGAAAGGACAATCAATGTCCTTGCAATTTAAAGAACCGTTAACGGTCACGGGCATCGTCATCTTCATCGTCATCACCACGGTCACGAGCATCTTCATCGTCATCGTCATCTTCATCTTCATCGCCACGGTCACGGGCATCTTCATCGTCATCTTCATCGCCATGGTCACGGGCATCTTCATCGTCATCTTCATCGTCACGGTCATCGCCATCGCCATGCTTATGATCATGGTCGTCACAATCATCATCCATGCCATCGGTGCATGTCTTAGTTTGACTCAGCTGGCAAAGCGGTGTTCGAGAACAATCGGAATCCAAACAATCAGAAAGCCCGTCTCGATCATTATCGATCCCATCGATGCATATCTCAGTCAGATTCAGTTGGCAATGCGGCGCTTGAGAACAATCGGAATCAGAACAATCGGAAAGTCCGTCTAGATCATTATCGATGCCATCAGTACATATTTCTACAGTAGGAGCCAAACATTCCGTCACTCCCGAACAATGCTGATCCTTGCAGTCAATCAGCCCGTTTGCATTGTTGTCGATCCCATCCACACAATTTTCAACCTGCGGTGTATTTGCAGTGACTTGGCAACTATTTTGGAAATCAATAACATAGGAAGCTGTCTGTGGATCATAATATACATTATGGCAATTAAAGCATTCACTGCTGGCTATATGATGGCGGTCTGCAAGTGAGCCGGTATGGCATACGAGACAGTCCCTTGTCACAACCGGCGTGTAGCTTAATGTTGCATCATCCCATACCATGTCATGGCAATCCATACACGCTTTTTGCTTTGAATTCACTAACAGATGATGCCTGTCAGGCACGCCGCTGCTATGGCAACAACGACAATCTTGCTCCGCCAGATCATAGGCATAAACCGGCTCTATTCCTGAAATAAAGATGAAAAATAATATCAATAAGGAAACACAGGCTATATATGGGTGGTAACATGATTTCAACTCATGAAAAAGATCAGCTTTTACTCTCTTCATGGAACTTCTCCCTACTGCTCCTCTAGCATTACTGAATCTCAGGCGCATCGCGCTCCCGAGTACATTTGGTCACAAAAGAAAATATTTTCTTTTCCCGCTTACTACTTATCCGGTTCGATCCCGCGCTAAAGGTAGATCTCAATCTTCGCTTTTTCTTTGAGCCCGTTCACATGGGCGGTCACTTTTTTCTTGGCATGCCGATTGTTGAGGTATTTTCCGATGAATCCTTTTATCTCGTCATACGGCACGACACCGGCCGGCTTCCGATCAACAACCTCGATGATATGTAATCCATGTTCTGTTTCAATAATCTCACTCAACTCGCCAACTTTTTGCGAAAATGCCACTTCATCATATAAAGGGGGCATGTAGCCTCTTTCGTTATATCCAAGCTCCCCACCGCCTGAAGCGCTGTTACACTCTGAATACTCGATTGCAACCTCTTTAAAGGGCTTTTTATCGAGAACCAATTTACGGGCCTCTTCTATTTTTTTCCGCGCTTCCACCTTTTCTTCAGGCTTGGCATCCACCGCAACCTCAACCAGAATATGCCGGGTCCGCGCACTCTCTTTACGAGTAAAATTCTGCTTGTTTTTTTCGTAGTAATCCATTATGACCTTTTCCGGCAATTGAGGATCATCCAACTCATTTAATGCCATATATTCATCAATCAGTATTTTTTTCCTCAGGATCTGTTTTGCCTGCTTCGGATTAAAATCCTTATTATCCGCGGCTTGCTCTTTTAATTCATCGATTTTCTCTACAATCCTGGTTTCGAGATCATCAATTTCGATTCTCTGCGCTTCCTGGTAAAACAACTCAACCGTAATAAGCTTGTCCAAAGCTTCCTGCCGTAACTTTTTCACGAAACCATCATCCGGCTCACGCATCCCGTATTTAACATATTTTCGCAGATCTTTATCAACCTGTGGCGCCAGTTCGTCAAGCGTGATCTGAACACCATTTACCTTTGCAACAACAGCCGGCGCCTCATTTTCATTTCCGGCTACCTGACTTCCGGCGCTACTGTTTGTTGCCGATAAAAACAATGAACCTGTAACGATCCACATAAATCCAAAAAACGCGAATGGCCGCATAACGACACGGTCATTTCGCAATATCGACTTCAAGTATTTCATTTTTCATATCCCTATTAGATATTGATGTTGTGATACACATCATAGCCTTGTGTCATTCGCCCTTGCTACCTCATTGCCTTTGAATATAGGCAATGGTTGAATTTACGTTGAGCCCGGGCGCGGTCAGCTCTATTTCGGGACCGATTGCGGACATGAAGCCGATATCGTCAAAGATCGTGGTTGCCCCAACAGCTATGACGGACGGGAAGGCCGCCGGGTACATGACAGGACCGCCATAACTATTGCCGGCAGCCGCGACCACCACGAGACCGGCGGCATGCGCTGCCTCGCAGGCATCGGCAAGTGACTGATAACGGGTGGCGAAACCCATGCTCAGATTGATGATGTCCATTTGATTGGCGACCGCCCAGTCAATCCCGGCAACGACTGCACTGACCGAGCCGAATCCCGCACCGTCCAGAACCTTTACCGCATAGATGGACGCCTCAGGCGCAACGCCGACAACCCCTGCCCCATCGAGTTCGGCAGCGATCGTCCCCGCCACATGCGTCCCATGGCTGTTATAACTGTCATCAAAGGGATCATGATTATTCGGATCGATGGAAATAAAGTTCTCCCCCCCGGCATAATTCATATCCAGGTCGGGATGATTATCATCTATGCCGGTATCGAGTACGGCAATTTTTATACCCGCGCCGGTGATTCCCCCGTCATGAGGGACTTGTGAACCGATATGGCTGACACTCCAGGCATTCTCATACTCAATACTGCTTGCTTGAGCAGCGATGAGACTACCAATACCGCCCATAAGCGGATCAATCGCCTGTATTAGGGCATCTTCTTCAATGTATGCAATGTCAGGGTTGCTTCTCAAGGCATCCATATCGCTATCAAGAATATCTACAGATACCGCACGAAGATGCTTGAACCGCTTTTTGATTTTCCCTCCGGCGCCGCGAATCATCGCATGTTCCGCCGGACCAGGTGTGTTATGAAAGCCGATAATCACTTTCTTTTCAGTGCCATATGCAGTTGCATTTATGAATAAACAAGTAAGCCCTACGGCTATAACGGATGACACACATCTCTTTAACATCACATACCCCACTCTCTTCAATATTGTCGGTATTTACCGGTCCGGATGACACATTGCCTGTGTTACAGCACCGGTTTAGAAAGCCATCCTTAGCCGACAAACAGGAACATTAGGTCGCTGAAACCATATTTACCTATCTATAAAACCTATGTCCCTTTCTAAAAAATTGTCCCGTTATTATTAACCCGGCGACCAAATAGTGTACTTTCAGCCGCAGTGTGCCTGCCTGCAGCAAGGCATCAAAACGCCGTTGTAGCCGCCCTACAGCAAGTTTTGATAACGCAGCCTGCAGGCAGGCACACTGCGGCCTGTCTATTAAATATCAATCTGTTAGGGGCTACAAGAATGCCCTTGCTCTTCGTTGTGACTCTTGACAAGGGAATCACCATTGCCTGCGAGCCACGCCTTGATCAAGGGCATTCTTGTAGCCCTGAAAGTACACTATTTGGTCGCCGGGTTAATAATCTCCTGTTTTAGAGGATCGGAAAAAGGAGGGGTTAAACACCCCTCCTGTAAATTTCCTCAGTAAGCTAGAGAACGGCGGTGGATCTTACTCCACCGCCGGTTTATTACACCATTGGGACGTATTATCTCCTGGCTCTTTTCACTGACTTGGAAGCAGAACCAAAGACAGCATTTACAGTCACAGTCGCGCGTCTGCTGCATCCTGAAAAATCCGCCTTAATCCGCGTATCGGTCCAGGAGGTGACATTGCCTGTCTTTCCATTCATGGTCACGTTGGTTCCTGAATCAGACGCTTCTAAATAAGCACCGAAACCACTGCCGGTAACGGTGAGCTCACCGCTACTTCTGGCACAGGCAGCAGAACGAATACTGATTCTCGGAGTCACGGACAGATTCACCGGATTGCCCAGTTTAGGGCCTTTCTTGGCGGTAAGCTGATAGTTACCGGCCGCGATAGCTGCAGGAATAACAACTTCGATTGTATCCTCCGTTATGCTGGCGGGTACAAGTTCAGTCGCATTACCCGCAGCGTCGGTCAGTTGAACAGCAGAACTCACCTGGATATCAAACGCACCTGTCCAAGGATTCCTGATATAGTTGGTAAAGTTCATGCCACCGAGAGTAATAGCGGTGTCAACACCAGCAGTAACCGAAGAATCACTCACTGAAGCAATACTTGGAATAACAGGACCTGACTGCGGCGCCGACATGATTACGCCATTATTACCGTGACAACCCCAACAATCGGACTGTGCGCCGGTATGGCTGTATCCAGGCAGTTCCGCACCAGGCGTAACGCCATTTCCATCGGTATCCGCTGTGATGTTATGGAGTGAACTGATGCCATGACACTGCTCACAAGCACGGATCGCATGCGCAGGCGAAGGCTGGCTCACATCATGACACCAGGAACACCTTGAACTGTCGGCAAGCGCCAAACCGGTACCGTGATGCGTTTCCATATTCTGGTAAATCGCCGCTATGGTGCCCAACTGGGTTGACTCGAGATTAAGACCCGGTTCTCCGCCCTGACCATCCGCCGTGTTATGACAGAAATTACAGTTACCGGCAAATGTTCCGGCTGAGTTGGCCGGCACCGTGTCATCGCCATTCACCTTACCGCTCGGCCATGGGGTAACAAGGCTGGGCTGATAGGTTGGGATGGTATGGCCATCGCCCGGATTGTCGATCACTCCGCCATGACACGCCTGGCAGTTTTGTGCCGCGGCAAGCGCCGTCAAATGATGGACGGTTGCTTCGGCCGTCTGCTGATGACACCCTAAGCAGTCCCTGAAATTCGGATCCAACTCATAAGTGAAGGTGTCAGGATTCCAAACCATAGTATGGCAGGACAGGCATACATAATCTGTATTCGGAACGCCATCGCCATCCGGATCAGGATTAGGGACATCGCTTCCTGCCGGAATTGTCGTATCGACCAACAGGTGATGGCGGTTCGGCAGATAGGTCGGATCGACAGGTATGCCTGGCGGGGGATTCTGATTATGGCAACCCCGACAATCGGATTCCTGCAGATTGTTGAAGACCGTATCAGGAATACCCTGTTGCTGTACTACCGGCGGCGCGGGTACGGCCGCCATACCGACGCTGCTGATCGCGGCTCCTACGATAAAAGCGGCAGCAATTGAAAATGATGCAAATATTGACTTTTTCATGTCTACTTTCAACTCCTAATTTCATGTAGATAAAAGGTCATCGCCTAATAAAACGAAGACTCCTTGCATTTATTACCACCAAAGCAACAGCGTGTGCCCGATGGCATTCCTTGAATATTTCTCCAGTTCACCTCCTTTCCCGGTTTTTTATAGATTATGGATTTGCTTTCAGCGGCCGTTGCCCTGATACAGATCTGATAAACAGGCAAGCCAAGCAGAGCTATGACAATGGAAAGTAAAGACGGAGACGGTTTAAGAAGGAGTCCTGCATGCTCGATTCCTCAGATTACATCCAGTAGAGTGACAGAGCCGCGGTCAAATGACATCCTGACCAAGGACAACCTAGCGTAGTGTCCTATGCTAGACACCCATTCAACGTTCGAGTGATTTTGAGTGGGCACCCAGGTAATCCATCGTCATCTAGACCGCACTAAAACAATTCCGATACGAAACCCGTATAAAACTTAAACGCCGTTTTATAGGAAAAATCATTAAATATCGAAAACCATATTTATAGCGTGTAATTAATTTAAACTTATATGGGAAATTATTGTCAAGGGATTTCTTTTAAGACTGGGAACCGGATTCGAGAAAAAGCTATTGTTAAAGTTATGTTGCAGTTCTGTGTCGACTCCGCCAAAATTTAACCATGAAAAATCTAAAAGGTTAGGGATAATTCTCTAGTTGGCCAGGCACATACTCCTTATTGGGTAGGCTGCGTTTAGCGAATTACATCTATCCCGAACTTGCTACTACCCTCATGATGCCCCGATCGTTCAATAACACACAGAGGGGACATCATGAATTCTAGCTTATCCAAAAGAGCGATCAACCACCAGCGCTGGTTTGAGCACAGGCATGCGGCTGGGTGCTGGTTGTGGCACAGAGATCGACGCTGACAACTCGCTGAGGTCATACGAGGAAAAGAAATTCTCGCTAAGATCGGAAAGCCCGCAAAGGATCCTCAGACAATGTCTTCCTGGCATACTTTGCGATCTTGGCGAGAGAAATAGTGCATCACTTGGAATGCTATGGCGCCAAGTGGCAAGCCAGGCACTCCGTGTTATGGGATGCTATCGCATCTTTTACCAACGGGTCGTTGCTCTGGTGACAAATATCACACTCCTTTTTGCGCTCGTCAGTGAGGTTCGAAAGATGGCATGCCGTACACTTATTTGCCGAAACTGTGTGACGGGAATAGTGACTGTTCCGATTTTCCCGGGGTCGAGGACAATATGCCGTTCCTATACACTTCGGATCACTGCAATCAACCAACCCATTATCATCATCGTCCAAGACATCATTGCATACCTCGGAAAGATGCACTGTTTTACACTCTTCAGTAAAAGGACAACCAATGTCCTTGCAGTCAATCAGTCCGTTTGCATTCCAAAGCTGGGTGAAAAAACCGCCCCCAACAGAGTGCTTGTCTGAATACTGGGATGGGCGCTCAACGACAGCACTATCTCTGGCTTAGCGTCAACCAGCATGACAAACACTATCAGGATCGCAAGATAAAAAAACCCCGCGTGTCGTGAGGCACGCGGGTAAGGGTAGAAATTGTAAACCAGTCAGTTCAGTAACTAAACGGACACCCACCCCAGGGCTTCTCCAATCGCTTACCGATTTTACTCGGCGCACTGGGCGTCCGGCTAAGATGGGCTAAGATTTTACCTTTCCATCCACAACGACGGACTTGGCGTGGAGCGCGAAGATCGGCGCGCTCTTTTCCCTCGTCTCATAACGGTCGGTCAGCGATTGCGCGACTGTGGGATTGAATTTGAATTCGTAAATCTTCAGGCCAAGATCGAGCAGGCGCTGCTTCTGATTGCAGTAGCCGGCATAGGCTTGGAGATTACCAGTGTCATGCATTCGTTGGTTAGCGCTACGAAAGTCGATGAGCACATTCCAAAGCTGAGTGAAAAAGCCGCCCCCAACAGAGTGCTTGTCTGAATACTGGGATGGGCGCTCAACGACAGCACTATCTCTGGCTTGGCGTCAACCAGCATGACAAACACTATCAGGATCGCAAGATAAAAAAACCCCGCGTGTCGTGAGGCACGCGGGTAAGGGTAGAAATTGCACACCAGTCAGTTCTAATTTATTTCATATTCGTGGCGCTTGGCGCATCCAGCTATCTGTCCTGACGGTGAACAAAAGGCTGGTGCGTCAAGCGTGCCACTAGCGCTGGCGTGGACTACCTCCGGTCGTCATCGTCATCGTCATCGTCGTCGTCGTCGTCATCGTCATCGTCATCGTCATCGTCGTCGTCATCGTCATCGTCTGAGTCCACTTTACAGCGTACTGAAGTTGTGCCGGTCAAGGTGTCGTTGCTCGGATCGCTGTTCTGATCCGCGCTGATGGTCGCGCTCCACGCCAATGTATAGGTCCCGGGCTCCTTGCAGGTGAGATCCACTTCGAACTCGAACTGCTTGCTGCGACGACTGTCCGGCTTGATGCGCTCAGTAACGGACTCATCTTCAATGGCCACCATGAGACCGCTGGATGGGTTGGTCACCGACAGGGTGACCGTGGCGCGTTGACGGATAGTGGTGCCGCCGCCGCGTGCGACGATCTCTATGGAGTCCTTTTTACCCGTTTTGATCTTCACGGATCTGGGCGCCCACAGTTCGCTCAGGAACACATCCGCGCCCGTAGCCACCGGCGAAATCGAGGCGGTGGTCGCATCCGAGTCCATGGCGCCGCTGTCATCCATTACCATCAGGGTGACATTGTAGGTTCCCGGTGCGGCGTAGGTGTGGGTTGGGTTAGGTCCGGTACCGGTAGCACCGTCTCCGAAATCCCAGTCATAGGCGGCGATGTTCCCATTGCTGGCCGAGGAACCGGTGCTCTTGAATTGAACTGCCCTACCAACCGTACCGCTGTACGGACCATTGGCGTTGGCCACCGGAGGCTGGGTACCCACACCGATGGTTGCGGTGGTGGTATCCGAGCTCTTTGCGCCTTCGTTATCCGTTACCGTGAGGGTCACATTGTAGGTTCCCTCGGCGGTGTAGGTGTGGGTCGGATTCGGCCCAGTATTCGGCCCAGGAATAACGGCGGGGAAGACACTGCCGTCTCCAAAGTCCCAGTGATAGCTGGCAATGGTCCCGTCAGGGTCGTTAGAACCTGTGCTGTTGAAGGAAACGGGCAAGTTCACTGTGCCGCTATAGGGACCATTGGCAACGGCCACCGGTGGCAGGTTGGTGACTGTACCGATAGCGGCTGTGGTGGTAGCCGTATTGGAAAGACCGCCGTCGTCCGTCACCATCAGGGTTACGTTATAGGTCCCTTGAGCGTTGTAGGTGTGGCTCGGCGTCATGCCTGTGCCGGTGGCGCCGTCGCCGAAGTCCCAACTATAGCTGACGATGGAGCCGTCAGGATCCGAGGAACCGCTGCCGTCGAATGCGATGGGGGTGCCCGGTGTCCCGGTGTAGGGGCCGTTGGGATCGGCCGTTGGGGGCTGATTGTTCGCGCCGATGGTGGCAGTGGTTGTGGCGGAGTCCAGGGCATTGCTGTCGTCCAGAACGGTCAGGGTTACGTTATAGGTCCCTTGAGCGTTGTAGGTGTGGCTCGGCGTCATGCCTGTGCCGGTGGCGCCGTCGCCGAAGTCCCAACTATAGCTGACGATGGAGCCGTCAGGATCCGAGGAACCGCTGCCGTCGAATGCGATGGGGGTGCCCGGTGTCCCGGTGTAGGGGCCGTTGGGATCAGCCGTCGGCGGCTGATTACCCACGCCGATGGTGGCCGTGGTTGTGGCCGAACCGGTATCGCCGGCGTCATCCGTTACGGTGAGGGTTACGTCGAAGGTGCCGGTACCTGTGTAGGTGTGGCTCGGCGTCATGCCTGAGCCGGCGCTACCGTCACCGAAGTCCCAGTCATAGCTGACGATGGACCCGTCCGGATCCGAGGAGCCGGAGCCGTCGAACGCTACCGGCGTTCCGTCTGTCCCACTGTACGGGCCATTGGGATCGGCCGTCGGGGGTTGATTGATTGCAATCGGATCCAGGCTGCCGGCAATGCCGGCAGGGGGTAGGGCGGTGTCGGTGATGCTGCCGCCGTTGATGACGTTATTGGCGCCGGGGGTCCAGCCGGGCTGGGTATTGGCGTTGATCTCCTCCAGGTTGGAAGAACCGGTCGGGTCATTGTCGGAATTGAGGCCTTCTATCGCTGCGAAATCAAGGCCGTTCTGCAAGAGGTCCCATCCGTAGCTGTTAAATTGGCTGAAATTGTTGGCTGCGTGGCAGAGCTGGCAACCGGCGTTCGCACCCGATGAGGAGCCGGGATAAGTTGCCGTCCAGCTGCTTAAAAGACTGCTGAAGGCCTGTGCGGGCGGTGTTGAGACAAGTGTCGCCAGCGATGCCAGTCCGCATAACAACAAACGGTGCTTTGATAATAATCGTGGGTTCTTCTTCATTAAATCTTTCCTTAAATTTAAGTGGAAACAGCTGAATATAGTGTGCTTCTTTAATATGGGAATGCTGGGCGTCCGGAGAGTGTTGAACAGTCCCCACCCCGTTTAGTACCTACTCCATGGATGACTACTTCTAAACTTAAAAATAAACTGTGGCCCGCCAATCTGGAGGTAACGTCAATCTCATTCGCAAATAACGTTTAATGACGTCCGGGAATAATATTCTTGCTTTAATCAGGAAAATTCCAACTGGTTCACAAATCAGGAATTAATTTCCCATTGTCATTATTGCCAAGTCAATCAGGGATAGATCATGGCTATTCAGCTTTCACGGGTCTTCCCATTGACGACGTTCCTAAATGATGTTCCCTGATTCTCCATTTCGCTCCGGCAGCCGAATCAGCGGCTTGGCGAATAGGAGTGGACCCCAATTTTCAGACAAATTCCGCTTGTTGTGGTGATCGATATTCTTTGAGCGCAAAAAAACAGCTTGGAATACTATGGCTCCAAGTGACAAGCCAGGCACGCCTTGTTTTGGGATGCTATTGCCTCTTTTACCAAGGGATCGTCGCTCTGGTGGCAAACATCGCACGCCTTTTTGTGTTCATCAGCGAGATTTGATCGATGACATGCCGTGCAACTGTTTGCCGGAACCGTGTGACTGGAATAGTGACTGTCCTGAGTATTGTGAGTATTGAGGCTTCCGCAACAAGGAGCGGTTTGCCAATGCAATCTACTTTCACCTTGGAGGATTAGATCTTTATCCTGAAGGGGTAGTGAGATGAAAGTTACCCAACTCGATCAGGGGAAGAGCCTGGAAATCAATGACGTAACGGCACGTCCGTGGATCGTAATAGACATTGTGGCAGTAAAAACAGTCACTGCTGACCACGTGATGGCGGTCAGCAAGCGAACCGATAGGCATACAACTCAAGTTTCGGAGTTCATCTTGTTCCCATGTTCTACGCGTTTCGTAGGGTGCGGCCCTGCCGCACCGTAACTTGAAGCCCAGGAACCCAAGGTATTGGGTCAGGGGGCCGCGAAGTGAAGAAATCCGTCATAGCAAACAGGCGCGCAACCCAGCATGGTGCGGCAAGGCCGCACCCTACGCCCTGTTCACATTGTGCGGTCCCACATAGAACATGGAAACGCGTTAAATTTGAACGCCGAAACTTGAGATACAAGACAATCCCTTGTTACAACCGTGGTGTAGCTTAATGTTGTATTATCCCACGCCAGATCGTGGCAATCCATGCAGACATATTGCCTTGAATTCACTAGCAGATGATGCCTGTCAGGGATGCCGCTGCTATGACAGCAGCGGCAGTTTTGTTCCGTCAGATCATATCCATAAACCGGTTCGACTCCTGAAAAACAGATCAACAACCATATCAAGAAGGAAAGCTTTCCTTTTTCCTGACTGTTGGTTAATCGTGTTCAATTTCCCTTTAAAGGTAGATCTCAACCTTTGCTTTTTCCTTGAGCCCGCTCACATGAGCGGTCATTTTTTTCTTGGCATGCCGATTGTTGAGATATTTTCCGATGAATCCCTTTATCTCATCGTAGGGCACGATACCAGCCGGCTTACGATCAACGACCTCGACAATATGAAATCCATGTTCCGTCTCAATGACCTCGCTCAATTCACCAATTTTTTGCGAAAAAGCTATTTCGTCATATAAAGGTGGCATGTACCCTCTTTCGTTATACCCAAGCTCTCCACCGCCTGAAGCGCTGTTGCATTCTGAATACTCGATTGCGACTTCGTTGAAAGACTTTTCATCGAGGATCAGCTTACGGGCCTCTTCTATTTTTCTTCTCGCTTCCACCTTTTCGTCAGGCTTGGCATCCTCCGGTATTTCAACCAGAATATGCCTCGTTCGCGCGCTCTCCTTACGAAGGAAATTCTGCTTGTTCTTTTCGTAATAATCCTTGATGACCTTCTCTGGCAATTCCGGATCCTTCAGCTCGTTCAGCACCAGATACTCATCGATTAGTATTTTCCTTTGCAGCATCTGCTTGGCCAGTTTCGGATCAAAACCCTCATTGTCCGCGGCTTGTTCCTTTAATTCATCTAATTTCTTTGAGACCTTGCTTTCCAGATCGTCAAATTTGATTGTTCTGGCCTCCTGGTAGAACAACTCTGCAACGATGAGCTTGTCTAATGCGTCTTGCCTCAATTTTTTCACGAAGCCGTCATTCGGTTTGCGCATCCCATATTTAACATATTTTTGTAGATTTTTATCAACCTGCGGGGTTAATTCGTCCCGCGTGATCGGCACGCCATTCACTCTTGCAACCACATCCGGAGTATCATCCGCACTACCGTCACCGGTTTTCTGGCTGCCGGCGTGGCTGTTCGCCGTAAATAGAAATAGCGAACCTGTAACAATCCAAACAAATCCTAAAAACGTAAAGAGTCTCATAAAGAGATGGTCATTTCGCGATATCGATTTCAGGTGTTTCATCTTTCATATCCCTAAATTTAGATATTGACGTTGTGATAGACATTCTCTGCCTTGAGAAATTCCGCATTGTCACATCATTGCATTTGAATATAGACATCCGCAACACTGCCCTTTTTACCCTTTGGAATAAAAACAAGATCAAAACTTGTTCCCGTGGCATCGATAGTCAAAACCACTTCCTGTGGAGCGTCCTTCTTTCGGAACTTATACTTCTCGGACAGATCTCGGCGCTTCTCTTCATCCTCGTAAACTTTCACTTTTATTTTTGACAGACTGGTATTTACGATCCTTATCTCGAATATTCCATCCTCGATGGTGGCGGTTTCCGCGCTTTTCTTTGGCCTGCCTTTAAGCTTGTCAACGACAAGATGCGTTATTGGATTTTCAATAACAGGCTCCGGGGCTGTCACAAGACCATAACCAAAAACCGTATCGACACCCGGATCGCCCAGATCGAGGGCTGTCAGTTGCAGATACTGGCGGATGTCATTGTTGTCCTCAACCCCGTTTCCATCGATATCACCGACGCCCATTGACATCAGCAAGGCGGCAACGCCAGTCACGTGAGGCGCCGCCTGGGATGTGCCGCCTAGAAAACCGTAGCCGCCATTGGCAATGGTCGAATTTACGTTGAGCCCTGGCGCGGTCAGCTCTATTTCGGGGCCGGTTGCGGACATGAAGCCGATATCATTGAAGATTGTGGTGGCACCAACAGCAATGACGGACGGCAAGGCCGCCGGGTACATGACAGGACCACCGTAACTATTGCCGGCAGCCGCAACCACGACAAGACCAGCGGCGTTCGCTGCCTCACAGGCATCGGCAAGGGACTGAAAATAGGTGCTGAACCCCATGCTCAGATTAATGATATCCATTTGATTGGCAACCGCCCAGTCAATCCCGGCAACAACCGAACTGACTGAACCGAATCCCGCGCCGTCCAGAACCTTTACCGCATAGATGGCTGCCTCAGGCGCGACGCCGACAACACCCGCCCCATCGAGTTCGGCAGCGATGGTTCCCGCCACATGCGTCCCATGGCTGTTATAGCTGTCATCCAAGGGATCGTGATTGTTCGGATCAATGGAGATAAAATTATCACCCCCGGCATAATTCATATCCAGATCGGGATGATTATAGTCGATGCCGGTATCGAGAACGGCAATTTTTATCCCCGTGCCGGTAACGCCCAGGTCATGGGGAACTTGCGAACCGATATGGCTGACACTCCAGGCATTATCATACTCGATACTGGCTGCTTGAGCAGTACCGACGCTGAGACTGCGAATGCCGCCTGACAGCGGATCAATTGCCTGTATGACGGCATCTTCTTCAATGTATGCAATCCCTGGGTTGCTTTTCAAGGCATCCAGATCGCTATCAAAGATATCCGCGGAAATCGCCCGGAGATGCTTGAACTGCTTTTTGATTTTCCCTCCGGCGCCACGAATCATCGCATGTTCCGCTGGGCCGGGTGCGTTATGGAAGCCGATAATCACTTTTCTTTCAGCACCATATGCAGTCGAATTTATGAATAAACAAGTAAGCCCTACGGCTATAACGGATGACACACACTTCTTCAACATCACATACCTCACTCTCTTCAATATTGTCGGTATTTACCGGTCCGGATGATACATTGGCTTTATCACAGCACCGGTTTAGAAAGCCATCCTTAGCCGACAAACAGGAACATTAGGTCGCTGAAACCGTATTTATTTATCAATAGATAACCTATGTCCCTTTGTAAAAAAATGTCCTGTTATTAATCTCCTGTTGTGGATAATCGGAAAAAGGAGGGGTTAAACACCCCTCCTGTAAAGTTCCTCAGTAAGCTTGAGATCGGCGGTGGATCTTACTCCACCGCCGTTAACCACCCCTTACACATCAGGGTGGAGACAACCAACTCAATTTACTGAAGCGGAATCAGAATCATAGACGGTATTTACAGTAGCGGTGCTGCCGCAACCCGTAAATCCCGCTTGAATCTGCGTATCGGACCAGGAGGTGACATCACCTGCCTGCCCATCCATGGTCACGCTGGTTCCAGAATCGGACGCATCGAGATGGGTGCCGAATCCACTTCCGGAAACGGTAAGCGCACCACCGTCACAGACAGCGGAACTGATGCTGATTTCCGGCGTAATGGTCAGATTCATCGGATTACCTTCAGAAGGACCTTTCTTGGCAGTGAGGTTATAGTTACCGGCCGCCATGGCTGCAGGAATCACCACCTCGATCGTATCCTCCGTTATGCTGGATGGCGATAGCAGCGTAGCATTGCCAGCGGCATCGGTCAGTTGAACAGAGGAACTCACCAGGATATCAAACGCACCTGTCCATGGATTTCTGATGTAGTTGGTGAAGTTCATGCCACCGAGCGTGATAGTGCTATCCGCGCCCGCGGCAACCGTTGAACCGCTCATTGAAGCGATGCTTGGAATAGCAGGACCTGACATCGGCGCTGACATGATTACACCATTGTTGCCATGACATCCCCAACAATCGGACTGTGCGCCGGTATGGCTGTACCCGGGCAATTCCGCACCCGGCGTAACGCCGTTTCCATCGGTATCCGCTGTGATGTTATGGAGTGAGCTTACTCCATGACACGCCTCACAAGCACGGATCGCATAGGCCGGCGAAGGTTGACTCACATCATGACACCAGGCACACCTTGAGCTGTCGACGATCGCCAAACCGGTACCGTGATGGGTCTCGTGGTTCTGGTATACAGACGCAATGGAGCCCAATTGGGTCGGCTCTTGATTGAGACCCGGTGCACCTCCGGCGCCATCCGCTGTGTTATGGCAGAAGTTACAGTTACCGGCGAATGTTCCGGCTGAGTTAGCTGGCACGGTATCATCGCCATTAGGCTTGCCGCTCGGCCATGGGGTGACTAGGCTGGGCTGATAGGTCGGGATGTAATGCCCGTCATTCGGATTATCGATGAGTCCGCCATGACATGCCTTACAATCCTGTGCCGCCGCGAGCGCCGTCAAATGATGGACGGTTGCTTCAGCCGTTTGCTGATGACACACTAAACAATCCCTGAAGTTCGGATCCAACTCATATGAGAATGTATTAGGATTCCATACCAGGGAGTGACAGGATAGACACTCATACAGCGTATTCACCACTCCATCGCCATCAGGATCAGGATTGGGCCGATCACTGTCTGGCGGAATCGTCGTGTCTACCAACAGATGATGCCGGTTCGGCAGATAGGTCGGATCGACAGGTATTCCCGGAGGGGGATTTTGATTGTGACAGGTTCGACAATCGGCTTCTTGCAGATTGTTGAAGACCCCGTCTGGGATGCCCTGGTTTTGTACTACCGGCGGTGCAGGCACCGCCGCCATAGAGATGCTGCTGATCGCGGTTCCTATAATAAAAACTGCAGCCATCGTAATTGATGTAAATATTGACTTTTTCATGTCTACTGTTAACTCCATTTCGTATAGATACGGAAAATCATCTCCAAAAAACGAAGATCCTTTTTAGTTACCATCAACAGCGAAAACGATTGCTTGATGGTAGTCCACATTTCTTTCTCCGGTTCACCTCCTTCCCCATTTCATGAATAGGGGTTTGCTTTCAGCGACAGTCGCCCTGATACAGGTTTGACAAATAGGTGAGCCATGACAGAGCCATGGCAATGGAAAGTAAAGACGGATGGGGGTTTAAGAGCGTGTCCCTGCATGTTCAATTCCTTTAGTAGATAACGTTACGTCGGGGCGGAGTTACTATGAAATGATGCCCCGACTATCCAAATATACTGAATCCGCATGGTACGGATTCGCTCACTCCGAGGCGGCTACCGTTCGCTTATCACCCTCCTCGAACTCTATCTGATTCCGCAAAAGAGATTCCTGATCAGAACACAATATAACGCTGTTCTATAGAAAACACTTATATAGGCATCAGAATCAATAGACGCGGAACTAAGTAAACGTTTTTGGGAAAATATAGTCAAATAATTTTATTTTATAATTTGATCAATTTTAGGTATAAATTGTCAAGTATATTTAGGTATGATTGCTTACCTACTCGGACCAGCACACAAAAAAGCCCGACTGATCCTGATGAGGGTAGGAAATAAGTGTTGTTCAGCTCCTTCCTGGAATTGCGGTTCGCGTGTCCCATGGCTAACTCCATCTAATTATTTTTAATATTGTTTTTGCCATTTTCGCCCCCTTTCAGGCTATCCTCGCATCACTCCACAGGTACATAAAGCATCATCCGTGCCAAGGGTGTACCTCTGGAAACGATTGGCTTGATTGCCAAAAGCCTACCCATAAAATTTCTGAATGAGTCAAACAAGAAGAGCTGTCGCTTTGCAGATCCACCGGTGAGAGAAAAGTGAATATACCCATCACCCTGGCCATGTATCGGCATACTCAATTGCGATCCGCAGGAATTCTTCTTGCAGCACCATAAAGGCTGTTACCACATCCGGGTCGAAATGGCTGCCTGATTCCTCGCTTATGGTCTCAACCGCTTTCTCATGTGAATAAGGATCCTTGTAGACCCGCCGGCTGATCAGTGCGTCATAGACATCCGCGATAGCCATCAACCTGCCGGATATGGGTATATCCCTACCCTTCAACCCTTGCGGATAGCCCGTGCCATCCCACCGCTCATGGTGGGTATAGGCAATCTCTCGCGCCATCATTAGAAAATCGGTGGTTCCCATCTCCTGCTCCGCGCGCAGTAGTGCATCGTGGCCGTATTGCGCGTGCTTCTTCATAAGCTCCCACTCCTCCGGCTCAAGTTTGCCGGGTTTCAGTAGAATGCGGTCCGGCACACCGACTTTACCGATGTCATGTAGCGGGGAAGTCTTGTATAGCAACTGGATCGTGGTCTCGTTCAGGTAATCGGAAAAATTCATGTGATCGCTTAATTTCTGAGCCAGCGACAGGACGTAGTTCTGCGTCCGCAGAATGTGTTTCCCCGTCTCTAAGTCACGGGTCTCGGCCAGGGAGGCCATACAATAGATGGCCACATCCTTGGTGCGAGTCAGTTCTTCGGTGCGCTCACGCACCTTGGTTTCGAGATGCTGGTTCTGGTCGGCAAGCAGTTCGCGGGCTTTATTGAGGGCTATGTGGGTGTTCACCCGGGCTTGCACAATGGGGGGACTCATGGGTTTTGAGATATAATCGACCGCACCGAGCTCGAAACCCTTGAGCTCATCGGCCACCTCGCTCTTGACAGTGAGAAAGATCACCGGAATTTCCCGGGTCACCGGATCGGCTTTGAGGCGTCGGCAGACTTCATAGCCATCCATTTCGGGCATCAGGATATCCAACAAGATCAGATCCGGCGGCGGATCCGATGCGGCTCGACGAAGCGCGTGATCCCCATCCTTGGCCACCACGATTTTGTAGTTATCCTCAAGCAGACCCACTACAACGTCAATATAGAATTTTTCGTCATCCACGATGAGTATTTTGGGTTTGATATCACTCATGCTTTTGATCCTTGAGATTCTCGATCATAATTTCCAACATAGCCAAGGCCTCGTCAAAGTCGTAGCGCTTGACGTGAATTACCATGCTTTCCAGCGTCTCTCTGTGATTGGTATTTTGTAGCAGCCCCACTACTGCCTCCAGTTGTCTCTCCGCAGTCGGATCACCGTCCTCCAACATCGCTCTTAAATTGTCCAGTAAGGCGACGATATCCGTATTCTGCGTCATATCACTATTCGTGACCGATGAAATCTTTGCTGTCTCATCGGTTCCATCCAATTGAGACAGACCATTGAAAAGGAGTGTGAATGCCTCCCGGAATTGTTTTCCCACTACCCCATCGATATCAACCCTACCCTCCAGCAACTCCTTCTCAACCCTTTTCGCCGCCTGCTGAAGCCCTAGAGCACCGATATTGCCAGCCACGCCTTGCAGAGTGTGTACCTCACGGCGGGCGCTTTCAAGGTCGCCACTGCTCAGTTGCTCTTCCAGGGTATGCAGAGCGTTTCCGTGGTTGGCGGCGAACTCACCAAGCAACTTTCTGAATAGCCGTTGATTGCCACCGATTCGCTCCAGACCCCACTTCAGATCGATGCCCGGCAGGTTATCCGGCAAGACCGCCTTGGTATCGTCTTTCGAGGGCTCTCGATTGTCGCCCATATACGGCTCCAGCCAGCGACTAAGAGACAGGTACAGGCCTTTGGGATCGATGGGTTTGGGGATGTGGTCATTCATCCCGGCTGACAAACATTTATCACGGTCGCCGGACATGGCATGGGCTGTCATGGCAATCACCGGCAGTTGCTCGAAGCTTGTCTCTGCACGGATCCTGCGAACGGTTTCGTACCCGTCCATCTCCGGCATCTGGATATCCATCAGCACCAGCTCGAAACGATACTTGTGAAGTAACTCCAGGGCCTTGCGTCCATTTCCGGCGACAGTCACCTGCAATCCCATCAGCTCCAGTAGCTCCCTTGCCACCTGTTGATTGATGAGGTTGTCTTCCACTAACAGCACATTGCCGACCAAGCGCTGAGTGGCAGCACCCTTGGGCGTCGTTTCCACGGCCGTTCCCCGGTCGCCGCCGAACACGTGGATAACCGTATCGAACAGCACGGAGGGACTTACCGGCTTGATGAGAAAGCCGTCCAGGCCTGCCTCTTCTGCTTGGTGCATGACCTCCTCCCGCCCAAATGCGGTAACCAGGATAATGGCGGGTATGCTGGATAAAGAGCCGCTTTGCTTGATGAGCCTGGCGGCCTCCAGACCGTCCAGCTCCGGCAGGCGCCAATCCATCAATACCAACCGGAACGGGCGTTGCTGTTCCTTGTCTGCCTGCTCCAGCAGATGCAGGGCCTCTTTCGCGGACGTTACCGAACTGACTTCGAAGGTAAAGGAGGCGAGCATTTCCTCAAAGATCTGTAACGCAGCGGGGTTGTCATCCACCACCAGGGTGCGCAGCCCCCGCAGGTTGGGTTCCGGAATCCAAGAGCGTTCCTCGGATTCCCCTTGGATGTCGAAAGGCAGGCTGAAGTGGAAGCGGCTACCCTTCCCGAGGGTACTCTCCGCCTCGATCTGTCCATCCATGAGCCGCACCAAGTGTTGACAAATACTCAAGCCTAGGCCGCTACCGCCGTATCGGCGGGTGGTGGAATCGTCCAACTGGGTAAATGCGTCGAACAGGCGGGCTATCTGCTCCTGCGCTATTCCAATACCGGTATCCTCGACACTGAAGCAAAGCTGAACCCGATCCCCGTCACGCGCTTCCAGGCGCACACTGACCGTCACCTGCCCCTGCTCGGTGAACTTGATGGCATTCGCAACCAGATTGATGAGCACCTGCCCCAAGCGTAATGGATCGCCGACCAAACCACTGGGCGCCTGGAGATCCTGGTAGAACAATATCTCCACCCCCTTCTCATCAGCCCGCATCACGGTGAGATCGGCCAGGTTATCCAGCACCTCGTCCAGGAGAAAGGGAATTCGCTCGATCTCTAGCTTACCCGCCTCGATCTTGGAGAAATCAAGAATGTCGTTGATCACCCCCAGAAGCGCGTTGGCGGAGGACTGGATCTTATCCACGTAGTGGTATTGACGCTGGCTGAGTTCAGTCTGCAGGGCCAGGTGACTGAAGCCCACTATGGCGTTCATCGGGGTGCGGATCTCGTGGCTCATATTGGCCAGGAAATAACTTTTGAAGCGGTTGGCTCGCTCTGCCTCTGCCTTGGCCTTGGCCAGGGCTGTCTTCTGCCGTTTGGTCTGGGCCAGCCACAGGAAGGTCAGCAACAGGAGTATCACCGCACCCGCCACCACTTTCCACAGCAGGGTATAGTCCACTTTCATCTCATAGCGGATGGCCAGGGACTTCTGGCGGATGGCCCGTCTCTCGCTTTCATCGATAGCTGCCAGCGCCTTGTCCAGTATCGTTAACAGTTCAGGCTGGTCCTTACGCACCCCGATCGCCAGCGCACTATGATAGGGTGTCGGGGCAGCGACCTTCAGGTTACCCAACCCCAGCTTGTCGATCTGGAAGCTGCTCATGGTCAGGTTACCGATGAACGCATCCACTTTTCCCACGGCAAGGGCTTCAAGGGCCGCCTCAGTGTTACCGGCCGGATAGAGTTGCAGGTCGGGGTGATCGCGCGCCAGGTATTCCTGGACGACATAGCCCTGAACCACCGCCACTCGCTGACCGCCAAGCTCCTCGATACCGGTAAGCAGGGGAGCCTCCTTGCGAGTAAACACCATGATCGGAAATTGCAGATACGGCTTGGTGAAGTTGAGGTAGCGGGAGCGTTCAGGCGAGGGGGTAATGGCAGGTAACACGTCGATCTCGCCGGCCTTGGCCTGTTCCGCCACCTGCTGCCAGCTAAACTCTGGATCATGCTGCATCCCGATACCGATCATGCCCGTGATGCGCTTCATGAACTCGGCTGATATTCCCCGGTATTCGCCCTGCTCCGTGACATATTCAATGGGCTCCCAGGTGGGGTCGAGGCCAAGACGCAGGGTCTGATTCGCTTTCAGCCAAGCCTGTTCCCGCGGCGTCAATTTCAGCCGCTGCCGCGACATCCCGGGAGCAGTCGCAGCTGCCCCGATGGGCACCCATTTCCCCAGAATCCTGATCTTCTCCATCTCCGGAATGGCGGCCAATGCCTTTTCCAGAATGCCGGCAAGCTCCGGCCAGTCCTTACGCACGCCAAAGCGCTGGCCGTTCTCCTGCAGCTCGTAACCGGCCGCCACCTTCAAGTTGGAAATTCCGTACTTACTGGACTGAAAAATATTGATGCCGAGCACGCCGATATAGGCATCGGCATCGCCGATGGCAACGGCCTCCAGTCCCTGCAACGGCGTCTCCACGGAATGCTCGATGATCGCTGGATATTCACCCATGACCCGCTGTGAGGAGGAATAGCCCTTGACCAGGGCGACTCGTTTGCCCGCCAGATCCTTTGGCCCATGAATAGCCTTGTCATCCGTTCTGGTCATGATGACCAGGGGTGTCGGGATGTAGATGCCGGTAAATCTCAGGAACGCATCCCGCTCCCGTGTCTGCACCGCGGTTGCGATGACGTCCAGCGACTGGTTGCGCGCGCCTTCCAGGATCTCCGGCCAGCTAAGCCCATGCACGGGTTCAATATCTGTGCCGAGCATTTCGCCGATGAGCCGGATGAAATCCGGCGCGACACCCTGATACTCACCACTCTCGTCCAGGAAACTGTAGGGGGCATAGGAGGCATCGATACCGATACGGATTTTCGGGTGGGCTTCCAGCCAGCTCCGCTCGGCCTTGCTCAGGATCAGCGCCTTGTCGTCCGCTTCGCTATCTTTGGCCAGCCAGCGCCGTCGAATCTGTCGATGCTCCTCCGGTGTAATGCTGGAGAGTCCCTTGTTCAACGCCGCTGTCAGCAGCGGCCAATCCTTACGCACGCCAAGCCTAAGTTCTGATTTGCCCAGTTCAACCGCTGCGGCTATCGCCGTCACATTGGAAAGGCGGTTCTGCTCAATCCGCCAACCGGCTACTGTTGCATTGCCGATATAGGCATCCGCACGCCCGAAGGAGACCGCTTCCAACGCCTCTTGGGTACTGCCCACTACCAGTAACTGGATGGCCGGAAAATCCATGGACAACTGCTCATGCAGGTGAAAATCCTTTTCCACCGCCAGGGTCAGACCCTCCAGATCCCGCAACCTGGCGATATGATGATCGCCCTTCCGCGCATAGATGTAATAGGGCGCCGAAAAGTAAGGGTGGGTAAACTGCAAATACTGCTCACGCTCTTCGGAACGGGAAACAGCGCTGACCAAATCCAGGGATTTGGCCCGACTCCGGTCCAGGATTTCCGACCAGCCGATATCGGTCACCAAAGAGAACTCAATGCCCAGACGCTCCTGCAACAACTTCAGATAGTCGGCGGCAATGCCCTGATAGGCCCCGTTCCGGCCCACGAAATCGATGGGTGGCCAATTGCTATCCCCACCCACCCTCACCGTGGGATGACGTTCCAACCAGTCGTGTTCCTGCGGCGTCAGGTCCAGCTCCGTATGCGGGGTATCTTCGACACTGAGCTTAATCCAGCGACGACGGATACCTCGGCGCTCCTTGTCAGTGATGCTAGCCAAACCCTTCTGCAGGATACCGGCAAGTACCGGCCAATCGTTGCGGCAGGCGATGGACAGGGTACTGGGCCGATCGAAGGTGCCGGCAATGCGCAGATTGCTGATCTCGCTTTGGTCTATCCAGTAACCGGCCACTCCGATGCTGAGAATAGTGGCGTCCACCGCCCCCTCCGAAACCTGTTGCAGGGCAGTGGGTATGTCCGGCACCGCAGAAATCTCTACCGTGGGAAACCGCTCACGGATGTAGTCGTTGATGGAGTAGCCGGCAGGCAGCGCCAGCCTCTTACCCACAAGGTCCTCATCACGCCGGATATCGTTACGACGGCCCCGGGTGATGATGACGCGTTGGGAGACGAAATAGGGATCGGTGAACAACAAGTGTGATTCGCGGCTGGATGTGCGGTTTATCATCGGCAGCAGATCCACCTCCTTATCGAAACCCATGCGCACACTCTGATGCCAATTTTCCGTGGACACCTGGGTGAAGCGCAGCCCCAACCTACGCCCGAGTAGCGCGAGAAAATCGGCGGACACACCCTTGTGCCTACCCCTCTCGTCGATGAACTCATAGGGTGCGAAATCCGGATCCAATGCATAACGCAATGTCGGGTGTCGCTCAATCCACGCGCGCTCCTTTGCACTCAGATCGACACTGTCCTGACGGGGTAGATAGATGCCATAGTCGGCAACATCGCCCAGCCAGTGGCCCAGTATCGCCTCCAGTTCTTTGCGGGTGATGGCATTCAGGCCCTTCTCGATCACTTCCAACAGCGCCTCACTGCCTTTGGGCAGTGCGGTTCGTAACTCGGCTTGGAATAAATCCTCCTCCAGAGCTACGAATTCACCACGCATTCCCGAGCGTATCAGGGCCAGATCCGTGGAAGGGCGGTCGGCGATGAAGCCCTCGACATCACCCTGCTCAACCCCATTAATCATCTGCGATATATTTTCGAAACTCGCCGACTCAGCCTGTGGAAACAGCTGTCGGAACAGCTCCACCGGAGGCGGTCCCAATACACCGATGCGGGTATCGCGGAAATCGGCCAGGGTCCGCTCCCGATCCCCGCTAAAACGGTAGTAGAGCGTTGCAGGCGCTCGCAGATAGGGCTTGGAGAATGTCAGCCATTCGCTGCGGCTCCGGGACAGAAACAGGCCGATGTGAAAATCCGCCCGGCCGTCCTTAAGGTCGGCCAGCGAACGGGAGAGGTCCGTTAACCGGAACTGGACCGGTCTGCCTGTCTTTTCGGCCCATAGCCTCCATATTTCCACACCGATCCCGGCCGGCTCACCGGCATCGTTGAGCATACTGAACGGCGGCAGATTTCGACTGCCCGCGATGGTCAGTGTCTCCGTTGTCTCCTCGGCGTGACAGTACCCCACGATGAAGAGAGCAATTGCTAGCAGCCGAGCAAGTGAAATGGCGCATTTCATCACTTTCAACGGGTCCTTGTTCGTCCTTTTAACTCTCTTTTACCACAAACCATACCAATAGAAAAAATGGTTTATTTAGCAGTCTTTCCCTGGATCGCGTGAGCAAAAAAAACCATTCACTAAAAATGGAGTTCACGCTTCCGGCCAGTAGTCAGTCCCTATCCCTTCTCCCAGGTCTGCATCGATGAGACGGCACCGAACATCCAAAAGCCGTTTCAGCAGGCCCGGTTCCGCCTTGCCGTAGGCTTCGGCATCCGGCACTCGGCTAACCACCACGCCTAAAAGCTCGGTGATGGCATTGCCGATGGAATTCTGGCTGATGGTCACGATCAGTTTGCCCGCCTGGTTGCGATAGATCAGCTGCTTGAAGGCGGGCTGCCAACGAATCGAATTGGCATATTTTGCATCGACGATGCACTGGTCTCTCACTTTTTTGGCCGTTGCGAGAAAGTCATTGTTGAAAAGCAGCACACTCTCCACCTGTTGAGGAAAATAGGCATCTCTCGGCATGGGTGCATTGCGGGTGGAGACCTGACTGAAAAAGGTCCGGTAAAAATCGATGAAACCCTCAAGGATTGCGTCGTACTCATGCCAGAAGCGGACATCTTTCAGCGCATCGACGCCACCACGGATCTCCCAGCAGGGCAATCCTTGAGGATAACCGGTAAGCTCGATCCTCGATTCATCTGAACCGATCGGTTTCAACACCTCAAGTTGCAGGGCACGATCGAAGAACTCCCGATAGACATCGCGCATATAGGATTGAAACAGACTGTGCTGCCCGCCGTCGGAGAGGTTGGGATTCTTCGGATCGGCCAGATCAGCCTCTATCAACTGTTGCATGGGAAAGACGATGAAGTGATTGTGCAACATGCGAATACTGGGCACGCCCGGTGATGTCAGCGGCCACGTCGCATCGAGGCTCGCTTCGCCCGCCAGCAGCAGATATGCATTGGGATCGGGATACTGCTCCAGCATGTACTCGATAATGATCTGGTTCATGCGGTTCCACACATGCCGCACAGCCTCCGGCACCTGGGTGCGGCGCACTGGACGTCCGAGCGGGTTGAGTATCACCTTCGAGGTATTGTAGATGATGGAGGTGTCAAACTCGTTGCTATGGCCCAATGCCTTGCGATAGAGCAAGAGGTTTTCCGGGTTCATCAGCAGGCCGTTATTGTGGAGCAGATCGTTGAGGTTTTCCGTACTGTTGAAAAACTCGTTGGGTTTCATCCCCTCCGGCACATCCAGCGGGATGGGGCGATAGGGCGTAGTGATCGCGCGCGGGCCGTACTCCATTAAAAACCTCCTATGATGAAGTGCGTCTGATTTTCAACAGCATTCGCCGCTATTTCACCACCCTAAACAGAATGGCGCTTACTTAAGGTGAATATGCCTGGATCTTACTCGTCATTCCAGTAACCGCGTCATTCCGGCGAATGCCGGAATCCAGGGAAATGACGCCTATTGGTGATTCTGGATCCCGGCATTCGCCGGGATGACGGTGGTTTTGATCTTAAGTAAGTGCCATTCACCCTAAACAGGCGTCTCCATGAAAGCAAGGCAATACCAGGCCTTTTTCTCCGGATGTGGTCAACAAGTATCTCGACTATCATGGCAGCAAGATACGCTATAGGCTTACAGCAATAAGGTAAATTGCATTGATTGTGATCATCATGGGAGTCTCCGGCTCCGGAAAGACCACCGTTGGCAAGCTGCTGGCGCGACAGCTGAATTGGCGCTTCATCGAGGGGGACGACTACCACCCGGCTGATAACCTGGCGAAAATGTCTGCGGCCATTCCGCTCAACGATGAAGATCGGCGGCCTTGGCTCGACAGATTGACGGCGGTGATAGAGCGGCAGTTGCAGACAGGTCGTTCAACGGTCCTCTCCTGCTCCGCCTTGAAACGTGAATACCGTGAAAAACTCCTGGTGGATCCGATACATGTTCGGTTGGTTTATCTCTGCGGATCCTACGATCTGATCCTCGAACGGCTGAAACAGCGAGTCGATCATTTCATGCACCCTGAGCTGTTGAGGAGTCAATTCAACGCCTTGGAACAGCCCAGGGACGCCCTGGCCGTCAACACCGACCAGCCCGCCGCAGCCATCGTGGCGCGCATCACTGAACAGTTATCCCTGGCGTCCGCCGCCAATGAGACCCGGGTAGTGCTCGAGGACCTGATGTTTCCCGAAGCGCCACGTTGGCGGGATGGCTGGCTCTGGTTTACCGATCAGCATGCCCGTCGGGTGGTTCGCGTCACTCCGCAAGGAGAATCGGAGACCCTTGCGACCTTGGACGACTTGCCCGGCGGACTCGGCTGGCTAGCGGATGGGCGGTTGCTGGTGGTCTCCATGACACGGCGGCAGGTCCTGGTGTTGGAAAAAACGGGGTTGAACGCCTACGCCGATCTTTCCCGGCTCGCCTCTTTTCACTGCAACGATATGCTGGTCGACGGGCAGGGACGCTGTTATGTGGGCAATTTTGGTTTTGACCTCCATGGCGGCGCCCCACAGCATCCCGCGGAGCTCATTCTGGTCGAGTCGCAAGAGAATGCCCGCATCGTCGCTGATGAACTGATATTTCCCAACGGTTGCGCCTTGACCCGGGACGGCGACTCCCTGCTGGTGGCGGAGACTTTTGCTTCGCGCATCACTGCCTTCGATATCGAGCCGGACGGCTCCTTGAGCAATCGACGTTTGTGGGCGGAACTGGGAGGCGCCTATCCTGATGGCATCTGCCTCGATCCCTGTGGAGATCTCTGGGTTGCCGCTCCCAACCGCTCGATGCTGTTGCTGGTGCGTGAGGGAGGAGAGATTCTGCGGCGCGTGCATCCGCTGGGTGACCCCTATGCCTGCATGCTGGGGGGGGATGATGGCGATATCCTCTTCATAACCAGTTCAGAAACCGATGATCCCGTACAGGCAAAGGCCCTTCGAAGCGGTCGAATAGAGACCCTTTCACTCTGATTCCATGCCTATTCCGCTTGCGGCAGGTGCAGGTCAGCTAGTGTGGTGTAACGTATAAACTGTACCAATCAGCGAGACGCTAAGCCGTTAGCTGCTAGGCGCGTTGCGCCGGGAATGGCGCGCCCTT
>JAHXHS010000039.1 GCA_025656455.1 Candidatus Thiodiazotropha sp. (ex Epidulcina cf. delphinae) | reverse complement strand
AATATCTGGCGTGGTTATCGAGCATTACAGAATTATATTGATGCACTTGAAATGGCCAATGTTCATTTTTGAGTTGTGGGTAATGGAGAGATTCCATCCTTAGGTTCGTAAACGGTACATCCATGCACCACTTCTCCGGCATCCGCCGGAATGACGGGATCAGGGAAGTTTGCCCACGCATTTTCCTGAAGAGCCTTTTCTTCAATCCTACTCAAAATCACGCTTCTTGTACCAAGTTAGGGGATCCTCATGGGGGTGGCCTGTTGTTCGTCAATTTGGGTGGGTGTCATAATTTATTCGCCTGACACAGCGGGAGACACAATGGTAATACGGGGTGGCTTCGAGGGAGATCAGGGCTTTCCGAGGCTTTGGCATGATATCACTCCTTGATATCGGGTGATTGAAATTGCTACCAGACTGCCATAACCGTGATAATATGGCAATGGTTTGAGTGGGTGTCCGTGTTGTCCGTTTCACATAGAGGACGTTGTCGCCTTCAAAGCTTGTCAATAGCGTGTCATGCTGCATTTTAAGTCGACTATCACCATTAGACGGCCGCAGTGTTTTTACACAGCCTGGGCCAATAGCGGACATTCACTCTGTCCGACAATTATTCTTTACCTAAGCTCTCTCTTGTTGGCCACGTATAGGGTATAAGAGCGTTCTCGCCACGCCATTCCTCGACAATGCTATCTTGGAACCAGTCATTTAGAAGATTAGCGTGATCGAGAACGATAAGCTGAAACTCTGGATCGATCTCTTCGCATGCATACACCATCAATTCAAATAAGTTTTGTACCGCAGTGCGATCAGAATCTTTTTCAATCTGTTCCAACCCACCATCTATGATATCGGGGGGGTAGTAGGCCTGCGTAGGTTGGTCAAAGATCAAGAACCCAGGAACAGGCCTATTTCGTTTTCTTAACCACCAATGAAGAGCCAAATGGGTCAAAACATGATAACCAACCCAGTTCTCTCCACTACCCATTCGCTGAAGTGGTATCTGGCCATCGATAGTATCCGCTACGATGGTTAGCTTTTTGAGATCAAGACGTAGCAAACTACCGCTGTGTTCCAGATCAAGTTGACCGGAATATGCCGTCATTTTTTGCCCGATTAAATTTAAGAACGTCTCCATTCTTGAAGTAACTTCGTCTGCATTTAGTTTTGTTTGCACGGCAGCGATGAGTTTTTTTAGTTCCTCCATTTCAGCGTGAGAGTCGTTGGTTGATTCATCAGGCACAGTGCTTTCAAGGAAATTGGAGAGACGACCAAAAAAACGAGCTCTCGCTACCAGATTATTTTGAGCTACACGGGCATTTTCATCCTCGGCGACTGCTCTGGCTAATTCTGATTGGACTGACCTCAGTGTCTCTGTTGCTCGACTGATCTCTTGTTCTATTTCAAGAATATGTGCTTGCAAATATGGACTTTCACTATGAACAGCAAACAACTGCTGTTTCACCTTATCCAAAGACCTATTTATCGCATCTACACTAGGGAGTTTAACTTTTAGTTCTGAATCGCATATTGGGCAAAATGAACCATTTCCTGAATCAGGTTTATATAGACCAATGCTCTTCAGTCTTGCATTCTGTTCGGTCGCTTCTTTTGTAAACTCAGTCTGTGCCGACAAGAATGATCTCGCTGCCCTCAAATCCTGATTAAGGTCAGTCAGCTTTCGCTGGATAGTTGCCTGTTCCCCGGAGAGGTTTTGAATCGTTTCTCCAAAGTCTTCTACAATGTTAGGTGATTCCACCGGTGTTTGAGCTACGCGTGTTAAGTAATCAAAAACGCTATCGTCTACCGGTTGATAATCTGGCGGAATAAGGCCTACTCTTTTGCCATCTGTAATGATCCGCAATACACGGCTTCTGCTAACTTCCAAAACCTGTAATCGCTTTGCTTCAGTGCTATCCAGTATTCGCAAACGCTTTTTCAATTCATCTAATTCCGCCAGCAGCTGGAAATGGCTTTCATCCACAGCGCCCAAGAAATAGGGCAATGTATCTTTCATCGATTGAGGAAGAAAATCCTCATTCATGCGATGAAAAAGCTGATCCTGACTGGCAATTGTCCCTTGCTTTTGGAAACACATGTAAAGTGCATGAGAAATGTTTGCAGTTAACGGGTCTCGTGTACCAGTTACTGGCCGATGTTCATTTTCAACAATACCTGCAAACTGAGTGGCAAATTGCTTTAAACTGCCTGCGGTCGTATTTTTGGAGATTTCATCCATTGACGGATATTGCTCAATTACTCCACGTTGAAAATATACCAAGGAACCATTTGTGGCTCCTGGACCTGGATTGTCCCTTGCAATGAAAACCTCATCGCCAGCCTTTGTTAGATGCAGACCGAACCAAGCCGATTTATTACGAATGGCCCCTTCAGCAACATTGAAACTACCCCGTCCTAAGCAATAATCGACGATATCAATAATGGCAGATTTTCCTGTTTTCGATTTGCCGGTTATGATATTCAATCCATGCGTCTTAAATGGCAAAACGCGCTGTTCTCCAGAATGGCTGTAAATGATCAGTGCTTTGATGGAAAAACTCATGGTCGGATACCCCACGCTCCTATGATTGAAGCCTCAGATCCGGATTTAGCAAACCAGCGGGCTATGAACTTAGTACGGTCTATTATCTCTTTGGTTTCCAGGGATGTGTCCCGCAAGAAAGAAGCAGGAAAATGTGCTTTAACACCACCAAGATCGATACCATGACCAATACCCATAACTAAAGTATCCTTCGACATTCCAAAGAGCAAAGCCTCCTTAGCATACGGTAAGACTCCCACTGTCCGTTGGACGAAACCAATTTTGCTGTCTTCATTGTCCTGTAACCATTCGTATAGTGACGTGACTGTAGAATAAGGTAGGCGTCGTCTTGTTGAAGCATGGAGCACTATCGCTAGAAACAAAGGAATAAACTCTATGGGTGCAGGATCTAACTTATGTTTCTTGTGTTCTTTAACAAATTCATAAATTAGCGAACCCAGAAACGCTGGATTGAATAGATTGGCCTCTTCGGGTGGTCGGGTTTGCCAAAGTTTAAGCATCTTCGTCCACCTTTTCTGCCTCAAAGAGCTTAACAAAGTCTGGATGCCAACCTATTTCCATTCTGTCGGCCAAGCCATGGAAGGAACCCGCTGTGATCCAGATTTCAACAACATTGCGAAAATCAAAACTCTGTTGGGATGCCCATAGGCATAACTGCCGCCCAAGTTTTTTCTGCTCACTTTCCGTACAGGCTTGATTTGCCTCATATTCGGCTTCGCACTTCCGCTCATATCGATCTTTCAAGCCTGCGTCATATTTTGAAGCTTCATCATCAAGCAACAAGTTCTCCCGAGCCCATTTTGACCGTTGAGCAAATGCTCGGTAAAAGTCCTGAACCCCTCGACGGATAGCATTTTCGCTAAGTTCTACCATCCGCATTTGCTTTACGAATGTGTTCTCTTCCTCCTCCACACTATATTCTTTAGCGCCTAACAAGCCAGGCTCATCGACAGGCAGAGTATCTGCCTTAAACATGTTGCCGATTTCATTTGCTTTGATGATGATATTCTGGATAGGTATTGTCGCTGAACCATCTTCGATTAAGCACTTTCCAACCACACCTAACCACCAACCCTCAACATAAGTGGCCAAAGTCGATACATGATTAGGTGACAACATGATCAGCATGCCTTCGATCTCCGTCATGACATCAATTAAATTAGGGTGCTGATCAATAATTTCTACACGACTTAGAAATGCATCAACCTCATTATCATTGAGCGCCAGAAAAGCTTCTCGACCTGCCGCACTTGTTTGATTTGTGGATGACTTGGCTGCCTCGGCTAGCAACAGCTTAGCTTTATCTCGATATTTTTGAGTGGCCCCAGGTCTCAGGTAGGACATAGCCGACCCCTCTGCCGCAGTAGCTGTGGTTATCAACATATAGCGGATATCCGAGGCAGACAACATTCCTTCTTCAAATTGGCCAATCCATATTCTAAACGTCTTCCAAACATCTACACTTTTATCATCTAGAGATTTGGGAACAACATGTTGTTTTGCCTGCATCAGGCATGCAGCAACATCATCATTATCGAACGATATATCATCAAACTTTTCTATGGATATCTGACCATTTGGCTTCTTACTTGTCATTTGAAGCCCGATCAAAAGCGCCAATCTGCATTGGAACAAATATCCAGCCATTGATGGTGATGCGCTAAACGAGTCAGATGAGCTCAATGAATTATCCTATCGTTATCAATTCTTCTATGTCCGCTTTGGGTCGATTCCTGCCACTTACCAAATTTCCGCAACATGCGACTCCATATTATAAATATGCCTTTTAGACGCAGCAGCCCAAAAGACTGTTATTTAATACTCAAGTTTCGGAGTTCAAAATTTGCAAAAAAGTACTGCTTTCTAAGCATTTCGCACGGTAACCCGTTATTTTGAGCCATATGCAAGTGTTCGTGAATGTGCCAGGAAACCAACACACAAGCAAAATACCTGCAAATTCATTGTTGACATAAAAACACAGTGTTTTCAGAAACGAGATCGTAATTATTCATATTTATCATATTATTAGAGTCGATTCTTATGTAAATATGAACTCCGAAACTTGAGTTAATAGACAACAGCCAACAAAGGCCGGTCGCAGGGCATAGCCCTGCCGCACCATAAGCCTGTCTCTCCAAACGAAAGAATTGATTGCTAATGCAGTCTATTGCCTCAATAGGATATGGAGCCCTAGGCGAAGCGTCCGGTGCGGCAGGGCCGCACCCTACGTGGCTGTATCCCCTGACATCTGCCATCCTAACCACTTATCAATTTCATCCGTTGGTGATCGCTTCCTACGCCCGGGCAAATCGGGCGTGAATGTAATCTTCTCTTTATAGCACTGTTGCCCCGCTATATCCATTCAGCCTCGGTATAACCGACTGTTACGAAAGCGCTTTAAGTGGGCGATGGTCTTGCTGTTTCCGTCTTCCCCGGATCTGCCCCCCAGGCTTAGAGTGAGTCGTAGGGTGCGGCCCTGCCGAACCATAACCGCACCTGATTCTGTTTAACCGGTTTTTTAGCTTGATAACAGTTGCTTGGGACATGTCTTTGGAAGGTTTGAATCCCTGATGAGCAATTGTCCAAAACCTACAGCGATGATCTGGCGGCAATGGGTCGATAACGGCCGCATGCCCCACCAACATTATTCATCCGGTTTCAGTCGCACAGCAGAATCACGGATCTAACACTGATTCTCATATCAAGTCTGAACCACTCTACAATAAAAAGCAGCCGCTCACATACGTGGATTCTTTGCGTGCTTGGCGGCTTTGCGAGAGTCAATTATCGTCTTGAAATACCCACAAATTTTGCTGAAGAGCCATAATTTCTTTCGGGACGGACGCTAACAGGACCCTATTACTCGGGCCGGTCAAGGCAGCCAGATCGAAAAGCACCCTCCCTTGAGTCGCTGCTTGTTCGCCAGCTTTACATACCCCTCCTTGTCACCGTTTTTGTGGGTGCGGGCAACCATTGAAGCAAAATAGATCCCCAACTGTGTGTGACCCTCGCTCAGGCTTTTGTTGCGGTTGAACGCTGTCTGGGCCTCGATCATGCTTGGCGGGAAACCCTCGCCGTCGTCTTCTATGTTGAAAACGAGATAGTCTTCAATCATCTCGGCGTAAATCGATATCCTGGACGAGGTATAGCGCAGCCCGTTGCCGATCAGGTTGTTGATGACGCCTCTGATCAGCCACTCGTCGAAATAACCGGTCAGGGCATCTTCGCATTGGTAATCGAGCCTGACGCCTTTGGTTCTGGCGATCGTCTGGTTATCTGCCACGATCTCCTCCAGGAAATCGTCGATACTGATCTCTTCGATATTGGCATCGAGTTGTTCGTTTTCTATTTTATAGAGCGAAAGCAGCGCGATCAGGTTGTTGTTGAGTCTTTTTGATTCATGCTGAAGGGTGGAGAGTTTATCGTTTTCACGATACTCGTTTTCAATAACCAGTTCATCGAGTGTATTGATAACCATGCCAAGGGAGTTTTTCATGTCATGGATAATCGAGGCTAAAATATCTGAAAATCTCATGTTACGCCTCTTGCTCCGTTGTCCTGATTGCGCTCTTCAGTCTGTTTTGCAGTTTGTTCAGGGTCAGGTTGTCCGGGTCGACTTTTTTTACCCGCTCGAGATAGACCCTGATTTTGTCGACTCCTTCGGCAGACAGACTCTTTCTTTCCATGTCCATGAGCAAAACAAGGGCCGTATTCAGATTGACGACTTTGTTGCCAGGCATCTGTTCGGAGGATTTCTCTAGCAGACTGATCGCATCTTCCAATTTACCGTTTCTTGCCAGTTCGACCCCTCTCTTGTTTAGCGATGCGATCTCCTGGCGAATCGTGTCAACGGAACCGAGGGCCTCTTCCTGCAAATCCATGGTCACCATCGCATCCTTGATTTCATCCATCAACGCCTCATCGGAGTGGTTGTTGAGCACTGTGTTCTGCAATAGGTCGACCGCTTTGTCCGTCATGCCGATATTACTGTAGGCTTTGGCCATTTCGATGGAGCAGTCGGTGGTGGTGTGATGGTCCAAGGTTTGGTAAATATCGGCTGCCCGCTCCAGAGATGCTTTCGAGGCCTTGCTATTGCCCATTGTCTCGTGGATTACACTTTCAGCGGTGGCCATATAGAGATGGGCATGGGGATCTTTGCCGAATTCACGCTTCATGTCTTTCAGTACTTTCAGCCCGGCATCCCCCTTTTTTGTCACGGCGGCGATCTTTGCCAGGTTGGCATAGTTGGATGGATGTCTATAGACTGAATGCCGCCCGTGTTTCACGGCCTTGGTGAATGCCGCTTCCGCAACCTGATCGTCCTTGTTCTGTAGGGCGATCTCTCCAAGCATCTGCTGCCTGAGTACTGCCTTGGGCGAAATCTTGGTAGCTGTCTGCAGGGTCTTTTGAGCGGCATCCAGTTGATTCAGGCGCTTGTAGGTCTTGGCCAGCCAGTCGTAAGCGGCTGTATAGCTTTGGTGGTGATCTATCAGTGTTTGAAAGGCCTCTTGCGCTTCTGCGTAACGTTTATCGAGATACAGGGTCTTGCCCAGCCCCAGGCGCGCCCAGGGCATATCCCTGATAGACAGGACCGTTTTATAGACTTCCCGGGCCTGTGCGGTTTCGCTGGCGGCGAGCCAGATTTCTCCCTTGATTTTTCTCAGTTCATTGCTGTTCGGCGGCTTTTGCGCGATTTTGGCATCGAGAATCTTGATGGCTTGGAGATGGTTCTGCTTCGCCATCGCCTGTTCGACCGGCAGCAGGTCCTGCTTTTTGGCGATCAGCTTCTCCAGCCGCGTTTTGAGAAGGTCTTTGTTGAAAGGTTTGGTCAGATAAGAATCGGGTTCGTATTCCACCGCTCCCATGACCATTTCGCGGGTGTTTTCCGCAGTGACCATCAGGAATACGCATCCCAACCCGATCAGATGGCGATGTTTCGCCTCTTCGAGGACTTGCTGGCCATCCTTGCCTGGTCCGAGATTGTAGTCGCAAAGCACGACATCGTAACGCCGTGTCTCCATACTGGCCAGGGCCTCTGCGCCGTTGATTGCCAGGGAGATGTCTCGCACACCGCAAGCCATCAGCATGTTTTTGATCATGCTGCGCATATCGCCGAAATCGTCGACGATCAGGTAGGCCTTTTTTTCGAGAGGATTTTGCTTAAATGACACAAAATGCTCCTTGTTAGATTCATCAACACAACCACGGACAGTAGCAGCGTCTCTTTTTCGATGGTTTGATATTGATCTTTAGCCGGAGTCGCTGATGATCCATACACCGGTTATTTCGGCAGCTATGGGTGAAACTGTAGGCTTCGAGTAGGTAAAGTGATAGCGTGTGAAAAAGCCCCAAATGGACGCTGATCACTCCAACGGAACGCAAAATGGGCTTTACAAGAATCGCCAGTAAAAAACCATGCTGGCATACGGTACTGAATCCGTTTGTATATCAACATGTTATGCCGATATTACTGCGTCAGACAGTCACGGATTTTCCTGACAATGTGGCCGGATAATACATCCGGGTTTAAGCTGTACTCACGGATTCAGGTTAGATACTTGCCCAGAAATTCCCGACGCGACACTTCCTCTTGCCAGGGGCACTTTTTTTTCATCCGCTTCATAGACTCGTCACGGGCCTTGATGACGCAATTCCATGCCTCGAACGCCTCTTCGGGGGTTGCGTAGGTTTGCATGTTCAGTGCGATCGGTTGCAGCAGATAGTGTCCGAGCCGGGGATGATAGTTCAGATGCGCCTGCATATAGTTACCGCTCCATCCCAGGCGAAGGGACGGCCCCAATACCTGGTAATCGCTCTCTCCCCGGTCCTCGCCGCTCCAGCCCTCGGGGATGACGATATGGGGATCCTTTTCGGGAAACAGCAGGCGTGACATCATCCAGGGAGTCAGGATCAACACCACCCGCCAGCCACTGGTCCGCCGATAGGCATGCAGGTGAAATCCCAACTCGGGGTTGGCCAGGGGGTCGTCACTGAAAAAGTTGTTATAGATCTCCTTATGCACGGTCAGCAGGCTATCCTGAAAGGTCTTATCCTGGTTGAGTTCCGGTGGTAGTAATTGCCACTGGGTTTCAGGCATAGGCCGTTTCCTTCTCCGTTGTGGCGCACAACAGACTCAGCCGGTCACCCCAGGATCGATAGATTTGCAGCCGGCTATGATTCCGCAGGTCCGCAGCGAATGCAGGTAGCCATTTCCCTAGGTGTTCCCGCCAGAGTCGTTGTCGCAATATGGCCGCCTCCGGGGATCTCGAATCGGACAAAAAGGCTGCGCACTCCAATTCGACGCCGAGATAGTCGGCGGGCATCTGCTCCGCCGCCAAGCCGGCGCTTTGGTAGAGGGCGCTCAACGCGTCCACGACAGGGCCGAACATGGACCGGTGTCGATGGACCGACTCGTAGGGCGGCGCCAGGGTGTTCGGAAAACCGCTGACGAACAACCTTGTGTACTCTCCCTGCCACTGGGGCAGGGGGATGCGCGCCAGTTCATCCACGGCCGTCTTCAGCCAGGGGTGTTGGGTGGAGAGCTCCGTCAGCAGTTCCAGCGAATCCACATCCGGCATGCAGGGTAGCAAGGCGTGGAGTCGGAGTGTCTGACGGTCGGTGATCATTCAGGATTTACCAGGGGTAGGCGTAGACGCCCCGTTTGCTGCCCTCGACCCTGATCAGGGGAGTCTTGATGCGATCGGCATCGTAGGTCTGTCGCAATCCGGATTGGCCCCGTGCGCAGAGCTTGCCGCGATTGAGGGTCGATGCCGGGTTACCGGCCAGCTTTACGATGCGTTTGCGCCCGCCTCGGTTTTCGGTGGTTATCTTGAGGTTGCACAGGGATGAACAGAAGTTACAGATGCTGTGGCTGGTCTCTGTCTCGATAGGGTCTTTACCGGCTGCCTTTGAAAAGACCCCGCCGATGGGTGACAAGAGTGACAGACCTGTGCCGCCGGCGGCGGATTTCAGAAATGTGCGGCGTGACAGACGAGGGATTTTCCAACCCATGATACTCCTCCTGGTGGTCGATGCCCGTCCGCTGGTAGTTAACCGGCGGTGCTTTTTATGCCTTATGTCTGCATCAGATATGCTGTGGGGGGTTAGGAATATCAGGCTGGGGGAGGTCGGATGTCTACAAAATTATGGCACTGTATTGATTTGGATCAACGGAATGTGGAGATCGATAATCATCGATTCTGGGCTCACGGATTCAGTCGCCAGTGAAGTGGAGCGTTGGCAAGTCTTGAAACGGCGTCGGCCCGATAGCGGGCCAGCCGTGCAAAAATAGGCGGGTGGATGACTATCCGTGCATTCGTTCCAATGGCGCCACCACCAGATTCATGACCTCGGCCGTCTTGGCCAGCATATCGTCGACCATGGATGCCACGATCGTTGGGCTCAGCCCTGTCGTCTCCCAGGCCGAGGGGTGTATCGCCCATAACATTTCGTCGATGGAGAGTCCGACCATCTCCCCATTGGCCAGGGCTAGGGCAATGTGCACCAGCGAGGTTTCAAGTTGGTGATCACTGGCTTCAGTAGGCCGGTGGTGGTTTCGGATCACACTCTCCAGGCTATCGGGCAGACCCCATGACCGGATCAGTTCCGCACCGACATCCATGTGTGTGAAGCCCAGCAGCTCCTGCTCCGTTTCAGATAATATCCAGTCGTCGCCGCCGGTGAGCCATAGCATCTCTTTGGCCTTGTCCGGCAGGGTGAGATAGATCACCAGCCGGCCCACATCGTGCAGCATGCCCATCACGAACAGACGTTCGCTGTGCAGGGTATTGCAGTGGCTGGCGAGGATCTGCGACATCACCCCGGTGGTGACCGAATGGCGCCAGAAGTCGGTCATGTTCATCAGTTCCCCGGGTATTCCGGTAAACGTTCTCACCGCCGTTGTGGCCATTACCAGATTGCGCAGCTCATCGGTGCCGACGATGGCAACGGCCCTGGATATGGTCTCAACCTTGGATTGCTGGCTGAAGAGCGAACTGTTGACCAGACGAAGCAGCCTGGCGGAGATATCCGCGTCCTGGGCGATGATCTCTGCCACCCCGGCTGCGGAGTAGTTCGCCGGGTCCATCATCTGGTTCACCCTGATGCAGATATCGGGCAGTGAAACCAGTTGGTCGATATTTTCAACAAGTGTTTGCGGGGTCATGAGCTTTATCAACTCCCTTATTTGATGTGATGATGCGATATTCCGTTGCCATGCTTCCATGCCGCTCATAATAAAGTCCTGTTTGCCGGAGTGTTCTGATTACGCTTTTGGGTCTTTAATTCTGCTTATGCCCTCAGTGTAGCGACCGCATTCTCAGAGAATTTAGCTCAAGTCATGAGCTTGTGCCTCGTGGTTCGTTTGCGCAGTATCGGTTCTCTCCTTTTCGCGCGGCGGGGGGTTGGTTAAGGTCGCCTGGACACAGCGCAAAATACCGTAATCGACCTTCCCCTCCAGGGCATCGTAGACCGGTTTGAGTTTTCCTTCTGCGCCATACTGCTCAAAAGCGAACAGAATGGTCCTGAGTCGATCCTGAGGGATCGGCATCGCCTCATCGAGTGTCAGCCGTTGCGCTTCGATGGCCGTGGCCAAGTGGTTGTAGATCGTGGCTTGGGTGAGATTCCGCGCTTTCGCAATGGCCGCTATGTCGAGCCCACGCCTGAGATGCCGCAGGGTCTCCTCCAGCGTATCGTCCGGCCGAGTTGCCTGAGGTTGGTCGACTTTCTGCAAAAGATTTATAAAATCATCACCATAGGCCTCTAATTTGTGTTCTCCCACACCGGATATCAACGCCAGTTGCTGCCTGTTTTGTGGGCGTTTTTCGACCATTTCCATCAACGTGGCATCGTGGAAGATCACATACGCCGGCACCCCTTGTACCTCGGCAAGGTCTCGGCGCAATTGCTTTAATGCCTCCCAAAGACCTTGGTCGGCAGCCTCGATCTGTCGATCATGTTGGCCTTGGCGGCGACTTTTCTTTTGTACTTTGCGGACCTTGCGCAGCATTAGCCTTGTCTCGCCGCGCAGTACCGATCGGCTCGCCTCCGTCAGCCGCAGTCCGCCATACCCCTCCAGGTCCACCGCCAGCAGGCCACGGGCGATGAGTTGCCGGTAGATGGTGCGCCATTCGCTGGCGCTGTGTTCGCCACCGATGCCGTGGGTGGTGACCCGTTGGTGACCGAATTGCCTGATCCGCTCGTTGTCCTTGCCGAGCAGGACGTCGACCAGATAGTTGACACCGAAGCGCTGGCCGGTTCGATGCACGCAGGAGAGGGCCTTCTGCGCGGCGACCGTGGCATCCCAGGTCTCCGGGGGTTGCAGGCAGGTGTCGCAGTTTCCACAGGGTTGTTCGAGCGGATCGGCGAAGTAACCGAGCAGGGCCTGGCGGCGGCAACCGGTGGTTTCGCACAGCGCGAGCATGGCGTCGAGCTTGAGTCGTTCCACCCGTTTGTGAGACTCGTCGGCCTCGGAAGAGGCCTGCATCTGGCGCAGGGTGATGACATCCTGCAGTCCGTATATCATCCAGGCATTCGCCGGCAGACCGTCCCGGCCCGCGCGTCCTGTCTCCTGGTAATAGGCCTCGACACTCTTCGGCAGATTGAGGTGGGCGACGAAGCGCACGTCGGGTTTGTCAATGCCCATGCCGAAGGCGATGGTGGCGACGATGACCATCCCATCCTCGCGCAGAAAACGGCTCTGGTGCCGTTGGCGGGTCTGACTGTCCATGCCGGCATGGTAGGGCAGGGCCTTGATGCCCTTGGATTGCAGCCAATCGGCCACATCGTCGACCCGTTTGCGTGACAGGCAGTAGACGATACCGGCATCCCCCGGGTGCTCATCGTGGATGAAGCGCAACAGGCGCTCGCGGGCATTGCCGTCGTTTTCGGTAATCTGATAGCGGATGTTGGGACGGTCGAAGCCGGCAATGAACCGGCTTGCCTCCTGCAGGGCTAGACGCTGGATGATCTCCTTGCGTGTCGGTTCGTCTGCCGTGGCGGTGAGGGCGATCCTCGGTATCGCCGGGAACTGCTCGTGCAACTGGGAGAGCTGTATGTATTCCGGACGGAAATCGTGTCCCCACTGGGAGACGCAGTGGGCCTCGTCGATGGCGAACAGGGCGATCTGCGATTGCTGCAGCAGGCCGAGCATGCGTGGGGTCAGGAGCCTCTCAGGCGCCACATAGAGCAGGTCGAGTTCGCCCTGCAGCAGTTGTCGCTCGACGCGATTCGCCTCTTCGGGGGTCAGGGTCGAGTTCAGGTAGGCGGCCCGCACCCCGAACTGCCGCAAACCACTGACCTGATCCTGCATCAGTGCTATCAGCGGTGAGATCACGATTCCCGTGCCTGGCCTCACCATCGCGGGGATCTGGTAACAGAGGGACTTGCCGCCGCCGGTCGGCATCAGCACCAGCGCATCGCCGCCACCGGTCAGGTGGTCGATAATGCGGTCCTGGGGCGGGCGGAATTCCGCATAGCCGAAGGTATGCCGCAGCAGTTCGCGGGCTTGGTCCAGGTGGGGCGTTTGTGGTGTGGTTTCGGTCATCCGTGACATTATCCTGTCCTTTTGTCTGCTTGTCAGGGTTTGATGCTATTCTTTCAACTTTCCCAGCTTGCCGTCCGGCAGCCAGGATTTTTCCGGTTCCCTGATCCTGTCAGTCCGGCTTTCCGGTAGCATTGAACCATAAACAGGAGTCATTCGCTCAACAGTGATCGGGATACAGAATAATGTGCGGACTATGCGGTGAATTACGCTTCGATGGCAGGCCTGCGGATCTCGCCGCAATAGCGCGGATGAGCGATCGTATACGCCGGCGCGGTCCGGATCACGGCGGCAGTTACAGTGATGGCGCGCTGGGATTCGGGCATCGGCGTCTGGCGATCATCGATCTGTCGGAGCACGCCCATCAGCCGATGCTGGACCAGGCGTTGAATCTGGCGCTGGTCTTCAACGGCGCCATCTACAACTACAAGGAACTGCGGGAGACCCTGAGAGGCCTGGGTTATCGGTTTTTTTCCGACGGCGATACCGAGGTCATTCTCAAGGCATATCACGCCTGGGGCGAGGATTGCGTGGACCATCTGCACGGCATGTTCGCCTTTGCGGTGTGGGATTGCCAGCAAAAGCGTCTGTTTCTGGCCAGGGACCGGTTCGGCATCAAGCCGCTCTACTATACCCAGGATCGTGATCGCCTGCGTTTCGCCTCCAACACCCAGGCGCTGCTCGCCGCAGGGGGTGTGGACACCCGCATCGATCCCGTTGCCCTGCACTACCAGTTCACCCTGCATGGCGTGGTGCCTGCGCCGCATACGGTTTTTCATGGCATCCGAAAGCTGGCCCCTGCTCACTGCATGCTCATCGAAGCCAACGGCACAGAGCGTATCCGCCGCTATTGGCGCTATCCCGCCACCCGTCCGGAAACGCCGCTCTCCGACGCCGAGTGGTTGGAGGCCATTCATGACGCACTCCGCGAGGCGGTGCGCAAGCGTAATGAGATAGCCGATGTGCCGGTGGGGGTATTGCTCTCCGGCGGTCTCGATTCCAGCCTGCTGGTCGCCCTGCTTGCGGAGGCGGGCGTCAGCGATCTACGCACCTTCTCGGTCGGTTTCGAGGATCAGCCGGAGGAGAAAGGCAACGAATTCGAATACTCCGATCCGGTGGCCGAGAGGTACGACACCCGCCACCATAAATTTCTCGTGCCCAACGGGGAAGTGTTGACGCGGCTGCCGGAAGCGGTGGACAACATGGCCGAACCCATGTTCGGTCAGGATGCGGTGGCCTTCTATCTGTTGGGCGAACAGGTTTCCAGGCAGATCAAGGTGGTGCAGTCGGGGCAGGGCGCCGACGAGGTCTTCGGCGGCTACTTCTGGTATCCGCGTATCATGCAGGAGAGCGATGGCGAACCGGTGGAGCGCTTTGCCAGACACTATTTCGATCGGGACCACGACGAATATCTGCGCATGGTCGCCCCCGCCTACGCCACAGATGACCATACTCGGGAGTTGATCGCCGAGCGGCTGAGGGAGCCGGAGGCGGATAGCCTGATCGATGCTGTGTTGCACATGGACCAGACCCTGCTGATCGTGGATGACCCGGTAAAGCGGGTGGACAATATGACCATGGCCTGGGGGTTGGAGGCCAGGGTGCCGTTTCTCGACCACCATCTGGTCGAATTGGCGGCTCGCTGCCCCCCGGCGCTGAAACTGCGTGACAACGGCAAATACCCGCTAAAGGCCATGGCCAGGGGTATGCTCCCCGAATCGGTGATCGATCGCCCCAAGGGCTATTTCCCCATGCCGGCCCTGAAATACGTGCGCGGCGAGTTTCTTGAGTTCATGCGGGATATACTCAATACACAGGCGGCGCGACAGCGTAACATTTTTCGGCAGGACTATATCGACAGGCTGATGGCCGCGCCCGAAATGCACCATACCCGTATTCGCGGTAGCAAGCTCTGGCATATCGCGGTATTCGAGTTGTGGTTGCAACGCCATCTTCAGGATGTGTGAGGATAGGGAAATGAGAAGTGTCCTTGCCGGATTATTGTTGACGGTCGGATGCTCCGAACAGATCGAAGTGGCGCTGTTCGACTATCAGGCTTGTCGCCAGCAGATGACTCTGGAGTTCATCAAGCAAGGGACGCATCCGGTCGCGGCCAACATGAAGGCAAAGGCCTATTGCGAGGAACAGCAACAGCAGTAAAGGCTTTATGGCTCTTCCACCGATCAAGTGGGCAACAGAAAGCGCAAGAATAGACCGCCAATGGACGCCAATCACCGCAAAGAACTGCAAAATTGACACGAAGGGTGCGGCCCAGCCGCACCGAGTTAGTGTCCGTCCAGAAACAAGACAATTTCTCTCGCAAAGACGCCAAGATCGCCAAGGAAAAATAAATACAATAAAAAACAATAAGTTATAACTTTGCGATCTTGGCGTCTTTGCGAGAGTTTTTCTTTCCGGACGAATGCTACCTAAGGTCAGCGGTGATAGGGAGGCATCCCATCCCGGCAGACCTCCAGCAGCGTTTGCACCGCATCCGGGCAAAATTGCTTCTCCCGCTCGGATTTGATCATCTCCAGGGCGGTGTTCCTTTCGAGAGGCTTGCGGTAGTTGCGGGTAGTGGTCATGGCGTCGAAGGCATCGACGACGGCGATAATGCGCGAAATGATCGGGATCTGCTCGCCTTTGAGGCCGTCGGGATAGCCGGTGCCGTCCCAGTGTTCATGATGGTGCAGGACGCAAACCGCGACTTCGTCGAGCAGCGGGTCGCCCAGGCTGCGCAACATGCTGGCGCCGATGATGGGATGCTTCTTGATGCCCTCATACTCCTCGCCCGACAGGTTGTCGGGTTTGAGCAGAATATGGTCGGGAATGCCGAGCTTGCCGATGTCATGGAAGCCGGCCGCCAATGACAGCACATCCATATCGTGGTCTCCCAGATTGAGACGATTTCCCATCACTTCCGCTAGGGCGACGACCCGATCGGAGTGCTCCTGGGTATAACTGTCTCTGGCCTTGAGGGCGTGCTGAAGAAAGGTCTCCAACTTGAACCCGATATGACTTTCGAGGAGCGAAAGCCTACGCTGATAATTTTGAATATCGTTATCTTTGGTCACGATCTATCTTTACGGCATGGCAAGAAGCAATCATGCTGTCATGGCCTGGCTGTTTTGACAACTTATAAGGGGATGCTATGTCAAAAGGAAGTAATCATCCAACTTTAGCTTAGTTTGCTTTGAATTTACGGGTTTTTTCTCGTGCGACAAATGGTTAGAATTTCCTCAATTAAATCGTGCTTGTATTTTTCGGGATGGACCCAAGATAGTCACGACAAACGACCAAGAGGTATACACGATGGATGTATTGGATCGAATTCGAGAACAGGTCGAGAGCAATCCGATCGTTATCTATATGAAAGGGACCCCCCAGTTCCCCATGTGCGGCTTCTCTTCCCGCGCGGCCGCGGCCTTGCAGGATTGCGGCACTCCCTTCGCCTATGTCAATGTGCTTTCCGATCCGGAGATCTTTGAGAATCTGCCGCGCTATGCCGACTGGCCGACCTTTCCACAGATCTACATCGATGGCGAACTGATAGGGGGCTGCGATATCACCCTGGAGATGCACCAGAGCGGCGAATTGAAGAAAATGATGGAAGAGGCGGCTGCCAAGGCCGCGCCGGCTGGAGACAGCTAATTTGACCAAATGGGATACCCGTTTTCTCGGGCTGGCGGCCTATATCTCAGCCTGGAGCAAGGATCCCTCGTCCCAGGTCGGGGCCGTCATCACCGACGGTAACCGCATCGTCTCCCTGGGATACAACGGGTTTGCCGCCGGCGTGGAGGATAAGCAGGAGCGGCTGGGCGACCGTGACTGCAAGCTCAATCTGACCATCCATGCCGAAGAGAACGCGATGATCTTCGCCAAACGCGATCTCACCGGCTGCACTGTTTACGTCACCCACCCGCCCTGTCCCCGTTGCGCGTCAAAGCTTATCCAGGAAGAGGTGGAACGCATTGTCTACATCGTTCCCAGTGAGGATTTTCTCTCCCGCTGGGCCGATGATCTCAGACTTTCCGGCGAAATGTACCGTGAGGCAGGCGTGGAGGTGACCAGCTACGCCTTGGAGGAGATCAATCTCGATAACGCCAGGATTACCATCGCGCCGGGAGGTTTGTTCAAAAAGGTGATGAATCTCTTTCTACGCTGAGACAGTCACGGCAGCAGCGGGGCGGGTGAAGCAGGATCGCGGCCATTCAAAATTCACAATTCAACATTCAAAATCAATCACTTCCCTCTCTCAGCTCGTCCAAGACCATTCGATAGGTGCGGCCGGATCGTTGGCGTTCGATTTTTACCGGCAGATAGTTCAGTTCCGGCGCAAACCAGATGGTATAGTCCGGCGCCCGTGACGCCTTGCTGCGTTTCACCCGCAGGCAGTCCAGCCGGCCATAGGGTGTCTCTATGGGGTCCTTCCCCTCGACCTGGAAGCGATATTGTTTGATTTTACCGCCGTCGGCCACCTGATACGCCATATGCTTCTTGCCTTGCGCCAGATCGAGCCGGACCAGTAGCTGCTGGCTGAGTTTGTCCTGGGTTCCCGGCGCGATGGGTTGGGACCAGGTGATACCGCCGCTGCTGGTATGCACCTCGAGCGCGTCCCAGTCGAATGCCAATGCTGTATTCTCCGCCTCGCCACCCTCATCCCGGTAGTGGTAGCGGAGCGGCCGGATGTCATCCCCAGATAGCCGGCCATGGCTCTCTTCGAGGATCTCATCTCCGCTGAACAGGCCGGTCAGCATGCCGGGCATGGTGTGGGCGTGATAGCTATAGTCACCCGTGTCGCTCAGGGTGAATTTCAGCTCTAGTTCGCCCAGGGGGATAAAATTGCGCTTGACGCTGAAAGCGGCGGAAAAGGGTTTCAATACCAGTTCCGGGTCTGCGGGCAATTGACTGGCGCAGAGGAGGATGCCGATTCCCAATAGCCATCTGCCGTGGAATCGGAGGTTTGTAGTATAGGACGCTACACTAGCCAATGGGTTCCTGGGGGCTGAGCAGCACCGGTCGATCGAGCTTTTTGTCATCCAGCCAAACTTCTCCGTTCTCATCCATTACGAGGCGGTCTTCCGCAAACCAGCGGATAGCCAGGGGATAGATCTGGTGCTCTTTCTCCAGTACCCGAGCAGCCAGTCCGTCGGCATCGTCCCCCGCTTCAACCACGACCTGGGCCTGTACGATCGATGGGCCGCCATCCAGTTTTTCAGTGACGAAATGGATCGTGGCGCCGTGCAGGCGGTCTCCGGCATCGAGCACACGCTGGTGTGTATGCAGGCCGGTATAGTTAGGCAACAGAGAAGGGTGGATGTTCAACAGGCGTCCTGCATAGTGGCGAACAAAGGCCGGTGTGAGGATGCGCATGAAGCCGGCCAGGGCTACTAATCCTGGGGAGAAGCCGTCGATCAGGCTGATCAAGGCTCGATCATAGCTTTCTCTGTCCGGATAGCGCTGATGGTTAAGCACGGCGGTTTCGATGCCCGACTGTTGGGCGCGCTGCAGGCCGTACGCATCGGGCCGGTTACTGATCACCGCCCTGATCTCGATCGGTAGATCCTGTTTGGCGCCGTCGATTATCGCCTGCAGGTTGCTGCCGCTACCGGAGATCAGCACCACGATAGGAAGCCGATGCGCGGATGTCACGCCAAAGGCCCGGTGATTTCCACCTCCAGGTCGCCCGGACCGGCGGTTTTGACGGCGCCGAGCCGCCAGGCTGTCTCACCCGCGCTATCGAGGGTTTGGAGGGTTCGCTGCACATCCTCCTCCGCCACGCAGACCACCATGCCGACGCCACAGTTGAAGGTGCGCAGCATCTCGTTGTTGGCCACATTCCCCTGCTGTTGCAGCCAGGTAAAGAGCGGGGAGAGTTGCCAGCTGGCACTGTCGATTTTCGCCTGGCACCCGTCAGGGAGCACCCGGGGTAGGTTCTCTGGTAATCCGCCACCGGTGATATGGGCCAGGGCGTGGATCTCGACCTGTTGCATCAACTGCAATAGAGGTTTGACGTAGATCCGGGTAGGCGCCAGCAACGCCTCCCCCAGGGTGGTCTCTCCCAGGGGTCGATTCAGGTCGGCATCGCTGATCTGGAGGATCTTACGCACCAGGGAGTAACCGTTTGAGTGGGGACCGGAGGAGGCGATGCCGATCAGCGCATCGCCGGCCCGTACCCGTTCCGGCAGGATCAGCCGACGTTTCTCCGCGATACCGACGCAGAATCCGGCCAGGTCGTAGTCACCTTCGCCGTACATGCCGGGCATCTCCGCCGTTTCGCCGCCGGTCAGGGCGGCGCCGGCCAGTTCGCACCCCCTGGCAATGCCGCGCACCACATCGGTGGCGACCTCTACATCCAGCCGGCCAGTGGCATAGTAGTCGAGGAAAAACAGGGGTTCGGCCCCCGCCACCACGATGTCGTTGGCGCACATGGCCACCAGATCGATGCCGATGGTGTCGTGACGATTGAGTTCCAGGGCAAGTTTCAGCTTGGTGCCGACCCCGTCGGTGCCGGAGACCAGGACCGGCTCGCGGTAGCGATCCAGAGGAAGCTCGAACAGGGCGCCGAAACCACCGAGTCCGGCGAGCACGCCAGGACGGAAGGTCTTTTTCACGATCGGTTTGATGCGCTCGACCAGTGCATTGCCTGCGTCGATATCCACCCCGGCGTCCCGGTAGCTGAGTGAGGCGGAATGGCTGGGTTTGGACTCTTGCTCCACGGGAAGACACTCCGACTTCAGACTGGAAAATTCAGACCTCGATTCTAACAGAAGAAGCGCCGTTCGAGAGGAAAAATGATGTGGGTTCAGAGCCACCCGGTAGAGCGTCCATCTCATCACCCATTCAAATCTCAAGTAATTTTGAGTGGATGTCTGTCTAGCATCTAGTAGTTTAGCAACCAGTGGATGTCTGTTTAGCAGTTTAGCAAGTGGGTTTAGCAACCCGTAGGTCACGTTGCGCAGCTACGTGACACCCCCCTTGAGTCAGGTAGCCGCTCCGCGTCAACCTGACCTACGACTGAACCCGGCAATATCACTTTGAAAGAGTACTAGTCTCCGTCCAGAAACGCATATTTTTTAAAGCCACGTCATCCCGGCGCATGCCGGGATCCAGAGAATTCAACAAGTTACTGGATCCCGGCATGCGCCGGAATGACGAGCACGGTTGTTTCTGGACAAACCCTAGATAGCGGTATTTTCATCTTTTTCCCAGGCGCGTTAAGATTTCCCGCTATTCAGCTGTAATGTGGCGTTTTATGAACCATTCTCGATTACTGCTCGGTCTGCGGTGGCTATGGCTTGCCGCCGCCCTACTGGCTTGGATTCCTGCTTTCGCCGAGCCGGTAGGCAACCTCTATGAAGCGGAGGCGCCGGTCTTGGGACAGCGTGCGGATGCCAGGGCGGTGGGATTGCGCGACGCCTTTGCCAAGGTGCTGGTCAAGGTCAGCGGTGACCGGGGTCTGCTCAACCAACCGGACCTGGGTCGGTTGTTGAACAAGGCCTCCGGTTTCGTCCAGCAATACCGCTACAAATCGCTGGAATCCCCCCCTGCCGATGCCGCGCAGGCAACGGCGGACCGGTTGCTCTGGGTGCGTTTCGATAAGCGGGCGGTGAATCGTCTGTTGCGGGAGAGCGGTGTGCCGGTGTGGGGCGAGACCCGCCCGTCCATTCTCGTCTGGCTCGGTGTTGAAGAGGGGACCCGACGCGGTTTGGCTTCACCTGAGCATGAACGGCGGCTGAGACACCGATTGAATCGTGTTGCGGACACCCGGGGCCTGCCGTTTATGTGGCCGTTGATGGATATCGAGGATCGAAACGCCATTCGGGTAAGCGACCTGTGGGGGGGCTTTGAAGAGAATATTCGCAAGGCCTCGGACCGCTATCTGCCGGATGTCATTCTGGTGGGTCGGATGACACGACGGGGGGCCGGTAGCTGGCGGGGCGAATGGCTTCTCTATCTACCGGACAAGGTCAATCGTTGGCAGACCCTTGCCGACACCAAAACGGCCTTGGCCAGCGAGGGTTTGAATCAGGCCGCGGATGCCTTGGCGTTGAGGTTTGCTCCGCAACAGGTGAGTCTGGGAGTGACTGATTTGAGGATTCGTGTCCATGGCCTCTCCCAATTGGCCGACTATGTGCTGGTCAAGGATTATCTGCGCTCCCTGGCCATTATCGAGCAGCTGGATCTGCTCTCGGCGAGCCCGGAAAAGGTGAGTTTCATGGCGCGGGTCCATGGGGGCAGGGAGGCTTTGGAGCGGGGGATTCAGCTTGGCGCCGTACTGGAGCCGGTTGCCGCGCATGAATATGTCGTTGCGGATGAGACCGGACCGCCAGAGCCGCTGGTCGGTGAAAGCCTCGATTATCGACTGCGATAATGGTACATAGCTAGTGTCCGTCCAGAAACAAGACTATTACTCTCGCTAAGACGCCAAGATCGCAAAGCTATAACTTATTGCTTTTTGACGCATTTATTATTCCTTGGCGAGCTTTGCGTCTTTGCGAGAGTTTTTCTTTCCGGATGGTTGTGTATCGGTTTCGTAAAGGTACCCCAGGAAATCGTTGCGAGAATTGACCCGCTATCGTGTTAGATACAGGATATGAATATGCAAGCCAAGGATATCCCCAATCTGATCAGCGTGCTGCGTATTCTATTGACCATCCCGATTGTCTGGTTGCTGTTCGAGCATGAGTTTTCATATGCCCTGATACTGTTCGCGGTGGCAGGGTTTTCCGATGGGCTGGACGGTTTTCTCGCCAAACGTTTCACTTGGCAGAGTCACTTGGGGGGCATGCTCGATCCATTAGCCGACAAGGCCTTGCTGATGAGCTCCTTTCTGGTGCTGGGCGGTCTGGGCCTGATACCGATCTGGTTGGTGATTCTGGTGATCTTCCGCGACCTGACCATCATGGGTGGCGCCCTTTATTACCATTTCAGCGTTGAGGAGGTCGATGCCGATCCGAGCCTGATCAGCAAGCTCAACACCCTGCTGCAGATCCTGCTGGTGCTGTTGGTGGTGACCGACGCGGGTCCCTATCCGCTCCCCCCGCCGCTGCTGCTGGCGCTGACATGGGCCACCGGATTCACAACCTTGGTCAGCGGCGTCGCCTATGTGTGGATCTGGACGATCAAGGCCCGCAACAAGGGGCGGCATGTCTGAGTTTCCGGATTTGTCCGGCAAATGCGGGATGAAGTCTGACCGGCTTCTCAGGTTTATGCGTTTCCAGGCGATGGAACTTGTGCTGCCAAGCAGCTAGACTATAGTTGGAAAAAATAAGTATCTATACGACTTACGGAGAAAAGTTAATGAGAGTTACGAGTATTGCAATTGGCATCGGTTTCTTATTCGTGTCTTCGTTTGGACGTGCTGAGGTGTTTGCGGAGAGTTCGGGAATCGAAGGGAACAACTATTTCGGTGTGATTGTTGCCTCGCCCCAGTACAAAGAGGATGACTCCAGCACTGACTTTCGGGGTACGGGGCTGATCGCTCGCGGAGGGCGGGAATTTACCAAATATTTTGCCGTCGAGGGTCATTTCGGTGTGTTTTCCGGGGATACGGTTAATGGCAACGACTATCAGATCGACTACATGGCAAGTATCTTTGCCAGAGGCAATCTCTATCTCTTCGATTCCCGGGCCAGGGTCTATGCACTAGGCGGCATCACACGGTTGTCAGGGGATGTGCCGGGTTTCACGGGGGTGAATGACACAGCCCTAGCCATTGGTTTGGGCCTTGAACTCTATGGCAATGAGCGCAATGCCATAACCTTGGAGTGGATGCGCTATGCGGATGGCGATATTCACGATGTCGACTACAAGCTCGAGTCGATCAATCTCGGCTATCTACACCGCTTCTGATCGATACTGCGACACTGTCCTGAGGGGGCGACATTGCTTTGTCCCCCCTCACCGCAGGGATGATGATTTAATCCCAGATGGATCTAATTCAGCGCGGATTTCCCAAAAATGCTGAAAAAATATAACGCAAAGGACGCAAAGGACGCAAAGGACGCAAAGCTTGTCGATAGTTCAATCTGTTATCTTTGCGTTCATTGCATTTCTCTGCGTGCTTTGCGTTATAAGGTCCTGTTTATGGAGTGCTAGTCCGCCTGGTGATAAATGCGGGTTAACCTGAATGGCACTTACTTAAGATCAAAACCACCGTCATCCCGGCGAATGCCGGGATCCAGAATCACCAACAGGCGTCATTTCCCTGGATTCCATCCTTAGGTCCGTAAACGGTGCATCCATGCACCACTTCTCCGGCATTCGCCGGAATGACGCGGTTACTGGAATGACGAGTAAGATCCAGGCATATTCACCTTACTTAAGTAAGCGCCATTCGGGTTAACCTCGCTCAGTTGAACACGCTCCGGGAATCGAATACCGGTCCGTCGACGCAGACCCGCCGCATGGCAGGCCCTTCCGGGGTCTGTACCTCCACCACACAGCCGGCGCAACCGCCGACACCGCAGGCCATGAACGCCTCCAGGGAGACTTGGCAGGGGAGCCCGTGCTCGGCCGCCAGTTCTGCCACTGCCTGCAGCATCGGATGGGGCCCGCAGGCAAAGATCTCAACCCCGGCGCGGGCCTCTCTATCCAAAACATTGAGCCAGTGCCGGGCGAGTTCGGTGACATAGCCTTGATAACAGCCGGGATACGCCTCCAGGCTGGCGAGTCGACTGCCGATGCCCCAATCATCCAATAGGGGCATGCCGGCGATCACCCCTTCGGGCAGCCCTGGGATGATGATCCGCGAAGGCGTGGGGCGGAAGGGGAAGGGCGCTTCCGAGCCGAGCATGACAAACGGCTGTTTTCCCTTGTCCTGGCGCAGGGCATCCGCCAGGAACACCATCGGGGGCATGCCGACGCCGCCGCCGATCAACAGCGGTTTGGTTCGATCAGGGGTGGGTTTGAAGGGGTTTCCAATGGGACCCATGAGGCTGATCTTCTCGCCTAGCCGGCGTTGTGCCAACAAAGCGGTGCCTCTTCCCACCCGTTTATAGAGTAATTCGATCCACCCTTCTTGGGTTGAACTGCGCATGATGGAGATAGGGCGTCGCATCGATAACAGGGGATCGCAGGTGAGATGCACAAAGCTGCCGGGCAGGGCCTTGGCCGCGCAATGGGGCGCCAGCAGCCGCAGCACGAACTGCTCGCCGGCGAACGGCTGGTGGGTGAGGATTTCGGCCTCCTCGAGGAAAATGGTGTCGCGGTGGGGTTTGTTCATGGTTTTTGTTCGGCGTAGACAACGCGGCCCTTCAGCAGGGTGTGGGTGACCCGACCAGGCATCTCCCAGCCCGCAAAGGGGGTATTCTTGCCGGCGCTGCGCAATTTCTCTCTGGTTAGCCGCCAGCGTTGCCGGGGATCGAAAATACAGATATCGGCGGCGTGGTTCGGCGTCAGCCGACCCAGCGGCAGGCCGAGTATATCGGCTGGCCCGCTGGTGAGACGCGCAATCACGCTGCTCAGGTCCATCACCCCCTGTTCCACCAGTTTGAGGGCCAGCGGCAGCAGTGTCTCGAGTCCGGAGATGCCGGGTTCGGTATCGGGAAATGGCGACGACTTGGCATCCGCCTCGTGGGGTTGATGGTCGGAGCAGATCGCCTGAATGACATCCTTTGCCACGGCTTCCCGGAGACCGTCCCGGTCGCTATCGGTGCGCAAGGGTGGTCTGAGGTGGAGATTGCTGTCAAATCCCTCCATGTCCAGCTCGGTCAGATGCAACTGGTGGATCGCCACATCGGCGCTCACCCGGCGTCCCTCGCGCTTGGCCCAGGCCATGGTGCGCGCGGCGCTGGCGCTGGAGAGGGCGTGAAAATGGATCACCGCGCCGGTGGTTTCGGCCAGGGCCAGGTCGCGGGCCACCGCCACCGTCTCCGCCGCTTCGGGGATCCCCGGCAGGCCCATGCGATCGGCCACCTTGCCCTCGTGGGCGCAGCCGTTGTTGCGGAGATGGCGGTCTTCAGGGCGGATGATGGTCAGCAGGTCGAAGGTCGAGGCGTACTCCATGGCGCGCCGCTGCACCAGGGTATTGGCCAGAGGCGTGTAGGCATTGGTGACGGCGATACAGCCAGCGGTCTTGAGGGCCGCCATCTCGCTCAACCGCTCGCCAGCCAGGTCCTGGGTCAGGGCGCCCAGGGGCAGCAGGCGGGAAAATCCCGCCTTGCGCGCCTTGTGGCGGATCTGCCCGGCGACCGCCGGGGTGTCGATGACCGGATAGGTGTCCGGTGAACAGCAGATGGTGGTGATGCCCCCACTGGCGGCGGCGGCGGTCTCGCTGGCGATGGTGGCCTTGTGCTCGGCCCCGGGCTCCCGCAGATTGGCGCAGAGATCGATCAGTCCGGGACAGACCACCTGGCCACTGGCATCGATGGTCAGGTGGGGCTGAAAGTCCGCGGGCGCCTCGCCCAGGCAGAGGACCTTGCCGCCGGCGATGTGCAGGTCGGTGACCTGGTCAACGGCGTTGGCGGGATCGATAACCCGGCCGTTGACGATACTGATGGCCTTTTTTTTCTTGTTCATGGGGTCATCTCCTGCATTCGCAGGTTTTGAGCGCCGATGACCATCGAGATCACTGCCATACGGATCGCGATACCATAACTGACTTGTTGCAGAATCACCGATTTGGAGCCGTCGGCCACCTGAGAGTCCATCTCAACGCCGCGGTTGATGGGGCCGGGATGCATGACGATGGCTTGTGAATCGGCCAGTGCAAGCCGCTGCTCCGTGAGACCGAAGAGGCGGAAGTACTCGTGCTCCGAAGGGAGTAGCGCGCCCTGCATGCGCTCTCTCTGCAGGCGAAGCATGATAATCACATCCACTTCGCGAACGCCTTTCTCCATATCGTGGTAGACATGCACCCCCAGACTGCGGGCATCCGAGGGCAGCAGGGTGCACGGCGCCACCACACGAACCTCCGAGACCCCGAGGGAGTTTAACGCCAGGATTTGTGAGCGGGCCACCCGGGAATGGAGGATGTCGCCGACAATCGCCACCCGCAGGCCGACGAAATCCCCTTTGTGGCGGCGAATGGTGAACATATCGAGCATCGCCTGGGTGGGGTGGGCATGGCGGCCGTCACCCGCGTTGATCACCCCCACGCCCGGGTCGGCATGCTGGGCGATAAAGTGCGCCGCGCCGCTACTGGCATGGCGGGCGATGAACATATCGACATGCATTGCCTCCAGGTTGCGCAGGGTATCCAGCAGGGTCTCCCCCTTGGAGGTGGCGGAAGCGCTGATGTTGAGATTGAGCACATCGGCGGAGAGCCGCTTGGCGGCCAGCTCAAAGGTGGTGCGGGTGCGTGTGCTGGTCTCGAAGAAGAGGTTGGCCACCACCTTGCCGCGGCACAACGGCACCTTTTTGATGGTTCTTTCGGAGACGCCGGTGAAGCCCTCGGCGGTGTCCAGGATTTCTGTCAGCATCTCCCTGCCGAGACCATCGACCGTGAGAAAGTGGAGCAGCCGTCCCGCCTCGTCCAACTGCAGGGTTTTATTATTCAGACTCATACCCCGTTCCTTGATCATCACCGCGGGAACTGCGATTGGTCTTACTGCCGATCACCAGGCCAAGCGGGTCCGGACCGATCAGGGTGATGTGCTGATCCTGTTCCAGCTCCGGATGAAGACCGACCACATCCGGCTGGATCGGCAACTCCCGTCCGCTGCGATCGACCAGGGCGGCGAGTATGATCGAGGCGGGGCGGCCGTAGTCGAAGATCTCATTGAGCGCGGCGCGAATGGTGCGGCCTGTGTGCAGGACATCGTCGATCAGTACGATATGGCGGTCATCGACCGGGATGGGGAGGTCGGAGGGGTGGACCTCGGGGTTCATGCCGATGCGGGTGAAGTCGTCGCGGTAGAAGGAGATGTCCAGGGTGCCGAGGGGCTCCTTCAGACCCAATTCACCATGCAGCCGTTCCGCCAGCCAGACGCCACCGGTGCGTATGCCGATCATCAAGGGATCGTTGATTTGTCTCTCGTTCAGCAGGGTCCACACCTTGCCGGCCATGACATCCACCAGGGATTCCACCCCATCGGCATCCATGAAAGCTCTACTATTGCTCATTGAACCAGGTTTCCAGAATCAGTTTGGCCGCCATGGCATCGTATTCTTCCATCCGCTTCGCCTTGTGTCCCAGCCTGTCCCTGGCCTCGAAAGAGGTGAACCGCTCGTCGGCCAAATGGACCTTGAGGTGAAAACGACCCTCGAGCTGGCGTGAAAACCGCAGTGCCGGCTGTGTGGCATCGGTCTCGCTGTCGTCCACATCGAGCGGCAGGCCGACGACCAGGGCTTGCGGCTGCCACGCTTCGATGAGTTGGCCTATTCGCGTCCAATCGGGCCGGTGATTCACCAGTTGCAGGGTCTCCAGGGGGGTCGCCGTACCTGTCAGTGATTGTCCCACGGCGACACCGATCTTGCAGGTGCCGTAGTCGAAACCCAACAGGGTGCCCATCACTATCACCTTGAAAAAGTACTAGCCCGCATTTCTCACCATCATTTTTCGAAGCTAAGTCTGTTAAATGTCATCATATTATCAGTTCATCCGGTCGGCCTGGTGAGAAATACGGGCTAGGCGTGGCCGGCATCGCCGCTCAACAGATTCAGGTCCACCCCCAGCAGGTCGGCTGCCGCCTGCCAACGCTCCTGGCTGGCCCGGTTGAAGATGATATCGCTCTGGGCCGGCCCGCTCAGCCAGGCATTCTGCGCCAATTCGTTTTCCAGCTGCCCGGCGCCCCAACCGGCATAACCGAGCGCGACCAGGCTGTGATGCGGTCCCTTTCCGCCGGCGATGGCCTCGAGGATGTCCAACGAGGTGGTGACGCTGATCTCCTGGGTAACCTGCAGGGTCGAGGCCCATTCGGTGGTCGTATCGTGGAGCACGAAGCCGCGATCGCTCTGAACCGGGCCACCGATGTATACGGGTTGTTCCGCCACCTTGGTGGAGCTGATGCGGATCTCCAGCTGTTCGAAAATGTCCGCCAGGTGAAGCTCCATCGGCCGGTTGATGACGATCCCCATGGCGCCTTCACTGGTGTGTTCGCAAATGTAGGTCACCGTGTGAAAGAAGTTGGGATCCTCAAGACGCGGCATGGCGATGAGAAAATGATCGGTCAGATTTGTGTTTGGGCGCATATGCATAGTATCCAATTGCAGGGAGGCGGCTGCAATAGCTATTCCGAGTCTAGTCTACCGCTGCGCAGGAATTGCCAGGTGCGGGTGATATCGAGAATATCCGTCTCTTTGCGAATCTCGTACGGGAAGGGTGAGAATGGCGCTGCCAGGCGCACGATGCGTACCGCGGCGTCGTCGAGGACCTTGTGTCCGGATGAGTGTAGCACTCGGATACGCTCCACACTGCCGTCGGTTTTGACCGCCACATGCAGTATCAGATTGCCGTAGAGCTTGCTTCGTTTGGCTTGATCCGGGTAGTTGAGGTTGCCGATGCGTTCGACCTTGCGCCGCCAGGCATCCAGGTAGGCGGCATATTTATACTCCTTGGTGCTGGCGCTGATCGCCTTGCGTTTGGGCATCTTCGCATATGCCAGGGTCTTGCGCTCCAGTTCAGCCGTGAGCCTGGCGATCTCCAGCTGCTTGCTGGCCAGCAGCTGTTTGGCCGAGGGCGGCGGTGTCGTCTCTGGGGGCGGGGGAGCTTGCACCCGGAGAGAGGCGGTCTCGGCGGTCAGTGGCCGATCTTTCGGTTGTGGTGTGCGTTCCGGCTCGAGCGGTTTCGCCCGGGTTGGTTGTGGGAGCGGTAACAGGGCTGGCGCTTGCGCAATCTGCGGTTTGATCGGATCGCTCTCCTCGCCGCCGCCGCGTTGGTTGGTCTGGGCGAGGAAGTCCGGTTTTTCATCTGCTTCCGGTGGCTCAAAGGGGCGTTTGACGACCATTACCTCAAGACTCTGCTGCCGGTATTCCGGTCTGTTTCTGTCGAATGGCTTGAAGGTGATGCCGAGAATGATGAAGGCATGGATGCCGGCGGCGAGGAACAGGCCCACCCCCAGCAGATCGGTCTTTTTGCGGCTCGAAATCATTTTAGTTTTGCGGCAATCGCATCCATCAGTTCGCCAGCGATGTCTAGGCCGAATTGCCTGTCCAGTTCTCGAATGCAGGTGGGACTGGTGACGTTTATCTCGGTGAGATAGTCGCCGATCACATCGAGCCCCGCAAACAGGATGCCCCGGGCCTTGAGTTCCGCGCCGACCTGTCCCGCTATCCAGATGTCGCGCTCGGAGAGCGGCACGCCCTCGCCACGGCCGCCGGCGGCAAGGTTGCCGCGGGTCTCGCCCTCCGCGGGGATTCTGGCAAGGGCGTAAGGTATGGGTTCGCCGTCGATCATGAGTATCCGTTTGTCGCCCTGGGTGATCTCTGGGATGAAACGCTGCGCCATGGTGAAGCGTTTGCCGTGCCGGGTCAGGGTTTCGATGATCACCCCGAGATTGGGATCGTTTCGAGGTAGGCGAAACACAGAGGCGCCGCCCATGCCGCCAAGGGGCTTCAGAATGATATCACCCTGTTGACGATGGAATTCGCGGATCGCTTTCTCGCTACGGCTGACCAGGGTGGGAGGCGTACATTGGGGAAACAGGCCGGTAAAGAGCTTCTCATTGGCGTCGCGCAGGCTATTCGGCTGGTTGACCACCAGACAGCCCTTTGATTCGGCCTGCTCCAGTAGATAGGTGGTGTAGATGTACTCCATGTCAAACGGCGGATCCTTGCGCATCAGCACGATATCCAGCCGGTGCAGGGGCAGTTTTTGGCTGGGGCCGAGTTCAAACCAGGCGGTTTCTCTGTCCTGAACCTGCAGTTCCCTGGTTTCGGCCCAGCATTCGCCATCCTCCAGCGAGAGATCCCGCTGCTCCATGTAATGCATGCGCCAACCCCTGGCCTGAGCAGCCAGCAGCATGGCGAAGGTACTGTCTTTGTGGATCTTGATGGAATCGATCGGATCCATCACCACGCCGATGTGAATAGTCATAGGGACATCTTACTTGGGAAAAAAAACTGAGTTAAGTATTTAAAACGGTTGCCGCTATGATGGCTTGTACTGACCAACCTTCCGTTTGGCGTAAGAGCGGGTCGGATTTGCTGAAATCGACCTTTAAGCCTATGAAGTGGGAAGTATATTCTTGATGCGGGCTGGCTGTCTTGCTATTTTGGATATGTTATAGCGGTTAATGGAGCTGGCCAGGAGGAGATAGAAGCGCCGCGGACATGCCTTGTGGTAAAACGGTGGTGTCGGCATTCACTTTGAGAAAAATAGGGGTGTGTTGCAATGGCGGCACGAACCGTCCGTTTAGACGCTATGCTTTGCATCTTGTTGAAGCGCCATGCTTTTGCACTGTTCTTGATATGCGCTTTTGCGCAGATCGCGGTTGCCGAAGAGGATCCCTACCTCTCCGCCATATCGTCGGAAGCCGAGAAGGTGGATGCGGCGCAGCCGGCGCCGGATAGTGGAGAGGGCAGTGAGGGCAAAATGACCGACGGACTGAGTCACCAGGCCTTTGAGGATGATCTGAAGGCTCGCTATATGGGCAGCTTCACGTTTTATCAGAAGCTGCCCAGGCGCGCTCGGGAGGAGGTTTTTGACGAGTATAGGGGGGGCCTCCATCGATGGGATCCGCAAGAAAATCATGGACCGTTTTCTAAATCAGCAGGCCATCGCAAAACAGATGGATGATGATAAGCTATTGTCAAGTGCAGGGCGGACAGGATACAGGCGGATACGAGAATGAAGAGGCTTTGTCGTGAACTGTTTTTTTTACTTTCTCTTGCGCTGTCGAGTCAAGCGTTGGCGGATGAGTCGGCGGCCAGTGGTGAAATGCAGATCGGGCTGTTAGCCGAGAGACCCTATATCCATGTGGTGCATGAAGGTCGTTCCATTAAGATCCAACGTGAACAGTATCCGGAATATAACCTCAAGAGCTACTATGCCAAATCCTCACGCAAATGCCCTCCGTTTTGTCTACAACCCATGCGAGTGGCGCCGGGGATCGTTACCATCGGTGAAATCGAACTGTTTGAGTTCATGGAGGTGAAGTTGCGTGACGACAAGGGGTTGCTGATTGATGTCCGCACCCCCGAGTGGTTTGAGCGCGGCACCATTCCGGGTTCGATCAATGTCCCGTTTACCTCCCTAAGCAAGGAAGGGACGCCGGAGTCGGATGCGGCTCTGCAGTCGTTCGGAGCCACACGCAGGGTCGGCGTCAGCACGGTTTCGCGCAAGCTTGAAGCAATGGGACTGCTGCAAAGCAATGATAAAACGGAAAAGTGGGATTTTACCAAGGCCAAGGATCTGGCGCTCTGGTGTAACGGGCCGGAATGCGACCAATCCCCCAGGGCAATCAAAGGGTTATTGAAAGCGGGGTATCCCGCTGACAAAATCTCCTACTACCGTGGCGGCATGCAATTGTGGCAGCTTTGGGGATTGACGACTGTCGTGCCGGGGGAGTAGCCGGTTTGTTACATAATTATCTGGTATATGTCCGTGACATGAGGGTTTCAACGTGAGTGGTGATGATACTGAAATGGACATCTCAGGTGTAAAGGTCATGGTCATCGATGACAGTAAAACCATAAGACGCACCGCTGAAAGCCTGTTGAAAAAGGCAGGCTGTGAAGTAACCACGGCAACCGATGGCTTTGAAGCGCTGGCGATGATCGCTGATCATCATCCGGACGTGATATTTGTCGACATCATGATGCCGCGTCTCGATGGTTATCAGACCTGTGCCCTGATAAAGCACAACGACGTCTTTAAGGATATCCCAGTGATTATGCTGTCGAGTAAAGACGGCCTGTTCGATCGAGCCCGTGGCCGTATCGTCGGCTCTGAGCAGTATCTGACCAAGCCCTTTACCAAGGATGAGTTGCTTGGAGCGATCAAGCGCTATGTCAAGCGTGCGGCCTAGTGTGCTTCGTCCTGCTTCTACTCTACCTAGGCGAGGTCGGGGTGGGGCTGTGGCACCGTGTGCGGGCTCCTTTGCGGATCCCTGGGTCGCTGTGTATTGACCGGATCGGAAACAAGGTTTTAAAGACATTTTGACATCAGCCGATAAGGCAGAAAACCACTGGGCAGAGAAAATCGATGATCAAAAACTTATTCCGCAAGGGCCGCGAGGAGTCAGCCGAGAGCAGCATGCCTGCGCCCGGCGAGACCACGGGAACGATCTTAGTTGTCGATGATTCACCGACAGAGGTCCATATCTTCAAGAAAATCCTGGAAAAACAGGGCTATCAGATACTTATCGCCAAGGATGGGCAAGAGGGCGTCGAGACCGCCAAGCAGCATCTGCCGGATTTGATCTTGATGGATGTGGTGATGCCGGTATTGAATGGCTTCCAGGCGACAAGGCAACTGAAAAATCACCAGGCGACAGCCAAGATCCCGGTCATTATGGTGACCACCAAGGATCAGCAGACGGATATCAACTGGGGTATGCGCCAGGGCGCCACGGAGTACCTGGTGAAGCCGGTCGCTCCCGCCGAGTTGCTCAGTAAGATAAGGTCATTGCTCAATGCCTAACGATACCATGGAGTCTGCCGAGCTTGAGTCACCACAGGCCGTGGTGCAGCTATTGGCGGAGTTGGGACAGCGCAGCAGGAGCCATGCGAAAGGCCTGCCGCAACAGGCGTTGATACAGAGCTACTGGGAAGGGGTGATGTTCTATGTGGGCGAGAGCCGTTTCGTCGCACCGCTGAGCGGCGTCAAGGAGATTCTCAACTATTCGTCCTCGCTGACGCTGGTGCCTGGATCCAAACCCTGGATGCTGGGGGTGGCCAACGTGCGCGGCACGCTGATTCCGGTCATCGACCTGCAACTCTTTCTCATCGGTAGAAAGACCCGTCGCAGCCGCAGGAGCCGGGTGCTGGTATTCACCATGGGCAGCAGTCTCTCCGGTGTTCTGGTGGGAGAGATGGTCGGCATGCGCCACTTCGCCAAAGAGACGGCAAGGGAGACGCAGTCAGGCAACAACATATTTTCTAAATACGTTCAGTTTGAATTTGATCAGGACGGTATGACCTGGCCGGTTTTCAGTCTCTCCGCCTTGGCGGAGGATACGGCCTTTCAGATCGCCGCGACCTGATGCAATCGGGCACACTGGATAAGGACTTGAGCTTAAGCTTTCGGGAGAAAGAAGAATGAAAGGCAAACGCGTGGGCAGTACATTGCCCTCAAATAAGGTCATCACCACATTGGCTGTGTTGGTGTTGGTGAGTCTTATCCTGGCACTCGTGACCTTCTTGCATACCACCCAACGGGAGTCCTATGACGAGCAGTACCTCATCCGTGCCGCCGAACAACAGGTCTTGGCCCAGCGGATCGCCAAATATGCGATTTCCGCCGCCCGCGGCGAGTTGCGGTCCTTCACACCCTTGCGTCAAAGTCGCGACCGCTATGAAAGCATTATGTGGGAATTGAAGAACGGCTCCAAGAATCAGGATCTGCCGGCCTCTCCGTCAGATGCGATGCCCGCGGTGAGGAATCTGGAGAGCAAGTGGCTCGAGTTACGGGGGGACATTGACGAAATCCTCAATGCCAAGGAGAGTATCCTCGCCATCGAAGAGTTCTCGGCAGTGATTTCCGACTTCGTGCCGCAGTTGCAGGAGCTGTCCGAGGAGCTGGCGGAGGTGCTGATCAACAGCAACGCCCCCAGGCGGCAGATCTACATCGCCTCTGAACAGGAGATGTTGATTCAGCGTATCAGCTCCAATGTCAATCAGGTCCTTGCCGGCGGTCAGAAGACGGCTGCCGCGATAGACCAGTTCAGCCGTGACGCCGATCTTTTCGGGCGCATTCTGGAGGGCTTGTTGGCTGGTGACAAGGATCTGGGTGTGGTGAAAGTGGCCGATAAGATCGCCCGGCAACGGCTCGCGGATGTGGCCACCCTGTTCTCCACCATTCAGGATAACGCGGCGGAAATCATCCAGAATATTCCCGATGTCCTTCCGGCACTTGAGGCCGCTTCAGTGGTCAATACGGACTCTGATAATACCAGTAGCGCGGCAGAAGAGTTGATCACCGTTTACGGCGAGTCCCCCGGCCGTTTCTCGCTGCTCGGCATCAAGGCGGGCCCAGGGATGATTGCCGTGTTCGGCGCCGGTGCGGCCCTGTTTCTGATGCTGTTGGGGGTACAGTTGGTACTGGATGCCCAGCGCCGTGAGCTGGCGAGTAAACAACAGAACGAAAGCAACCAGAAGGCCATTCTGCAGCTGCTTGACGAGATGGGCGACTTGGCGGACGGCGATCTTACCGTAACCGCCAGTGTGACCGAAGACATTACCGGCGCCATTGCGGATTCGATCAACTACGCCATCGAGGCGCTGCGTGAACTGGTTACCACCATCAACACGACCTCCGAGCAGGTCTCCGGCGCCACCCAGGAGAGTCGCGCCACCGCCATGCATCTCGCTGAGGCCAGTGAGCACCAGGCGGAGCAGATCACCCAGGCCAACGGCTCGATCAAGGACATGACCCAGGCGATCGATCAGATGTCCCAGGACGCCACCGAGTCCGCGGAAGTCGCCAAGCGTTCCGTGGAGATCGCCGGCACCGGTGCTGAAACGGTACGCAACACCATTTATGGCATGGATAACATCCGCGAGCAGATCCAGGAGACCTCGAAACGCATCAAACGCCTGGGCGAGAGTTCCCAGGAGATCGGCGATATCGTGGAGTTGATCGACGATATCGCGGACCAGACCAATATCCTCGCCTTGAACGCCGCCATGCAGGCGGCCATGGCCGGTGAAGCGGGTCGCGGCTTCGCGGTGGTGGCCGACGAGGTGCAACGTCTGGCTGAACGCTCCATCAACGCCACCAAGCAGATCGAGGCGCTGGTAAAGACCATTCAGGCCGATACCAACGAAGCGGTTACCTCCATGGAGGCGAGCACCTCGGGAGTGGTAAAGGGGGCAACCCTGGCGGAGGATGCCGGCGAGGCCCTGAAAGAGATCGAAAGCGTCTCTCAATACATCGCCGATCTCACCGGCAAGATTGCCCAGTCGGCTCAGGGGCAGTCCAGTCAGGCAGTGAATGTCAAGGACACCATGAGCGTCATTCAAGAGATTACCACCCAGACATCGGAGGGTACGCACCAGACCGCGAACTCCATCGGTATGCTGGCGGATCTCTCCGATCAATTGCAGAAATCGGTTGCCGGTTTCCGCCTGCCGTCCTGATAACGGAGACCTTCACTTGATGAGTGAGCGGACGCAAATGGCCATGGATATCTCCTCCTCTGCCCTGACGGGAGTGCGCCTCTTATGAGTAATGCACAAGATTTTGGCGCCCTGAATTGGGTAAAGGATGAGTTGGATGTCTCCATTCGCCATGCCCGGCAAGCCCTGGAAGCCCACGTGGAATCTCCCGGCGATGGCGCTTCGCTCGCCAGTTGCGGCGATCACCTGCACCAGATCGCCCGGGTGCTGCAGATGGTCCAGGTTTATGGCCCCAGCATGCTCGCGGAAGAGATGGAGCTGGTGGTTCGCGACATGGGGAGCGGATCGGTAAGACAGGAGGAGGATGCCGCCGAGGCCCTCATGCTGGCCCTCATTCAGCTACCGGACTATCTGGAAAAGCTGCAGGGTGGGGATGCCGACATCCCGCTGATCATTCTCCCCTTACTGAACGATCTGCGCGCCGTGCGGGACGCTCCGTTGCTGTCGGAAGCCGCCCTGTTCAAACCCGAGATCGACACCGACCGGACCGATGCCGCTGCCAATATCGAACTGCCCCTATTGGTCAAGCGAGTCAGACAGAAGTTTCATCTAGGACTCCTCAGTTGGTATCGCAAGCGCGATACCGTGCATGGATGGCCCTTGCTGCGGGACGTTTTCGCCACCCTCCATCAGCATGCGGGTACGGAGACCGTTCACCATCTGTTCTGGGTTGCGGAAGGCCTGATGCGTGGGTTGATAGAGGGCGCTATTGCACCGGGCATAGCCGTCAAGCAGTTGTTCAGCCGTCTCGATCGCAAGATGAAATTGATCATTGACGACGGTGAGCAGGCATTGGTGGCCAACCCACCCTCGGCGTTGTTGAAAAACCTGCTCTACTACATCGCCCGTGCGCAATCGGAAGATCCTCTGATCAACGAGGTCAAGGCAGCCTACAACTTGGATGCAGTGATGCCGAGCGAGGCGCAACTGACCGAGGGCAGATTGGGCCTGACGGGTTCCAACGCTGAGTTGGCGGAATCGATCAAGGATGCGGTCAGCAGCGAACTGACCCGTATCAAGGATATTCTCGATCTCTTCATGCGCGACGAGCGGACCGACATGGAGATGCTGGGCCACCTCGAGGCGCCGATTCGCAAACTGGCCGACACCTTGGGGATGATCGGTCAAGGGGCCTTGCGTTCGAGACTCAATCGTCAGGCGGACAAGGTGAAGACCTTTGTCGAACAGGCGGTGCTGCCCGAAGAGTTCGAGCTGATGGAGATGGCCGGGGACATTCTCTATGTGGAGTCATCGCTGAGCACCCTGCATACCTTCCAGCCCGGCGTCGATGAGGGTAAGGATGAGGGCGATCTGGGGCTGGATATGCCGGAAGGCGAATATCAGAACCTGATCAAGCAGACCGTACGCGAAGCGAAAGTGGAGATCGCCAGGGCCAAGGAGGCGATTATCAGTTTTACCGAGTCGACGGACGATAGCTCGGTATTGAGTAGTGTGCATCAGGGTTTCAAACGGGTCGAGGGAGCATTGAATATGCTCAACCTGCGCGAAGCGGCGCAACTCATGTCACAGACTGGGGAATTTATTCAGTCCAGCCTCATCGACTCCGGCTTACAACCCCAGCGCCAGCAACTCAACTCCCTTGCGGATGTGGTCAGCAGTATCGAGTACTATCTCGAGACCCTGGTGGATGGGGCCGGCGACCGGCGTGAGATTCTGGCGATCGCCCAGGCATCCTTGAATGACCTGGTGAGCGAAGGCGGCGTGGAGATCTCCGAATATACCGAACCCACGGAGAATATCGATCTGGCGGAAAGCGCCGACCATGCCGAAGGCTACGAACTGGAGGAGGAGGATATTTCGGATCTGGAGCTGGGCGCCAGCAGCCTGCAGATCGAACCGCCACAACCGGAAGTCGATATCCTCTCCGGAGAGGTCTCGGAGTTGTTCCCCGCCGCTGGGGAAAAGGAGCCGGAGCCCGAAGCGGAAATCGCCTCCGCCGACAAACCGATGTTGGAGGATATCGATCCCGAGATCCTGGAGATCTTCATCGAAGAGGCCCGCGAAGAGCTGGAGACCATTCAGGAGTATCTGCCCAAATGGCAGCACAATCAGGGCGACGGGGATGCGTTGATTACTTTTCGGCGTTCATTCCACACCTTGAAAGGCAGCGGCCGGCTGGTTGGCGCCAAGGTGATCGGCGAGCTTGCCTGGTCGGTTGAGAACATGCTTAACCGGTTGATGGACGAGACCATCAAGGTCAGTCCCGAGATGATGGCGTTGCTGAACCGGATGGTCGAGGCATTGCCGGAATTGATCGACTGTCAGGAGCGGGGCGAGTATCCCAATATCGATATCGAGTTCTTGCAGCACCAGGCGTATGCCCTGGCGGACGGTAAACCGATGCCGAGTGTCGCCCCAGTCGCTGAGATCGAGCCGGTGCAGCTCGAAGAGGAAGCGGTTGAGCAAGAGCAGCAGCTGGAGGCCGGCGAGGCGGTAGCCGAATCCTCAGCGTCGGAACCGGAACTAGAACTAGAATTAGAACTGGAGCTGGAACCGGAATCGGATCTCTCCATAGACACAGAGCCCCGGGAGACGGAAACAGCGCAGTCGATCGACGAATTCAGCCTCGATGACGAGATCGATGATAGTCTGCTGGAAGAGTACACCGACTCCGATCTGCAGATCGAAGTCGATACCGAGCTTCTGGAGGTCTTTGCCGAAGAGTCGGAGGATCACCTGCAGGAGATAGAACAGTTCCTCCAACTGGCGGCGAACGCAGATCCCGCCATGCTGGTGCCGGAAGAGGTTGTGCGCGCCTGTCATACGCTGCACGGTAGTTCGCACATGGCGGGCATCACTCCGATCGCCATGCTCAGCGAAGCCATGGAAGACTACGCCAGGGTATTGTTTGAGCGTCATCTGAGTGCCGACGCACCGGTCATAGAGCTACTGGACGGCAGTGTCGGATACATTCGCAAGTTGCTCAGTTGGTTGCCCGAGGAGTCGTTGCCCGAACCCCATATCGACACCTATCTCTCCCGCCTGGGCCAAGCCTTGGAGCAGTTGCAGGTCGATGAAGTGGTATCTCCCGAGGCGGATTCGCAACCATCCGAACCGGCGGAGCTGTCTGTGTTCGATGGAGAGGAAGAGCCGACCGAGCAGGAGCCGGACCTCGAACCGCTTGAGGAGATCCCGGCTGCCGATGCCGAGGAGGCGGTATTCGAGTTCGTCATGGATGAGACGGAGGAAACTCCCTACCCTGACGATTCGATTGAGGTAACCCTTGAAGCCGTCTCAGAGCAGATCGAACCGACCGATCAGCCAAGCGAGCAACGGGATCAAACCGATTACTCAGGGGAAGTGGTCAGTGACTTGCGGGACGAGGCGCTGTTCGAGGTAGGCGAAGATGCGGAGTTGGTGGAGATCTTTATCGAAGAGGGACGGGAACTGCTCGATCTCCTCGAACAGAACTACCACAGATGGCGGGAATCCCCCGAGGATATCGCCGTCATCGACGAGATCAAGCGCTCCCTGCACACCCTCAAGGGAAGCTCCAGATTGGCGGGTATCGATCCCATCGGCGATCTGAGCCACGGCCTGGAGAGTTTGTTCGACCGGGTTCTGGGTGAAAAGATCGCTCCTGAACCGCCGATCCGCAATTTGGCCCGGCAGGCGTTGGATATGCTAGCGACCCAGATCGAGGATGCCGCGACCACCGGGAAGGTGCGTCAATCAAGCCTGCTGCTGTCCGATCTGGAGAATCCTACACCCCCCCCGGCGGAAGAGGCTGAGATGCCGGACAAGACTGAGGAGCCTCCGTCCGAAGAGCCGCAACAGGAGCCGCAAACGGCAGAGGCGGTCACCGAGGGAGATGAGACCTCTACCTTGCATATCGACTCCTACTATGAAGAGCCGTTGAGCTTTCCTCATGAGGGCGAACGCTTCGAAGTGAGTGAAGACCGTGAACTGGTTGAGATATTTGTCGAGGAGTCGCGGGAATTACTTGAATCCCTGGAAGAGAGTTTTCGGCAATGGAGCGACAACCCGTCGGACCATCATGCCTTGGACGGCATGCAACGGGCGCTACACACCATCAAGGGTAGTTCGCGTTTGGCCGGTATCGAGCCGGTTGGCGATTTGAGCCATGCCATGGAGTCGCTGTTGAACGGTGTGATCAGAGGCCAGGTCGCGGCAGACGAAAAGGTGTTGAATATCTCCCGCCTGACCCTCGATCTTCTGGCCACCCAGACAGAGGATACCGACGCTACCGGTAAGGTGCACCGGGCGGATGCCTTGATCGAAGAGATACAATCGATCATCGACCGCTCCGCTTCCCAGGAACAGGAGCGGGAAGATCTCATCGACCCCGATTTGCAGGAGGAGCTTGATGAGGCTTCCGAGACGGTCGCGGAAGAGGCGATCGACGAGACAGCAGAGGAGAGTGGGCTTGAGCCGGACAGCGATGAACCCGTGATTCCCGTTGAGCGTTTTGATATCGAAGATATTGCCGACGACGCCTTGGAACAGGGCGATGACTCCTTCATACTGCTGCACGATGAGGTGCTGCTGGATGTGGGCGAGGACGAGGAGCTGGTGCAGGTCTTCATCGAAGAGGCCAAGGAGTTCATCGAGCAGATCGAGAACAATTTTCAGCATTGGCTTGAAGATCTCGAGGATCATTCGTCGATTGAAGGCGTCCAGCGCAACCTGCATACCCTGAAGGGGAGCGCCCGGCTTGCCGGCATCATGCCGGTGGGCGATCTCAGCCACGCCATCGAATCGCTGATGACGGCGGTCGCGGAAGAGGAGATTGACCCGATCGTCACGGTTACTGATGCGGCAAGGTACGCGATGGACCATTTGGCCTTCCAGATCGACACCATTGCCAAAACCGGCAAGGTGCCCGCGTCGGATACCCAAGTGGAGCAACTGCACAATCTGCTCGGAGGCGATCTCACGCCCCCACATTCCGAACTGGTGGAGACTATCCAAACAGTGCAGGAACCCGATAGCGAGCCCGTCGAGGAGGTGAACGAGGCGCCGCCGTCAGCCAAGGTCCTGCCCTTCAACGATGAGATTGCAAAACTCCTCAATCCCGAGAAGGATGAGGACAAGGCAAGCTTCAAGCCCAATAAGGAGCAGGTGCGGGTCAATGCGGATCTGATGGACCGGCTGGTCAACCATGCCGGCGAGGTGAGTATCTATCGCTCCCGTCTGGAACAGCAGAACAGTGTGCTCGGGTTCAATCTCTCGGAACTGGAACAGACCGTCTCTCGCCTGTTTATCCAGTTGCGTAATCTTGAGATAGAGACCGAAGCGCAGATCATCTACCGTTGGGAGCGTGAACACGAAAAGGATGATCGGGAGAGGGCGGAATTCGATCCTCTTGAATTGGATCGTTTCTCCACCATGCAGCAGCTCTCCCGCGCCCTGGTCGAGACGGTCAATGACCTGGGCAACATCAACGAGGCCTTGAGAGATCTGCAGCGGGAGACCGACACCCTGCTTTTGCAACAGTCGCGTATCTCCACTGATCTGCAGGATGGCCTGTTGCGCACCCGGATGGTTCCCTTTGCGCAGTTGGTGCCGAGGATGCAGAGACTGGTCAGACAGACCGCCGGCCAGTTGAACAAGAAGGCCAATCTGGAGTGTTTCGGTATCGAGGGCGAACTCGATCGCAGTATCCTCAACCGGATGGTGCCGGTGCTCGAACATCTGCTGCGTAACTCCGTTTCCCACGGTATCGAGTTTCCCCAGGATCGCCTCTCGACAGGCAAAAAGGAGACCGGCCGAATCTCCCTGTATGTCGATCGCGAAGCCACGGACGTTCTCATCACCCTATCCGATGACGGCAAAGGCCTGGATATCGAGGCGATCCGTAAGCGCGCCTTGGATCAGGGCATGATCGACGCGGCTGTGGAGATCAGTGACGATGACCTGATCCAGTGTGTATTGTTGCCGGGATTCAGCACCGCCAAGGAGGTCACTCAGATCTCCGGACGCGGGGTCGGTTTGGATGTGGTGACCAGCGAAGTCAAGCAGTTGGGTGGTTCACTGGAGATCGATTCCCATCCGGGACGCGGCACCAGTTTCATCATTCGCCTGCCGCTGACATTGGCGATCACCGACGCCCTGCTGGTGCGAGTGGGCGAAGAGATCTATGCCATCCCTCATGGCAGCATCAGTGGCGTGGTCAGGATCCGTCGCCAGGCGCTTCAGGCCTGTTACAGCGGGCAAGAGGGTGGCTTCGACTATGGTGGAAAGCGCTACAAGGTCGATTATCTGGGCCGCATGATGGGCACCGGGCTGCATGAAATCCACGAAGCCACGCGTTGGTATCCCCTGCTGTTGCTGCAGACCGGCGAGCACCAGGCCGCATTACAGGTGGATGAGTTGTTGGGCAGCCGCCAGGTGGTGGTCAAATCTCTCGGCAAACAGGTCGGTAGCGTACGTTGGATAACCGGCGGCACAATCCTTGCGGACGGCCGGGTCGCATTGATCCTCGATCTCGCCTCGCTGGTGCGCATGGATGCCACCCATGCCATGCCGGCGCCTGTTTTTGACGAGGCGCCGCAAAAACGTCTCGAGGATCGTCTGCGTGTGATGGTCGTGGACGACTCGATCACAGTGCGCAAGGTCACCAGCCGCCTGCTGGAGCGCCACGACATGGATGTGGTGACGGCAAAGGACGGCGTCGAAGCCGTGACGCTGCTGCAAGAGCAGGTGCCGGATGTCATGTTGCTGGATATCGAAATGCCGCGCATGGACGGATTCGAGTTGGCGCGCCACATCAACAATTCGGTCGAATACTATGGATTGCCGATCATCATGATCTCCTCACGAGTGGGCGATAAACACCGCCAACGGGCCATGGACCTGGGTGTCAAGCGTTGCCTGGGCAAGCCCTATCAGGAGTCGGAGTTATTGGAAAACATCAACGAGGTCCTGGCGGAAAGTAAGCAATGAATCAAACCGTTGTCGAGGAGGTCAGAAGCGTGCTCATCCCATTGCATGAGCAGCGGTTGCTGTTGCCCAATGCCGTGATAGCCGAGGTGATGGATTACCAACAGCCGGAGCCCGCCGATGATGCGCCGGCATGGTTTCTCGGAAACCTCGCTTGGCGTGGTGTAATGATGCCGGTGGTCTCCTTCGAAGGGATGCGCGGCGAGCGAGTGGTCATCCCGGGGCAGCGGGGCAGGATCCTGATCATCAATGCCCTCAGCGGCGATGAACGCCTCTCCCATATCGGTCTGGTGCTGCAATCGATTCCCAGCCTGGTTAGAGTCAGTGCTGAGAATGTTCTGCCGGTGAATCCAGAGGAGGATGATCCGGACCCGCTGGTCAAACAGCCTGTGGAACTGGACCTCAGTCCCGCCATCATCCCCGATCTTGATGAGATCGAAAGCCGGGTATTGGACGTCGTCGTCAATCTGCCTTAATGGTTTTCAATCACAGGCTAGTACTCCGTCAACCTAATAACTTAGGATGCAGCCAGTCAGGAAGCGGCTAGCTGCTAGGCGTGCGAGCGCAGGACTAGCCGTCGCTAATTCAAGGGAGCGCAACAACGCAGATGGCCGCTTCCTGGCTGGCCCAAAGGGTGCGCCCCACATCATCCAATGCGGCGTTGCAGTCCTTGAAAAGGGCATGCCATTCCATCCTTCGGTCCGTAAACGGCACATCCATGTGCCACTTCTCCCTGCGGACTGCGCCTTGCCTTGGATGATGTGGGGCACACTGCATCCTAAGTTATTAGGTTGACGGAGTACTAGGTATGCAAAATTTCTCTCGCCAAGCTCGCAAAGTACACCAGGAACGTAAGGTCTGAGGGTTCTTTGCGAGCTTGGCGACCTTTGCGAGAGTCTCTTTTTGCCGTATGTTCTCAGCGATGTATCGGTAGCGATCTCCCTGCCTGAACCAACTATCCAATGTCCCTATTAAAACACTACAAGGCGCTTCTGTCGGAGAAGGGATTTGAGCGGGATCCGCACCAGGAAAGCATCTTAGAGGCCTTTGATCGATTGGTCGGAGAACTCCAAGAAACGCCCAAGCCCCGTAGCTGGTTTCGGAAAAAACGGATTGAGCCAGTGAAAGGTATCTATCTTTGGGGAGGGGTCGGCAGGGGAAAGACCTGGCTGATGGATCTCTTTTATCAAAAGCAGAAAGGGATCGGTATCGAGCGCAACCACTTCCACAGTTTCATGCGGCAAATCCACAGCCAGTTGAAACAGCGTGAAGGCAGTGGGACGCCCATGGAACAGATTGTGTCGGAGATGGCGGGGCGAATGCGTGTTCTGTGCCTCGACGAGTTCAATGTCATCGATATCGGCGACGCTATGCTCATGCGCAGTCTGCTGGAGGCGATGGAAAAATCGCGGATAACCCTGGTGACTACTTCCAATCAGCATCCCGACAATCTCTATCGTGGAGGGATCCAGCGAGAGAGTTTCTTGCCCGCTATCGATATTCTCAAACGAACCAACCGGATTGTCGAGTTACAGGGAAACAAGGATTACAGGTTGCAACTGTTCGAAACCTCTGCTGTTTATCACACGCCATTGGGTGATGCCGCCACGATCAGTTTAAGCCGCGAGTTCGATCGCTTGGCGAATGGGAGCGTGGAAAATATGGGGCGGTTCACGGTGCCCGGGCGCCCGGTCAGATACCTCAAGCGGGCAGGCGGTGTGATCTGGTGCGATTTCAACGCATTGTGCGGGCCGCCGCGCTGGCAGAACGACTATCTCGAGCTGGCCCGTTGTCACCATACCGTGTTTATCTCGGATATTCCCCATCTCGACGGCACCTGGGACGATCGCACCCGGCGTTTCATCAATCTGGTCGATGTCTTCTACGATCAAAAAGTCAAACTGGTGATCAGCGCCGAGGAGAGGTCCGACAGACTCTATACCGGCACACGCCTGGCGTTTGAGTTTAAACGAACAGCCAGCCGTCTTCAGCAGATGCAGTCCGCCGCCTATTTGGAGGCACCGCATATCGGTTGAGAGTTTTCAGCCTAGTGTGAGGACCTTGACTCGCATAGGGTTGCGCCGCCCAAGTTCAAGGCTTGTGCGGGGAAATTGGCCAGGCAGCGCCATTCAAAGCTGGTGCCGTCCATCACCGGCGTTGGGATCAATACGACTTTTTTCTCAGCGCCGAATTCGTTGCTGAGCCAGGCGACAATCACCCCTCCGTCTCCCATCAACAGCTCCTCTATTTGCGAACTGTTAAGATTTTCTTGCTCAAAACCCATCGCTTGAGGCGTTTCAGGCCAACCACCGTTCATCATATAGAACTGAACCACGGCAGTCTTGATCGGTTCCAACAGTCCAAGAACATGAGTCAGTCCTGTTTGGAACCTCACTCTATTTACTGACGCCGGCTCAACCCCCTCGGCGATATATTCGGACGTGCCGATCAAGGTCGAACCCAGTTGAGAGCGATGCTTAGGCTCAGTATAGACGCGGACCGTGTTTTGTTCAGTGGTGGAATCACAGGCCACTTGCTGGTACTGGATCTCACCATTGGCGTCGATGCATTTATAGAACTTACCCGCCACCACTAGGCCCGGAACTAGGAAAGCGAGCAACGCCAGTAGCGATAGCTGCAGCAGACGGAACTTGTGTTGCATGCTTGATTTCCTGTTGGATCGAGTTGACGGCTATCTTAGCAGGTGTGTAGAGGAAGGGTGTTATCTGTGCCACTCCGCCCGGCTTTCGAGTGGCGGGTTTTTGTTACTGGTCGTCTGGATAGTATCCGCTACCTCTTGGTGATGCGTTGGCACTGTTTGGTTACTAGTTGCTCGATGCGCTGAAGGGCCGGGTAAGCGCCGAAACGCACCTTAAAGGTTTCTTTCACCTGAGCCAAATTCTCCAGTAACCGTGCAGCGGTCTCTTCCAGCAGGCTACCCAGAAACCGCGCTCTCACATCACACTGCTCCGCCAGCCTATCCCAGTGGGCTTGTGTGATTGCATCGGGGTTTCGTTTGCCGCCAACATCAAATGCGAGGTGGTAGTCGATACGCTCAATCGCACGCGTGCAGATCAGGTCGTAGAAGGGGGCTAGGCGAGTCTCTCCATTGGGCAGATGCAGCAGGGATAGGTTTTTTGCATGACCATCCGAGTTGCCCGCCAGCACATTGAAGATCTGCCAGCGCAGGAGGTGCAGTGAATCAATTGCCGGTTCACTGGAAGTATCCAGCACCAGGCGGAAGCATTGGGCAAAGGTGGGTCCGCCATGCTCTTGGTATTTTTTCTCGTACCCGTACCCAAGGGCCTGACAGAAGTCCTCCTGATGTAGTCGCTGTACTTCGCCCTGTTCATCCAATACACGATCATAACGTGCGATCAGTGCATAACGGACCTGTTCAATGGATTGCAGCTCGATCTCCACCACCTGCAGGCCGATTGAACCGGCGAGCAGGGTGGTGAAGGTTTCATAAGCGGGTAGATGACGATAGTCCGCCAACTCGAATTTCAGGATGTGGCTGGAAGGCGCTTCTTGTTGCGGCAGGAAATAATCGCCGTTTTGTACAAGTACCGGACACTTGTCCTGAGCACCGGCCAGGGAGAGCCGGGGACGTTCGTCTGTCGGCCAGGTCCCGTAGATCTGGCCACGCCGGGCCGCTTGTGTACTGTGGCAATGGCAGGCCCTTGTCAAGCGGCGCAACGCAGGATTGGGGCCTTGGCGTGCCTCCCTCCGGGCGCGACGCCAGGCCATCGTCCGCGTTGTTGCGTGGCTTGGAAAGGGCGCGCCATTCCCTGCGCCACGCGCCTAGCGGCCAATGGCCTGGCGTCACGCTGATATCACGCATTAGTATGAGACAGTACACTAGGTTCGCGAGTACTTCGTTTGTTATGGGATGGTAACGGCGCTGCTCCGAAGGTGTTCGTTCTACCGGCAGGATCGATAGCGCCCCGGCGCACTCGCCACCGATGGCGCTAAGCAGATCAAAATCTGTATTTGGGATCTTCAGGTCGCGGATGATGTGCTCCCGAACACCGCCTTCTGGAAGCAGGTTGGCGAAGAAGCGATGGGCAATGCCGTCTTCGGCTGTAAAGTTATCGGTACTCAGGGGGAGAGTGAGTGAGATGGCGAAGTTATTGGTGGCGGGCCCAGTCGGAGTCGTAGCGAAAGCCGATCAGGCCAAGCGGATTCCGCCATAGATAGCCTACCAAGCGCTGCCTGTGCCAGACGTTGAGTGCATCGGGGTCGATCACGATGGCTCATCCTTGGTGATGGTGTTAGCACGTGGTTGAACAGCGACCTCCAAACCCAGGGTTCGTAGTGCCTTCAGGATCTTGCCGATCTCGGCAGTCTCCTTGCCTCGTTCGAACTCAGACAGGAAGCGCGTACTCAGATTACCCAGACCGGAGACCGTTTCGAGCGTGAGGTGTCGGCTTTTGCGATGGGCGCGCACCAGCCGGCCGAACTCTTCGGTTGTTCGGATTGTCCCGTAAGTGATGTTGCTCTTTGCCATGGTTGTTGTGCCAAAAATATATCGTACGGTAAAAGCTAGCACCCCAACTCAGCATGATCAACAAAAAAATACTGTACGTGAATATTATCATGAAAAAAGGCATTTTATCATTTGAAATGTTACGTACGGGATAAATCTGCGCGCTTAGTATTCCTGTTAAGACACCGATAGCGATTCGAGGGTAATCCACGCCTGGTAAAAATCACCACCGAGAAACGGCAGACCGTCGGCAAGCTGTATTACTACTATACCCCTCGCAAGGACGCCCCTCCCGGCACGACAAACTGCTCGGTCAAGGTGCCCTGGATACAGATGAAAGGCCGATGGCTGAACGAGGCCGGGTTCGCCATCGGTACACCGATCAAGGTTCGGGTCAGGCCCGGTTGTCTGGTGCTGACCCCAGTACGGGAGGACGCTCATGACGATGTTTCTTGATCCGTTATGGGACCTACCATTTAACTGACAGCATAGAGCAAAGGGGCCGTAGGCCCCTTTCGTTTTTGTGTCCCTGTTTACCCGGCGGGGGTTTTAGGGTGGATGTCCGGGTAGTACCGCGGGTAGTACCGGGTAGTACCCACGGCGAGAATCCGGTAAACAGAAAATTAGCTACGATGAGAAAGTGGCAAACCGGTCGTAAAATCATGAAATCCTATGACCGGCAAATTTGGAAAAACTACGATGGTAATTTGGCGCTCTACAGTCTTGGCATACGTCCAGTATCCATAAACAAGCAACTTGACCCCTTTCCCTTTCGACCCCTTTCCCTTTCTTCTTTCTTTTTCGGTTCTGTTTTAAATTCGCCTTACTGCGGCTTTATAAACTGCATTACGCTCACGCTTACCTACGGCGACTACCGAAACAATGAGATCAGCGTCACGCACTTGATAGACAAGGCGATAACCGGCGCTGCGCAGTTTAATTTTGTAGCAGTCCTGCATACCATTCAGTCGTGAGCTTTCTACTCTTGGAGTCTCGATACGTTCTTCCAGTTTCTTTTTGAATTGTGTGCGTATCGTAGCATCGAGTTGGTCCCACTCTTTTTTAGCCGAAACTTTAAACACCAGCCTATAGGTCATCCAATGCAACCTCAATTTCAGGCTGATCCAAACGAGCACGAACAATAGCAGCCAGCTCAACGTCTTCGAGTTTGTTTATCAATTCTTCGTAGGCATCGGCAGGCACGGCATAGAACACCGGTTCATTCCGGTTGAGAATAGCAACGGGTGCTCCGTCGCCCTGCGAAATTACCGACATTGGGTTTTTTTTCAGCTCTGAAATTCCAGCACTAACATCTGCCAGGATGGGGTGTGTAGATGCCATGATTACTTCCTTAGAATGACTCATTAAGTGGACTAATAATAGGTCATTACAGGGTAATAGTCAAGGCTTATGACCTGTTAAGTGATTTCTTATCACACTTTTGACTGCATCGATACTTGGGGCGAGCTCGTCGAGGATCCGTAACCCACCCCCGCAGAAACTCCATATACCCACAGCTTTGCCCGTGCACGGATGTCTGGTCTTAACCGCCGAAGAGGCTTGAACGAGAAAGCCCCGCTCATCTCCGGGTGGGGCTTTTTTTGGGGTGGGTGTCTTGTTTATTGCCGATACGCTTCGTAGCTAGCCGTCGAGCCCACATTACGCACCCTGACCTGAACCGTGTGGCTACCCACCGAGGCGGCTTTCGTGGTCGTGAGCGTATAGGTATTTGCCGTGCTCCAGTCCTGTATCTGCCAGGCGCCACCGGTATCCGGCCCATAGTGCCAGAACTGGTATTCATACTGGCCCACATTGCCCCCCTGGCCCTGGGCGGTGAACACCACCGTGGTGCCCGCGGCTTGGGGACTAGCCGGATCCACCGTTAGGGTGACGCCCGTGGCCGGCTGAATGGCAGCAAAAACGAAAAAACGATGACTGTCCCTATTTATCCTCTCATAACGCCCATTTGGGTGGGTGTCCGGCTAAGACGCGGGTCATGCCGGGCTGTTTGGTGCTGACCTTGGTGGAGGACTGAGACAAAAAGCCCGGCTCAACTCTGGGCGGGGCTTTTTTTAAGGAAAATGATGAGTGTCCCCGTTTATTTTGGCGGGGCTTTTTTTGGGGTTGCGAAAATGATGGCTGTCCCCGTTTACTGTCGGTCGCGGACCGCGGCGTATTGAGATGGTCGGCATGCAGATAGTGCAAAGCACCATCCGCCTCTACCTGCACGATGGGCTGGTCATCCAACCACACATACTCTCGCTGCATTGTCCCGTCGGCTTGGGTTTCCGCGATCAACTTGCCATTTTGATCATAGTGGTAGATCGTGGTCCCGTCGGCGGTGACCTTCTTTACCCGTTGTCCCT
>JAHXHS010000038.1 GCA_025656455.1 Candidatus Thiodiazotropha sp. (ex Epidulcina cf. delphinae) | reverse complement strand
CCGCCTTGAACCGTTTTATGATTGAGTTCGAAGACCGCCTGGCGGACTTCGTTTAAACAATGGCAGTTACACAGAATTATTTACAGGCTCCTTTTTCTGATGTTGACATGCGTGGTGTACCAAGGCCGCAGGGTCTTTCGTTTGACATTGGTGTCTATGAATATATCCTGAATCCGTAGCTTCATAAGCGAATAATCAGCCTATGTTGCTGAAGGAGAAAGCAGCGCAAATCAGGACATCCATCGATTGTATACGGATTATTCCGTTTTGGTGTTTCCAAACGATGGGTGTCCCAGTTTATTTCCATGGGTGTTCCAGTTTATTACCCAGCTTGTCAACATCATGCTCAGACAGGATATCAAGTTGATTGAGGCAGTGAAGTAGTAAGCCCGGCGGGTGCTGGGCTTACGCTGTGCATTGAAATGGAATTTCTTCTGGTAGCGACTAATATGTCGCTAGGTTAATACCGTGGTGTAGAGTGAGACGAACACTGTGGCATGCCTTTCACAACTACGTTTGTTAGAGCATTTTTCACCTGTGATAGATAATTCATGACGCTGCCGGATGTTAGCTTAAATGTAGGAGATATATCCATTCCAGCACTTTTTAGTCCCTTGGCCGTCCATTTGTTACACGTGTTCATTAAATAGTAGTCACCTACGCCTTGGTAAAATTGGCTGTCACCATATAGGCCGTTTTTGAGTATCACTACATTGCCGCTATTGTCCTTATAAAAGCTGTTTGCAATAAAACTCATGAACGATGAAAGTTCTTCATCACTCATGCAAATTTTCACAACCTCATTGTTTGGATAATACTCATTTGCTTTTTTTGGCACGGCAACTGAATGTATTACTGATTCTGTTGGCCAGAATGTTGCCCTTAGCGTAAGGCCGGAAGTAATTTCTTTAGCCTGATAAAAATCCATGTCACCCCATCCTATTTCAATATATGGCGTATTGCCAAACCTTTCCTTAAGTTGAGGTATCTTCTCATGAATAGCTACTGCAGGAATGACAAAACCCGTATGCCAGCCATGATTCACAATGTAGACTTCATTTTCACCTAGGCCTGCATATTTTCCTGCATGATGAACGATAAGTGGCTTTGTCGAGCAACCTGATATCAACCCCACAATTATCACTATAATGATCTTTCTCATAGAGCAGCTTTTTCGCGCCATCGAGTCAATCATGACATCATCCATCATTTAAAACGGTTTTTCAGCGGTTTTTCAGGACACCCATCATTTGAAATCAACTTTAGCATGAGTTAGAGTCACCTTCACACGGATAGTAAATAGACTCAGGGAGAGATTGCATGACGAAGCCTTGCCAAACCCATAGTAAATAGAGTAAATCAGGACATCCATCGATTGTACACGGATTTACTCCGTTTTGGAGTTTCCAAACGATGGGTGTTCTCATTTACATTGAGGATATTACGGACCTGGAGCGGGAATAGCCATTAAGTCAGGTAGCCGCTCCGTGTCAACCTGACCTACGATCACTACTACGAAAATTCGTAGGTCATGTTGCGCAGCTACGTGACATCACCATCCACGCGACATCCCGGTCACGCAATCACTCTGGAACCAAGCCTTCGATGCCTCTCGGCATCGTTTCTCCCCACCCCGCCAAATACATACCCCGTTGAAAGTATTCGCCAAAGGATGACCAGCGATAATCCGCCACGGCCTTTGCCAAGCCATGTTTGACAGGATTGTAATGAATGTAATCCAGATGACGTTGCAGATCATTGTCATTCCGGATGATGTGATCCCAATAACGACGCTGCCAAACATGCCCTGTGGCATGCCACTCAACACGAGGAAAACGCCTCGCAAACCGCAGCTTCACCGATTGCATAATGCGAGGAAATGATCCAGGAGTCTGTGGCAGGATGAGCTAGTGAAAATGTTCCTCAAGAATCGCATAACCAACCATGCGAAACGGCCATTCACCCTTGACCTCCCGCATTACCGACAACAGCAGCGCTTTGTGTTCATCGCATTTGAGATAGGGTTGTCGCCGGTGACAAACGGCGGTAATGAAAATAGGCGCATGATGAACGAAATAGCGTCGGATATGTGTCATTAGCCCTCCATGGCGGGTATTAAAGGTCTGGTCATTGTTTGTCAGGTAGCCGCTCCGCGTCAACCTGACCTACGACTCTTTCAGAAATATGTAGTAGGTCACGTTGCGCAGCTACGTGACATTGCCGATATGTCAGGTAGCCGCTTCGCGCCAACCTGACCTACTACACTACACAAGAACATCTCGCGAGCGAAGCGAACACTACAATTCAAAATTATTATTAAATGATTTCGTCGATAGGATCGGGACTGCTCTGCAGGCTGGTGTCGAGCGCGACCGCTTCGAATGAGGCAATGGCGCGTTGCGCCTGGGGAGAGATTTCAGTGTCCTGCTCAGCCTCTTCGCTATTCTGCTCGCGCATGGCCTCGCGCCGTTGCAGTTGTTCCTGACGCTGTTCGGCGCTGATTTCGCTGCGCGCCTCGGCGGCGGCCATGGCGGCCTGCGAGGCGACCCGTTGGTCCTGGGGTGACGGGTCGGCCGGCGCCAGGGCCGCTCGGCGGATGGTTTCGGCCTTCTGCAGCTTATCCCGCGGGGATCCCGAGAGGGAGGCATCGATGGTGACCTCGCCGCCGATGGCGTAGCGCTGCCCATCCGGCCCCCGCTGGTAGGTGAAGCCGCCGCCGGTGACATAGCGTCCCCCGGCTGCCTTGTGCGCCCGTTCGTGGGCCTTGACCTCTTGGTCCCGTTGTTGCAGTTGTTTTACCTGGCTCTGCTCTTCAGCGGTCAGGCGGCTGGCCTGCTGGGTCTCCCTGGCGGGGCGTTGGGTGGCGCTGTCGCGGGTGGCGGGGGGGGTGGTCGAATCCTCTGCGGCGGCGCCTGGCGGCGTCTGGGTGGCATGAGCGGGTTCAGCTCCGCGTTGGCTCCTGTTGGAGGCGGTCATGCTGTTGCTGAAGGCCGATATTGGTTCGAGGGATAGGCCCATACTATCTCCGAATAGAATCTCTTGACACAATTATATGAAATCTTGAGAAAAATAAACGGGAAAAGGTGGCATGACAGGCGGTTGCTGAATTAATTTCGCAACTATTCCGGCGCCACAAGCGCACCATTCGCGGTATAGCGCTGAGGTGAATACCTTCAATATTGATAAAACGCATAATTTCAAAGCGATTAGCACAGTAGGTAGCGCCTGTCTGGAAAGAAAAACGCTCGCAAAGACGCGAAGATCGCCAAGAAAAATAAATACTTATAAAAAACAATAAGTTATAATTTTTTCGGTCTTGGCATCTTTGTGAGAGAAATGGTCTTGTTTCTGGACGGGCACCGGGTTCAAGGCGATAAATCCAGGATGTGGCATGCCAGGAAGCGGTAAGCGTCGCCTCGACGGATGTACATCGGTGATGTACTGCATCTTAATTCATCCTCTTGAAGAAAAAGCGAATGAGGTATAATCCGCTGTTTTTTATAATTACGGACCCTTCATGTCTGAACTGCTCGAACAACTCAGCCGCCGCCGCACCTTTGCCATCATCTCTCATCCGGATGCGGGCAAGACCACCCTGACGGAGAAACTGTTGCTCTACGGCGGGGCCATCCAGATGGCGGGCACGGTAAAGGGGCGCAAGGCGGCGCGGCACGCCACATCCGACTGGATGGCGATGGAGAAGGAGCGGGGCATCTCGGTCACCTCTTCGGTGATGCAGTTCCCCTACCGGGAGGAGATCGTCAACCTGCTCGACACCCCTGGCCATGAGGATTTCTCGGAGGACACCTACCGTACCCTGACGGCGGTGGATTCGGCATTGATGGTGATCGACGTGGCCAAGGGGGTGGAGGAGCGGACCATCAAACTGATGGAGGTGTGCCGGTTGCGCGATACGCCGATTCTCACCTTTGTCAACAAGCTCGACCGGGAGGGCCGGGATCCCCTGGAGATCCTGGATGAGATCGAACAGGTGCTGAAGATCCAGTGCGCGCCTGTTTCCTGGCCCATCGGCATGGGCAAGCGGCTGAAGGGGGTCTACGATCTGCGTAGCGATGCCACCCATCTCTTCAGCGCTACCCATGGGGGGAAGATCCAGATGGGTGAGATCATCGAAGGCATCGATAACCCCAAGCTGGATACGTTGATCGGCACGCAGGCCGAAGAGCTGCGCGAAGAGATCGAGCTGGTGCGCGGCGCCAGTCATGCGCTCGATCTGGAGGCCTATGCCCGGGGCGAGCAGACACCGGTGTTTTTCGGCTCGGCAATCAATAACTTCGGTGTCAGGGAGTTGCTCGATGCCTTTGTCGAGTATGCGCCGGGTCCGCTCTCCCGTGCTACCCGGCAGCGGGTGGTGGAACCGGTGGAGTCCAAGTTCAGTGGTTTCGTTTTCAAGATCCAGGCCAACATGGATCCCCAACACCGTGACCGGATCGCCTTTCTGCGTGTCTGCTCGGGGAGATACCGCAAGGGGATGAAGCTCAGCCATGTGCGTATCGGCAAGACCGTGCAGATCAGCAATGCCATAACCTTCCAGGCCGATGAGCGGCGGCATGTGGAGGAGGCCTGGCCTGGGGATATCATCGGCCTGCACAATCACGGCACCATCCAGATCGGCGACACCTTCACCGAGGGGGAGGCGTTGAAGTATGAAGGCATACCCTATTTTGCCCCGGAACTGTTTCGGCGTGTGGTGCTGAAAGACCCGCTTAAGCAGAAGGCCTTGCTGAAAGGGGTGTTGCAGCTCTGCGAGGAGGGGGCCACCCAGGTCTTCCGGCCGATGAAAAACAATGATCTGATCCTCGGCGCGGTGGGGGTGCTGCAGTTCGATGTGGCGGTGGCGCGGTTGAAACACGAGTACAAGGTCGAGGCGATCGTGGAGAGCGTGAATGTCGCATCAACCCGTTGGATCGAATGTCAGGACGATAAGCTGCTCAGCCGCTTCAAGGAGAAGGCGCATGAGTATCTGGCGCTGGACGGGGACGATCAACTGGTCTATCTGGCGCCCACGCGGGTGAATCTGGAACTGGCGGTGGAGCGCTGGCCGGCTATCGATTTTCTCGCCACCCGGGAGCTGTGATCTAGTACTCCGTCAACCTGATAACTTAGGATGCAGCCAGTCAGGAAGCGGCTAGCTGCTAGGCGTGCGAGCGCAGGACTAGCCGTCGCTAATTCAAGCGAGCACAACAACGCAGATGGCCGCTTCCTGGCTGGCTGCATCCTAAGTTATCAGGTTGACGGAGTACTAGTGTGGTGTAACGTATAAACTGTACCCATCAGAGGCCCACAAATGACTCGAGTCGCCCCGCGGGAAGCGCCCTTGGGGTGCGGCGCAGCCAGCTTGTTCCAAAAACCGGCTCTTCCCCTATTCAAGTGGGTAAAAAATCAAGCGCATTAAGCCATATCAAGCGAAATTTGTCCGTAAATGAACGCTACCTATTATGGTGCTGGGTTAATATAACTCCGTCATTCCGGCGGATGCCGGAATCCAGAACCACCTTATTCGAATTGCGCACCTAAGGATGGAGTCCACTAACTTGCTACCGAGACTCTGGATTCCGGCATTCGCCGGAATGACGAAGGTGGCTCTTCCCCAAATCCTGGTGAGAAATGCTGGCTAAACCCTGGCTGTCGAAGGGCCATAACTGGGTCTGGCTATATTGAAAATCGCACTTGCTAAACCATACTTTAATCAGGACCTGAAACTATGGATTCAGGTGAGCGTTGTTATGTCTTCTGCTTCAACTGGAAGGAGGTTGTAGATGTTTCTGATGCAGAAAAATACCGATAAGCTGGTTGAAATACTGGGTCTGGCCGACCTTATCAATCCGAACCATGATGAAATCGTAGGTCGCTATCATGCCGGCGAGGAGCTGCAGGATGCGGAGACCTTTGCCAAGGATGAGATGAAATTTCCCTCCGGCGAGTCGCTTCCCCTGTGCTGGCTGGACGCCAACTACCGTCAGCACTGAGTATCCGTATTTCTCAGCGGGATTTTTGATTCGCTTTTCGTCTTCTCTTCCTTATGGGGCGGGCGCGGCCCGATTGCGGGCCGGTTATGGCTGATGTTCGCCTCTCTCAGATCGCTACCACCGTCCGCCCCAGCATCTGTCCGGCCAACATCTGTTCGAAGACTTCCGGCAGTTGTTCCAGGGTGACGGTCTGAGAGACGATGTCGTCCAGGTGCCTTGGCTTGAGATCGGTGGCCAGCCGCTGCCAGATCTCATGTCTGATGGCGTAAGGGCAGCCGGCTGAATTGATGCCGAGTAGACTGACGCCGCGCAGAATGAAGGGCATCACGGTGGTGTTGAATTCGTGCCCCCCGGCCAGGCCGATGGCGGCGATATTGCCCCAGGGCTTGACCTTGCGGGTGATGCTGGCGAGCATCTCGCCGCCCACGTTGTCCACCGCGCCGCCCCAGCGGCCGCGCTCCAGGGTGTGGTGGTAGGTCCTTGCCTCCTCTCGACCCATCACCTCGCGGGCGCCCAGGTGCTCCAGGTAGCCTTGCTGATCGCGCTTGCCGGTGACGGCGGTGACCTCATAGCCTTCGCCGTCGAAGATGTTGACGGCAAAGCAGCCGACGCCACCGGTGGCGCCGGTAACCAGCAGCGGCCCCATGTCGGGTCGCTGGCCATTGATCTCCATCCGGTAGAGCGCCAGCGCGGCGGTGAAACCGGCGGTGCCCAGGGCCATCGCCTGGGCGGGGGTGAGGCCGTCGGGCAGCGGTATGGCCCAATCGGCGGGGACCTTGAGGTACTCCGCGTAGCCGCCGTCCGCCGTAGTGGAGAGCTCATAGCCGGTGACGATCACCGGGTCCCCGGGCTTGAAGCGCCGGTCGTGGCTTTCGGTCACTTCACCACAGGCATCGATGCCGCCGGTGAGGGGGAAGTGTCTGAGGATCTGGGCCTTGCCGGTGCCTGCCAGGGCATCTTTGTAGTTGATGCTGGAGTATTGGACGCGGATCAACAGCTCGCCCTTTTCGGGCGGTGACAATTCCAGCTCCTCAATACCGGCGGTGTGTTGTGCATTGTCTCGATATATACGAAAGGCTCTATAAGAAGTCATGTCGAACTACTCCGTAACCACAGGTATTTTTCCAATCTTGCCCCGCCATTCGGCCGGACCTGTCTGATGAACCGAAACCCCGCGGGTGTCGACCGCGACGGTGACGGGAAAATCGACTACATCGAACTCGCGGATCGCCTCCATGCCGAGATCTTCGAAAGCGAGCAGGCGCGAGCCGCGGATCGCTTTGGAGACGAGGTAGGCGGCGCCGCCTACCGCCATCAGATAGACGGCCCCGTGACGCTTGATCGCCGCCACGGCGGTGGGGCCGCGTTCTGCCTTGCCGACCATGCCGAACAGGCCTGCCGGACCCAGCATCAGCTCGCTGAACTTGTCCATGCGGGTGGAGGTGGTGGGGCCGGCGGGACCGACCACTTCATCGCGCACCGGATCGACCGGGCCGACGTAGTAGATGAAACGGCGGTGGAAATCGATGCCGTCGGGCAGGGATTCGCCACGCTCGAAGAGGTCGGCGATACGCTTGTGGGCGGCGTCGCGGCCGGTCAGTAGCTTGCCGTTGAGCAGGATCAATTCGCCGGGCTTCCAGGTCGCCATCTCTGCCTTGGTGATGCTCTCCAGGTTGACCCGGCGGGCTTGCGGGGAGGCCTCCCAGGTCACCGCGGGCCAGTCGTCGGCTTGGGGCGGGGTGAGCAGCGCCGGACCGCTGCCGTCGAGGGTGAACTCCAGATGCCGGGTGGCGGCGCAGTTGGGAATCATCCCCACCGGTAACGAAGCGGCATGGGTGGGAAAATCGCTGATCTTGACATCCAGCACGGTGGTCAATCCGCCGAGTCCCTGGGCGCCGATGCCTAGGGCATTGACCTTTTCGAAGATCTCCAGGCGCAGCGCCTCTTTGCGGTCGGTGGGACCGCGGGCCGTCAGTTCGTGGATGTCGATCGGCTCCATCAGGCTCTCCTTGGCGAGCAGCATGGCCTTCTCGGCAGTGCCGCCGACACCGATGCCGAGCATCCCTGGCGGACACCAGCCGGCGCCCATTTTCGGCAGCTCTTCCACCACCCAGTCGACCAGTGAGTCGCTGGGGTTGAGCACGGTGAAGCGGGATTTGTTCTCTGATCCGCCGCCCTTGGCGGCGATCTTGATCTCCACTTCGCTCCCATGGACCAGCTCGGTATGGACGATGGCCGGGGTATTGTCACCGGTGTTCTTGCGCACGCCCAATGGGTCGTCGACCATGGAGAATCGCAGCACATTGTCGGGGTGGGCGTAGCCGTGGCGCACCCCCTCGTTGACCATTTCGGTAATTGTCATATCGCCGTCCCACTGCACCTGCATGCCGATCTTGAGAAACACCACCACCATCCCGGTGTCCTGGCACAGCGGACGCCTCCCTTCGGCGCTCATGCGCGAGTTGACCAGGATCTGCGCCATGGCGTCCTTGGCGGCGGGGTTGCGCTCTTTTGCCCAGGCCTCGCCCATGGCCCTGAGAAAATCCGCCGGGTGATAGTAGGAGATGAACTGCAAGGCGTCGGCGATGCTGTGGATGAGATCATCCTGGCGTATACGGGTCATGGCGCGTCCTGTTGATATGCTCTGTGCCGGTCGGCGCCTCAGATCTCCAGCAGCAGCCGGCTCGGGTCTTCCAGCAACTGCTTGACGGTCACCAGGAACTGTACGGCGTCCCGGCCGTCGATGATGCGGTGGTCATAGGAGAGGGCCAGGTACATCACCGGCCGGATCACTACCTCGCCCTTTTCCGCCACCGGGCGTTGCTGGATCGAGTGCATGCCCAGGATGGCGCTCTGCGGCGGATTGAGGATCGGGGTGGAGAGCATGGAGCCGAAAATGCCGCCGTTGGTGATGGAGAAGGTGCCGCCTGTCAGGTCGTCATAACTCAGCGATCCCTCCTTGGCCTTGACGCCGAAGTCCTTGATACGTTGCTCGATGGCGGCAAAGCTGAGCTGGTCGGCGTCGCGCAGGATCGGCACCACCAGGCCGCGGGGCGAGGAGACGGCGATGCCGATGTCGAAATAGCCGTGGTAGAGGATGTCGTTGTCGTCCACGGTGGCGTTGACGATCGGAAACTGTTTCAGGGCCTCCACCGAGGCCTTGACGAAAAACGACATGAAGCCGAGGCGGACATCGTGGCGTTTCTCGAACACCTCGCGGTAGCGGCCCCGCAGGTCGGAAACCGCCTGCAGGTTGACTTCATTGAAGGTGGTGAGGATGGCGGCGGTCTGTTGCGCCTCCACCAGGCGTTCCGCCACACGCTTGCGCAGACGGGTCATCGGCACCCGCTCCTCTATGCGCCCGGCGGCAGAAGACGGGGCGGCGGGCACTGCCTGGACCGGACTTCGAGACGGGCTGGCGGCGGATGGCGCAGCAGCGGCGTGGGACTCTCGCGCCGCGATCGCCGCTTCGACATCCGACTTGACGATGCGCCCGTTTTTTCCGCTTCCTTCAAGGGTGGCGGGATCGATGCCACTGTCGTTGACCAGACGCCTGACGGCGGGGGAGAGCACCGGCGGCTCTTTTGCCGATGGGGGCGTGGCGGCAGTCCGGTCCGGTGACCGGTTGGCCGCGCCCGCCTCCATGATCCCCAGGATATCTTCCGCCTGGACCGTCTCGCCATCGGCGAAACGTATCTCTTTCAGGACGCCGGTCTCTGGGGCCGGCACTTCGAGCACGACCTTATCGGTCTCGAGGTCCACCAATGTCTCATCCTGGTTGACCGGCTCGCCCGGTTGCTTATGCCAGTTCAGGACAGTGGCGTCGGAAACCGATTCGGGAAGCTGGGGAACGCGTAGTTCGATGCTCATTGGTATGCCTGGTTCCTGTAGTTCATACGGGGGTTGATATGACCGGAGAGGGCCTCGTCGATCAGGGTCTCCTGCTGTGTGATGTGGACCGAACGATAACCGACGGCGGGCGCCGCGGCGGTGGCGCGGCCGACATAGTGGAGTTGTCTGCCTTTGGCGGTCAGCGGATAGAAGTGGTGTTTGATCTGATCCCAGGCGCCCTGGTTTTGCGGCTCCTCCTGGCACCAGATGACCATCTTCAGGTTTTTATAGCGTCTGACGACCTTATCGAACGCCTTCTGCGGAAAGGGGTAGAGCTGTTCGATGCGGATGATCGCCACATCATCCAGACCCCGTGAGCGGCGGGTCTCCAACAACTCGTAATAGACCTTGCCGGCGCACATCACCAGGCGTTTCACCTTTTTCGGATCGATATCGTCGATCTCGCCGATGACGCTTTGAAAGGCGCCGTCGAGCAGTTCCTGCCTGGGGGACGTGGCCAGGCGGTGGCGCAGCAGGCTCTTGGGGGTGGTTACGATCAGCGGATGCCGGAAGGGGCGCAGCATCTGCCGGCGCAACAGATGGTAGATCTGCGCCGGGGTGCTGGGCGAACAGACCTGGATGTTGTGGTTGGCGCAGAGCCGCAGAAAACGCTCCAGGCGGGCCGAGGAGTGTTCCGCGCCCTGGCCCTCGTAACCGTGGGGCAGGAACATCACCAGGCCACACAGCAGGCCCCACTTCTCGCCGCCGGAGGTGATGAACTGGTCGATCACCACCTGGGCGCCGTTGGCGAAATCGCCGAACTGGGCCTCCCAAATGGTTAGGGAGTTGGGTTCCGCGGTGGCGTAGCCATACTCGTAGCCGAGCACCGCCTCTTCCGACAACAGTGAATCGATGACCAGGAAATCGGCCTGGTCCGGGCTCAGGTGCTGCAGGGGTATCAGGGTCTTGCCGTTCTGCTGGTTGTGCAGCACGGCATGACGGTGGAAAAAGGTGCCGCGTCCGGAATCCTGGCCGGAGAGGCGGATGGGAATGCCTTGGGTCAGCAGGGAGGCGTAGGCCATGTTCTCGGCGAAACCCCAGTCGATCAGTTGATCGCCGCCGGCCATGCGTCGCCGTTCGGTCCAGATCTTCTCGACCCTGGGGTGGAGTTCAAAGCCGCCGGGAACGTGGAGCAGTTGCTCTGCCAGTTGATCGAAACGCGCCGCCGGAAGCGTGGTCTCGCAGGGGTGGTCCCACTCGATCCCCTTGAAACCGTTCCACCTGACCGCGTAGGGGTGGTGCAGGGCGCAGGTCACTGGCCGGGCCTCGACCACTCCGCCCTCCAGCGATTGCCGATACTTGTCCACCAGATCCCGTGCTGTCTGAGGGGTGATGACCGACTCCTGCACCAGTTTTTCCGAATAGCGGGTGCGCACCGTGGGATGATTGCGGATCTTGCGGTACATCTCAGGCTGGGTGACCGACGGTTCGTCCGCCTCATTGTGCCCGAGGCGGCGGTAGCAGATTACGTCGATCACTACATCCTTGTGAAAACGCATGCGAAAATCCAAGGCCAGGCGCGTGACATAGATAACCGCCTCGGGATCGTCGCCGTTGACATGAAAGATCGGCGCCTGCACCATTTTCGCCACGTCGGTGCAATACAGGGTGGAACGGGTATCGAGCGGATTGCTGGTGGTGAAGCCGATCTGGTTGTTGGTGATGATATGCACCGTGCCCCCGGTGGTGTAGCCGCGGGTCTGAGAGAGATTGAGGGTCTCCATGACCACCCCCTGACCGGCGAAGGCCGAGTCGCCGTGGATCAGCACGGGCAGCACCCGGGAGCCGTCGTGATCGCCCCGGCGGCGCTGCCTCGCCCGCACCGAGCCTTCGATGACCGGGTTGATGATCTCCAGGTGGGAGGGATTGAAGCCCAGCGCGAGATGGACGATGCCGCCGGGGGTGTCGATGTCCGTGGAGAAGCCCATGTGGTATTTGACGTCGCCGGCGAGGCGCTCAGGGGCCACCGAGACCCGGCCCTCGAACTCGTCGAAGATCTCCTGGGGGGGCTTGCCGAGGATATTGGTCAGGACATTGATGCGGCCGCGGTGGGCCATGCCGATGACCGCTTCGTTGATGTCGTTGGCGCCGGCGTGTTGGATCAGATCATCGAGCAGGGGGATCAGCGATTCACCGCCCTCGAGGGAGAAGCGTTTCTGTCCCACGTAGCGGGTGTGCAGATACTTTTCGATGCCTTCCGCCGCGGTCAGCAGCGTCAGCAGCCAGATCTTTTCCCGGGGGCTGAATTTCTGAAACAGGTGGCGCTGTTCGATGCGCTCCTGAATCCAGCGCTTCTGCTTGGTGTCGGTGATATGGCCGTATTCGGTGCCGACGCTGCCGCAGTAGCTCTTGTCCATCAATTCGATGATTTCGCGCATCGGCAACCGTTCCGGCGCAAACAGCGAGCCGGTATTGAAGATGGCGTTCGGGTCGATCTTGTCCAGCTTGTGATAGGCCAGATCGAGATCGTCCACATGCACGAACTCACGCAGCTTGAGCGGGTCCAGGTCGGCATTCTGGTGGCCGCGCATGCGGTAGCCGTTGATGTAGCGCAGTACCGAGGCCTGCTGCTCCGCGGCGCCCGGGGAGAGGCTCTCCTGAGGGGTCGCGGTGGCGGAGCGTTTCTCCTTTACCAGGTGCAGGAAACGCTGTTTGACCGGTTCGTGAGCGGTATCGATCTGGCCCTGATCGGGTAACAGATCGAACTGTCTGCGCCAGTCCGCCGGGACACTCTCGGGGTCTTTGAGGTAACATTCATAGAGGTCTTCGACAAAGGTGGCGTTGCCGCCGGAGTAGGCAGAGGTGGATCTGAGTAAATCCAGGATATTGCTCATTGTCACGTATCGCCCATCAAGGGATGCAGTGAAATTATTTATTCTTGGGCTGCTATCAGCAAATGTTAGCACAGGCAGAGAGTTTGACAGTAGTTGTCGAAAAAATTTCAAACAGACCTGTGTCTCGATTCAACGGGGCGCTCTGCTAAAATAGTCAAGTTAGGTGAGGGAGTTTGAGATATTGTCCGGCGACAAGCGCAACAAGTTGAGGGTTAACCTGAATACGATCTCCCTGGAGGCGGATCTGGCATACTTTGGCGCCCGTCTCGAACTGGTTGGCGAACCCGAGACCCGCTATCAAGCGGCGCAACTGAAGGTCTACAAGGCGCTGGAGGCCGCCTTGTGCGAGAACTTGAAACGTCTCCGTAAAAAGGATGCCTGACCGATCATTTTAGCATCGCGTCAATCTGTTGTTCGGCCTCTTTCCAGTCCTGGGTGGCTCTTTGCGGATCGAAACCGTGTTTCTCTGCGATGTAGTAGGCAGCGGTGGCGATCATGTCAAGACGCTGTTGCGGGCTGACGGTGGATTTCTTTTTCCTGCTTTTCTTATCGCGCTTTTTTTTGTCCTTGTTGGTTGATTTTTGTTTGGTCTTGCTCTCTTTATCGGTTTTTTTTCCCATGAGATGGTCTCGCCTAGATAAATCGGGCTATCTTGATGTTTGCCAGAACCCCATGCGTTTCGTACGCGCCAGGGTCTCAGACTCCAGGTAGCGCTTGATCAGGACAGGTTTCAGCAGATGCCTGTCCGCTACCTCGGCCAGCCCCGCTTGAACCATGCGCAAGGCGATGTCTGAGCCGCCGTGCAGGACTCTCCCGAGTATAACACCGCTAGGTAGAAGCGTCTGATAATCGACGCTGACATAGCGTCCGGCCAGCAGGGTTTGCAAATGGCGTTTTGCAATGCTGGCCATGCGCCTGTTGCCGGCGGGGACGCGGATGCCCAATAGCCTGACCTGCCGCCGCCGGCCATCCTCGAGTCTGAGGATGATGTGGTTGCCGTCGACAACGGCCGCAACCTGCCCATCGATGACGGCCGCTGTCGAGTCAGTACCCAGGCAGGCGTAGCCGACAAGCAGGATCAGGAGAAGATTGCCGAGGGTTGGAGAGGGTGATTTCACGGTTACGCTCACAGGTCTGAGGGGTGATCCCATCGATCTGATTGGCGCCCTCGACAGGAGTCGAACCTGTGACCTATCGCTTAGGAGGCGATTGCTCTATCCTGCTGAGCTACGAGGGCAAATGGCATTTCCCAGGATAAACAGTAGTTTACAGAGCCATGCTGGCCTGGGCAATCCAGACGGTGATGATAGGCCAAGCGGCCATTCAGATCCAGATGATAAAAGGGTCAACGCTGCAGTATTGTTCAAGCCACTCAATGGCAAGATGCTGTCTGAGTTTGCAGGCGAGGCACTTGAAGTTTAGGTTTTTTTTATCGGATTCATTGGGTAGCATCCCTCAGGTAGCGGTTTGAATCGCTCAACACATCCATTTTCCGCCGTAGGACGTATATTTTGGAGGGAACCGCCTTGCACCGGGTGAGCGCAGCATTGCCTGTTTTCCCGGGAGCCGTTATTTTTTCGCTGCACCACAGGGGGGGTTAGGCAATTCTTTACCTGAAAATGTTGCACAAAAAAAAGATCATCGTCATCGCACAACCAGGGCATAGACATGCTTGATACAGTTCATCTACTCCAACCCAGCAGCTTTCCCTCCGTCGACCGGGGGAGACTCGAGACCCTGCAGGTCAACCTGGGGTTTCGCTGCAATCTTTCCTGCATCCACTGTCATGTCAATGCCGGGCCCAAGCGCAAGGAAGCGATGAGCCGTGAGACCGCTGAGGATGTATTGACATTCCTGCACAGGCATCGGCTCAAACGTCTCGACCTGACCGGGGGCGCGCCGGAACTGAATCCCAATTTCCGTTTTTTGGTCGAGCGGGCGAGGCAGGCAGGGGTGCATGTGGTCGATCGCAGTAATCTGGTTATCCTGCGGGAAGCGGGGCAGGAGAATCTGGCCGGCTTTCTCGCTGAACAACGGGTGGAAGTGGTGGCCTCTCTGCCCTGCTATCTGCAGGAGAATGTGGATCGCCAGCGCGGCAAGGGAAGCTATGCCGGCAGTATCGATGCCTTGATCGAGTTGAATCGTCTCGGCTATGGCATGCCTGACAGCGGACTGGAGCTCAATCTGGTCTACAATCCGTTGGGTCCCAGCCTGCCGCCGCCTCAGGGTCCCTTGGAAGCGGAGTACAGGAAACAGTTGCTTGAGCACTATGGCATTCACTTCAACCAGTTGTTCACCATAACCAATATGCCGATACAGCGGTTTGGCAGCTATCTGCAGTCGAAAGGCGAGTTCGACAACTACCTGCAACTGCTGCGCAACGCCTACCAGCCCGCCAACATGGAAAACGTGATGTGCCGTCATCTGCTGAGCGTCGATTGGCGGGGTTATCTCTACGATTGCGATTTCAACCAGATGTTGAAGATTCACCTCAAGACGGATGACAGCTTTCAACCCCGGTTGCGGGATCTGTTCGATGTCGATCTGCAGGGACTCCCCATTCAGGTCGCTGAACATTGCTATGGCTGTACGGCCGGACAGGGCAGCAGTTGCGGCGGCGCGCTCCATGACTGAAGGGCGCCTTAGAACTTAGGATTTTTTGTCGATGCCGCCCAGACTCAGTATCGTCATTCCCTGCCTCAATGAGGGCGAGTTGCTGGAACAGTGCCTGGGGGGGCTGCAGTTCTTTCGCTCCCAGGGGCATGAGTTGGTCCTGGTGGATGGAGGGAGCGATGCGTCACGGGTCTCGCATCTGCCCCCCTATGTGGATCAATTCCTGGTAACCTCTCCGGGCAGGGCGCGTCAGATGAATCTGGGCGCGCTTAAGGCGTGCGGCGATCTGTTGTGGTTCCTGCATGCCGATACCCTGGTTGACAGGGAGCTGGAGGGGGTGATCGCTCCGCTGTCGCAGGATGGGCCGGTTTGGGGACGCTTCGACATCAGACTCAGCGGTTCCCATCGCATGTTGCGCGTGGTGGAAAGGATGATGAATTGGCGTTCCCGGTTCAGCGGCATTGCGACCGGGGATCAAGGCATCTTCGTGCATCGCCGACTGTTCGATCAGGTGGGGGGCTTTCCGGAACAACCTCTGATGGAGGACATAGAGATCAGTCGTCGCCTGAAACGGATTGCCTTGCCGGTCTGTCTTCGTCAACACCTCGTCACCTCCAGCCGGCGCTGGGAGTCGCGAGGTATTCTACAAACCATTCTGTTGATGTGGGCGTTGCGACTCGGCTATTGGCTTGGTGTCAGTCCTGAGCGTCTCGCAAAGCTCTACAATCTTGAATCAAGGCAGTTGACCGGGTGATCCAGGATAGCGCTGTCCTGGTATTTGCCAAGGCCCCCTATCCCGGCCAGGTGAAGACCCGGTTGATTCCGGCGATCGGCGAGTCGGCGGCCACCGAACTCTATGTCAGGCTGTTACAAAGAGAAGTTCACTGGATTGTCAATGACACGTCCTATGCGCTGCAACTCTGGGTGACGCCGGATTGTGATCATCCGGTTTTGCAGCAGTTGGCCCGTCGTCATCAACTGTCGCTGTTTCTGCAACAGGGGAATGACCTGGGCGAGCGCATGGGGTTTGCCGCCCGGCAGGCCTTGTCCCGTTATAGCCAGGTAGTGCTGCTGGGGACGGATTGTCCCGCGCTGACCGCGAATCATCTGCGACAGGCCTTCAACGGGTTGTCTGACGGGGCGGATGCCGTGCTGGGTCCTGCCGAAGACGGCGGGTATGTCCTGCTGGGTCTGAAGGCCTACCACGAGCGGGTGTTTCGTCATCACAACTGGGGAGAGTCGGATGTCGCGGCCAGCACCAGACAGGCCTTTCGGGATATGGGCTGGAACTGGCGGGAACTGCCGGTGCTTTGGGATTTGGATCGTGCGGATGATCTGCGGCGGTTAAAGCAGCTGGATATCACACCGTCTTTAGATTTTGGCTCGTTCCCTGATCGAATGGGTGGGAAAGAGTAAAGCGCAACCTGTGTCTAAATAGCCATTATGTCAGGTAGCCGCTGCGCGCCAACCTGACCTACGGCTCTCTGCGCCAACTTGGCCTTCGATCATGGACATTCGTGGAATCCGGTAGGTCACGTTGCGCAGCTACGCGACATCACCCTTGCCGTTCATCTTTCGAGGATGATGAGTACCCACTCGATCGGGGAAAAGCCTATAGTTTAGGGCCGCGGAAAAAAAGATTTAACCCAAACTACTTGTCTTCTTGCCCGCCTTCTTTGTTGTAGCTTCGGTTACGTAGGCCCGGCTACGCGCCCTTCGCTACGCCTCGAAGGCAGGCAACAATCCGGCGCATTTTGGGTTAAATCTTTTTTTCCGCGGCCCTTAAGCCTTGCCAAGCGACTTCGAAGTGGTGGTCGGCTTCGATTCGCCGGAGGGGCCGTAGGTCTTGTCCCGTTCGCTGATGCCCCGGAGGATATCCAGCGCCTGGGTGACATGACGCTGGTTGAGTTGCACGGCGCCGCCGTTGGTTTCGTTCTGTTTGCGGCACGCCTCCAGCAGGGTGATCAGCCGGCGCCACTTTTCCACGGGTTGAGCGCTGTCGCCGCAGGTCTGCAGAAACGCTTCAGTGCCCTGGCGGTCGCTGCTGAATCCCTGCTGTTCCAGGAACCGGTTGTGTGCCGTGACACTGGTCTCCACCGTTTCCAGTTGGCGCTTTTTTTTGTCGAGCAGCTCCTGCAAGGATTGGGGCGAACTGGTTTGCAGCAGTTCATACTCCCGGCTGAGCAGGTCGAGCAGACGCTGGGTCTGCTCGATCTCAATGTCGAGGATTCGTGAAAAGGCCGCTTCGACCTCTGTGGAATGATGCATCGTATTAGGGGAGATTGATCTCCATCGCCAGCATTTTGTCGGCGGCGCTTTGCGGATCGATGGTAAAGCTGCCTGTGGCCAGGGCCTGTTGCACCGCATCGACCTTTTGCGCATCGACGACCGGCATGTTGGCGATCCGTCCCTCCAGTTCCTGGAGTTTGCCTGCCGAGCCGGTCAGATCGAAGCGATCCCTACGGGTGGAGGTTGCCGTGGTTGCCGTACGATTGCCTCCGGGCAGGCCTGAGCGCTGGACCGACCCACTCTCTCCCGCACCCTGCAAATTACCGCTGGAAAGACTGTTGATTTCAATGGTCATGGCTCTTCCTCTGTAACATACTCTATAATTCCGTTATCGACAATTTGAGCCATTACTTTAACCTGAATCCCTGGGTCATGATGGGGAATTGCTCTAATTATCGATCTCTCTAGTCAGGGTCCGTCTGGAAAGAAAAACTCTCGCAAAGACGCCAAGATCGCAAAGCTACAACATACTGTTTTCTTTGCTGTATTTGTTTTTTCTTGGCGATCTTTGCGTCTTTGCGAGAGAAATTGTCTTCTTTCCAGACGAGCGCCAGTTATACAAAAATGCCCGGCAATAGCAACCACCCGGGGGTTATGTTTCCCGCTTTCGTGCGTCCATCTTCTGAATAGACGCGAGGGTCAACCTACTCTATAGTATCTAAAGGTATTACTTATTAGTAACAGAGGTCGATCATGGCTACCTCGGTCAAGATTGATGATGAACTGAAAGGCCGCGTGCAGCAACTCGCCAATTTACGCCGTCGCTCGGCGCACTGGATCATGCGGGAAGCAATACAGCAATACGTCGAACGTGAGGAGGCCCGTGAGCACTTCAAACAGGAAGCCATGGCATCCTGGGAGGCGTATCAGGAAACCGGCCGGCACCTCAACGGAGAGGAATTGCGCGCATGGCTGAAAAGCTGGGGCACAGAGGGGGAGGCTGAGTTACCCGAGTGCCACGACTAATCATCACGGAAGGTGCGGGGCGAGGCTTGGAGCGTTGTCGCCAATTCCTGGCGTTAAAAAGCCCACAGGCGTCCAGACGCGCAGCTCAAACCATTGAACAGCAGCTCATGCGCTTGGAAACGATGCCGGACATGGGCAGGCCCTTGTCTGAGCAGCCGGAATTACGTGAGTTGGTGATTGGATTTGGGAATTCTGGTTATCGTGCCTTGTACCGCTACGAACCCGATCAGGATAAGGTGTATCTGCTGGCTTTTCGGCATCAAAGAGAGGCAGGGTATTAGTCCACCATCACCAACCCCTCCGAGACCACCCTGGCCTGGAGTTTTTTCTTTGACTTCAGATTGATGACGGGAATCAGTTCACCGGGATTGCCATGCTTCAATGCCTTGCCCCGCATCCGTACTTCGATCACACCCGCCTCGGCCAGAATGGTGACCTGCTCTCCCCGTTTTACGGTTTTTCGCACAACCAGCACCGAGGGGGTCAGGACCTGGCCTCTTCGCAGGGTTCGTTTCAATGTCCGCCCCACCACTTCCTCGATCGACTCAAAGTGGCCGCGGAGCAGATGGGTGGTGTCTGACGTCTGCAGCTTGAGGTCGCCTTTGGTGATGGCTTGGCCTCTGGCCAGATCCCGGGTTGCCACCACGACTGGCGCCTCGAGGCCGACATTGGCTGAAACGTAGAGCGTCCAGGGGGCGGGGCTTTGGCAGCGCACGCCTACCGAAGTACGTCCCGGCTTGACCCCTCCGGGCGGACTGAATGTCTCCAGGGGCATATCGCAGCGGCTCAGTTTCAGACGATGATCCAGAGGGGTGACCTTGATAACGGCGTTGTGGGCGTTGTGAGCGACTCGCTGTTGCAGGTATGCCTCGACAGCATCGACAATCGCCTGATGGGGCTGGTCTGTTTTGCCGGAAGCCTGGCAGAGATTGACGGCGCCAAGCAGTGAAACGGCTAACAGGCTGTTCAGGATCGCATTCAGGGTTTTCATGAGGGTTTCGTCTCTCCGCGGCTTCGTGAGTTAAACATGCAAGCGCCATGCCGTATTTGTGGTCGGTTGCATCTTTGTCTCGCGCCGGCCAGTGGCCGGGTGAAATATCCGGGTTAAAGGTCGGCGCGGTTAAGCCGACATAATGCTTAGTCGGGGCGTCAAACTTTCAACCGGGGTGCAAAGCGATGGCAGGCGTGTTGGACAGTGTCGATCAACGAACCAAACTGGCCGGGCAGAATCGTCTGGAGTTACTGCTGTTTCGTCTCCAGGGACGCCAGATATTCGGTATCAATGTCTTCAAGGTAAAAGAGGTCGTGCAGTGTCCGAAGCTGACCGAATTGCCGGGATCGCACCCGGTGATTCGCGGTGTCGCCAGCTTGAGAGGCAACAACATTCCGGTGATGGACCTGAGCAACGCTATCGGTGGACCCAAGATGGGCAATGCCAGCGATTATTTCATCATCATTACTGAGTATAATCGCCGCCTGCTCGCCTTTTTGGTGGGCAATGTGGAGCGTATTGTCAATGTCCATTGGGAGGATATTCTGCCACCGCCCCAAGGGGTTGGGGGTAGCAGCTACATGACGGCGGTGACCGACATCGATGGCAAACTGGTGGAGATCATCGATGTGGAGAAGGTGCTCAGCGAGGTGTTGGGAATTGACGAAGAGATAACCCGTCCCGTGGAAGACACCGGGGCCGATCTGAATAAACTGAAGGTCTTGGTGGTGGATGACTCGATGGTGGCCCGCAGCCAGATCAAGAAGGTGCTGACCGAAATCGGCGTCGAACCCATTCTTGCGAAAAACGGCAGCGAGGCGTTGGAGCAGCTGTTGAAATGGTCTGAAGAGGGAAGGGTCAGCGACTGGCTGGCGATGGTGATTTCCGATATCGAAATGCCCAAGATGGACGGCTACTCCCTGGTCATGGCAATCAGGGAAAATCCGAAGTTGGAGGATCTCTACGTGATCCTGCACTCCTCGTTGAGTGGCGTATTTAACGAGAGCATGGTAAAGAAGGTGGGAGCCGATCATTTCCTCGCCAAATTCATGCCTGATGAACTGGTTGGTCGTGTTACGGAACGTTTGAAAAAATTGGCTTGAATAGCTGAACACAACAATCAACAACACTGCGATGCATCATCGGCCAGCCGCCATCTCGTCTGCGGAGTATGAATCCTTCAGGCTTTTTCTGCAGGAGGCGTGCGGTATTCTGTTGGGCAGCGGCAAGGAGTATTTGGTTTCCAGTCGGCTTGGCAATGTCATGAAGGAGGCCCGGGTCGACTCCCTTGGCGCCCTGACGAAGATGATCAACTCGTCTGTTCATTCCCGTCTCAGGATGCAGGTCATCGATGCCATGACCACCAACGAGACCTTCTGGTTTCGTGACATCGGCCACTATTTGCTGTTGAAGGAGACCATACTGCCGGATCTGAACCGGCAGCGGGGCGGCACGATACGGATCTGGTCCGCTGCCTGCTCCAGCGGCCAGGAACCCTATAATATCAGCATGATCGCCGAGGAGTACCAGCTGCTCAAGGGCACCGGCAGAGCGGTGCAGATAGAGGCCACCGATATCTCCAGCAAGGTGCTTGCCGAGGCCCGCGGGGGGATCTATTGCGGCCTGGCGGTGGAGAGGGGGCTGACCCATGAGCAGCAGCGACGGTTCTTTATTCCAAAGGACAATAATTGTCTGGAAGTCAAACCGGAGATCAAACGCCGGGTCAGCTTCAAATCGCTCAATCTCGCCAGCAGCTACCAGTCGTTGGGCAAGTTCGATGTCATCTTCTGCCGTAACGTATTGATCTATTTCGCCAATGACTTGAAGAAGGATATCGTCAAGCGAATGGCCGATGCGCTCAATCCGGGAGGCTATCTGTTCCTTGGCTCCACCGAGTCCATCAATCAACTCACCGACCGCTTCGAGATGAAAGTGGGGCACGGCGGTATCTCCTACCGGTTGAAGTCCTGAACGGCAAGGCTTGCCGTTTTCCGGCACGGGTTTGCCGCAGAATTCCGCGGTAACGGCCTGCTGCAGATTCAGCGATATCCATACAATTATTGCGTCTCCCGGTGAAATATCCGCGCTGGCCCGCGTTTGGCACGCTCTCTGCATTGCTGTCGTTGAGACAAGAGTTCTGGAGCAACCGATGAACTTCGACGACATATTCGGCATTCATGAGCGGGCGCTGGTGCTGCGCTCCCAGCGGGCTGAGGTGCTTGCCGCCAATCTGGCGAATGCCGATACCCCGGGGTATAAGGCCCGGGACTTCGATTTCAAATCGTTGCTGCAAAACGCGATGGATGGCGGCGACCGCATGAGGACCACGCATCAGTCCCATATTCAGACTGAAAGTGGCCCGGTGCCTCCTTCGCAACTGCTCTATCGCACTCCCACGCAGCCCTCCCTGGACGGCAATAGTGTGGATACCGAACGCGAGCATGTGGCCTTTAGCGCCAACGCCATCGAGTACCAAGCCAGTCTGAGCTTTATCAACAGCAAGATCAGCGGCATACGCAAAGCCTTGAGGGGTGATTAGTCATGTCCATGTTCAACATATTCGATACCGCGGCTTCGGGCATGAGCGCCCAGGGCATGCGCCTGAATCTGGTGGCCAGCAATATGGCCAACGCAGATGCGGTCAGCAGCAGTATCGAGCAGACCTACAGAGCCAGACATCCGGTATTCCAAACCATGCTGAATCAGGCCAACCCCGATGCGGCGGCTACCGGCGTGCGCCTGGCCGGGGTGGTGGAGAGTCAGGCGCCGCTGATTCAGGAGTATGCCCCGGAGCACCCGCTGGCCGATGAAGCGGGGTACATCTTCCGTCCGAACGTCAACAGCGTGGAGGAGATGGCCAATATGCTCTCCGCGTCGCGTTCCTATCAAGGCAATGCGGAAGTCGCCAATGCCGCCAAACAGTTACTCATCGCCACCCTGCGTATGGGTCAATAAGGAGACGCTCATGACCGCCATCAGCAGCAATTTAGACCTCTACGAGGATATCGGACTGACCCCCAATACCGCACAGGGGAATAACAAGAACAATCAGTTGGGCCTTGAGGACTTTATGAACCTGCTGGTCACCGAGCTGACCCATCAGGACCCCTTCAAGCCCATGGAAAACACCGAGATGGCTACCCAGATCTCCCAGTTCGCCACGGTTTCGGGCATCGATGATCTGAATGCCTCCTTTAATGACCTGAGAAGTTCGCTGACCTCGGACCAGGCCCTGCAGGCGGCCAATCTGGTCGGCAGGGATGTGCTGGTGGAGAGCAACATCGGCTATCTGGCGGATGGGGAGACCCTGCAGGGGAGCGTCTCTCTGCCCGCTTCAGCGAGTCATGTGCGGGTGATGATTACCGATCGCTCAGGCGCCCTGGTGCGTGAACTGCAGCTCGGCGTCCATGAGGCGGGCCAGGTCGCCTTTAGCTGGGACGGTTATGACGACGCCGGCGACTATGCGGGCGATGGGCAGTATCAGGTGACAGCGACGGCGAATGTGGATGATGTGGAAATGGCGCCGGCGATCCTGATCTCGGCTCAGGTAGAGAGTGTCAATCTCGGCGGCGAGGGTGGGATCCGGCTCAACCTGGATGGTCTTGGCCAGGTTTCCATGGCCGACGTGGCGCAAATTCAATAGAACATCAGTATCAAAGCCGAATGCGATAAGCGGGTTCGGTGTTAAGACAGGAGAAGACAGATGTCATTTCGTATCGCACTGAGTGGTTTGGATGCGGCTTCCACCGACCTTGAAGTCACCGGACATAACATTGCCAACTCCAGTACCGTCGGCTTCAAGGAGTCCCGGGCCGAGTTTGCCGATATCTATGCCAACTCGATCAGTGACGTCAGTAGTTCGGTGCCGGGGCGCGGTGTGCGTGTGACCCGGGTGGCGCAGCAGTTTGCCCAGGGAAGCACTGAATTCACCTCCAACAATCTGGATCTGGCGGTCAATGGCGAAGGTTTCTTCGTCATGCAGAACTCCGACGGGGACCTTTCCTACACCCGCGCCGGCGCCTTCACGGTCGACCGGGACGGGAATGTGGTCGATCATACCGGCTCCCGGCTGCAGGTTTTTCCCCGCATCGGCACCACGGGTAACCTGTTCAACACGGGCGATACCGCCGATCTGAATCTGCCCGTGGTATCGGGTGCGCCCCAGGCAACCACCAATATCGATGCGACCCTCAATCTGAGTGCGGCCGAAACGGTCCCGACCGTGCTATTGGATCCCGCCGCACCCACTTTCACCTTTCCGCCGGATCCTCTGAGTTACAATCATTCGACGGCCACCACCATTTACGATTCCCTCGGAACCGCCCACACCGCAACCATGTTTTATAGCAAGGTGGCGAACAATCAATGGAATGCCTTTACTTTTGTGGATGGAGTGAACGTGACCGTTGGCGGCAATACCTTTGCGGATGTGCAATTCACCACCTCCGGCGCTCTCGATGTCGGCGTGGGGGATGTGGACGCCACGGGTCATGTCACGCTCGATCTCTTCACGCCGAGCGGTGGCGCGGCGGATATCACCGGTATGACCTTCGATTACAACTCCGCCACTCAGTTCGGCTCCAGTTTCGCGGTCAATGAGTTGACCCAGGACGGTTTTACCTCGGGGCGTCTCAGCGGCGTGGAAGTGGACGGCACGGGGGTGGTTTTCGCCAGGTTTACCAACGGTCAGTCGGATGCGTTGGGTAAGATCGCCCTGGCGCGCTTCAACAACAACCAGGGGCTGCGGCAGGTCGGCGACACCTCTTGGGTCGAGTCTTTCGCCTCTGGTGATGTGCAGTTGGGCGAGGCTGGGACCTCCAGTTATGGTTTGGTTCAATCCGGCGCCCTGGAGAACTCCAATGTGGACCTGGCCCAACAGTTGGTCAACCTGATCACCGCCCAACGTAATTTCCAGGCCAACGCCCAGGTGATCACCACCGCGGATGCCATCACCCAGGCGGTGATCAATATTCGTTAGCCGGTCACAGCCGCTGCCGGGTCTCTCTCCAGTGTACGGGGGAGGGGCCTGGCGGTTTCGTTCGTACCTATTGTCCGTCCAGTTTTGTAGGGTGCGGCCCTGCCGCACCGTAACTTGAAGCCCTGGAACCCAAAGTATTGGTCAGGGGGCCGCAAAGTGAAAAAACCCGTCATAGCAACAGGAGCGCAACCCAGCATGGTGCGGCAGGGCCGCACCCTACGCCCTGTTCACATCATGCGTTCCCACATAGAACATGGAAACGAATTGAATTTGAACTCCGAAACTTGAGCTAATAGAACAGAGAAACTCTCGCTAAGCAAAATCACCGCAGGGAGAAAAGCAGGTAAACGGCAAACAGCAACCATGAGAATAAGAGCAGCATCCAGGGCAGTTTATTGGCTTTTCCCTGATTGGGGGCTAGGGTTGTGATCTCTTGATTGAGAGCGTCGTCGTCTGTAGGGGGACTGTCTTTTTTCTTTCTTTTATTCATCTCCCGCAGCTTGGCTTTTTGTTGCTTTTTATATTGATCTATCCCCTTTTGAATACCGTTGGCAATCAGCTTTGTCTGCTCTTTCGTCTGACCGGGCCGTTGCGTGGCCCGGGCGATCTTCATGGCTTCCGCCGTTGTCTCTTCCGAGGGTCTCTGTTTCTTGGAATACCTGGCCATCTCGCTATCGCTCTATTTTCTCCAACAGGGTGTGAACGAAGAATATCACCAACCGGCCCGTTTTTTGCAAGAATTGAGTTCAGATCGCTGTTGTGACCCGATCGGACCGGCACCGGCCGCAACCGATCCGTTACATCCTCAAGAGACAACAGGAGCAATTCATGGATCGCATGCTATACGTCGCCATGAGCGGGGCCAAAGAGACGCTGATGGCCCAGGCCAGTAACGCCAATAACCTGGCCAATGTGAATACCCCTGGGTTCATGGAGGACCTCAACCAGTTCCGCAGTATGCCGGTATTCGGTCCGGGATACCCGACCCGGGTCTATGCGCTGGATGAGCGGCCCAACATCAATTTCGACAAGGGCAGTCTCCAGTCCACGGGCAATCCCTTGGATCTGGCGGTCCGGGGTGAAGGTTATTTCGCTGTCCAGGCGCCCGATGGTTTGGAGGCCTATACCCGGCGCGGTGACCTGAAGGTCGATGCCAACGGTCTGGTGACAAACGGCGAAGGTTTGCCGCTGATCGGCAATGGGGGACCGATCGCCTTGCCGTCCTATGAGCGTTTGGAGATCGCACCGGACGGCACCATCACCCTGCTTCCCGAAGGCGCCACCCCCGAGGCGCTGGCGATCATCGATCGCATCAAGATGGTCAATCCTCCGGCGGATAGCCTGATCAAGGGCGAAGACGGTCTGCTGCGTCTCAAAGCGGGCGGCGAGGCGGATGCCGATGCCTTTACCGAACTGACGGCCGGAGCCCTCGAGAGCAGCAATGTCAATGTGGCGGATGCCCTGGTGAACATGATCGAACTCTCCCGCAAGTTCGAAATGCAGGTCAAGATGATGAAGACCGCCCAAGAGATGGACACCTCATCCGCCAGCATCATGCGCATGGGCTGATGTTGGCAGGCAAATTGCAGCTTATCGAATAACAGAATCTTAGCGGCACGAGGAAGCGACTATGTACCCGGCACTGTGGATCGCAAAAACCGGATTGGATGCGCAACAGACCAATATGTCTGTGATCTCCAACAATCTCTCCAACGTCAACACCACCGGTTTCAAGCGTGACCGGGCCGTCTTCAACGACCTGATCTATCAGAACCTGCGTCAGGTGGGCGCTCAATCCTCTGAAAACACCGAACTGCCTTCTGGCTTGATGCTAGGCACAGGGGTGCGGGTGGTGGCCACGCAGAAGGAGCACAGCCAGGGGAATATCGTGCAGAGCGGAAACTCCTTGGATATCGCCATCCAGGGCAAGGGCTATTTTCAGGTGCTGCACCCTGACGGCAATATCGTCTACAGCCGTGACGGCACCTTCAGCCTGACCGCCGATGGCAATATCGTCACCCCCAACGGTTATGAGTTGCAGCCGGCGATGACCGTACCGAGCAATGCCACCAGTCTGACCATCGGCTCCGACGGTGTGGTTTCGGTGCTGCAGTCGGGCAACAACACACCGACCCAGATCGGCCAGATCGAAGTGGCCTATTTCGTCAATCCCCAGGGACTGGAGCCGGCCGGTGACAACCTCTATCGAGAGACCAACGCCAGCGGCGGGGTGAATACCGCCATTCCCGGCAACGACAGCACCGGCACCCTGATCCAGGGGGCGCTTGAGAGTTCCAACGTGAATGTGGTGGAAGAGTTGGTCAATATGATCGAAACCCAACGCGCCTATGAGATGAACTCGAAGGCGATCTCCACCACTGACGAAATGCTCTCTTACGTCAATCAACAACTATGACAGGAACCAGGCTGATGGAGAGACTGTTTAGCACATCACTGATCGTCGTCCTGACAGCGCTGCTGTTGAGCGGTTGTCAGAATACCGCCCCGGTGCGCGACGCAGCCTATGCGCCGATTCGTCCGGTCATGCCGCCGCCCGCGCCGAAGGGCAACGGCGCCATTTACCAGTCGGGTTATGAGTTGGCCTGGTTCGAGGACATTCGCGCCCGGCGGGTAGGCGATCTGCTGACGGTGAAGCTGGTGGAGAGTACCCAGGCGAACAAGTCGGCTGCCACCAAAACGGCGAAAAGCTCCACCAACAGTATCACCAATCCCACGTTGTTCGGTTCGGCAATGCAATTCAACGTCCCCGGTTTCGTTCCGATCGCAAATAACAAGGATGCCAATCTGGGCTTCAATCTCTCTTCGGCCAATGACTTCAGCGGTGATGGCAGCGCCTCCCAGAGCAATGCCCTGACCGGCAATATCACGGTCTCGGTGATAGAAGTCCTGCCCAACCGGAATCTCTATGTGCGTGGCGAAAAACGCATCGGCATCAATCAGGGCACGGAATATATCCGTCTCTCCGGTATCGTCAGACCGAAGGACATCACGCCGACGAATACCGTGGATTCGACGCGCATTGCCGATCCCACCATCACGTACAAGGGCGAAGGGGCGTTGGCCGATGCCAACTCCATGGGTTGGCTCTCCCGCTTCTTCATCAGTGTGCTCTCTCCCTTCTGAGGTAACATGCGATGAAACCGAGCCTCAAACAAACCTTGCTGCTGCTGTGCGCTATGCTGCTATCGACACAGACGGTGTTGGCTGAGCGGATCAAAGACCTGGCCTCGATTCAGGGCGTACGGGGCAATCAGTTGATCGGCTACGGACTGGTGGTGGGGCTCGACGGCACCGGCGACAAGGATACCGACTCACCCTATACCATCAACAGCCTGAAGAACCTGCTCTCCCAGTTGGGGGTGCAGATCCCGGAAGGCGCCAACATCAAGCCGAAAAATGTCGCGGCGGTCATCGTCCATGGCGATCTGCCTCCCTTCAGCAAGGTCGGGCAGAGGATCGATGTCACCGTCTCTTCACTGGGGAATGCGAAAAGTCTGCGTGGCGGCACTCTGCTGATGACCCCGCTGAAAGGCGCGGATGGGAATAATTACGCCTTGGCCCAGGGCAACCTGGTGGTCGGCGGGCTCAGCGCGGAGGGGCAGGATGGCTCGAAGCTGACGGTCAATATCCCCAGCGCCGGGCGCATCCCCAATGGCGCCACCGTGGAGCGCGAGGTGGCGAATGGATTCGGTCGCGCCCCCTTGTTGACCCTCAATCTGCATGACGGGGATTTCACCACCGCGATGCGGCTTGCCGAGTCGATCAATCTCAGCATCGGTCCGGGTACGGCGAAAGCGCTCGATGCTACTTCGATCCGTGTCAATGCGCCGATCGATCCTGGGCAGAAAGTCACCTTCATCGCCATGTTGGAAGAGCTGGAAGTCAAACCCGGCGCCTCGTCGGCGAAGGTGATCATCAACTCCCGCACCGGCACTGTGGTGATCAACAACCAGGTACGGGTCTACCCGGCAGCGGTATCCCACGGCAATCTGGTGGTCAGTATCAGCGAAGAGACCGCGGTCTCCCAGCCCGGCCCCTTTGCTCGTGCCGGCGAAACGGCGATTGTGCCGCAGAGTCAGGTGACGATTACCGAAGAGGGCAGGGACCACATGTTTCTGTTCAATCCCGGGGCCTCATTGGATGATGTGGTCCGCGCAGTCAACCAGGTGGGCGCGGCCCCGAGTGACCTGGTGGCGATTCTCGAGGCCCTGAAAGAGGCGGGCGCCCTGCGGGCTGAGTTGCTGGTGATCTGATGAACGGCGTTGCCCCATCGCTCTACCACGATTTCTCCGGACTGGCAGCCCTGAAGCACCAGGCCCGTGAGGATCAGGCCGGTTCCGCGGAGAAGGTGGCCCGGCAGTTCGAGTCTCTGTTCGTGCAGATGATGGTCAAGCAGATGCGCCAGGCCAGCCTTGGCGGCGGCCTGTTCGACAGCCAGAGCACACGCTTTGCCCGGGAGATGTATGACCAGCAGCTCGCCGTTCATCTCTCCGAGCGCCGCGGCATCGGTATGTTGCAGATGCTGCGCAGGCAGTTGGGCCAGCAGGCCGGGGAGGGCGAGGTCGAACGCTCGGGATTGGCTGACTACCGCCGGCATCCGACCAGGATGGCCGGGGAGTATCTGCCCAAAGCGTTGAAAAATGTCGAAGCATCGCAGCATGGCGGCGATGCGTCACCCTCGCCGGCAAGCGGATTCGACTCACCCGAGAGCTTTGTGCAATCACTCTGGTCGGCCGCCGAACAGGCAGCGACCGAACTTGGCCTGCCGACCGAGGCGCTGCTCGCCCAGGCAGCCCTGGAGACGGGGTGGGGCGGACGGGTCATGCAGGGCTCCGACGGTCGCAGCAGCCACAATCTGTTCGGCATCAAGGCTGACCTGCGCTGGCAGGGAGAGCGGGTCAGACGGGAGACCCTGGAGTATCAAGAGGGGGTGGCGGTGCGACGGCGCGAGAACTTCCGCACCTATGCCGATTTCGAGGCGAGTTTTCAGGACTATGTGGCTTTCCTCAGGGAGAATCCCCGCTATACGCAGGCCCTGGGAAACGCCCATGACACAACGGCCTATTTTCAGGCCTTGCAGGATGCCGGTTACGCCACCGACCCGGATTATGCAGAGAAAATCCTGCGAGTGATGCAGGGGCCGGAGATGCAGACGGCGTTGAACCGGTTCAAGGCATCGGCCAGGCAGCCGATATAGGACCAAAGAGAGGCGATTTAAGTGAGCATACTATCCATCGGGGTCTCTGCGCTGACTGCCAACCGGCATGCGCTGGACACCACCGGCCACAACATCTCCAACGTGAATACTGAGGGTTACAGCCGTCAGCGGGTGGGCTTTGCCACCCGGGAGCCCAGTTTCAGCTCGGTGGGTTACGTGGGTAACGGTGTGCAGACCTCCGATATTCAGCGGCAATACGACAGCTTCATTGCCGGACAGGTGCGCGCCAGCCGGTCAGTGACCTCTGAACTGGGCGCTTACTATGACGGCGCCCGTCAGCTGGACGAACTGGTGGCCGATCCCGAAGTGGGCATCCAGCCCACGATACAGAGTTTCTTCAATGCCTTGCAGGACCTGGCCGACGATCCAGCCTCGGTTACAGCGCGTCAACTGGTGTTGGCGGAAGCCGATTCGATGGCTGACCGTTTCCACTATTTTGATACCCAATTCGAGAGCAGCCGGTCTCGGTTGAATGGCCAGATCGAATTCAATATTACAGAGATCAACCGTCTGGCCCGGAGCATCGCCGATATCAACTCCGATATCAAGATCGCTTACGGCAGTGCGCCGAACGATCTGCTGGACAAGCGTGACCAGTTGGTCAACGAGCTCTCGGAACTGGTTGATATCCAGGTGTTGGAGCAGACCGATGGAGCCTATAACGTCTTTATCGGCAAGGGACAGCCGTTGGTGATGGCCTATGATGCAGCGACGCTGACCACCCAACCTTCATCCCTTGATCCCAGTCATCTGGAGATTGCCTTCAACTATTCGTTCGGCACCCAGATCGTCACCGACCAGATCAGCGGGGGCAAGATCGGCGGGATGCTCAGATTCCGCGGCGAAATACTCGATCCGGCCCAGAACCGGGTCGGCCTGATTGCCCTCGGGATAGCCAATGACCTGAATGCGCAACATCAGTTGGGGCTCGATCTGGATGGTTTGCCGGGGGGAGCCCTGTTCAGCATGGGCTCTGTTCAGGTACAAGCCAGACCAACCAACGGCAGTTCCATCACGGCAACCTATAACAATATTGCCGACCTCACCGGTGATGATTACGGGTTGACCTATGACGGGGTGGATTTCATTCTGGAAAATCTCACCAGCGGTTCGACCCAGACCCTGGCCGCGGGCCTGAATACCGTTGACGGACTCGATATCACCATCAATGCCGCTGGGGCGATTCCCGGCGATGCCTTCCTGATTCAACCGACCCGCAACGCCTCGGCGAGCCTCGATCTGTTGGTGAACGATGTGCGCCGCTTGGCGGCGGCCAGCCCGTTGCAGGTGCGACCCAGTACGGATGCCAATGGCAATCCGTTGAATACGGGCAGTGCGGCGGTTACCCAGCCCGCCAACACCACCACCGCCGGTCTGCCGTTGGTAGGGGGGGATATCCAACTGGTCTATGATGATCAGGGCGGCCCGACCAGTGGTTTCGAGGTCTACTACCCCGGTTCGGTGCCTGGCGTCGACCCTTTCGATGATTTCATCACCTATGACAATCTGAACGCCAGCACGATCGCGGGCGTCACGGTCCCCAGTGCTCAGTTTGCGGCCTTCGGCGGCATCAGCTTCGGGATCTCCGGCATCCCGGCGGATGGGGACAGCTTCATTATCGGCAATAACAGTAATGGCAGCAGCGACAACCGCAACGCCCTCGGCCTGGTGAATTTGCAGACCATGGACCGTCTGCTCGGCAGTAGCGCAAGCTACGACGAGACCTATGCCCAACTGGTGTCCGATGTGGGCTCCAAGACCCATCACGCCGAATTGAACCTGGCGGCCCAGGAGAGTCTGCTGGAACGCTCCAGGGAGGCCTTGGCCGAGATTTCGGGGGTCAATCTTGATGAGGAAGCCGCCAAGCTGATTCAGTTCCAGCAGGCCTATCAAGCCTCGGCGCAGGTTATTTCAGTTGCCAGCACCCTGTTCGACAGTCTGCTCAGTGCGGTCAGGAGGTAAAGCCATGGAGCGAATTTCAACCGCCCTGTTATTCGATCGCGGCATCAACGGTATGCTGGAACGGCAGTCGGGCCTGAGCCGGACACAGATGCAGATCGCCAGCGGCAAGCGTATTCTCTCACCTAAGGATGACCCGTCAGGGGCCGCCTATGCACTCGATCTGCGCACCGCCATCAGCCAGGTGGGGCAGTATCAGGCCAATGCCGACCGCGCGCGTACCCGCCTGGACCTCCAGGAGGCCAGCCTGAAAGGGGTGGATGACCTGATCCCGCGTGTCCTGGAGCTGACGGTGCAGGGCTTGAATGACACCAACACGGCGGCTGACCGCCGGGCCATCGCCCAGGAGCTGAGACAGATCAACGACGCATTGATGGGGTTGGCCAACACCAAGGACAGTAACGGCGAATATATCTTCGCCGGCTACGACGGCGACTCGATCCCCTTTAGCAATCCCACGGACGGTATCTTCGCCTATGGGGGGGACATGGGTACGCGAACCCTGCAGATCTCCGCCACCCGCCAGGTTCAGGATCGAGAGAACGGTTTTGATGTATTCATGGATATCGATACCAGTACGGCTACCAAGCGAAACCTCTTCGAGACCGTGCATGGGGTTATTGCCGGGCTGGAAGCCGATGCGCCGAACGACGTCCTTCTGGATGATCTGCACCTGGTCCAGGCGCAGATCTCCGATGCGCGAACCCGCGGCGGCGCCCGTCTGAATACCATCGATCAACAACAGAACATCAATGCCGATTTCATTCTCAACATGCAGACCGCCCTGTCCGAAACGGAGGATCTCGACCTGGCCGAGGCGGTAAGCCGTTTCGAGCAGGAGCTGCTGGCCCTGCAGGCGGCCCAGCAGACCTTCAATATGGTGCAGGGTCTCTCCCTCTTCAATTACCTCTAACTCAAGTTTCGGCGTTCAAATTTAACGCGTTCCCATGTTCTATGTGGGACCGCATAATGTGAACAGGGCGTAGGGTGCGGTCCTGCCGCACCATGCTGGGTTGCGCGCCTGTTTGCTATGGCGGGTTTCTTCACTTCGCGACCCCCTGACCCAATACCTTGGGTTCCAGGGCTTCAAGTTACGGTGCGGCAGGGCCGCACCCTACGAAGCTATTCCTGCCCACTTGGTGAGAAATGCGGCATCTCGATCCAGGGTCGTCAAGCGAGGGTTGGCGGGTGAACAACTCAGGAACGCCTTTCCCGCCTGAACATGCCGGAATCTCTTCGGGCTGTTTGCTGGCGAGGCAAAATTATCATTGTAAATCAATTGGATAGGTAAGCCATGTCAGGTGTGGGACGGTCTCTGTGATCCTCCCCGGTTCTGCTAAAGTTCCAGGTGGCATGGCCGTTACAGATAGCGGAAGCGGTGAATACAGTCATTTCGGACAGTATATCCGCTAGTTATCAACCTACACTCAGGCTGGATGCGAGACATCGCCGGGTGATATAGGAGACTTGATCATGGCAATGGTAATCAATACCAATATCAGTGCGTTGAATACACAACGTTCCCTCAACAACACTCAATCTTCTCTTGCAACCTCCATGCAACGCCTCTCAACCGGCTTGCGCATCAACAGTGCGAAAGACGACGCCGCCGGTCTGGGTATTACCGACCGTATGACCTCTCAGGTTCGCGGTTTGAACCAGGCGATCCGTAATGCGGGCGACGCCATCTCCCTGTCGCAGACCGCTGAAGGCTCCATGCAGGAAGCGACCAATCTCTTGCAACGTATGCGCGAGCTGGCGATTCAGTCCGCAAACGACTCCAACAGCTCGGCTGACCGCGCCAACCTGCAGAAAGAGGTGTCACAGCTGCAGCAGGAATTGAACCGTATCGCCGATACTTCTACCTTCAACGGCAAGAAACTGCTCGATGGTACTTTTTCGGCGCAGAAGTTCCATGTCGGCTCCAACGCCAACGAGACCATCTCGGTTTCGGTCACCAGCATCCGCGCAACAAGCCTGGGTAATCAGGCTGTCAGCGCCAACACCCATGTGGGCGGTGCCCTGACCGCTGCCGCTGACGCCTCTGGCGGCAACAACGTGGTCGCGCAGAACCTGACCATCAGCGGTCAGGCCTCTTCCGGCGCACTTGCCGTCGCCATTGACGATGCGGCCAGCGACGTCGCCTCTCTGGTGAACGGCGCCTCCGCCACCACTAATGTGACCGCCACGGCATCCAACTCCGTGGTCGTCGACGGTTTGAGCCTGGCCGGCACCGTGAGTTTGACACTCTCCAGCTCCAACTCCGGCGGCACCGTCGGTTCGGCGCTTACAGTGTCAGCGGCCATCACCACCACGGATTACGGCGCCCTGGCCGATGCCATCAATGCGGTTTCCGCCTCCACCGGCGTGAGCGCGGTCCTGGCGGCTGACAGCCAATCCCTCAGCTTGGAAAACACCACCGGCCATGACATCAATGTGGTCGATTTCGTCCATAGCGGCGATGCAGCCGAGACCCTCGATGTCGGCGGCGTCACCTTGACGGGTCCGACCGGTGGCACACCGACGGTTACCGACAGTCTCGTAGTTGGCGGCACCGTGAGCTTCAGTTCCTCTGGTACGTTCGTGGTTGCCACCGATACCGGCACGACCGTGATGGGCGCAGCCAGCACCAGTAGCGCCTTGAGCTCCGTGGCCAGCATCGATGTGGGCACCCAGAGCGGTTCCAATAGTGCGCTTGATGTGCTCGATCAGGCCTTGAGGTCGATCTCGGACGCACGCGCCGATCTCGGTGCTGTCCAGAACCGTCTGGAGTCCACCATCGCCAACCTGGCCAACATCAGCGAGAATGTCACCGCGGCCCGTTCGCGGGTGCAGGATGCTGATTTTGCAGCAGAGACCTCCAACATGACGCGTGCACAGATCCTGCAGCAGGCCGGCGTGGCCATGCTCTCCCAGGCGAATGCACAGCCTCAGTTGGTTCTGTCGCTCCTGCAGTAATCGATCCTAGCCTGGCCCCGCCCGGGAGACCCTGGGCGGGGTCATAAGGAAACATGAGAGGTGAACGGCCATGACTACGGACATGACGATCACATTGACCACTCAAGCGGCTAAGGAACTTGGCAGGGAGAGCCCGCGGGTCGAAAACAGCCAGCCGGTCGCGCCTAAACAGGGCGTGGCCAAGGTCTTGCCAATTCGCCAGGCTCACGCCTCAGGCTCCACACAGGCCCCTCAGGACACCCAATCCACTGCCTCGGTGTTGAAAGAGGACGTGGAAGCAGCGGTCGAGCAGATGAAGGATTTTGCTCAAGTGATGAGCCGACAACTGCAATTCGATGTCGATGACGAATCGGGCAGGACGGTTGTGCGGGTGCTCGACAAAGATTCCGGCGATGTGATCCGCCAGATTCCTTCGGATGAAGTGCTTGCCTTGGCAAGACACATGAAGGAGCTGATGGAAGAAGAGAGCACAAACGTTGCGGGGAAGGGCATGCGGGATCAGCCGGTTGGTCTATTAGTAGAAACCCAAGCCTGAGAGGAAATTCAGGCCCGGGTTTTGCATAGTGTTTATGGAGTACCTGAAACAGTAGCCCAGGACGGTCGCAGGTTGACCCACCGGCTATTGTTTTCCGGCAACATCCACCCGGTCCTTGCCGCAAGGCGGACCGCGAAAGTCTGGAGAGATCAATGGCAACAATCTCCGCTGCGGGTATCGGCTCAGGTCTGGATATCGAGTCCCTCATCAGTTCGTTGATGGAGGTTGAACAGATCCCGCTGAAGAAACTCCAGGTCAAGGCGGGTGACTTGTTGACCCAGGTCAGCGCCTACGGCCAGCTTCGCAGCGCGCTTGCCACCTTTCAGGATTCGGTCAGTGCGCTGTCGTCCAGCGACGATTTCAACCATTTCACTGCTACCAGCGGCAATCAGGACGCCTATACGGTCAGTGCGGACAACACGGCGACCGCCGGCAGTTACTCGATTACCGTGGATGATCTTGCGGTTGCCCACAAATTGGGTTCAACTACCCTGATCGCCTCCAGCGATACCCTGATCGGCAATGCCGGCGATCAGATGACGATCACCATCGGCAGCGATAGTTTTACCGTTGACATCGGCGCTCGCAGTCTCTCCTCCATTCAGGATTTGATCAACCAGGCGACAGACAATGTGGGCGTGACCGCGGGTATCGTGCAGGAGAGCGACACCAGCGTACACCTGGTGTTGACCAGTGACAACACCGGCCTGGCCAACGAGATCTCCGTTGCTTTCACCGACAGTCTGGGCGGGTCCATCGCCGACCCGATGGGGATGGCGCAGATTCAGGCGGCCGATGATGCGCAGATCACCATCGACAATACCTATGTCATCTCGCGCAGCGGCAATAGCATCAGCGATGCCATTCAGGGCGTGACCATTGAACTGCTGGCCGAGACGGCCTCCGCTTCGCAATTGACGGTCAATCGTGATACGGATTCCGTCAGCAATGCGGTGAGCGGCTTGGTGGATGGTTACAATACGCTGCTGTCAGCCATTGGCGACTTGCGAAACGGCGAGCTGGACGGGGATGGCACCTTGCGGCTGATCGAGAACCAGATTCGTTCACTCATGGGGGGCAAGGCCAGTGTGAGCGGCATCTATCAATATGGCTCCCAAGTGGGCATAGCCTTTGAAAAGGATGGCACCCTCTCTTTCGACAGCACCGAATTGACCGAGGCGCTGACAGCGGACAGGGATGCGGTGGTGGACCTGTTCAGCAATGACGACCAGGGCCTTGCTTTCCGTCTGGACGCCCTGGTGGAGAGTATGTTGAGCACCTCCGGACTGATCGATGCCAAGGAGGACGGACTCAATGCGCGGGTCGATGCCGCCAACGATCAGATCGATAGAATGGAGTATCGGTTGGAACTGACCGAGCGGCGTTATCGCGCCCAGTATACGGCGTTGGATACCCTGCTGGGACAACTGCAATCGACCAGTGACTGGTTGACGGGACAGTTGGATGTCCTGAACGGCCTGATTCCGAGTAACCGCAACAATAACTGAGCGTTTGTTGTGAACTGAGTGGGCGACATCCGTCAGGAATGCGCTATAGTCAAAAAACGAGACTGAGAGTTTAGCTATGACCCTGAATCAAAAACGTGGAGCCCAGCAGTACGGCAAGGTCGCGGTCGGTTCCGAAGTGGCCTTCGCCAGTCCCCATCGACTCGTGCAGATGCTGATGGAGGGCGCATTGGAGAAGGTCGCCACGGCCAAAGGCCATATGAGTCGCAAGGAGTATGAGGCCAAGGGCAGCCATATCAATTGGGCGATCTCGATCGTCGACGGATTGCGCGGCAGCCTCAACAGGGAGGAGGGCGGTGAGATAGCGAACAATCTTGACAGTCTCTATGCCTACATCGTGCGCAGGTTGGCCGAGGCCAATATCAGCAACGATATCGCCGCGCTTGACGAGGTCAGCTCCCTGTTGCTCGAGATCAAATCGGCCTGGGACGCCATTCCTGACGAGGTGAAGCAACCTGCCGGCGCCACGGGAAAACCGGTCTCCGCCGCTTGAGGCAGCCATGCACGCCACTGACAATGAGCCGCTCGCGGAGGGTTTGGAAATGACCCGGAGGATGCTCGACCTGGTCAAGGCGGGAGAATGGGAGCAGGTGGCGGAACTTGCCCGGCAACGTCAACTTCTACTCCAGCAAGGTCTCGCCGCCACTGAATCCGTCATGGTTCAGCAACAGATCGGGATCCTGCAGGAGATTCAACAGCTCGATAAACAGATCGAGTCGCTCAGCCGCCAGGGCAGGGATGAGGTGGAGTCGCGATTGCGTCAGATCCGTCAGGGCCGCAAAGCGGGCAAGGCCTACAAAGGTTAACCTGAACCCACGGATTCAGGATCGACTCAACCCAGGATCAACTCGATGACCACCTTGCTGCCGAAATAGGCCAGCATCAGTACCACAAAACCGCTGAGGGTCCAGATCAGCGCCTTTTGTCCCCGCCAGCCAAATCGATAACGCCCCCACAGCAGTGTGCCGAAGACGAACCAGGCGATGATCGACAACACGGTCTTATGCGCCAGGTGCTGCTCGAACATATTCTCCAGGAAGGCGAAACCGGAGAGAAGCGCCAGGCTCAACAGTATGAAACCCACCCCGATCATCTCGAACAGCAGGCTCTCCATGGTCTGCAAGGGGGGCAGGGCGCGAATGAATCCCCCGGGATGGCGCTGATGCAGGTGGTGGTCCTGGATCGCCAGCAAGACGGCTTGCACGCTGGCCAGGGTGAAGAGGCTGTAGGCCAGCATGGAAACCAGGATGTGGATGGTCAGTCCGGTGGAGACCTGGTCAGCGAGAAAATGTACGGTTTGATAGCGGCTGTCGAGGTAAATAGCGATCGCAGTGATCGGCATGATCGCAATACCCAGGTTTTCCACCGGTTTGCTCAGGCTTGAGATCAGCAACAGCAGGGTGATGGTCCAAGTGATCAGTGACAGGGCATTGAAAACCCCAATATTGACGCCGGAAGCGGTGATCAAATTCTGATAGTGCGGAATCGCGTGCAGCATCACTCCCAGGAAACCCAGAGCCAGCCCCAGAGAACGCGGCAGAGCCGAAGCGATCCGGTTGCGAAACAGGCGCAGGCTGATGACCAGACCGGCTGTCAGATAGGCGATTATGGCGAGAATGGCGATCAAGAGGCTGTGGATCCTTGATGATAATTTAATAATCAGCCGCGATATTCGCATATTTCGTGGTGGCAGTGAAAGGGATCAACCGGGATTTATCCCCCGGCTGGTATATAATCCCCCCCTCATAACGCCACCACTACAAACTGCAAACAATCAGGTAAACCATGTTTGACAATCTGACACAAAGACTGGGCAAGGTGCTCACCAGCCTGCGGGGCCAGGGCCGCCTGAGTGACGAGAATATCAAGGAGACCATGCGCGAGGTGCGGATGGCCCTGCTGGAGGCCGATGTGGCCCTCCCCGTGGCGCGGGACTTTGTCGAACAGGTGAAGCAGAAGGCGATGGGCGAGGCGGTGATGAAGAGCCTCACCCCAGGCCAAACCCTGATCAAAATCGTCAATGACGAGCTGGTCCGATTGATGGGCGAGGCCAATGAGTCTCTGGACCTGGCGGCCCAGCCGCCGGCGGTGATTCTGATGGCCGGCCTGCAGGGTTCGGGCAAGACCACCAGCGCCGCCAAGCTCACGCGCTGGTTGCAACAGAATGGCAAAAAGAAGATCAGTCTGGTTAGCTGCGACGTCTACCGTCCGGCCGCCATTGAGCAGTTGCGGACCCTGGCCAAAGAGGTGGACGCCCGGTTTATCCCCAGCCAGGGGGATGAGAAGCCGGTGGAGATTGCGAAACGGGCCTTGAGCGAGGCAGGCAAAGCGTTCTCCGATGCGTTGATCGTCGATACCGCCGGCCGGTTACACGTGGATGAGGCGATGATGGAGGAGATCAAGCAACTCCATCAGGCCCTCGATCCAGTGGAGACCCTGTTCGTGGTCGACAGCATGACCGGCCAGGATGCGGCGAATACCGCCAAGGCCTTTGGTGACGCCCTGCCACTGACCGGTGTGATCCTGACCAAGGCCGATGGTGACGCCCGAGGCGGCGCGGCCCTGTCCATACGCCAGATCACCGGTAAGCCGATCAAGTTTATCGGTGTCGGTGAAAAGGTCGATGCCCTGGAGCCTTTCCATCCCGAGCGTATTGCTTCGCGTATCCTCGGTATGGGGGATGTCCTCACCCTGGTGGAGGAGGTGAGCCGCAAGGTCGACCAGGAGAAGGCGGCCAAGCTGGCGAAAAAGCTGCAAAAGGGCAAAGGTTTCAACCTGGAGGATTTCAGGGAGCAGATGTTGCAGATGGCGAATATGGGAGGGATGAGTGGCCTGCTGGACAAGTTGCCCGGCATGGGCGAGATCCCAGAGCAGGTAAAAAACCGGGTCAATGACAAAGAGATCGGGCGTCTGGTTGCGATCATCAACTCCATGACCCCTCACGAACGGCTCTTTCCCGCGGTCATCAAGGGTTCCCGTAAGCGGCGCATCGCCAATGGCTCGGGGACCCAGGTGCAGGATGTGAACAAGCTGCTCAAGCAGTTCATGCAGATGCAGAAAATGATGAAGAAGATGAAAGGCGGCGGGATGAAGAAGATGATGCGTGGGATGGGGGGGCGGTTTCCTGGTGGTGGGCTGCCGTTTTAATTTTGAATTTTGAATTATGAATTTTGAATTGGATGTGTGCGCTGCGCGCACATGTTTTTGATTTGGATCGCCTCTGGTGGCGGTAACGGTATGACACGAATAGGTCTTGCCGTGCGTTGAGGCGTCATCTCTACATGCTGTTGATGATTCTGCCGAAGTTTATAGGATTTCAGATAGAGAAATCAGCCATACGGGTATTCAGGGGCTATTAGCAAGTGAAGCGGAATCACGCTGGGCGCCATTTTTTGGTGAGAGGATCCTGTAAGAGATGAAATTCGATATAGATAATTTAGCATAGGTAAACCCCCGGCTATGCCGGGGGGACTCGCATAGGTTTTACCGAGACTGCGGTCTGGGTAGCCTTCATAGTTCGACCAAGAACTGTGAAGGAGAAGTCTATGCCAGACTATCAAAGTCTGACCCACACGAGGTGGGACTGCAAATATCATGTGGTATTTATCCCGAAGAGACGTCAAAAGCTGATCTACGGTAAGTTGCGGAAATATCTGGGAGAAATATTTCACGAGCTAGCCAAGAGGCGAGGTGCGAAAATCGTGGAAGGGCACATGATGATAGATCATGTACATATGTGCATCAGCATACCCCCGAAATACTCGGTATCCAATACGTTGGGTTATATCAAAGGTAAGAGCGCTATTGGTATAGCTCGGAAATTTCGATGAAAGCAGCGGAATTTCAATGGTGAGAACTTTTGGGCACGGGGTTATTTTGTATCCACAGTGGGACTGGATGAGATGGTGGTGAGGGAATACATCCGCGATCAAGAGCGCAATGATGCCCACCGGGACCAGTTGGTGCTAGTGTGGTGTAACGTATAAACTGTACCCATCAGCGAGACGCTAAGCCGTTAGCTGCGCCCCGAAGGAAGTGCCCTTGGGGTGCTAGGCGCGTTGCGCCGGGAATGGCGCGCCCTTTCCAAGCAACGCAACAACGCAGATGACGGCTTAGCGCCTCGCCCGAAGGGAGGCCCGTCAATGCCTCAATCCTGCGTTGCAGCGCTTGACAAGGGCGCTGCCATTGCCTGCGCGCTGCGCCTGGTCTTGAGGCATTGACGGGCCTCTGATTGGTACAGTTTATACGTTACACCACACTAGGAATGTAAGCGCCTTGGGCGCAAAGCAAAGCCCTTTGAGGGCGTAACCTAATAAGCCTCCGGCTTTGCCGGAGGTCAGTTAACTCTTGTTTTTTATCAGTAAGTTGTACTGGTTTCATGGGTGGCTTCGGTTTGACAGGAGAGTTGTGAATCAAATGAATAAAGTCCGCGAGCGAAGCGAGCACCGAAATTCAAAATTCAAAATTCAAAATTACCCAACTCCGATTCTTAAATTTAGGGCTTCACATTACCCGCAACTCAGCTATAATACGCCGTTTCCCGCCGGACAGGTTCCGGTGTGTCAGCGAATTTCTGAAGGATACATCATGGTAAGCATCCGCCTTTCAAGAACCGGCGCTAAAAAGCGGCCCTTCTACCACATTGTGGTCACTGACAGTCGCAACGCGCGCGACGGTCGCTGCATTGAGCGTCTTGGTTTCTTTAATCCCGTCGCCGTCGGCGGTGAGGAGGAACTGCGTATCGACCAGGCGCGTGTACAGCACTGGATCTCACAGGGCGCTCAGCCGAGCGAGCGCGTGACGGCACTGCTGAAACAGGCGGCTAAGCAGGCAGCCTGATTCGACCAGTCCCTCGTCGGCGGGAAAAGCCCGGTTGACGGATTGAGAAGATGTCTAAGATGATCATAATGGGCCGGGTTTCTGGCCTGTTTGGTGTCAGGGGTTGGCTCAAGGTCTATTCCCATACCTCGCCACGAGAGGGGATACTTGACTATAAGATCTGGTACCTTAAGCGGGATGACAGTTGGCGGAAGCACAAGCTGTCGACCGGTCATCGTCAAGGCAAAGGGATAGTTGTTCAACTGGATGGTTGCGACGACAGAGACCGGGCGGCTGAGTTGGTCGGCTGCGATATCGCGGTTCCCCGTGAGCAGCTACCCTCGCTCGAGTCGGGCGAATATTACTGGACTGATCTGCAGGGACTGCGGGTCGAGACCCTCGAAGGCGTCGATCTGGGGGTGATATCTCACCTCTTCGAGACCGGAGCCAACGACGTGCTGGTGGTCAAGGGTGAGCGCGAACGCCTGATTCCATACACCATGGGAGAGGCGGTTCAGGCGGTGGATCTCGATGCCGGGTGTATGATCGTCGACTGGGATCCGGATTTCTGATTGCAATGCGTTTTGATGTCATCACCCTGATGCCTTCCATGTTCGATGCCTTGACCGATGAGGGCGTCATAGGACGGGCGATAGGCCGGGGCGTGGCGGAACTCAGGCTCTGGAACCCACGGGACTACACAACGGATGTGCACCGCACGGTAGACGATCGTCCCTATGGCGGCGGCCCGGGGATGGTGATGAAATACCGGCCGTTACAGCAGGCCGTCGAGTCGGCGCTTGCGCAAGCGGGAACGGCCAGGGTGATCTACCTGAGCCCGCAAGGTACGACCTTCGACCAGCACCGGGCCAGGGCGGTTGCCGAGAGTCGCCAGCCTCTGTTGCTGATCGCCGGCCGTTATGAAGGGATCGACGAGCGCATCATCGAGCGCTATGTGGATGAAGAGTGGTCCATCGGTGACTATGTGCTCAGCGGTGGAGAGCTGGCCGCGATGGTGGTTCTGGACGCGGTGATACGGTTGTTGCCGGGCGCGTTGGGTGACGCGGATTCCGCCCGACAGGATTCTTTCGCGGATGGGTTGCTGGATTGTCCCCACTATACCCGCCCGGATGAGATCGACGGCATGCCGGTGCCGGCTGTGTTACAGAGCGGCAATCATGAGGCGATCAGACGCTGGCGTCTGCAACAGGCCTTGAGGCGCACCGGGGAGCGGCGTCCCGATCTGTTACAGGATCGGCGGATGACGGCCGAAGAAGAGACATTATTAGCAGAAATCATTGCTGCGTCGGGAGACGCGGAGCAGACAGAGGAGCAATAGACCATGAGCAATATCATCGCAGAACTTGAAGCCGAGCAGATGGACCGTGAGGTTCCCGACTTTGGCCCAGGTGATACCGTAGTTGTTCAGGTTAGGGTCCGCGAAGGCGAGCGTGAGCGTTTACAGGCCTTCGAGGGTATCGTTATCGCCAAGCGTAACCGGGGCCTCAACTCCGCCTTTACCGTACGCAAGATCTCTCACGGCGAGGGTGTCGAGCGCGTCTTTCAGACCTACAGCCCGACCGTCGCCTCGATCAAGGTGACCCGTCGCGGTGATGTTCGCCGCGCCAAGCTCTACTACCTGCGTGGTCGTACGGGTAAGGCAGCTCGCATCAAAGAGAAGATCTGATTCCAGCCTATTTACAGCTGTTATGAAAAGCCGCTCCGTTGTAGGACAGAGCGGCTTTTTTTAGTTATGAGTTTTGAGTTGGTTGTGTGCGGTAAACCGCACAAGTTGTTTCTGATTCTCTCTTTCTCCGGGGCCGGTCAGGGTGAAGGGATAAAAAAGCGTGAGCGAAGCGAACACACTCAACTCAAAACTAATAACTTAAAACTAAAAACTCATCATTAATTAGCCGCACCGATTACTCACAGATTGAATGGTGCGGCAAGCCGCACCCTACAGGCCGATCGCCACCTGCTTGATGCTGTTGTCTTCCGGCGATGTGGAGACATGGAAATTGAGCGACTTCATCAGATCCAGCATCTTGAAGTTATTGCTCAGCACCTCGCCCTCCATTTTCTCCAGGCCTCGGTCACGGGCTATTTCCATCAGTTGATGCATCAGCCGGTGGCCGATGCCCTGGCGCTGCCATTGATCGGCGACAACCAGGGCAAACTCGCAACTCAGCTTGTCTGGGTTGGTGACGTAACGGGCGACACCCAGTTCGACTTCATGATTGCCGTTCTCCGTCACCGCGATCAAGGCCATTTCGTGGTGGTAGTCGATCTGGGTGAAGCGCACCAACATCTCCGGCGTCAACTCCTGCACCGAACTCATGAAACGAAAATACTTGGCCTCGTCCGAGAGTTGGCGGATGAAGTCCTGCTCCAGATCGGCATCTTCAGGACGGATGGGGCGTATCACGATGTTGGCGCCGTTAGGCAACTGGGTGCGGGTGATCAGATTTGCCGGATAGGGGTGGATCGCCAGATGATGATAGGGGTCGGTGGAGGGACGGGGAAAATCGACCCGGATACGCGCATCCACTGCCACAGCGCCATCGTCGTCGACGATCAGGGGATTGATATCCATCTCCTGAATCCAGGGCAACTCGCAAGCCATGCTCGAGACACGCAGCAGCACATCGATGAGGGCCTCGCTATTGGCGGAGGGCATATGCCGGAACCGGCTCAACATCTTCGCCGCCTTGGTGCGGTTGATCAGATCGCTTGCCAGACGCCGGTTGAGAGGCGGCAGGGCGATCGCCGAGTCGCCCATCACCTCGACCGTGGTGCCGCCGCTGCCGAAACTGATGACCGGGCCGAAGACGGGGTCGCGCAGGATGCCGATCAGCAACTCCCTGCCGTTCAGGCTCTGGTACATCTGCTCGACGGTGACGCCTTCGACCAGGGCCTCCGGGCGGGTCTCCTTGACCTGTTCGATGAGATCCCGGTAGGTGTTGCGCACCACTTGGGCGTTGCTGATATTCAGTCGAATGCCGCCGGCATCGGACTTGTGGGAGATATCCGGGGAGTAGATCTTCATCGCCACCGGAAAACCGATCGACTCGGCAAGGATCAGCGCCTCGTTGGCGGAGCGGGCGATACCGTTGCGCACTGCATTGATGCGGAAGGCGCCGAGCAGGGCGAAGGACTCCGGTTCGGTCAGCACCTTGCGCTGTTCGGCAAGGGCGCTCTCGATGATCAGTCGCGCCCCTTCGACATCGGGTTGGATATGGCGGCGGGAGCTCTTGGCCGGGGTCTGCAGCAGCAGTCGTTGATTTTTCTGATAGGAAGAGAGATAGGAGAAGGCATCGACGGCATTCTCCAGGGTGCGGAAGCTGGGTAGTTTGGCGTTATTGAAAAGCATGCGGGCGTTTTCGACCTGCTTCCCCCCCATCCAGCTGGTGAGGATCGGCTTCTTGTGCTGGTCGGCCAGGTCGACGAGGGCCCTGGCGACCTCGTCCGGTTCGGTCATCGCCTGGGGTGTCAGGATGACGATGGCGCCATCCACGCCCGAGTCGTTGAGGCAGGCGTTGACTGCCGCCCGATAGCGTTCCGGCGGGGCGTCACCGATGATATCCACCGGATTGCCATGGGACCAGACAGCCGGCAAGGCGCTGTTCAATGCCTTGATGGTCTGATCCTGAAATCCCGCCAGTTCGATGTTCAGGTCTGAGGCCCGGTCCGCCGCCATCACCCCGGGTCCTCCGCCATTGGTGATGATGGCCAGTCTGTCGCCGTAAACCCGGTAACGGGACGAGAGCGCCTTGGCGGCGGAGAATAGCTGGGTGATGGTCTCGACACGCAATACGCCGGAGCGTGAAAGCGCGGCGGAAAAGGTCTCGTCACTTCCCACCAGGGCGCCGGTATGTGACATAGACGCCTCGGCTCCCGCGGCATGACGTCCCACCTTCAGCACGATGACGGGTTTGATACGGGCCGCCGCCCGCAATCCGCTCATGAAGCGGCGGGCGTCCTTGATCCCCTCCACATACAGCAGGATGCTGTCTGTCTTGGGATCGGAGACCAGGTAGTCCAGGTAGTCGCCGAAATCCAGGTCAGCGGCGATGCCGGTGGATATCACTGTCGAAAAGCCGATATCGTTCACCTCCGCCCAGTCGAGGATGGCGGTGCAGATGGCCCCCGACTGTGAGACCAGCGCCAGGTTGCCGGGTTTCGCATTGTTGTTGCCGAAGGTGATGTTGATGCCCCGGTCGGGCCGAATCAATCCAAGGCAGTTAGGGCCGATGAAGCGAATCCCATACGCCTTTGCCGTATCCACGACCTTCTCTTCCAGGCGCCGGCCGGCCGCGCCGGATTCACGAAAACCGGCGGAGAGGATGATCAGGGTCTTGACGCCGTAGAGTCCGCAGGCCTCCACAATGTCGGGAATGGTCTTGGCAGGTGTGGCGACCACGGCCAACTCGACCGGTTTGCCGATCGCCTCAAGGGTTTTGTAGGCCTTTTGACCCTGTACCTTGTCGTGCTTAGGATTGACGGGGTAGATCTCCCCTTTGAACCCACAGGCGATGAGATTTCTGAAAACCACTTCGCCTACCGCGTTTTTCCTATCGCTGGCGCCGAACATGGCGATGCTTTTGGGAGAGAAGAGAGGCGTTAGATAGTGTGATTGCATGATCTCCAGCCTGTTTCAGCTCCGCAAGATGTTATGGAGTATGATGTCCATGAATATCCATCAAGGCACTGCATGGAAGTCTGACAACGCCGCAACAAGAAGAATCACGCTAAGTTTACCCCTGTCTGATGACGAAATCTTTACCTACTAACCAGGCCATAAGTATTAATACACTCAGGGCTACAAGAGTGGCTCAGATCAAGGCGCGGCTCGCAGGCAATGGCCCATCCCTTGTCAAGAGCCGCAACACCGAGCTGAGCCACTCTTGTAGCCCCTAACCTTTTGATATTGAATGACAGGCCGACGTGTGTTTGCTCACGGACTGCGTTATCAAAACTTGCTGTAGGAGTGCTACAGTGGCGTTTTGATGCCTTGCCGAGAGCAAACACACGTCGGCTGAGTGTATTAATACTTATGGCCTGGTTAGTAAGTTGCCGTTTTTAAGGATCTTATGTTGAGTATTTGAAAGTTAAATGGTGTCCGTCCGGAAAGAAAATCTCTCGCTAAGACGCCAAGATCGCAAAGCTATAACTTATTGTTTTTTTATCGCACATATTTTTTCCTTGGCGATCTTTGCGTCTTAGCGAGAGAAATTGTCTTGTTTCCAGACGGGTACTATTAACCCGGCGACCTAATATTAACCCGAGATGATGAGGATCTGAGTGTGAGAACCGCCTATATCACCCACCCCGATTGTCTGTTGCATGACACGGGAGTCGGGCACCCGGAGAACCCATTCCGTCTACAAGCGATCGATGACCGTCTGCTAGCAGCCCAGCTCTATGACTTCTTGCGTCACTACGAAGCGCCGGAGGTGACCCGGGAACAGTTGTTGCGCTGTCATGACGTCGCCTATCTCGACCAGGTGGAAAAGCTGATGCCGAAGACAGGGCATGCCCATCTCGATCCCGATACGGTGGTCAGCCCGGAGAGTCTGCGGGCTGCATCGAGGGCTGCCGGCGCGGTCGTCAAGGCCGTGGATCTGATCATGCAGGAGGGGTTGTCGAATGCGTTTTGTTCAGTGCGTCCGCCGGGACATCACGCCGAGCGAATGAGGACCATGGGTTTTTGCATCTACGGCAATGCCTCGATCGGCGTTGCCCATGCGATGGAACGCTATGGCTTGGAACGGGTAGCGATTCTCGATTTCGATGTCCATCATGGCAATGGCAGCGAGGATATCTTCCGTGACGACAAGCGGGTGATCGTCTGTTCCACCTTTCAACACCCCTTCTATCCCTATACCGCCATTGAACAGAGCCCGGATCACATCATCTGCGCGCCGCTGCAGGCCACGGCAAAGAGCGCCGAGTTCAGAGAAGCGGTAACCTCCCTCTGGCTGCCGGCGCTGGATCACTTCAAGCCGCAGATGGTCTTTGTCTCCGCCGGTTTCGACGCCCATCGGGAGGATGAGATGTCCGGTGTCAGCCTGACCGAAGCGGATTACCGCTGGGTCACGGAACAGATTCGTGATCTGGCTGGTCGTTATGCCGAGGGAAGAATCGTTTCCGTGTTGGAAGGGGGGTACGAACCCTATGCTTTGGGTCGCAGTGTCGAGGCCCATTTGCGGGTGTTGATGGATCTGGATTAGTCCGCTAATGAACGCGAATAAACGCAAATGGGAGTGAATCATTGGTATTCATTGCGTATCCTGATTTATTATTAACCCGGCGACCAAATAGTGTACTTTCAGGGCTACAAGAATGCCCTTGATCAAGGCGTGGCTCGCAGGCAATGGTGATTCCCTTGTCAAGAGTCACAACGAAGAGCAAGGGCATTCTTGTAGCCCCTAACAGATTGATATTTAATAGACAGGCCGCAGTGTGCCTGCCTGCAGGCTGCGTTATCAAAACTTGCTGTAGGGCGGCTACAACGGCGTTTTGATGCCTTGCTGCAGGCAGGCACACTGCGGCTGAAAGTACACTATTTGGTCGCCGGGTTAATAAGGCGAAGGGTGCGGCCCTGCCGCACCATTAGCATGCCTGATGAAGTGGAAGACAGGGTCAACGTACTACCACCATTTTTCGATGCTAAGTCTGTTAAATTTCATCCTGTTATCCGTTCAGCCGGTCTGCCTGGCGAGAAATGCGGGTTAGTAGTAGCATTTGCGTTTATTAGCGTTCATTTGCGGACAAAAAATTAAATGACATTCAGTTTCTATTGGCACGACTACGAAACCTGGGGCGCCGATCCGCGCAGGGACAGGCCATCGCAATTCGCCGGTGTGCGCACCGATGAGGCGTTGAATACGATGGGTGATCCATTGGTCATCTATTGTAAGCCCGGTGATGACATGCTGCCCCAGCCGGAGGCGTGCATGGTCACCGGCATCACCCCGCAGAAGGCGATGGATGAAGGCCTGATCGAAGCTGAGTTCATCAAGCGGATCCATCATGAGTTGTCGGCTCCGGAGACCTGTGGGGTCGGTTACAACAGCATTCGTTTCGATGACGAGGTTACCCGCAACACCCTGTACCGGAATTTTTACGACCCCTATGCGAGAGAGTGGCAAAACGGCTCGTCCCGTTGGGATATCATCGATATGGTTCGTCTGACCCATGCCCTCAGACCGGAAGGTATCGAGTGGCCGTTGCATGACGACGGCGTCACCAGCTTTCGTCTGGAAGCCTTGAGCGCCGCCAATGGCATCGTACACGAGTCCGCTCACGACGCCCTGTCGGATGTGCATGCCACCATCGGGCTGGCGCGGCTGGTAAAACAGCGTCAGCCGAGACTCTACGACTACCTGTTTCAGAACCGAAACAAGAAGCTTGTGGCGGAGCGCCTCAATCTGCAACAACGCCAGGCAGTGCTGCATGTCTCGTCCATGTATCCCGCGGCACAGGGTTGCATCGCCATGGTGATGCCGTTGATCAGGCATCCGACGAATCCCAACGGTGTGATTGTCTACGATCTTCGCCACGATCCTTCCCCCTTGTTGGCATTGAGTGTCGATGAGATTCACGCAAGACTGTTTACGCCCAAGGCGGAGTTGCCGGAAGGCGTGGAGCGGATACCCCTGAAAACGGTTCACATCAACAAGTGCCCGGTGGTTGTGCCGATGAATACCCTGACAGGCGAGGCGGCTGAGCGATGGGCCATTGATGTGCGGCAGGGTGAGGGTTATCGACGACAACTGCTTGCCGATAGCGCCGTTACCCAAAAGCTTGAACAAGCGCATCAAATGAGCGCCTTCGACCCCGTCAGCGATCCGGATCAGGCCCTCTACAGCGGCGGTTTCTTCTCCCGGGAAGACCGGCGCCGCATGGATGAGATCATAGCCAGCGATCCTCCGGTTTTGGCGGATTTTCCCTTGGTGTTCGATGATGCGAGATTGCCGGAGATGCTGTTCCGCTACCGGGCGAGGAACTGGCCCGATACATTGACGCCGGATGAGCGGGAGCGATGGCATGAATATCGTCAATCACGCCTGTTGGATGCCGATGGTGGTGGCAGTATCACCCTGGACGACTATCTGGCCATTCTGGACCGGCTGGAAGGCGATTCGCAATTGCCGCCGGAGAAACGGGCGCTGATACCAAAGTTGCTTGCCTGGGCAGAGCAGATTGCACCTGAGTGAGAGCAGGGGTAGAACAAGCTCAACGGCCTCTCCTTGAAACTGCTGAACCTGGTGGATCAAAAGAGCCCGGAGACACCACACTAGT
>JAHXHS010000037.1 GCA_025656455.1 Candidatus Thiodiazotropha sp. (ex Epidulcina cf. delphinae) | reverse complement strand
ACCGCCTTGAACCGTTTTATGATTGAGTTCGAAGACCGCCTGGCGGACTTCGTTTAAACAATGGCAGTTACACAGAATTATTTACAGGCTCCCGAGTTCGGGGTGCGGCCTGAATGAATACTTTGCATGCCAGGCTTCACTCGGCAGTCCGTAGGTGCTCTGGGATTATATTCCTTCGCGTGCTAATGATTTAGCCTGGCCACCAGCAGAAGCGACGCATCTTTTGACGCTATGCTCTGTTTTGCTTGACAACCCATGGCGGCACACTCTTTCAATAGATCATTCTCTGCATTTAGCTTGTCCACAAAATCGTCTTCCTTCAAATAGATCGCTGGATCCGTTGGGTATGGGAAACAAATTATTGATAGCTAATCCTTGACTTATTTGCGGTATCCATATATGTCTCCGTTTATCTCAGCTAACTGTAGATGTAGTGGCATAGTTTATTTTGCCGCCAATGACTGCGCAAACACTCACACATAATGTCTATTACAAGATCCTATTTTTGGTTGGCGCCCGGCCAAGGCCTATTTTGCATTCGTTAAGTGTGAATTAAAATAATCACCCAATACCTCTATATGATCGGTAATTATTCCATTCAGCGGAATACCAGATACCTGGTCGAATTCATTGATGGTATTAACATAAAGATAAAATCTGGCATCAGCAGTGTATAATCTATAGAGAAACCTATAAGGCCAACCCCATAGTAGTTTGGTATATTTGACTGGTAATCCTAGCCCTTGATTTCTATATTGCTCGCCTATATCCCCTAAGCCAAAGCCCAAAATATGTGACTTAAAGAAGTTTTTTTGATGATGACGAGGTAGTAATAATCGTGTAATAGAAGGCACTATCTTTCTGATATGGTCGTATGCGTCATCACCCGTCCACAAAAATATATTCTTTCTTTGGCCTTCAGGTATAGTCAAGAGTGTTTCAGCGACAAGCTGCGCCACTTCCAAGTTGTTTCCACTTTTATTATTGATCAGGAATCGCTTATCGGGAAAATAATTTAGAATTTCTGAAAGTGTTTTAATTTTTCCTACGCCTTTTTCCCGAAATGGGTAGGTCTTGCCGCCATCGTATGTATAACCATATCCAATATCCAATTTTCTTATCTCATCCAAGGAATGATCCCATATTTTTCCTTTTCCATCCGTGCGGCATTCCAACCCATAGTCATGAAAAACCACCAAGTGCTTATCTTTTGTTGGCCTAATATCGATTTCAACCATCGTGGCCCCATATTCAAAGGCCGCTTGGATCGACTCAATGGTGTTCTCTAGATAATTATGGGTTGGTTTATATATTCTTGAGGCGGTACAGGTATGATTATCCAGATTCTCCTTGTGAAAGGTTTGGTGAACTCCCCGGTGCGCAATGACCTCTACAAAGTCTTTCCTGGGTAATCGATGCGGACTGCCGGCATAGAAATATTGAAATAGCAAAAAAACAATGAGGCACAGCGAAATAGACAAAATGACCTTTCTCATAAACACGATCCTTTATGCAAACTGCAAACGAGTACACTCATCGATTACTCTTCGTGTTCTTCGTGGTTAAACTACACGGTATACGTGCATTGCGAACATCACCTTCAGCGGAGCAGGCGCGATAGCGACTGCATCCGTTGAAAGGCATAGTAGCCGCTGGATGATGCCTCCAGTATCTGACAGACCCCCTCCGTCAGGATAGTTGTCGCCTCACTCGAGTCATCATCGAATCAGGACGCCTATCAATTTGGGTTTAATTACAGCGTTTTAATATTCCTAAACGATGGGTGTCCTCGTTTACTTTTAAACGCTACGCTTTATTTTGCTTGACAACCATTGTGGTGCATTCTTTTAATAGTTCATTCTCTGCATTTTGCTTGTCCGAAAAATCGTCTTCCTTCAAATAGATTGTCGGCATTGGAATGCATGATTTATACAGATGACATTCCGCCGGCCTGTCTGGAGAGCGATCAAGAAACACCGAAATCTCATCGCTATTTCCGACAAAATCATTTGATATCTTACTAAGGTACGTTTTTGTGAACAATCACGGTTAAATCGTGTTCACCCACACCTCGTATATTCATCTTGCATAAATCCTGTTCAGCAAGCTCTCTTAATTCATCAGCGTGTTTTTTATCCACCGGCATTACCTCTGTAACATCAAAGTCATTAGGTTTGGTTATAAGTTTATAGGTTTTTGCTGATAATTTCTTGATTTTAGTAAACAAGTCTTCATGAAGGCACGGCTTTAGGGCAAAACCGTCCATACCGGCATGATACGATGCGACTTTATAATCATCATTCGACGTAAGCGCCATAATAGGAAAATACTTGACGGTTTTCCTGATTATTTTTGTGGCCTCGATGCCATTCATTTTTGGCATTTCAATATCCATTAGGCAAAAATCATATTTACCATTATTGGCTTGCGCTAAATCCACGGCTTCCTGGCCATTTGACGCCATATCAAAATCAAATCCCCAGAAAGCCATGAGTTCCCTATGAATCATCTGGATCATTGTGGAATCTTCAGCAATCAGTATATTCACTTCACCCTCCCTTTCCTTTTTGCATAACGCCAATTAACCGGCGCGACGAAGGATCATCCAGCGCCGATCGGCGCGTAGTTGAAGTTTCGTTGGCGTCTGCATTTGCACTCTTTAGCAATCACTTTCATGTCTGCGATGAGCTCCGGGAAAGCTTTTTCAGCTATTGGCTTTCCAGCTTCAAAAAGCAAATCAGGACATCCATCGATTGTACTCGGATTACTGCGGTTGTGCGTTTCTAAACGATGGGCGTCCCCGTTTACTTTTGCTGGCAGTAGAATTCGTATAGCTCACTTTTGAATAGCCCTAATCGTTGAAATACTTCTACCATTTCGCAATACTCCCTCCTATAAAACTGTGGAAATGGCGTTGGTCCTGCAGAATGCACTGATACCTTATCATATTCCACTAATAGCTCTTTCAGTCTTAGTAAGTCACTTTCAATATATTTTACGACCCGGTGCGTCATTGTATTTGTGTTTAGAGCATCGTCATATAGTGTTTTAAGATATTTGTTTTCATTAACGTTTATTGGGCCACGCAATGCTCTATGAATAGACCCACCATCTTGCAAGTGATTTTTATTGTAATTGTTGTTTATTCGTTCTGACAGTTTTATTATTAGCTTGTAAATATCTTCTCTTTTTTGCTGAGAAGAAAAATATGCAGCTTGAGTAGCGCTAGCATCTGCAGTTCGTTTTAGCTCATTTCTAGACTGCTCAAGCTCCTTGCTTTGTAGAACAATTGTCAAAAGGAGTGCTACCAGGGCAAGAAAACTAAAAACTGGATTCAGAGTACCTCCTATATAATCTCCGAATACACCCCAGATTTCTTGCTTTTGGCTTAGTTGACCATTGAAATTTAAAAAATAGTAAATGAAAACGGCCGCTCCGATTGCTGAGGCAATCGCAAGTATCCATGCGAGCCACTTAAACACCTGTTTAGGTGTAAGCTCTTCAAACTTTTGCTCTAGTGATGGCAAGGCTGTGTTCTCATGTGCGTATAACAGATAACCATTTATCCACCATGCGCAACACGGCGAATAAACGCCTGTTGAACTAACCCGCTCATCAGCACCAGATAACACTCGTTGAATAAGAAATTGTTTCCGACAGACCTATCAAGGAAGGGGCAACCAAGCCTATCACCACCGTAAGATGGTGCATGATTTTCCGGTCTGGAGCGCTCGAGGGTGATTCCGTGGCCCATGTCGGCCTCCGTATCTTTTTGAATATACCTGATAATAGCGGTTTTTTCGCCTTCATGTCGAATGGTTCCCTTGGGACGTAAGCAGGCATCATAAAAGGCCAGTATTACCAAACGGGTTGCCAGCCACACGCTTTGCCACAGCATGCATAACAGCAACTTAGCATCAGCATGGAGCGGCCAACGGCTCTTTTTAGGGAACCTCTGATTAATTCGTCATTCCGGGCGAAGCGAGGCGTAGACCCGGAATCCAGTGCTTTACATTCAGGGCGTTACTGGATTCCGGCATACGCCGGAATGACGAAAACGAATACTGGATTGACGGAAAGCGGATGCTGGAATGACGAGAAACGAATTAATCAGCGGGTCTTAGATTTAACCTGAATCCATGGGTTCATGGTTTAAACCAGCACCAACTCGATGCCATCCCGCAACACTTGATCGATAAACCGCTGCTGCCACGCTTCGCCCAATAGGCGGCGAACGGTCTCCACGACAAGGTACTCCGGCTTGAGACCGGTCTCATCGGTATAGCGACTGAGCCCCTGCTGACAAGCGGGGCAGCTTGTCAGAAGTTTGATTTCGGCCCCCTTGTCCGGACACTCTCCCGAAAGGGCGGCGATGCCTTTGCGCAACTCCTCGGACTTGCGATAGCGCAACTGGTTGGCGATATCGGGGCGGCTGGTTCCCAGGGTGCCTGCCTCGCCGCAGCAGCGGTCACTGTGGATGACGCTTTTACCGGTCAAGGTCGATGCCACCTGTAGGGGGTCGTACTGCTTCATCGGAGTATGACAGGGGTCGTGATAGAGGTATTCCGCGGCCTGCGCGCCGTCCAGGGCAACCCCCTTCTCCATCATGTATTCGTGGATGTCGAGCAAGCGGCAGCCGGGGAAGATCTTTTCGAACCGGTACTGCATGAGCTGATCCATGCAGGTGCCGCAGGAGACCAGCACGGTCTTGATATCCATGTAGTTGAGGGTGGTGGCGATGCGGTGGAACAGCACTCGGTTGTCGGTGGTGATGCGGCGTCCCCGGTCGTGCAATCCGGCGGCGGTCTGGGGATATCCGCAGCAGAGATAACCGGGGGGGAGCACGGTTTCTGCGCCCAGTTCGCTGAGCATCGCCAAGGTGGCGAGGCCAATCTCGCTGAACAGGCGCTCGGAGCCGCAACCGGGGAAGTAGAACAGGGCATCGCTCTCCTCGGTGATCTTTGCCGGGTTGCGCAGGATCGGCACCGAGTCGGTCTCTGCCAGGTTGAGGGCGTCCCGCAGGGTCTTTTTAGGGGGTTCGACGCGGATCGGTTTCTGTAACATCTCCACCATCAGGGAGCGAGGCTTCGGGCTGCCGGTGGTGGCCTTTGGCGGTTGCGCCTTGGGTTTCAGCAGCCCTGCCTTGCCGATCAGGGCGTGACCGATATTGAGTCCCTTGAAACCCCATTCGGCCATGCCCTTGCGCAGCCAGCGGATGGCGGTGGGGTTGGTGGTGTTGAGAAAGCTCATCGCGGCACCAGCGCCGAGGCTGCGCCGTTTCTTGCCGCGGTCGACGAGGATCTTGCGCATCAGGGTGGTGGCGTCGCCGAAGTCGATATCCACGGGGCAGGGGTTTTCGCATTTGTGGCAGACGGTGCAGTGGTCGGCGACGTCGTTCAACTCGGCGAAATGCTGCAGAGAGATACCGCGGCGGGTCTGCTCTTCATAGAGGAAGGCTTCGATGATCAGGCCGGTGGCGAGGATCTTGTTGCGCGGCGAGTAGAGCAGATTGGCGCGGGGCAGGTGGGTCATGCAGACCGGTTTGCACTTGCCGCAACGCAGGCAGTGCTTGACCCGGTCGTTGAGGGCGCCGAGTTCGCTCTCTTCGAGGATGATCGCCTCCTGCTCCAGCAGGCGCAGGGAGGGGGTGTAGGCCATCTCCAGATCGGCCCCGGCGGCCAGCTTGCCGCGATTGAACCAGCCCTGGGGATCGACCTGCTGCTTGTAGTCGGAGAACGCGGCCAGTTTTTCCGCTTCCAGGTATTGCAGTTTGGTCAGACCGATGCCGTGTTCCCCTGAGATGGCGCCGCCCAGGCTCCTGGCCAGGGCCATGATGCGGTCGACGATACGGTCTGCCCGATGCAGCATGGCGTAGTTGTCGGAATGGACCGGGATGTTGGTGTGCACGTTGCCGTCGCCGGCATGCATGTGCAGGGCCACGAACAGACGGGAATCGCGCAGGCGGGCGTGTATGTCGCGCATGGCGTGGCGCAGCCCGCGCGTCTCCTGACCGGAAAAGATCTCGTCCAGGCGGGTGGCGATCTCGCGGCGGTAGGAGACCGTCAGGTCTCGCCTGAGCAGCAGGTCGAGGAGGCGGTCGCCCGGTTGGACGAGCCGCTGCTCCGGTTCGTTGAGCAGGGATCGGTGCTCCTCGGCCGGGGCCTCGAGTCGATCGAGCAGTTCGCGCCACCGCTGCTGGGCCTGGCTCACTGCTTCCCGGGCCAGGTCGAGCTTGGCCTGGAGGATGGAGCGGTTCTCGTCGCTGGCCTCGAAGTCGTCATCCGGCTTGCGAAGTGAGTGGTCACCCACCAGGTAGGCCAAGACTTCATCGGCGATGAGGATCTTGTTGCCGATCGACTCTTCGATATTGATGCGTTCGATGCCACGGCTGTAATCGGCCAGTCTGTGCAGCGGGATGACCACGTCCTCATTGATCTTGAAGGCGTTGGTATGGGCTGAGATGGCGGCGGTGCGGGCGCGGTCGAGCCAGAAGTTGCGCCGCGCTTCCGGGCTGCTGGCGATAAAGGCCTCCCCTTGCCGCGCCTGGGTCATGCGCACCACCTCGGCGGCGGCCGCTTCGAGCCGATCGATCTGCTCACTGGCGATGTCGGCCAGCAACACCATCTTCGGTCGTTCGCGGCGGGGCGCCTTGGTGGAGTATTTGATCGCCTTCAGGTAGCGCTCGTCCAGGTGTTCCAGGCCCGCCAGCACTACCTCGTCATGTTTGTCGAGGTAGTCCTTCAGCTCCACGATGGCGGGCACCGCCTTGCCGATATCGCTGCCGAAGAACTCCAGGCAGAGGGTGCGCACCTGTTTCGGCATCCGATGCAGGATAAAGCGGGCGGAGGTGATCAGACCATCGCACCCCTCCTTCTGCACCCCGGGCAGACCGGCGAGAAATTTGTCAGTGACATCCTTGCCCAGGCCCGCCTTGCGCAAGGCGCTGCCGGGCATGCGCAGGATCTGCGGCTCGCCGAGGGGCTCATCGCCGAGGCTGTGGCGGCGGGTGAGGCGGAATTGCACCTCCTCCTGTTCATGGATCTTGCCCAGATTGTGGTTGAGGCGCGCCACCTCCAGCCACTCGCCGTTTGGGGTGACCATGCGCCAGCCGGCCAGGTTATCGAGGGTGGTGCCCCACAGCACCGCCTTCTTGCCACCGGCGTTCATGGCGATGTTGCCGCCGATGGTGGAGGCGTCCTGGGAAGTGGGGTCGACGGCGAACGCCAGTCCGCAGGCCTCGGCCTTTTCGGATACCCGCCGGGTCACCACCCCGGCCCCGGCGCGGAGGGTCGGCGTTTCGCCGGTCACACCCGGCAGCCCCAGCAGCTCCACCTCACCGAGCCGGTCCAGCTTTTCGGTATTGATCACGGCGCTGTGGGGATCGAGGGGTACGCCGCTGCCGGTGTAGCCGGTGCCGCCGCCGCGGGGGATCAGGGTCAGGCCGCTATCGATACAGGCGCGGACGATCGGGGCGATTTCCGCCTCCGTGTCGGGGGTGATGACGACAAAGGGGATCTCCACCCGCCAGTCGGTGGCGTCGGTGGCATGGGAGACCCGGGCGATGCCGCTGAAATCGACGTTGTCGGGCCGGGTCAGGCCGATCAGGTTTCGCTTGCAGCGGCGGCGTAGCGCAAGCAACTCATCGAAGCGGCCGGCAAAGGTCTCGACCGCTTCGCGGGCGGCCGCCAGCAGGCGCAGGGCCTCAGGGTTGTCGTTGGCGCGGGCCTCGAACTGATCGAGACGATGTTTCAGCGCCTCGATCAGTGCGTGCCTGCGCTGTTCGTTATCCAGCAGGTCGTCCTGCAGATAGGGATTGCGGTTGATCACCCACATATCGCCCAAAACCTCGAACAGCATCCGCGCGGAGCGACCGGTGCGCCGGCTGCCGCGCAGCGCCTCGATCAACGACCACATCGGCTTTCCGAGGAACCGGATCACAATCTCCCGGTCGGAAAACGAGGTATAGTTGTAAGGGATTTCTCGAATCCGCGGCTTGTGCTGCTTGTTCATCTAAGGCCTGGAATTTTCTGGGGGAAGATTAAGACAGGCGGGCTATTGTAACCTATTAACCTGGCCGAACATCGGTTGGTCGAGAATCAGGAATAGGGTTGTAACCATGGAATTTATCAGTCATTCCTCTTATCCATCTTAACCTGAGGGGTTCATCGATGAAGCGTAAGAAAAAACGTCTGACCCGCGTCTTTGGACTGGTGTCCATCGTCGGCGCTTTACTGGCCGCCAATGGCGTGCTGGCCGACGGAATTGAACGGGCCGTCGATTACCGGCAGGGGGTCATGAATGTCTTCAGTTGGAACATGAAGGCGATGGGCGACATGATGAAGGGTAAGGTAGCCTTTGATCAGGAGGCGTTTGCCAGCCACGCCAGCGATTTGGCGGCGGCGGCCAGGTTGGATCTGATGCCTGGTTTTCCCGAAGACTCTGAATCGGATGAGAGCGCCGCCCTGCCCGAGATATGGATGGAGTTCGATGATTTCGAAGGGAAGTATCGGGACTTACGCAAGCGCAGCCAGGCGTTGAGCGAGGTCGCGGCGAGCGGTGATAAGGCGAGACTTGGCGAAGCCCTGGATAAGACGGGCAAGGCGTGCAAGGCCTGTCACAAGAAATTCAAGAACTGACCCTGCGGGGAAGCTTGCCGCTTCCCCAAACTCAGGGAAAGTCGTTTCCGACTTCGCTCTCTGCCAGGATGCGGTCGATGCTGCAGGCGATGTTGTAACCATCCTGATCACCCCGGTCGCTGCGCACCACGCTGGCCTCGGCGGACAGGGGCGGCGTGACGGATTTGCCCGGGCTAATCTCCACCGACATTTTGGTGCCAGGGGCGATCTCTTTGTCGAAAGTCATCAACAGGCCTGTGCTGCTGAGGTTTTTCACCACGCCGGTGGAGATCTGTTTGTCGCCGTTGATCCGAAACCGGACCTGACCGTCTACGGCCATGCGGTAGAAGTCGCGTTTTTCTGTAAAGTCGTTCATAGCAATGTCTCCTCGGGCCTGATGACTGGCATTGTCGGATACACGATCCCACCATGATTCTAATTTATCAGGCTTGGGCTGTAACTGTAGCGCCATTCAATGAAAAAACAGGCGTTTTCTTCCTGGGTTTATGGTGAGTCGCCCTCTCCTGCCCCTCTTCAGGGTCAAGCCGGCCCAGACTATCGGGCAGGGATTTCAAAAAAATTGTGACAAGACATGACTGCGTCATAAGATAGCCCGTCGCGCCATTTCCGCTAAATCGCCATCCCGTGGTGATTAGGGGCCGGGCATCGTGTAAAAATGGCCCCGGCTGGTGTCTAAAATTATATAAGGTCAGATCCACTGCGAATGCGAGGGGTACCATGGATAATCGAGGAAGAGCCTTTTGGGCGGTGTTAGCGGTTTTGCCGTTACTGGTTCAAGCCGGGGAAGTCTATCGTTCCGTGGATGCCGAGGGTAACGTGACCTATACGGACAAACCATCCTCGGCTGATTCGGCGGTTGAACGGATTGAACTCCCGCCAGGACCTTCCGCAGAGTCGGTTCGAGACACCGTGGAGCGCAACAGCGCGATTCGCAAGGCCATGGAAGAGGCCCAGGAGAAGCGTCTGGAACAACGGGCTTCCAGGGAAGAGCGAATGGCGAAGGCGCGTAAGGCATTGGATGAGGCGGAAGAGAAGCTGAAACAGACAAAAGAGATCGGCGAGGATGACCGGCAGACCTTCGTGGGTGGCAAGAGCCGCATCAGGCCCGAGTATTTCGAACGGGTACAGAAGGCGAAAGATGAATTGGAGGCCGCGCGGAAGCGGTTCAAAGAGACTCGCGGCTACTGATGCAGACCTATCTGGTCGGGGGGGCGGTCAGGGACAGACTCCTCGGCAGGGAAATCAGGGAGCGTGACTATGTGGTGGTGGGCGCTACGCCTGAGATGATGCTGGCCCAGGGTTTCCGCCGGGTAGGCAGGGATTTTCCGGTTTTTCTGCACCCGGAAACCCATGAAGAGTATGCACTGGCCCGTAGTGAGCGGCCTCAGGGTCAGTTGCCGGACCAGCCTGTCTTCGACGCCTCCGTGACCCTGGAGGAGGATCTTGCAAGACGGGATCTCACCATCAATGCCATCGCGGAGGATGGGACAGGCCGGTTGATCGATCCCTTTGGCGGGGTGGAGGATTTGGGCAATCACCTGTTGCGCCATGTCTCCGACGCTTTCAGCGAGGATCCCGTGCGGGTGCTTCGCCTCGGCCGTTTCATGGCGCGCTATGCTGAACTCGGCTTTGACATAGCCGCCGAGACAAAGGCGCTGATGCGGCAGATGGTGGAGGCCGGCCGTCTGGATCGGCTGGTCCCTGAAAGGGTGTGGCAGGAGTTGACGGGGGCGCTTGGGGAGGAGAGCCCAGAGCATTTCTTTCTCGTCCTACGGGAGGTGGGCGCGCTGCAGCGGGTATTCCCGGAAATCGATGCGCTTTGGGGCATCCCCCAGCCGGCCCATTGGCATCCCGAGGTGGATTGCGGGGTGCATGCCATGCTGGCGCTGGGGGTCGCCTGCCGGCTGAGCGACTCCCTGGAAGTACGCTTCGCAACCCTGACCCATGACTTGGGCAAGGCAACCACACCGGAGAGAATACTGCCGAGCCATCATGGTCACGGGGAACGCGGCGCGCGCCTGGTGGAACGGCTCTGTGAGCGTCTGCGGGCACCCGTTCGCTTTCGCGAGCTGGCTTGTCGTTGCGCCACCTACCACGGTTATCTGCACCGGCTCTACGAACTCCGCCCCAAGACGGTTCTCAAACTGCTGGAAGGCCTGGATGCCTTCCGTCGTCCAGCGTCCCTATCCCGGTTCAGCCTGGTCTGTCAGGCCGATTTCCAGGGACGGGACGGCTTTCTTCAGCGTCCCTATCCTCAGGCACGGGATCTGCAGCGGATCTATCAAGCCGCGCGGGAGGTGACCGCCGAGAGCGTGAAGGCCTCGGCCCCAGGGAGATTGTTGGGCGAAGCGATACGCAGGGAGCGGATTGGCCGGATCGGGTCGGCGATGGCGCAGATCAAGCAGGCTACGGAAACACTCAGTCGATCAAGCGATCGAATATCCTGAATCCCGCGATATAGGTGCCCATTGCCGAACCCAGGGTGCTGAACAGAAACACCAGCAGGGTCCGGGAAACCCGGTTTTTCCACCACCCCTTGAAGGTGGTCGTGTCATTGCGCAGGCGGGCGAAATCGGCCACCGTGGGCTTGCGCAGAAACAACTCGGCCAGAGCCGTCACCATACCGGCCCCGACCGCGGGATTGAGGGAGGTCAGGGGGGCGGCGATGAAGGCGGTGACTACCGTCAGCGGGTGTGCCGCCGCGAGCAGTGCGCCAAGGGCGGAGAGTCCGCCATTGATGAGCACCCAGTCGGTGACCAGTTCCCAGCCCAGGGACGGATTACGCTGGAAGCCGACCAGGAAACCGCTCAATACCAATACCACGATCAGCCAGGGGATGATTTTCGGCCAGCGGCTGGGCTCGGGCTCCCGGTCGAGCTGGCGGATGACCTCGCCGGGTAATGACTGGGGTTGCTGGAGGTAGCCGGCAATGCCGTTCATGTGACCGGCGCCGACCACGGCCAGCAGATTCTCATGTCCCTGGTTTTCGATCTCCTCCAGCAATCTGGCCGCCATATAGCGGTCCCGCTCGTCGATCAGCGGAATATAGAGATCCTGCCGGTCTTCGGCGAATTCGGCGAAGGTGGTCTCCAGGATATCGCCCTCTTTCAGATGTTCGATCTCCTCCTCGGTGACCTCTTCCTTGGAGAGGATGCCTCCCAGCAGTCCGGCAAAGAGTCCAAACCGTTTCCACCAGGATAGATTGCCCGCCACCCGTTTCAGGGTAGTGCTGATCTCCCGGTCGATCAGTAACAGAGGACGGTGCGAAGCTTGGGCGATACGGATCGCCTCCCGCTGCTCCTCTCCCGGGGCTATGCCGAATTGATCGGCCAGGCGCTGTTGATAGGCGCCGAGAGCGAGATTGGCCATCACCATCAGCACCCGCCCCTGCCTGATAACCTTGAGGAGATCCATTTGCGCCAGGGCATCGGGGTTGATCAGTGCGTTATAACGACTTGGACAGAGCTCAACGGCAACCGCGTCATAGTCGCCGGATTGCAGGAGTTCCCCTACTTTTTCCGCGCTGGAGCGTGAAACATGGGCCGTTCCCAATAGGGTGATCCTGCTGTCGCCAAGAACGACTTCTCGTTGTGGCTCCCGATCTGTCTGCTGCATGGTCTCGCTTCTGTTGAGTGCAAAAACCAACCATTCTATCAGTCTCTATGGTGGAGAGGGGGGATAAATCGAAGGGTTGACGGAGTACTATTAACCCGGCGACCTAATATGCCGGGTTAATGTGCAAGCTTGGCGAATCAGTCCCGCTTACAAATCGACAATATCTCTGTTAACTTACCCTTGCGTTGGCGGCTATCCCGGCGCCGCCCTCAAGCCGTCCGGTGCAGGGCCTGACACGGACCCGGGGCGCTGTGACGGGACATCCGTTTTTTCGTGGAAATGTCTGGATTGTGATGAGTAAGAACCTTGTCTGGCACAATGCCACGGTGACACGTGAGCGACGGGAGAAAATGAACAAGCACCGGGCCAAGTTGCTCTGGTTTACCGGGCTTTCCGGCTCCGGCAAATCGACCTTGGCCCATGCCCTGGAGGAAGAGCTCCACCAGCGGGGCTGTCGCACCTATGTCTTCGACGGAGACAATGTTCGCCACGGCCTGTGCCGGGATCTGGGTTTCAGTGTCGCGGATCGTAGTGAAAATATCCGCCGGATCAGTGAAATGGCGAAGTTGTTCGTCGACGCTGGGGTTATCGCGCTGACGGCCTTCATTTCGCCGATCCGCGAGGATAGGGAGCGTGCCCGGGGACTGTTTCCTCACGGGGATTTCATCGAGGTTTTCGTGCACTGTCCCTTGGAGGTCTGCGAATCGCGGGATGTGAAGGGACTCTACAAAAAGGCGCGGGCCGGTGAAATAGCGAACTTTACCGGTATCTCCTCCCCCTATGAGCCGCCGGACAAGCCTGAGATCACTATCGACACGAATCAGAGGAGCGTAGAGGCGTGCGTCGATGAAATGATCGATGCGCTTGAACAGCGGGGAGTGATTCCGACCCGGGTCGTTTGACTGCGCAACCCTTTCCGGCTGAAAATCCCGCCAGACGGTTTTCGGTGATCGTAAACCGATTCCAAGGGCATCGAAAGGAGGTCCACTGTGTTGAGAGTTCTGTTGATCCTGCTGCCCATGTCGGTCCTGTTGGCCGCCTGTCAGACCCTGGGCGAGCATCAGCGCGCCGAATCCCTGGAGGACATACTGCGTCGCTATGAGGCGGCGATTCGCTGGAGTTCGGGCCGGCAGGCGCACAACTTTCTCTCGCCGGAACTGGCCAAGAGTGAGATCCCGCCGGTGCAGAGGGATGTGAGGGTGACCCACTACGAAGTGGTGCAGGGGCCGACCATGCTGGGCGACATACGGGCGGTCCAGACGGTGGTCATCCAGTATGTCTTTCAAGATAGCCAGGTTGTCAGGGAGATTTCGGATCAGCAGGATTGGCGCTATGACGAAGAGGCCGAGGTATGGCATCTTCACAGTCAGGTTCCGGCTTTCAAATAGGGCGTCTGAATACAGTGACTGAACACCCGTCGCCGTTGACCCCCACTGCCAGATTTCTCCTCTCGGCCGCCGCTTTCGTGGTCGTCGTGGCCGGGATGAAAGCAGCGGATACCCTGCTGATACCCTTTCTGCTGTCTCTGTTTATCGCCGTGATCGCTGCTCCGCCGCTGTTTTTTCTGAAACAGAAAGGCGTGCCCGGCGCCTTGGCGATGATCCTGGTGGTGGGGATGATCATCGTGATCGGCTTGATGATCGCCTGGCTGGTCGGGGGATCCTTGAACGATTTCACGGGTAATCTGCCGAAGTATCAACAGAGCCTCAAGACGCAAAGCGCCGAGTTGGTGAACTGGCTCGCCGGCCAGGGCATCGAACTCGATGCCCGAGCCTTGTCCACCTATTTCGATCCGGCTAAGGCCATGGCGATGGCCGGCAAGCTCATGAGCGGCCTCGGGAATGTCTTGACCCAGGCCCTGCTGATCCTGATCACGGTCATTTTCATGCTGTTCGAGGCCAGCGCCTTCCAGACCAAATTGAAGACCCACGCGGAGAGTCCCGAGCGCTCCATGGCGAGAGTGGAGGCGATCACCTCGAGCATCAAACAGTATATGGTTATCAAAACCTCAACCAGCCTGTTGACGGGTCTGCTGATAGCGGTCTGGTTATGGGTGCTGGATGTTGACTATCCGTTGCTGTGGGGAATGCTGGCATTCCTGTTCAACTATGTGCCCAATATCGGCTCCATTATCGCGGCGGTGCCGGCGGTATTGCTGGCGCTGATCCAGTTCGGCCCCCATACCGCAGTGTGGACGGCGGTCGGTTACCTGGTGGTCAACAGCCTGGTGGGCAATGTCATCGAGCCGCGATTCATGGGAAAAGGTTTGGGATTATCGCCACTCATCGTTTTCGTATCGCTGGTCTTTTGGGGCTGGATACTGGGTCCTGTCGGGATGTTTCTTTCCGTGCCGCTCACCATGGCCATGAAAATCGTCCTCGACAGCAACCCGGACACCCGCGGTTATGCGGCGATGTTGGGGTGAGGCTTGCGGAAAGAAATTCTCGCCAAGATTGCAAAGGACCCTCAGAGAATGTCTTCTTGGTGTACTTAGCAAGCTTGGCGAGAGAAATTTTGCATCCCTGGCCAGTTGTGGAAAACAAGGATTCAAGGCGTAGGTCAGGTTGACGCGGAGCGGCTACCTGACTCAATGGGGGTGTCACGTAGCTGCGCAACGTGGCCTACGAGTTTTAAACAGACATCCACTCAAAATTACCTGAGATTTGAATGGATGATGAGATGGACGCTCTACCGTGTGGCGCAGAACCCGTCAATATCATCTTGAAGCCCTGAATGCGACATATTAGGTTGCCGGGTTAATAGTGTCTCCGGCGGACGCTTCAGGACATCAGCATCGCCCTGGCTTGGGAGATCATCTCATCCGCCCGGTCCACGATCTTGAGGCTGAGCTTCGGCGTCAGTTCTTCGCCGAGATCGAGTCTGTTCAGGGCCGGGACCTGGTCCAGTGTCGGCAGGTGCATCATTTCGGGTGATCCGATATAGGTATGCAGCTGCGCAACGATCACCAAGTCGGCATAGTCCACCTCGCCGTCATGCTCCCGAAACCAGTTTTCCGCCTCCTTGGTGACCATGATCAGGTCTTCGATAAAACCCCAGTTGCGTAATATTATGCTGCCGATGCGCCCGCGCATGTCCTGCATGACCTGCTCCAGCTTTTCGTCGTCGTTGGCGACTTCGGGGAAGCGCTCCGCATAGCTGAGAATCGCCACATTGCCTATGTCGTGGAGCAATCCGGCAAGCAGGGCGTGCTCTGGATTGAACTCATTGGAGACTTTGGCGAGGATGTAGCAGACTGCGCTGACCTTGACACTGTGTTCCCACAGACTGCGCATGTGCGACTTCAGTACGCTGGAGCGGGTATTGAACAGTTCTCGCAAGGCAAAGGTCAGCACCAGTTTATGGGTGGTGTCCGCACCCAGTCTGACGATGGCGGCGGCGCAGGAGTCGACAGGCGTCACCCCTGCATACAGCGGACTGTTGGCGGCGCGTATCAGTTTGGTCGTGATGGCGGGATCGGTCTGCACGATGCTGGCCAGCTTGCGGGCATTGGTGGTCTCGTCCCGCATGGCGCGTCCGACGCGGACAGCGACGTCGGGGAGGCTCGGCAGTATCAGTTTGTCGTTGTTGAGATCGTTAAGCAGGGCTTCGGTCAACTGGTTCTCCGCCATGACCCGATCGTAAGGCGGTCTGTCGCTGCTCAACTCTGTCGCCGTTATCCCCTCCTCGGTGCTCAACAGACCGTCGAGCAGGCCATTGTCTATCATCAGGTACTCGGTGGGTGCGATCGCTTCCACGGTATAGCGCCTGGGTATCAGATTGGCGATCGGATTTTGCGCCTGGGGCGTGCCGTCGGCGATTTCGGTGATCCTTCCGTCGGAAGCGTGAAGCCGCAACTTCCCTTTGATGAGATAGAGGCTGAATGCCGTCGTATCCCCCTGCTGAAGGATCTGAAGACCACGCCCGGCGGTGTGGACCTGGATTGAGCGACCGAGCAGCTCAAGCTGGATGTCGCTCAGTTGGTTGAGTGGATGAAACCTGATCAGGGTTTCAGGCGTTGGGTGTACGACAGTCTCACTCATGATTGTGTTTTCCCTTTCTCAGCCGACGCATTTCGCGGTCTGCTGTTGATGGGTCCGGAGTGTCCCTACTAAGTGGCCGACAGACGATAGCCGATGGCGTTCAAGATAGTCCAATATGCCAGCATTGATAGTTTTACAAATCAGCGGGTCATAAAACAAGGCGGTGCCGACCCCGACCGCGCTGGCCCCGGCAATAATGAATTCGAGCGCATCCTCCGCCGATCTGATACCGCCTTGGCCGATAATCGGAATATTGTGATTGCGACAGACCTGGAAGACCTGGTGGACCTTGAGCAGTGCCACGGGTTTGATGGCCGGACCGGAAAGTCCGCCCTGGTTGTTGCCGATGACGGGGGTGCGGCTGTCGATATCCACTGCCATGCCCATCAGGGTGTTGATTACGGAAAAGGCATCGCTGCCGGCCTCGATACAGCCCTTGGCGTTGGCTGCGATATCGGTCTGATTGGGTGATAGCTTGGTAATCAGCGGCTTGCGGGTGGCTGCCCGGCACGCCGCCACCACCCGTGCGGACATTGCCGGATCGTTGCCGAAAACGACACCGCCCTGCTTGACGTTCGGACAGGAGATATTGATCTCGATGGCGTCGATGGGGGAGTCGTCGAAACGTCGCGTGACTTCAGCGTACTCTTCCACGGTCGAGCCGGACACATTGGCGATGAAGCGGGTCTCGGTGAAATCGAGGCCGGGAATGATGTCGTTGATGACCTTGTCGACACCGGGATTTTGCAGGCCGATGGCGTTGAGCATGCCGTCCGGCGTCTCGTAGATCCGGTGGGGACGATTGCCGAGGCGAGGCTCCAGGGTGGTGCCCTTGAGGCAGACGGCCCCGGCATCCCGATTGCTAAAACCATTGACCCTTGTGTACTCTTCGCCGAAACCGACACAGCCGGAGAGGAGTACGATGGGCGTATTAAACGACATACCACAGAATTCGGTATGCAGGGTTGAGGGGCTGTCGCTGCTCATGAATGGTTTCATTTTCTCCGGCCAGGGGTGAGGGATGTTCCATATCGTACTCTACGAACCGGAAATCCCGCCAAATACAGGTAATATCATACGCCTGTGCGCTAATAGTGGCAGTAAATTACACTTGATTCACCCCCTGGGATTCAAACTCGATGACAAACGGCTGCGGCGCGCCGGGCTCGATTACCGTGAATGGACCGAGGTGGAGGAGTATCCCTCACTGAGGGATTTTCTGCTCAGGGCGGCCCCGGACAATCTCTACGCCTGTACCACCAAGGCTGAACGAAACTATGCGGATGTGGCGTTCTCTGCCGGGGACGCGCTGTTGTTCGGCCCGGAGAGCCGGGGACTGCCGCAAGCGATACTGAATGAGGTGGGCCCGCATCGGCGGATACGCATCCCCATGGTGCCGGGAAGCCGCAGTCTGAACCTATCGAATGCGGTCTCCCTGATCCTCTACGAGGCGTGGCGACAGATGGGATTTGAGGGAGGGCGGTGATTGGCGCTTGCCCCGATCAAACGGGTAAGGGAAGGCGAGTGAGAAATGCGGGCTAAATCCCTTCTGCCCTCTGCGTTCTTTCCAAAAGGTTGTGGACAGCCGCTTTGGGTTCCAGTCCGTCATAGAGAACGCGATAGACCTGCTCGGATATGGGCATCTCCACTTGTTGTCTCCGCGCCAGGCTGTAAACTTCCCGGGCGGCGTGCAGGCCTTCAACCTCCTGACCTATGCGTTCACGGGCTGCATCGAGGGAGAGCCCCTCCGCCAGGGCAAGGCCCATGCGCCGGTTGCGGGATTGATCGTCGGTGCAGGTGAGCACCAGGTCGCCTAGACCGGCAAGGCCCATGAATGTCTCCGTCTTGCCGCCAAGGCTTAAACCCAGGCGCATGATTTCCGTCAGTCCGCGGGTGATCAGCGCTGCACGGGTATTTGCCCCGAATCCCAGACCGTCGGCAATACCGGCGGCGATGGCCAGCACATTCTTGCTGGCGCCCCCCACCTGCACACCCACCAGATCGTCGCTGGTGTAGGCGCGAAACCAAGGCGCATGGAGTAAGTTTGCCGCACCCTCGGCGTGCTGCCGGGTCGTGGCGGCGACGGTGACCGCCGTGGGCAGACCCTTGGCGACTTCGCCGGCAAATGTGGGACCCGAAATCACCGCCAGATCGCGGCCGGGCAACTGCTCCGCGGCCACTTCGGAGAGCAGGCGCTGGGTGCCGGGCTCGAAGCCTTTAGTGGCCCAGGCGATGCCGGGCTCTCCCTGTAAATGCGGCGCGATGGTTGCGGTGACTTGCCGGAAGGCGTGGCTTGGGACAACGATGAGTATTTCCGCTGCACCCGAGAGGGCCTGCTGAAGGTCGGGTTCGGGTTGAAGCGAGCCGGGAAATGGGTTGCCGGGCAGAAATTGTCTGTTTTCCCTGTCCCGCGCAAGGACCTCGATCTCCTCCCGAAGGTGCCCCCACAGCCGTACGGGGTAGCCGTTGCCGCTCAGCAGAATGGCCAGAGCGGTCCCCCAGGAGCCCGCCCCGAGAACCGCGATGGGCTTATCCGCCGGGCGATCCACTAGTGCTGGGGTTCGGTCTGGGCTTCAGTCTGGGCCTTGTTGGCCAACTCCTGCTGATGCTGGGCATACAGCATGTCGAAATTGACCGGTTGCAGGATCATTTGCGGAAAGCTGCCTTTCATGATGAGGTCGGAGATGACCTCTCTGACATAAGGGAACAGCTGGTTTGGGCAGTAGGCACCGAGCAGTGGCCCCATCTCCTGTTCCGAGAATCCGCTCGCGGCGAAGATGCCCGACTGTTTGACTTCGGCAAGATAGGCGGTCTGTTCGCCCAGTTTGGTGGTGACGGTGACGGTCAGGGTGACTTCAAACACCTTGTCCGCCAGCTTGTTCACCTCGCTGTTGAGATTGACACCCGTCTCCGGTTTCCACTCCTGTTGAAATACCGCTGGTGAATTGGGGGTCTCAAAGGAGACATCCCTGGTATAGATGCGCTGGATGGCGAATTCGCGGTTCTGCGGGTCTTGTTTGTCGGTCATGGTTGCTTGCTTCCTATAGCGATGAGGCTATTTATTTTTTCGGGTGATGGGTAGATTAGCGTTTTGCCAGGCAAGTATACCGCCTTTCAGATTGAAGACCTGGTCGAAACCGGCCTTTTTCAGTTGCTGGCAGGTACTGGAGGATTGGGCGCCGGATCGGCAGCTTACGATGATGGGCTTGTCCTTGTGCTTGTCAAGAATGCCCATTTGGTTGGCAAAACCGTTACTGGGGATGTTGAGGGCATTGATGATATGTCCCTTGTGGAAATCGGCCGCCGGCCGAATATCCACAACCACGGCATCCTGGTGGTTAATCAAAACAGTGGCGGCGGAAGGATCGACTGAGTCCTTGTCGCCTTGCAGCAGGTTGTAGATCAACACTGCCGCCACCAGGGTAAAAGCCAGGACCAGTATCCAGTTGTTCATCGTGAACTCGATGAGTTGTTGCATTCGGCGCCTCTTGTGCAGCTGATTGTTCGCAGGGGGGGAGAGTTTATAACAGGAGGCCGGGATGGTTAAGGGCTGAAAGCCCATTTATCCAGACAACGGTGGGGTTTTTGCTCAGGCGTGGGTGCAGAAGACTTCACGCATCATGCCGATCAGCTTCAAGGTGCGAAAATCGCTGACACGATAATAGACCCGGTTGGCATCCTTGCGGGATGCGAGTATCCCCTTGTCACGCAGGATAGCCAGATGTTGGGAGATATTGCTCTGTGACGTGCCGACCTGTTCGACAATGTCCTGAACACTCACTTCCTGCGCCCCCAGGGTGCAGAGGATCTTCAAGCGTAGCGGATGAGACATGGCCTTGAGAGAACGAGAGGCGCGCTCCACATCCTCATCGCTTGCAAAGAGATTGTCTATCCCCTCGGTTTCGCCCAGGTTCATGGGCTGTGTGCTCTTACCGAATTTGTGTTCCATGGACAACCGGCCTTTTACTAGTAACTAATACAATAATACGCTGTTTTACAGGGCAATGAGAACTTTTTTATTCGTTCGGACTTTTCCCGCTGGGTTTGCACCCTGTCCCGGTCCAATTCGCCATTCTGGCCTGATGCGGGGTTTGGTGATTTAATGAACGATTGACCTGGATCACCTTATTTTCCATTTTTTAATGTGTTAGCAGTAGATAATCAAAGAGATCAATAATGACTGAGAGACCCAAACCGGTCGTCCTGATCATCCTGGACGGCTGGGGTTATAGTGAAGACACGGAGGTCAATGCCATCACGGAAGCCCGCACCCCGGTTTGGGACCGATTGTGGCGGGAGCATCCGCATACCCTGGTCTACACGTCCGGGGCGGCGGTGGGTCTGCCGGGCGGGCAGATGGGGAATTCCGAAGTCGGCCATCTCAATTTAGGGGCGGGCCGGGTGGTCTACCAGGAGTTTACCCGGGTAAGCCGATCGATCCGCACAGGCTCCTTTTTCACCAATGAGACGCTCACGAAGGCGGTGGACAAGGCCATCGAGAACCACAAGGCGATACACCTCATGGGGCTGCTCTCCCCCGGTGGCGTACACAGTCATGAAGAGCATATCCATGCGATGATAAAATTGGCGGTCGAGCGTGGCGCCGAGCAGGTCTATTTCCATGCCTTCCTGGACGGCAGGGATACACCGCCAAAGAGTGCGGAGGCCTCGATTCATGCCCTGAACGAGGTATTTTCGGTGCTAGGGCGGGGACGAATCGTCAGTCTCATCGGCCGCTACTACGCCATGGACAGGGATCACCGCTGGGAGCGTAACGAGCAGGCCTACGATTTGCTGGTGAGCGGTGAGGGTAAGTACCGGGTGGAAAGCGCCGTTCAGGGTCTGCATGCCGCTTATGGCCGTGGTGAAACCGATGAGTTTGTCAGCGCCACCTGTGTGGCGCCGGCGGGTGAGCCTCCGGTTACCATCGAGGACGGTGATGTGGTGTTCTTTCTCAACTATCGCGCCGATCGCGCGCGGCAGCTGACCAGCGCCTTCATTGAAGAGGGCTTCGAGGGGTTCCGGCGAAAGCGTCTGCCTGAGCTGGGGGCATTCGTCAGTCTCACCCGCTATCACAAACGGTTTGATATCCCCGTGGCGTTTCCGCCGGAGAAGCTGCGCAACGTATTCGGTGAATATATCGCTAATCAGGGGCTGCACCAGTTGCGTCTTGCGGAGACAGAGAAATACGCCCATGTGACTTTCTTTTTCAATGGCGGACGTGAGCGCCCGTTCGAGGGGGAAGCGCGTATCCTGGTGCCTTCACCCCAGGTGGCGACCTATGATCTCAAGCCGGAAATGAGCGCCGAAGAGGTGACCGATCACCTGGTTGAGGCGATCGAGGGAGGGAAGTACGACGTAATAATCTGCAATTACGCGAATAGCGACATGGTGGGGCATACCGGGAAGCTGGATGCCGCCATACGCGCCATCGAAACCCTCGACCAGTGTCTTGGTCGGGTGCTCAAGGCCCTACACCTGGTTGACGGAGAGATGCTGGTGAGCGCCGATCACGGCAACGCCGAGCAGATGGAGGACCGTATCAACCATCAACCGCATACCGCCCATACCACCAACCCGGTGCCCCTTGTCTATGTGGGACGGCACAATGGGCAACTGGTCGAAGGCGGCGCCTTATGCGACATTTCACCGACGCTGCTTAAAATCATGGGATTGGCCCAACCGGATGAGATGCAGGGTCATGCACTGATCGAGTTCGTGGATGAGGCTTGATTCGTGCGATCGCTGAGCGGTCTGCCTCTCTTCTGCCTGGCCTTGTGTGGAATGGTCGCGCTTCCTCTGGCTGGCGCCGATGAGTCAGCGCAGGAAGCCAGAGCCAAACTGGAGCAGGTTAAGAACCGTATCCACTCCCTGCAAGACCAACTGCGTTCGACCGAGGGAGAGCGTGAGGAGCAGAGCAAGGCGCTGCAACAGACCGAAGAACAGATTGGCGCCCTGGCACGGCGTATCCGGGTAACGGAGCAGAGCCTGAAACGACAAAAACGCCGCCTTGCCGAACTGGAAGGTCAGCGGGCGGATGCCCGGCTACGCCTGGATCAGCACCGCTCATCCCTGGAGCGGCAGATTCGCGCGGCCTATGCCATGGGACGGCAGGAAAAGCTGAAAATCCTGCTCAATCAACAGGATCCCGCGGTAGTCAGCCGGGTCATGGTATATTACGATTACTTTAACTCGGTCCGTGTCGAGCGGATGGAGCAGATAAAACAGAGTTTGCGGCAACTGGCGAAAATCGAGCGGGATATCGCCAGCGAGGAGCAGCGGCTACAACAGCTCCTGGCAAAAAACCACAATCAACAACGGCAGCTTGAGGCCGCGCAGTATGGTCGTAAGGAGATCATCGCCAGTCTCAACAGTCGTCTGAAAAATAAGGGTGAGGAGCTGGAGAGTCTCAAGTCGGATGAAAAACAGCTGCAGTCTTTGCTGACCGATATTCAACAGGCGTTATCCGATATCCCACTCGACCAGACGGCTCACGTCTCTTTCAATTCACGCAAGGGCAAGCTTCCCTGGCCGTCGCGTGGCAGGGTGGTGGCGCGTTTCGGTTCGGCGCGTGAAGTGGGCAAGCTCAAGTGGGACGGGGTCCTGATCGCCGCACCGGAAGGGCGGGAGGTTCGCGCCATTCACCATGGCAGAGTGGCCTTTGCCGATTGGTTGCGGGGATTCGGTCTGTTGCTGATCATCGATCACGGGGACGGCTATATGAGTCTGTATGGCCATAACCAGAGTCTGTTCAAGGAGACCGGCGAGTGGGTGGAGCCCGGCGAGGTGGTGGCGCAGGTGGGAAGCAGCGGCGGACGGACCCGTTCAGGGGTCTATTTCGGCATCAGGCACAACGGAGAGCCGATAAATCCAACCCACTGGTGTCAGAGAATAAAAGGTAGGGTAATTGCCGAATGGGGGCGCCAAACCGGGCAAAGGGAACTATCTTTTTATCCAGTCACTCACAAATTTCAAGGCGGCGCGGTTCGTTACGCCTTTGATTCATTTACCAACAGCCAGCCAGTCTATTCGTTGGCTGCACGCTAGTAGGAAAAACTGATGATACAAGCAGTCATGCGGATACCCCGATACAGCCTGAGCCTGATATTGATGATCGGAATTCTGTCTCCTCTCTCCGTTGATGCTCAGGCCCAACAGGAGACAGAAACCCTGCCTTTGCAACAGTTGCGCGCATTCGCCGATATCTTCGGCCGCATCAAGGCCAACTATGTGGAGCCTGTCGAGGATAATGTGCTGCTGGAAAACGCTATCCGCGGCATGGTTTCCGGTCTCGATCCCCATTCGAACTATCTGGATTCAAAGGATTACAAGGATCTTCAGGTCGGCACCAAGGGTGAATTCGGCGGCCTGGGGATCGAAGTGGGGATGGAGGACGGATTCGTGAAAGTGATTTCGCCCATCGACGACACCCCGGCACAGCGCGCCGGGGTGCAGAGCGGTGACCTGATCGTGCGTCTGGACGACACCCCGGTGAAGGGACTCAACCTGAGCGAGGCCGTAGCCCTGATGCGCGGCAAACCTGGCACTTCCATCGAACTCACCATCATCCGGAAAGGAGAAGAGAAGCCGATCAAACTGACCGTGACACGGGATATCATCCGCGTAGCGAGCGTGAAGAGCCGTCTGCTGGATCAGCGATTCGCCTATTTGCGGATTTCGCAATTTCAGGCGAACACCACCAACGACATGCTGAAATCCCTGACCCGGCTACAGGGTGAGGCGGATGGCGAGCTACAGGGGATGGTGCTGGATCTGCGCAACAATCCAGGCGGTGTGCTGAATGCCGCTGTCTCGGTCAGCGACGCCTTCCTGGAGTCCGGGCTGATCGTCTACACCGAGGGTAGAGAGAGTGATTCGCAACTGCGCTTCGAGGCCGCGCCGGATGATGTGCTCCATGGCGCGCCGATTGTGGTATTGGTCAACGAAGGGTCGGCATCCGCCTCTGAAATCGTGGCGGGGGCGCTGCAGGATCACCATCGTGCCGTGATCATGGGCAGCCGCACCTTCGGCAAGGGGTCGGTGCAGACCATCATTCCGATCACCAATACGGCGGCGGTGAAACTCACCACCGCCAGGTATTACACCCCGTCCGGGCGTTCGATTCAGGCTGAAGGCATCAAACCCGATATCGAACTGGAGGACGTAACCCTATCGAAAGTGGAAAAGCGCCACGTCAAACCGATCAAGGAGTCTAATCTCTCGGGCCACTTGCCGAACGGGCACGACGCCGCAGATGAGGGTTCGGCGGAAAAAAGACAAGAAGCGGGTAAGTCGCCGAGCGACAAGGACTATCAGTTGGGTGAAGCACTCAATCTGCTGAAGGGTCTGGTCATTTTGCACAGCAACAAGGCGGCCGGTTAAGGGTCGGGTTGCGGAGAATCCGTCTCAATCCCGGGTCGGTTCAAACCTCATCAGACCCTATGCGATGCTCAACGAATAAACACGGCTTGATCCTCTGCTGGCTGATCACCGCCTGGATACCCGCGATCCTCCTGGCGGCAGGGCCAGGCGAATCAATCCAGGATAGGGTAAGGATCGCGCTGATCATTGATGACATGGGCGATCGGCGGATCGCTGGGGAGCGCGCCCTTGCCCTGCCGGGTCCGATAACCTATGCGTTCCTGCCCCAGACCCCCTATGCCTGGCAGCAGGCCAGCAAGGCCCACCAGTTGAAAAAAGAGGTCATGCTGCACTTGCCGATGCAGTCAGACCATGGCAACGCCCTTGGCAACGGGGCTCTCACCCTGGATATGTCGAAGGTTCGGTTTCTGCGCACCCTGCGGCGGAATATCGTCTCAATCCCCTATCTGGCCGGGGTGAACAATCACATGGGTAGTCTATTGACCCGGGATCCCACGGCCATGCGCTGGTTGATGAGCGCGCTGCGCGAGGCCGGGCTCTATTTCGTGGACAGCCGCACCACCGATGCCACGGTGGCGGAGCGTGTCGCCGGCTCGAATCTTATCGCCAGTTCACGCCGGGACGTGTTTCTCGACAATATTCCCAGGGAATCCGAGGTCAGGGCACAACTACATGAGCTGTTGCAGACAGCGCGGGAGAAAGGGAGCGCCATCGGGATCGCGCATCCCTATCCCCAAACCCTGGCTGTGCTTCAGGAAGAATTACCTAAACTGAAGGAGCAGGGTATCGAACTGGTGCCCGTTTCGGCACTCGTCAATTCCAGGAGGCCACTATGGCACGCGTCCTCGTCCCCCTTGCTCAAGGATGTGAAGAACTCGAAGCTGTCACCATCACCGATCTATTGACCCGGGCCGGCATCGAAGTGGTTACGGCCGGCTTGGACACAGCACCGGTCAAGGCCTCGCGGGGCGTCACTCTGCTGCCCGACACCACGATCGATGCCGTGCTGGAAGAGGATTTTGACATGATCGTGCTGCCGGGGGGGCTTCCGGGGGCGGACCATCTCGATGCCGATCCGCGTATCCATCAAATCCTGCAGCGCCTGCATGGTCAGGGAAAATACACCGCGGCGATCTGCGCCGCGCCAAAAGTGCTGGCTGGCGCCGGCCTATTGAATGGCCGCAGAGCGACCAGTTATCCGGGCGTCCTGGACAACATGGACCTGCCCCAGGTCGACGTGCGACTCGAGCGAGTGATCAGTGATGGCCGGGTGATCACCTCCCGTGGCCCGGGTACGGCGATGGATTTCGCCCTGGAGCTGATCGAAAAGCTGCTCGGAAACAGTACGCGAGAGCAGGTTGAGCAGGGACTGTCGCGTTGATCGTATAATCATCTACTAACCCGCAGAGCGGGTAGGATGATGAAAGTCCCCAAAGGGGGCTATATCAGGGCCGCCTCTCACTTTTCCGCGCCCGCACTCTGCCATTCTGGATTGGGCAGGCATGCAAGGTTTTTCTCGCAAAGTAGGCCAAGAAGACATTGTCTGAGGATTCTTTAGGAAATTGGCGAGAGTTTCTTTTCGTCTTATGTTCTCAGCGAGGGTTCAGTTTTGACCTCCCTCCATCTCGATGAGGTCTTGAGCCTTAAACTCGGCTAGAATGCCTGCTTGCCTGCTCCGGCCCTCTCGCCTGGGTGTTGTGTTGTGAAAACCTCAGATCTCTATCGATCCTTAACCGCATGCTGAACAAGAACATTCTGACCGCCTGCCTGCTGCTCCCCCTGGTCGGCTGCTCCAACTGGAACAACCGAACCCAAGACGAGGATGGCGTGGCGCCGCCAAACACGATTCCACCGGGTCACCTGATACCTGGCCAGGTATCCCAGGAACCGACAATTCCCGGTGTGGCGTTCAAGCCAGAGGCGCAACAGGCGCCCGCGAAGGAGGGCAACCGGCCAGAGCTCTTCTATGGCACCGGTAAGTTCATCAGGAGCGAAAAGCCCGAACCTCCAAAGAAATCCCAGGGGCCGGTCAAGGGAGACATCACCCTCAATTTCGAGCAGGCCGATCTGCGCGAGGTGATCCAGACCATCCTCGGCGAACTGCTCAACGCGGGTTACATACTCGACCCCAGGATCAAGGGCAAGGTGACGATTCAGACCGGCAAGCCCTTGAGTCAGACAGACCTGCTGCCCACCTTGGAGACCCTGCTGCAGATGAACGGCGCCGCGATGGTGATGGTGGACGGCACATATCGCATCGTTCCGATCAGCACCGCCATTCAGGGCCATCAGACGCCACAACTGGCGAATGCGCGAACCCCCTTGCCCGCCGGGTATGCCCTGCAGGTCGTTCCCCTGCAGTTCATTGCCGCGAGCGAAATGGCAGAGATACTCCGGCCGCTGACACCCAAGGGCGGAATTATCAGGGTGGATGCGGCGCGCAATCTGCTGGTGCTGGCGGGCACCGGCCGGGAGATGGAAAGTCTGCTGGATACCATTCACCTGTTCGATGTGGATTGGATCAAGGGACTGTCGGTGGGTTTCTTTCCCCTGGAGCACGCCAAGGTGTCAACCGTCATCCAAGAGCTGAAGACGATCATCGGCGCCATCGACAGCAGCCCTTTGCAGGGGATGTTTCGTGTAGTGCCCATTGACGAGGCCAATGGGGTGCTGGTCGTCACGCCTCAGAAACGCTATCTGGATACGATTGCAGAGTGGATACCCCGACTGGACCGGATCGATGATCAGGAGAGCGGCGTCAGTCAGCGCCTGTTTGTCTACCGGGTGAAGAACGGCGATGCCGAAGAGCTGGCGAACCTGCTGCAGCAGCTTTTCTCCCCGGCGGGTTCCGGCAGCAAGAGCCAAGCGGCCAAGGTAGCGCCCGGAAGAGAACCGGAGACGCAGAGCAGCGCTTCCGGCACAGGCCGCGGTAGCGGTTCATCCTCGACAACCACGCGGCTGAATGTGCCTGGGGCGGGATCCCAGGGCGATGTGCGGGTGGTGGCGGATGTCAAACACAACTCACTGGTGATCACCGCCACGCCCACGCAATACGCCGGCATGCTGGAGGCATTGGAAAAACTGGATGTGCGGCAGTTGCAAGTAATGGTGGAGGCGACCATTATCGAGGTGGCGCTTCAGGATGAGTTGACGTACGGACTTCAATGGCTATTTAACACAAGCGTTGGAGGTCGTCATTATTCTGGAGAAGGGAGTCTGGACATCGATAAAACACCTGGCTTGTCGCAGGTGTTACCAGGGTTTAATTTTACTGTCAGTGCTGTTGATGGTGTTCGTTCAGTACTCAGTGCACTGGCAGAAGACTCACTGATCCGGGTCCTCTCCTCACCCTCCGTGATGGTTTTGGATAATGAAACCGCATCCATTCAGGTCGGCGACGAGGTGCCAGTGGTAGACAGGCAGTCCCAGTCCACGACAGACAACAATGCGCCGATCATCAACAACATCAGTTACAGGGACACCGGCGTGCTGCTTGAAGTGACGCCCAGGGTCAATCCAGGCGGCTTGGTGACGATGGAGGTCTCACAGGAGGTCAGCGATGTCTCCACCGTTGCCGCCTCATCGGTCAACTCCCCAACGATCTCGACACGCAAGATCAGCAGTACGGTTGCGGTACAAAACGGTGAAGCCTTGATTCTGGGTGGTTTGATCACGGACAGGGACAACGACGGCAGTTCCGGCTTGCCATTTCTCAGTGAGCTGCCTTTCATCGGCTGGCTGTTCGGCCAAGAGTCGAAATTCAGCAAACGCACCGAGTTGGTGGTGGTGCTGGTGCCGAGCGTGGTCTCGAATTCCAGTGAGAACCGTCAGGTTGTTGACTCCTTTCGCAGGAAGCTGGAAGGGTTGAAGGGGTCTTTCTAAACAGCATGCTTTGATCCGGCCTTCGGTGACTAAATGCCTTGCTCGGACGGCCGGATAATACCGCTCAACGCTGAACGCGCCCTCGCACCGTTCTCGGCATGATCATCACATTCCCGGGGAAATATCTGAGCTAAACTGTTCCGTCCTTTCATGCTGTTCCCGCAACGGTATCAACAATGCTGCAACATTCGTGGGCCTAAAGTATAGTATCTACATTGAAGATACATCCCGACATGAGAGATTGATATGCGAGTTATCGTAAAAAAGTGGGGAAATAGCGCCTCGGTACGAATCCCGGCCGCGATCATGCATGCGGCCAAGTTGCACCTGGATACGCCGGTGGATGTGAGAGAGGAGGACGGCCGCATCGTAATCGAGCCGGTGCGCCAAGAGGACTATGACCTGGAAACGCTCGTTTCCGGCATTACGCAGGACAATCTGCATGCCGAAGTGAGCTTCGGTTCGGCAGTCGGTAAAGAAACGTTCTAAATAGTGGCGAAGCGTTATGTGCCTGACGCTGGTGATATTGTCTGGCTGCACTTCGATCCGCAGGTTGGCCACGGACAGGCCAGGCATCGCCCGGCTGTCGTACTGAGTCCGGCCATGTACAACGGCCGTACCGGCTTAATGCTGTGCTGTCCGATGACAACACAACTCAAGGGCTACCCTTTCGAAGTCGTCATTGCCAGCAACAAACCGAGTGCAGTCCTCGCTGACCAGGTGAAAAGCCTGGATTGGATGGTGCGCAAGGCGACACGCAAGGGCAAGATTTCGCCTGCGGAGCTATCCGAAGTCCGTAGGAAGGCGACTGCCTTGATCGGTAAGCCTTGACGTTATACAACCCCTGACCGATCAGTGCTTATTTAGCGTTTAGCGAAACAATTGAAGGAAAAGGGCGCCGTTCTGAATATCGAGCTTAGAGATGCCATCGTTATCGGAGGTGGAGGCTTTGTCAGCCTTGCTGAGCGAGGGGTGATATAAGCATAAAAATGCATAACGAGACAGGGGGTCTCGTTAATATCACTGCTAGCTGCATCATATGCGAAGTAAATTAACTACTGAACAACTACTGATGAGAATCGTTTCTATAGGATTTAGTGTGTCACTAATTATTTATGGAGGATATGGAATATTTAATCGGGTCTTCAAGTTTACACCAGAGGCAGGATCACGTTTAGTCATAACTGGTGACTCTGCTCTATATTTAGGCATTGGATTTATTTTAGCGGGAATTTTGATGCTATGGATAATAATAAGAAACTGGCACTTGTACCCAAATCAAAGATATGACAAAAACAGCTAACAAGTCGTTCTTGTCGCCCCTTCGGGGCTGGGACGTCTGGCTAATGCTGGCCGCCCCAAAACTCAATCGTTAGAAGTTCTGACAAAAGAAATTGCTATGAAAGGAGCAAAAAAAACAGATTGGATAGGATTTATGGTTGGAGCAGTAGTTGCTGTGTTCTTTGTGAGTTTATCAATTCAAGCATACTTAAACTATTTGTCCATTATAGCGCCTTTATTAACAGTGTTATATCTTCTTAGCGCATTCCTGCTAGGATGGATGATTTACCCAAAAGATAAAACAAGTTTAGAGCGAATAGAGTGGAAAATTGAAAGGAGTAGCTATACTCGTTCATTTATAATCCGCAATCGGAGTCTATTAGGAGTAGCATTGTATTTAATTGTAACAGCGCCCCCATTTTTTTTACTGTTGGATTGGCTCTATGCCTAGCATCTATTTAGCTAAGCTTCTAATCGAGTAAGGGCGGGTTTCTAACCCGCCCTCCCCATACCACCCTAGCATGCGGGACTACCCCAAGGGCACTTCCGTTAAGCGCGCACTAGGCGGTTCATCAAGCATAGTGAAACTTAATCCAAAGCTCTCGTACAGAGACGAGCCCCTGTTGCGCCAACCACTTATTGGTCATTCCGGATTGCGTAGCAAGGGTTTTTGCCAAACGATAAGGCCCCTTGTAACTCAGGCCAAGACACGCAGCTGTTCGTATCCTGGTGCCAAGTCGGATCAAATTACGGATACGTGTTCGCGGTTTGTACCATTGTTTCAAATAGCACATCCGTATGCGTCGCCGTATCCATTCATCCAATCTCGGTAAGGGCCGGTAGTATTCGGAAAGACCGTAGTAGTTGATCCAGCCCTGGATATACAGTCGAAGCTCCCGGTATCGACGTTGCATGGAGATTCCCCAAGAACGTTTCGTCAGGCAACGAATGTGGTGCTTGAAGTCCTTCAATGCTTTGTCGCTCCAGCGAATCTTCTTCCCCCTGAAGGGATGTTGTATGGACACCCACTCAAAATTATGTAAATTTGGGTGGGTGTCCGTTTAGCGCTTCAACCACCGCCGTCTCAAATGTGCGAAAGATAATTTACGTTATCGCCGAGGCAAGTCAGGCGCAATATCTTGTGATAGGCGACAAAGAGAAATTCTCCTCCAATCTCTTGTCGATTTTGCTCGACGCACTGGGCGTCTAAGTTAGACCTATCACCTGTTGTCATCCCCAAAAGGCAACATGAGATCAATGACTCATTTGATCAACTGGTTTCTTGTGAAACACTTTCTTCCCCGTGAACATGGCGGAAACCAATCCACATTTCTCACGTAACTCAGAGACAACCACACCAATAAGATGAAGCAGAATTGCGATCAACAGCATATAGAAAACATAGAGATGTATCGTAATAAATGGCTTTCTGAAATCACGCATCTCCTTATAACTATCTGGATCCACGTTTGTTTTTGAATAGGGTTTAAGATCAGCTAATTTACTATGGTCTTCCCCGGAGCCGGTTACCCATTCAGCAATCTCATGACCAAAGGGAGGAAAATAAAGATCGGTTCCAGCAAGCATTAGGCCAGTAACAGCTTGTAGAGATAGCAATAAAAACAGTAGTGTCACCATCAATCTTGCAATAGGGTTATGCCCTAAATAATTAGGTAAATTACCCTTTTTTATACCTTCTACAAACAGACTCAATGAGTTTTTATACGTTTCTCCAAAAGGAAGGATTGCGGCCCATCTTGCATAACGGTTACCTAAAAATCCCCAGATTATTCTCCAACCAAGATTAAGTACAAATAGATACCCAATATAGACATGTATTGTTTTCAGAAGGATTTTTCCGTCTGTCGTAATACCCAGCGTTTTACCATTAAAAATAACTAATCCAACTCCAATCAAACCAATTACGCACAACACGTTTGTCCAATGAAATATTCGGACAACACGATCCCATGCGTGGTAGTGCATCAATGTTTCTATGTTGTTTGTATATCTATTCATCAGACCAACTCCTTATCTGCAAAATAGTAAAAATGGTAGTACGCATTCTCAACATCCTGATTTTCAACCATAGTATAGTGTTGAAACCTTAAACAAAACTGAATATTCTCATTTGTACTCTGTAACTTGAAGAATAGGAATAACCAGGACACCCACCCAAACTGGCAAATATCAGGCCACCCTCACCTGGATTTTCTAACCGGGGATAAGAAGTGTGATTTTGAGCTGGGTTGAAGAAAATATGAGCTGAGATGATGAGTTTTTCGAGAAATCAGTAATTATGAGCGGAGTCGCTAAAGTTGATTTTAAATGATGGGCATCCTGATTATCCTTACTGATCAAGTACTGAGGGACGGGATTGGCCAGATACTAGTGTGGTGTAACGTATAAACTGCACCAATCAGCGAGACGCTAAGCCGTTAGCTGCTAGGCGCGTTGCGCCGGGAATGGCGCGCCCTTTCCAAGCCACGCAACAACGCAGATGACGGCTTAGCGTCTCGCCCGAAGGGAGGCCCGCCATATTTGACCTATTCAAGCATGCTCAGTGACAGCACTTTTTCTTATCCCTGTTCTCGAGCGCAAAGCACCCATTCGGCACATCCGGCTTGTAACCGAAATCACGCTCGGAAACATCGAGCGCACACTGATCTTCCAGCATCTTAAGCAAGGGCAGACCAGAGGCATTGCGCTGAACATCCTCACATGCCTCGATGCACTGCATGCATTGGGTACAGGTAAACATCCGGCGTTTAATACTGCGCGGTTTCAAGCGCACCGGGCAGGCGTGTTCACAGGAATTGTCACACGCAATACACGCCTTTGCCCGCTTGCGATCATAAGCAACCACCATGGCCTTTTTATTCCCCATCCAGACCAGGCTCTGAAAAAGGCCCAGCGCACAACCGAAACGACAGAAAAGATGACGGGCAAAGGTGAATTCTATCGTCAGAAGGATCGTCCCCACGCTGATAAAGATGAATTGATTTCGCGTCAGGCTGGCACCAAAGAGATTACCGTAGATCTCTTTTGGGGGCAGCAGATAGGTCAACAGCGCCACGGCCCAGAGGAAAGAGAAAAAGAGTACGGCAACGATGGTTACCCCCCACCATTTCCGTTCCGGTTCAATATGGGTGCCGTCCAGCTGACTGTCTGGCAAACGATCTCTGTCCCAAATCGTGACCTTTCCGGATGCACGCCGCATCAAGGCGTTGATCATTTCGACCACGGAGAAGTGCGGGCAGAGCCAACCGCAGTAGAGACGCCCCCATTTCCAAGAGATGTAGATACCGGCGACCAACACCGATGCAAGGGGAAGAAAAAAACGAAGCAGCATATTGAGGCCCATCTCCTCTGAACCAATGTCGCCCTGCTGAAAGGCCTCCATTCCCAGCGTCCAGGGAAAACCGAACAGTATGAAGTGGTTCAGGTTTAAGTCGAAGCGGAAGATGTCCAGTGGCGGCGCGAGAATAAACAGCAAGAAAAAACCGCTTCGCCAAGCCAACCTCTTTTTTTGTACCCGATTCAAGTGTTTGTCTCTGATAATAAAAATGCCGTTAAATTCGCACTTTATGCCTTTCCAACAAGACTAGGAAAGACAATCACCGGCCGCTCTGCTGCCTACCGACAGCCCGTTCATCGGCTGTTCTGTTTCGAGTAAAGCGCACGCTGTCATCTCATAGGGTAAAATGTCAGCAAGGTATGATATATATCAAGAAATATACCTTGGAGATATTATGGATGTAAGGTCCGTCAGTGATGCGGGCCGCGCCGATTGTGCGGCGTGTTCCTCTGAAGAGAGTAACTTAAACTCACTCAGAATAACAAGTGGTTATCCCCGCTTATCCGCTGTTCGTTCAGACAGCTCATCTGAGCAGGTATCTGAGTAAATTGTTTCAATTAATCGCTCTGCTGTTTGTCGGAACTCAAGGACTGCCCTTTACATGCTCTGGAACAGAATATGACGGACGCAAGATCACACTCATGAATGGAACGATTGATAACATCGATCACTTTCGGCCGAGGATAGGATACGCGCCAGGCGAGAGCGACCGTACGCCTGGGTGCTGGATCGGTAAAACGGCGAATCGAGAGCAACCGTTCTTTAGAGTAACTAATGGATTCGCCGGCGGTACAGGGCAGAATGGATATACCGAGCCCGGACACAACCATATGGCGAATGGTTTCCAACGATGTGCCTTCTATCGTGTACTCAAACTCACCATCCGGCCCTGGCTTGGGCTGGCAGGCAGGGCATGCCTCAAGGACATGATCGCGGAAACAGTGGCCTGCGCCCAGTAGCAACACATTCTCCTCTTCCAGCATATCAGGATCAATGGCTGTGTGCGTATTCAGTGAATGCTCACTGGGCAGCAACACCACGAAAGGCTCTTCATAAAGCGGTAGCGTCACTAGCCCCTGTTCATTGAAAGGCAGAGCAATAATGATCACGTCCAGCTCTCCACGCTTGAGTTTCTCCGACAACACCGCAGTGTAGTTTTCCTCTATGATCAGTGGCATTTGCAGTGCGTTTTCACGCAACCGTGGAATCAAATTCGGAAACAGGTAGGGGCCTATGGTATGAATGGCGCCGGTCCGCACCGGCCCGGCCAATTGGTCTTGGCCTTGTCGGGCAATCAGCTTGATACCCTCCGCCGCCTCCAATGCATATTGCGCCTGTTCGACAATCCGCTTACCGATGGGCGTTATGGTGACGGCATTGGCGCGACGCTCGAATAACTGTACATCCAACTCTTCCTCGAGCTTCTTGATGGCTAGGCTGAGCGTGGGCTGACTGACAAAACAGGCGCGCGCAGCACGGCCGAAATTGCGCGCTTGGTATACCGCAATCATATAACGAAGTTCAGTAAGTGTCATAGTTCTCTCGTCCCTTCCATGCCTTTTCGAAATTCACCTCTCCCTCCTACAGCAGGGCGCTCTTAATAAATACATCTAGCCTGTGAGTCTGATTAAAGGGGGCAAGTGCCATTAATAATAACTATCCGGGTTATTGTATCTTTTTAATAGTGTAATCGATGAGCAGCGGCTAGTCTCGACATAGGCCGGTAATTCACCGATATAAAAAACGGATCCGACATTAACCAAGGAGGCCCGCCATGGTAAAACCGATCGCATGGCTCTCATCATTGATACTTATCTCGTCAACAACCGCGGCCATCTCCAGCACCCTGGGCTTACCACCCGTATCCATACCGAAGGACAACCCACAGACTGACGCAAAAATCAAACTGGGTGAACGGCTGTTTCATGATATACGCTTTAGTGCGGACGGCCAGGTCAGCTGCGCTACCTGTCATGACAAGGCCAAGGGCTTCACTGACAATTTGAAGGTATCAAAAGGCTTTAACAACCTGACCGGGACACGCAACGCGCCAACGGTCATCAATTCGGCCTTTTATACCAGCCTGTTCTGGGATGGGCGGGAACCTGATCTGGAAAGTCAGTCCAAACAACCCTTTGTCAATCCGGTCGAAGGTGGACTGCATGATCACACGCCTATTATCGACGTCATCCAGAATGATCCTGACTACCCGCAAGCCTTTCAGCGCGTATTCAACATAGGAGGAGAGGATATCACTATCGAGCATGTTGCCAAGGCTATCGCCAGTTTCGAGCGTACGCTGGTTTCCGGTGACTCTCCCTTCGATCGCTACAACTATGCCGGCGATAAGTCGGCATTGACCAAAGCGCAGGTGCGTGGCCTTGCTGTTTTTCGTAACAAGGGCCGCTGCGTATCCTGTCATATCATCGAACAGACACAGGCACTGTTTACAGACAATCGTTTTCACAATATTGGCATAGGCTTCAAGTCCATCCAGGGGAGGGAAGCGCAGACCGCTGCTGAGATGATCAAGAAAAAACGTCGTGGGGCGGATGTCGACGTGACAGTGTTGACCCAGGCAAACATGTCGGAACTGGGCCGGTTTGCCGTGTCGGAAAACTTCACCGATATAGGCGCTTTCAAAACACCGACGCTGCGCAATATAGCCATTACTCAACCCTATATGCATGACGGGAGCTTACAAACACTGGAGGATGTCGTGGATTTCTACAACAATGGCGGCCGTGTCGCTGTGTTGGACACACTATCCGATTTCCTAAGCGGGGGTATCCGTCCCCTTGATTTGAATGAGCAGGAAAAAAAGGATCTGGTGGCCTTTCTGAAGGCATTGACCAGCCCGGAACATGCGCCACAGACGCATCAAGCGAGGAAGACCCCATGAACAAGCGTATCGATCGGCGCAGTTTTCTTAAACGGAGCAGTGGTTTACTTGCTGCCGCCAGCTTGCCGCTGTCACTCATCGAAATTGCTTTTGGTAAAGGCTCCACTGACAACTTCACATTTGCCTACCTCTCAGATTCGCACATTACCCACATAAAAGGTAATAAATTCGTGCACAATTGGGACCGGGGGCTGATCCGTGCTGTCGCCGAGGCCAACTTAATGGACCCTAAGCCGGATTTTGTTTTTTACGGTGGCGACATCGCCCAACTGGGTAAACCTGAGGAGATCGACCACGGCCTGGAAATCCTCTCGGGCCTGACCCCCAACGTGCACTATGTGATGGGGGAACATGACTACTACGTCGATCTCGGTGAGTATTGGAAAAAGCGATTGGGTCCAGATTACTATGGTTTCGACCACAAGGGCGTGCATTTCATAGTGCTCAATTCCATATTGACCTACGAGGCGTGGATGCACGGAAAGTGGGACTCGGGCATGCAGCGCATGTTGCAAATGGCGCGTCTCGACAATCCGCAAGGTTCACCATTCATGGTCGGCGACAGGCAACGCGAATGGCTGAAAAAGGATCTCGAAAAGGTCTCTCGAGAGACACCCATCGTGGTGTTCTCGCACTCACCGTTGCAAAAGATCTATAAGGGCTGGAATTTCTGGACGGAAGATGCCGAACAGATCCAGGCATTGCTGAAGCCGTTCAGTAAAGTAACGGTCATCTATGGGCATGTTCATCAGATACAATACAATCAGATCGGCAATATCAGCTTCAATTCCGCCATGGCCACCGCCTGGCCATGGCCCTATCCCTCCACTTACAAACAGACCGATAGCCTGCTGCCCAAGTTAACGGTGGAAATGAACCGTGCCGACCCGTTCTTTGAACGCGATGCCACCGGCTGGCAATTTATCAACATCCATTCTGGAAATGTGGAGCTGCATTATCTATTGCCCAACAATCGCAATCGGATCGTTGCCTTTGATGCTGAAGCCGGTGCGCCGGTCGATGCCAAGCATCAAAAAATGGCAAAGCGCACTGCCGCACAGACCCACTATTAGAAGTAAGGAGAACACGATGCGTATGAACAAGGGAATTATCCATATCTCAGCTTGCCTTATGCTAGCCACTGGCAACGTCGTAGCTGACGAGTTCACCCAGGCCGATCTTGATCGCTGGCAAAACGAGTACATGACAGTCATGGACAAGGGTGAAAGATTGTTTCATGGCGGCCTGGGCAACCAGAACACCGTTTCCTGTGATCAATGCCACCCGAATGCCACCAATACTCATCCGGAAACCTATCCGAAGTTCCAACAACAACTCGGCAAGGTCGCCGTGCTTGGCGAGATGATCAATTGGTGCATTATGAACCCGCTGCAGAGCAAGGCATTAGCACTGGACAGCGATGAAATGATCGCCCTGCAGGCGTATATACACTATGAACGCCGCAACGTAAAACTGGCGCCTGGCAAACACTGACAGAGGGTGTAATCCACCTATCGGCATCGCAGCCACAACCATTTGGCTTTGCCAGTTGAATGATATGCCATGAAACACAAGGGGCGCGAAACATCTGGTTATATCAACCTGTCAGCTTTGCGCTCATTGTGTTCCCTTGCGATATTTGCGTTATCTGCTGGCCACGCCCATCGTCCCTATGCAAAAATGACAGACTGTTAAATCAGTTAACCCTGCCGCTTTGACAAATATGGATAGACAAGCATTGCTATTGGATATGAACAGTACCTTCATGTTCGAAGAGGACCGTTTCGGCCCAGATATCGACTATGCCGAACACTACCAAGCCATAGGCGGGACGCTGCCGGCCTGTCAGGTCAATAATATTATCCAAGATGCTTACGACTACCTTGACGCCTGTTACCCCACGGAAGCGTGGCGGCACTGTTTTCCTACGGTTGAAAAGGCGATCCTGGCCACCCATGACGAATGGTTGCCTCCCCTGGAGATGGAGCGGCTGATCGATACCTTCGCCCATCATGAGCTGGGGCATATTCCAAAAGCCTATGCACAAGCCTTGCATCGACTGGCGCAAAACTTCACCCTGGCACTTGTAGCTGATATATGGTCGCCCAAGAAAATGTGGCTGCGCACCTTTGCCGAAGCGGGAATAGCGGGGCTTTTTCAAGCCACCTCCTTCTCCTCCGAGCACGGCGTGGTCAAGCCATCGCCTAAGCCGTTCCGCTTGGTCCTCAAACAGCTAGACATCGATCCTTCAACGGCGCTGGTGATAGGCGATTCGGCGCGACGCGATCTGGGCGGCGCAAGGGCGGCCGGGATCGACTGTATACTGGTCGGCGATGAAAGAGATCCGAATGCCGTTGGAACATTCCCGAATCTTATCAGACTTTGTGAGGCTCTCTGCCCATGAAATAGACATACGTCTAACCGGACAAGTCGAACTCATATCGCGATCCGCAGGCTGGATCCGTAGCCCGATACGCTTACCTTTCTCCAATCGCCCCGCCACATGCTCAGCGAATGCCTTCAACGTCACACCGGCCGGCTCAACAGCCAGAACCTGTTGAACGGCCTGGGATAAGTCCTGCCTCCATCTGCTACTGTTCCTTCATGGCGCCCCTTTATTGGCGAAACAGAGGAGACCCTGATGACAGACCGTTTTAGCAAGGCCTGCGTCAAGCATGACAAAGTACTGCGCGGACGCGTACGACTGTTTGGGGTATTGCTTGGCGAGGTCCTGCAAGAGCAGGTGGGTAAGGAGACCTTTACTGTGGTCGAGCGCCTGCGCAAAGGCTACCTGAAATTACATGAGAAGCCTGATCCCAAACTCTATCGCCGGCTGAACCGCCTGATCGAGTCCCTGCAACCCGAGACCCTGAGCGCCGTGGTACGAGCCTTCAGTATCTATTTCATGCTGGTGAATATCGCGGAAGAGGCCTTCCAGCATCGCCAGCGGCGACGCATCGCCGGCAAGGGGAGTGAGCTCTGGGAAGGATCGTTTGATCATACCTTACGCGGCTTCCGCGCCCAGGGCATAGCCCCGCAGCAACTACAGAATATCCTCGACGATGCGGCCTATATCCCCGTCTTCACTGCCCACCCCACGGAATCGAAACGGCTGATGATCATGAATCTGTTGCGCCGTATCTTTCTCACCAACGAGATGCTGGATGCTCCACGTCATAGCCTCAATCAACGCGAGTACGCCATCAAGGCCCTCAAGACCCAGATTCAGACCCTATGGAAGACGGAGGAGGTGAGGGCGGTTCGCCCTGAGGTACGCAATGAGATTCGTCTGGGCCTGCACTATTTTCAGAGCAGTCTGTTCGAGGCCGTGCCACAGATATTCAGGCGCCTGCAGGCCGGTATTGAGCGGGTATATGGCGCTCACGACGAATATTTCGGCATCCAGCTGCCGGCGTTTATCCAGTTCGGCTCATGGATCGGCGGCGATCGGGACGGCAACCCGTTCGTCACACCCGACGTCACCCGCCTGGCGCTCGGACTGCAACGGCAAACCATTCTGCGCGAGTATATCCGCCGAGTCGATGAACTGATTGCCGAGTTGACCTTTTCGAATCGATTTTGCACACCGAACTGGTCGTTCTCGGAAAGCCTGAAAGCCGATAATGCACACTACGGGCAACTCTTTGGCGACAACGCCGGACGCTTCGAAGACGAACCTTACCGGCGCAAGCTATACATCATCCGCGAACGCCTCAAACTGACCTTGGCATCGGTGGAATCGAACGGCGAAACGTCCCTCGCTGTCTACGCCAACGAAGCAGCCTTTCAACGCGATCTGCAACTGATATCCCACTCACTGCTCAGCCACGGGGATACAGACGCGGCCGAGGGCGGATTACAGGACTTGATCAACCTCTCCAAGACCTTCGGCTTCAATCTCTCCCGGCTCGATATCAGACAGGAGTCGTTACTACATACGGCAGCCGTTGCGGATATCCTGAACAACACCGGCGATGCCATCGATTACCCAGGCCTTGACACCGGGCAGAGAATGGCGTTGCTGGAAAAGCTGATCGCTCAGGGGACCTCGAAGCCGCTGATACGCGATGATCTCTCCAGGGAAACCCAGGAGATCCTGGCCGTGTTCGACCTCATCGCTGAAACCAAGCGCGGGATCGCTCCTCGCGCCATCGGTCAATATGTCATCTCCATGACCCACCGATCCAGTGACATCATGGAGGTGGTGCTTCTTGGAAGTCTTACCGGCCTTGTCGGTCATCAAGATGAAAAATGGTACAACCGACTGGAGATTTCGCCGCTGTTCGAGACCATTGACGACCTCAAACGCAGCGAGTCCATCCTCGCCGATCTCTTCTCCAATGCCTGTTACCGGCAATTGCTCAAGGCCCACGACAATCGCCAGGAGGTCATGCTCGGCTACTCCGACTCGGCGAAGGATGGCGGCATCATGGCCTCGGCGTGGCATCTCTACCAGACACAGAAGCGCATCATCGCGCTTGCGGATCGACATGGCGTTCGCTGCCGCCTGTTCCATGGGCGTGGCGGCACCGTGGGACGCGGCGGCGGCCCGACGCATCAATCCATCCTCGCCCAACCCAGCAACACGGTAAACGGTGAAATCAAATTCACCGAGCAGGGCGAGGTTCTCTCCTACAAGTACGGCAACCTTGAGACCGCGATTTTCGAACTGACCATGGGCATCACCGGACTCCTCAAGGCCAGTCTCGGTGTGGTGAGTAACATCAAGGAGGAGAAACGGCGGTTCGTTCAAGCGATGGATGAAATGGCTGTCATCAGTGAGCGGCGCTTTCGACAGCTGACAGAGAGAACGCCTGGTTTTCTCGATTACTTCTATGAGGCAACACCCGTCTCTGAGATCGGCATGATGAATATCGGCTCACGGCCTTCACACCGCAGCAAGGGGAATCGTTCGAAATCTTCGGTGCGCGCCATCGCCTGGGTCTTTGGCTGGGGGCAGGCCAGACAGAACCTGCCCGGGTGGTACGGCATCGGCACCGCCTTGGAGCAGTGGCACCGCAACAAACCCGGCCGGGTAAAACGGTTACAGACCATGTACCGTGACTGGCCTTTCTTTCACGCACTGCTGAGCAACGCGCAGATGGCGCTGTTCAAATCGGACATGATCATCGCCAGTGAGTACGCCAGGCTCTGCTCGGAGCCGCAGACCAGAGACCGAATCTTCAGCGAAATCAAATCAGAATATGAGCGCACTTACCGGCAGATCCTGTTGATTGCGCAGCTAGAGAATCTGTTGGACGAGGCGCCGGTGCTGAAGCAGTCTCTCAGTCGACGCGACTCCTACCTCGATCCTCTCAACCATATCCAGTTGGGACTTATCAAGCGCTACCGCCATACCGGTCTCTCACAAGACCAACGGGAGATGTGGTTAAGACCTCTGCTTCGGTCAATCAATGCCATCTCCGCTGGGCTGCGCAATACCGGATAACCGTTGCGGACAGAGGAACGAAACGCCTTATCCACCGATCAGGTCTCTTATTTGTGAACTCACACATTGATGCAAGCCGCCTGTTACTGTAGTTTTTCATACTTCAGCCGCCTAACTGAACAGCGCGCATAATCCTGTTCGAGTCGATGTTCGAGGATCGGTTCCAATCCGTGAAGCGCGATCTGTCATGCTGGTATTTCGGGTAGTGATATGCACAAAAACAGAACGCTGGTTGGATGGCTGTTATTGCTGAGTCTCGTACTAAGCGGCTGTGGCGGGGGCTCGGATACAGCCGATTCAAGCACCAACAGCACGGATGAGGACACAACTCCGGAAGAGACGCCTCCAGCGGAAGAAGGCGCCAATCGCCAACCAAGCGCACGGATCAGTGCGTCTCAAGGGGCCGTTTCGGGAGAGACGGTGACCCTGGACGGCTCCGCTTCCTCCGATCCGGATGGCGATGCGCTCAGCTATCTCTGGACCCAGACCCAGGGCGACGCCATCAGCCTGGGGGGCAGCGCGAATCCCACCCTCAGCTTTATCGCGCCAACGGTCGCTCAACCGACCACATTCACCTTTCAGCTAAGCGTCAACGACGGTGACCTCACCGACAGCGCCAGCATCGCTATCCAGGTATCTCCGATCACGGATACAACCCCCCCCGCTATCGTCTCCAGAACACCCCAGCCAAACGAAACCGGTGTCGCTACGACGGCCAGTATCAGCGTCACCTTTGACGAACCGCTGCTCGAAACCCTCATCAACAACCAAAGCCTGACGGTCAGCGAAAACGGCGCCGATCTTTCCGGCGCTTTCACCTATGACAGCGCTAACTATCGCCTCACGTTCGCTCCCGCAACAGCGCTCTCCGAGAACACCGGCTACACGGTCACGCTTGCCAGCGTCCAGGATCTCGCCGGCAACGTTGTTCAGGGCGAGAACTGGGTTTTCACCACCGGCTCCCAATACAATCTGGGGCAGACAGACCAGGGTACCATCGATCTGTGCATGAGTAGCGGCGACAAGCAGATGCTGACGCTGGTCAACAACGCCCGGGGGGTTGCGCGGTCGTGCGGTACTACGAACTATGCGGCGGCGCAGATGCTTGCCTGGCACTGCAATCTGGAACAGGCCGCCCAGGGACACTCGACCTCCATGGCCGACAATGACTTTTTCGACCATACCGGCCTCGACGGTTCCAGCCCGGGGGACCGGATCACGGCAGCCGGCTATGCCTGGCGGACCTATGGGGAGAATATCGCCGCCGGCTATCCCACGGTAGAGGATGCCGTGAACGTCTGGCTGGACAGTCCCGGCCATTGCGCCAACCTCATGAATCCCAGCTTTACCGAAATGGGCGCCGCCTCCGCGGACAACCCGGCCGCGCTATACCGGATCTACTGGACGCAGAACTTTGCCGATCGCTGATTAGTTAGGTTTAATCGACTCAGCCAGGGCAGTTAGGGCATCCAGTCGCCAGCGCGCCTCCTGTGGCGGCTCAACACCATCGACTTGCCCAAACATCGTTTCCCCCTGTTCACAAAGCGCAAGCAACTGGGCCGGGTCAAAAAGGGTCACTGCCGCTTCGAATTCCGGCCGATCGGCGCTGAGCAATACGGGAAGCAGCTCACCTTCCCGAATAAGTGAATCGGGATCCAACAGATCCGCCACCAACGGGTATTCGAGCAGTTCATAGTGGGCCTTACGCGCCGCCTCCTCCTGCTCCAGTTCCCGCTGCGCCAGACTATCGTTCCCCGCGCCTTTCCACACGGCCTTCATGATCACAGCCACTAATTTCCGGATGGCCTCTCTATTCGGTCCCTGGTCGTCAGCCAGGCGGCAGGCGGTCTCATAGGCTTTGTCGAGACGCTCCTTCAGCTCGAGAATGCGGTCGCTTTGCTCATGGGGGCCGAGGGCAACGGCTTCTCCGACCAGCTTTCTCAGATCGCCGATATAAGCCACCAGCTCTTCGTGATCCAGTCGCTGGGCCTCAGTCAACCCCTCCTGGGTAAGAACTCGCTCATCCTCGGGAAACAGTGGATTGTCATGCTTGCGCCGTAAGTGGCGTTCTCGCCTGCCTGGAAGTTCACTAAACAGCAGTCTCATGGCTCACCCTGAACACGGTGGGTAATCAGTTGATGTCCGAGCAAAAGATATGCCCCTCATCTTACCTCAGTGTGGTGTGGCCGATAAACCACTCTAGCCCGCACTTCTCAGTTTTTGGGGCAGCATATCCCGTGTAGTATCCTATACTTGTTACGTCCGGAATGAGTGGATTCGTTGATCCAAATCAGTTGAAAAGCCAGTCTGAGCAATTGCTCTACGAAACGCAATGTTATTGCTGGTCTGGCGGTATCTCTAGATAGAACTGGCTTAGGCAAACTTTTATGGTACTGGTCATTTTGGAGGACATCACCATGTTAGGTAGTGATAAAGCAATACTTGGCGCAATAGTCATTCTGATACTGGGCATCATTATCTCAGTCATGATCAGCTAAACGGATGAGGGCGGTGGTGTTGGCACCACCGCCCTCTTATCGAACCTTCTGCCGAGAGCGTCTAAATCCCTACATCACCTGACTCAGGAAACGTGCCGTCACGGTATCCATGCTTTTGACATGCGCATCAAACCACTCCCGCCACACAACGAAGATGAACTCAGCGAGCTGATTTAATTCCTTTTCATTCAACCATTGCTGCTGCTGCGACTCGATCTTTGACAGCATCAACTCATGCTCCGCCCTGTGAACAGGGTATGGCGGAAATCCATGCGTCTCCATCATTCGGTTCTCACTATCAAAGTGGGCTCGCGTATGCTCCACCCACTCATACAGCTTGGCCGTAATCGCGTTTGTATCGGGAGTGCTGTCCAGTCCCGTCGTTATCAGTGAGCCAAGATGGTTGATCAAAGCGACTTCTTCCCTGTGAACTTCGTCCATGGCCTCGAAATTCACCATGGGAATCCCTGCGGCGTCAATGACAGGTATTTGGTATCGTTTCACAGTAACTCAGTATTCTAAAACAAGATTGGGGGCGACTAGACTAACCAGCGACAAGGCCTGAACCCATGACTTTAGTCAAAACAGCGCCACCAAACCCGTCATCCAAGCAGCATCACGATCCCTGTATCGGGCAGGGCAGGGTCAGCAACCGGTATCCGTCTCCGCATCGAAGCCTGGATTGATGGCTTCATACAGAGATGAGTAGTCCTCATCCCCATAGCCTGCCTCCTGGCCGCTGACCAGCACCCGCAACATAGCGTTGGCTACCTCTGCATTCATCCCTGACGCCGCGGCGACCTGCTTGAACAGTTGCACATCCTTTATCAGATGCCTGAGGGTAAAGTTCGGATTACTGTAATCGTGTTCAAGAAACTTCTGTAGCTTTTTATCGAATGTGGAGGCATAGAGCGCGCTTTGGCGCAGCAGTTTCATGAACTGCTCCACTTCGACGCCCTCGGCGCGCACCAAGCCCAAACTCTGGGAGAAACCAGCCGTGAGTGATGCGATCAGTTGATTCATCGCCAGTTTCATCGCCGCGCCCTGACCAACCGGGCCGATGAGATCGACCTCTTTTCCCAGTCCGCGCAACATCAGCAGACAATGATGATAGGCCGCCTCCGATCCCGCAGCCATGATGATCAACTCCCCCGTCCTGGCCTCGGGAATACTGCCGAGCACCGGTGCTTCGAGATAGTCGCCGCCGGCCTCCTGCACCCGGCCGCTGATCAGGCGGCTTTCGTCTGGGGCAATGGTGCCCATCTGCAGGACTATCTTTCCCCGGATCAGCGGCCTGATCCCGCTGGAAAAGAGCACCTTGTCGATGGCCGGTGCATCGCTGAGGGTGAGCAACAGCACCTCTCCCATCTCTACCGCCGAAGCGAGATCGGCCGTCACGGTCAACTCTTCACGCTTGGCCAGTTCGAGACGCTCCGGCGAGCGGTTCCAGGCCATGACATGATGGCCGCAATGCACCAGTCGATGGGCGATGGGGAGCCCCATGAGTCCAAGTCCGAGGAGTGTTACTTTCATGATCTATGCGCTCGATCTCAGTCAGTTATTCCCATGGTAGGGGCGACTCAATTCATGCACCGCTTCGACAAATACCCCAGCGTGTTCGGGATCGATCTCCGGATGAATGCCGTGGCCCAAATTGAACACATGACCACTGCCACTGCCGAAACTGGCCAGCACTTGCCCCACCTCTTCACGGATTCGCGCCGGCGAAGCGTACAGGGTGCAGGGATCGAGATTACCCTGTAACGCCACCCTGTCGCCGACCCGGCGCCTGGCATCGGAGAGGCTCAGGGTCCAGTCGATTCCCAGAGCGTCGCATCCGGTGTCCGCCATCTGCTCCAGCCAGAACCCACCGCCCTTGGTAAACAGCACGGCCGGCACCCTGCGACCGTCCGCTTCGTGTTTCAGGCCTTGGAGTATCTGCTGCATATAGTCGAGAGAGAAGGTCTGATAATGCTGCGGCGTCAGAGCCCCGCCCCAAGTATCGAAAATCATCACCGCCTGGGCGCCGGCGTCGATCTGGGCGTTCAGGTAGGCCGTAACGGCGTCAGCCACCTTGCTCAACAGACGATGCATCAGCTCGGGACGATCGAACATCATTCCCTTCACCTTCGAGAAATTCTTGGTGCCGCCTCCTTCGACCATATAGGTGGCGAGCGTCCAGGGGCTGCCGCTGAACCCGATCAACGGGACTCGGCCATTGAGTTCCCGGCGAATGGTGCGCACGGCATCCATCACATAACCCAGATCCTCCTCCATGTCCGGCAGGCCGAGTGCGTCGATGGCGGCCTCATCCTGCACCGGCCGCTCAAAGCGGGGTCCTTCGCCCTCGGTGAAATAGAGCCCGAGGCCCATCGCGTCGGGTACGGTCAAGATATCCGAAAAAAGAATAGCCGCATCCAGCGGATAGCGATCCAGAGGTTGAATGGTCACTTCACAAGCCAACTCAGGATTGCGGCACAGATCCATAAAACTACCCGCTTTTTCCCGGGTAGCCCGGTACTCCGGCAGATATCGTCCAGCCTGGCGCATCATCCACACCGGCGTCACATCCACGGGTTCACGTAACAGCGCCCGCAACAGTCTATCGTTTTCAAGTGTAGTCACAGAAGAAGGTCCTTAGACGATTTTGCTATAAAGAGCAGCAGATTGTACACAGAATCCGCTATTTCTTCCTTTCCCGGGTCAAATGCACCGGCAGGCCCACTGTGTGGGATACTATTCGCTACCGCCCTTGGAACATCCAGAGGAAAGCATGACCCCGGTAAAGCAGATCATTCTCGCCAAGAAAGACGCCCTGGCCGGCTCCATCGGAGCCCCTTTGTCACAGCTTGCCGCCAGCTGTGCGCCTGTTTGGGATGAGACCGATGCCTTGGATGAGGTGTTGCTGACCCATATCGAGACGATCGCAAACTGTGAGTTTCTCTATGCCTGGGACCTTGACGGCAGAGAGATATCTTCCCTGATCATGCCCGGCCGGGTGGATAACAGCTGGCGCGGCAGGGATCTCTCACGCCGCCCCTATCTGAAGAACAACCTGCCCTTCAAGGGAATCATGCTCTCCTCGGTCTATCACAGCCAATTCTCTGAGCGGGAGTGTGTCACCGCACTACAGGCAGTCAGGAGCGACGGGGCGTTGATGGGCTTCATCGCTGCTGATTTCTCTCTCGACAAGCTGGTCGCCGATGACAACCGGCCAGGGGACTTGCAACAGTGGCAACAGTTCAAGGGCGATCCGGCGGTGCGCGGTACGCTCTTCCTGCAGCAGAGAATCCCGAGCCGGCTCGATGAAAACATCGATTCCGTGCATGAAACCATCTACGACCTGATGACCAAGCACGGCATTTTTCACTGTAAAATACACTACTCCAGCGGACGTTGTTCATTCTGGTTGATCGATGACCCCTACAGCTACCGCATCCATGGCGTCGAAGAGATCGTCGACCCGGATATTGCCCTGGCCTATCCGTTGCACCCCTATTCCGAAAGGGCCAAGGTTTCAGCGGAGCAGTTGCGTGAGGCGTTACTGGGATTCAAGGCATTGCGCTTCGCCGATGAAACCGTCTACCTGCGTAGCGCCTCCATCAATATCATGAACGGCATGTTGGGCCTGACCTTCTCATGTGACGGTTCGCACTATATGCCCGTGGATGAATTTCTTGAGAAGAACCTGGGATTCTGGATCGGCGAACTGGCCGCAGACCGACAGTAGTTTGCGAACAGTAGCAGCCAATGACCACGAACAATATGCGAGGCCACGACACAGGCCGTATCAGGGCAGCTGGTAATTGCTCTGGGTCAGCAGATCGACTCCGCACTCCAGCGCCTCGAACCAATTGATAAACTCGTTCACCATCTTCTTGCCGACAAAGGCGCGCCCGTGCTGGGGCACGATCATTTCGATATCGAGCTGCCGGACCATGTTGGCCCACAGCCGGCAGACCTTGTTGGAATTCATGTAACGTCGGTGAAACCCTTCCATGTAGGGCATGATTTCCGCCAGCTTCTTCACCGGGACGTTGAGGTCGCCGGGAGGCAGATTGGCGCCAAGGTCGCCGGAGAAGAGAATCCGACTCAGCGGATCATAGAACTGGAAATTGCCTTCCGCATGGAGAAAATGGGCGGGCAGGGCCATCAGGCGAATGTTGCCCAACTGGAGATTGGTCCCCTCATCCGGTATCGCCACCACGCGATCCACCAAACGGCCGGGACGGGTAAAATGGGGAATGAACCGCTCCCACAGGGCGGGGACCACGACCTTACAGTCCGTGCCGACCAGCCATTTATTGACTGAAGCGACGATATCCGGATCCTGATGCGAGGCCACCACATAGTCCAGCTTCTTCACATTCATGTAGTCGCTGATGGCCATGAACAGGCGTGAGTAGGTCAGCTCACCCCCCGGATCGATCAAGGCCGCGTGCTGGTGATCATAAATGAGAAATTGATTGGCCTGTACGGCCTCTCCCGAAACCAGATCCCTGAATGCCACGCAGATGTGGCTACCATTATTGAATAACTCGACTGACATAGTATTTATTTTGTCTAACTTAACGTGGTAAACCAGTCCTAACTCAGCATGCCCCAGGTTCCATGTATGGGCGTTATCGACCGATTTCTCAAAAGTTTAATCAGATCATAATATACTACATCAACAATCGAATAGCTGTTTCGGCTTTTTTGTGTCTTATCAGCAGCCAACATGTCATGAAATTCCCTACCACTCCCTATCGTCGAGTCTGATCTTGGGCAAAATGCTCTCACACCCCTGGAATCTGACCCCGGTTGAAGCCATTGCGCTCCAACAGCAACTTCGCTCACGGGTCGTCTGTGATGATCGTCTCGCGGAAATCCGTAGCGTTGCCGGCGTGGACGTGGGATTTGAACAAGGAGGGCAAATCACCCGCGCCGCCGTGGCGGTATTGAGTTTTCCCTCCCTGAAGCCGGTGGAGCAGGCCATCGCCTGCCTGCCAACCGCATTTCCTTATGTGCCTGGTTTACTCTCCTTTCGGGAAGTTCCCGCCATCCTGCAGGCCATGGCGCAATTGCGGCGCCGCCCGGATATTTTACTCTGCGACGGCCAGGGATTGGCCCACCCGAGAAGATTCGGCATCGCCTGCCATCTGGGCGTTTTGTCCGATATACCCTCCATCGGCGTCGCCAAGACCCGGCTGATCGGCAGCCACGCCGATCCGCCAGAGGAAAAAGGCGGTTGGCGGCCACTGTTCGATAAGGATGAGATCATTGGCGCGGTGGTACGTACCCGCAGCGGGGTGAAGCCGCTGTACATTTCAGTTGGACACCGGGTCTCTTTGCAGACGGCCATTGATCTGGTGATGGCGTGCACCACCAGATACAAACTCCCAGAGACCACGCGAGCGGCTCATCGACTGGCTTCAGGGTGATGAAGGAGCAAATACTCCTCATTCGATGGCTTGGGTTTATAGCGGCCAACTGAACGTACCATTTGCAACGCTGCACAGGCCTTGCGCTCACTGAGTCCATACTCCTGCCGGATGAAGTGCACCAGCTCAGGCTTCTCATCCGGCTTTGGAGCTTTTTTGTGGCGACACCCTTGAGTGCACGATTCTCCAGACTGAGGTCGGCATGCATCTGTTTGAGCCGTCGGTTCTCCTCCTCCAGCTCATGCAGTCGTCGGATATCGGCCGCTTCCATCCCGCCATACAGGGTGTCAGAAGACCTCTAGCTATACATGACCCTATTTTAGGGGAGGGTTACAAAGTACTAAAAATCCTCTTGACAGCACCAGGGCTGTCCATATATGTCCTCATTTATTTTGAAACAGGTCAAGTAGCCTATCACCAATTAGGTTGGCATTAAGCACTTGATATAGATTCAATATAGAGTTTAGACCCGTCGCTAAATCGTTTTAACTTGAATGGAGAGATAATATCACTAGCAATGCCCTCGGAAATCAGCATCGAAATTGCTTTACCAGCCCCTAAGCCAATCCCGAACCCATGGCCACTAAAACCAGTAGCTATATATAATCCTCGAATCTTTTCCACCTCATCTATAATAGGAATCATATCTGGCGTTGATTCGATCATACCCGCCCATGATTCTACTAAACGAACGTCCTCATAGCCCGGGAAATATTTATTAAAATTTCGTCGAATGCTAGGGGGCGTTCTCAATTAAGCCAAATAACAGTGGCTACCAAACTAAGCATGGCTTGATAAGTAATGGCTAAACGCTCATATCGGGTTGC
>JAHXHS010000036.1 GCA_025656455.1 Candidatus Thiodiazotropha sp. (ex Epidulcina cf. delphinae) | reverse complement strand
CATCCTTGTTCGTCGTTCATGGCGCTCCTTTGCAAGTAGTGAAACTCTGAAGTTAGGAGGAAAATACCACACCCCATCGGCTTTAATCAAGCCCGGATGCTGATTCGAGTAGCTTTGGCTCTAAATCGATCGCTAAAACCTCAAGGATCTTATCCCCTTAGCATCTAAACTTGCTCTGTGGGTTAGTCTGTTCCGATGTGCGCAGGAACGCGGTTCGCTTCAATGCCGAATTTAACCTGTGCCGGATCAAAGTTTTTGCAAAACCGGCCGATAACCTTGTGTATCCTCTATAGAGAAAGGCATATCCTCAGGCGAATCCAGCAATTTGGGCCGGGAACGTCGACAAGGGAGATTTACCACCACCTTCGTAAGCCGCACAGGTGATAAGCTGTGAAAGACCGTATTAAATATCCATCGTTTATTTTCAGCCTCATACTACTTTTTTTCGCTTGTGCCGGAGTCTCTTCTGCATCCCCCCTGCTCGGATTCGACTACCCATTGAGCGCACTCTCCTATGCCAACCAGGTCGTTGACTACGATCCGAATTTTCTCCAGACGAATCGGATATCGAGCAGTCGCGCCGATCCGGCCAATGCGCTGGGCATGCCTGACTTCAACGACCTGAACCGGCCTGGAAAGGAGTATGTCAGCCTCGGCAACGGCGGTCGGCTTACCCTGCAGTTTACCGATGCCTACTTGACCGGCAGCGGTGATGATGGCTGGGATTTGGCGATTTTCGAAATCGGCTCCGATGTGGAGAACGTATTCGTCGAGATCAGCCGGGACAACCAAAACTGGTTTCAGGTGGGTAGCACATACTTTGAAAACGCCTATATCAATCCCGATAACCAGGTCTATGGAACGACCGCCTTTTTCGTCGATATCGATAGCCTTGGTCTGACCAGAAACGACCTCTTCAGCTTCATTCGTTTGACCGACGATATTGGCCAGCAGTTTTTCAGGGGCGGAAAGGCGGGCGCCGACATCGACGCGGTTGGATTACTGTCGGCTGTATCGATCGATGAGCCAACCACGGCGTGGTTGCTTGTGATCGGCCTGTTCGGCGTTTTCCTGCTGCGTAACCCGAATCGAATCCCGGCGACCGCCGGTCTGAACAAAAGGCGTAATATGCCGCCAAGGGAAGCCGATCACCGCAAATGCTCGATATAGTGCGGCCGGTCATCCATCACCAGCTTGACCCCATCCGCCCAGGCCTGCAGACGCTCGCCGCTGCCCTTGAATTTCAGATCGCAATGCGCCCGCCCCTGACTGTCGAGGGGCATCGGTATCATGTCCCGGTAGGTGTAGACGTTCTCCCCGACATCGCCGCCGTCGCAGACACAGGGACATGCCGGTAGATCCGTCTCGACCTCGGCGCCTTCAAACACCAATGCGCCTGCCTGCCACCAGCGGGTGCGCTCTTCTGAGCCGCTCATGGTCTTGATGATGATGGCGCGGGAGAAGCGCACCGTGAGCTTGCCGTCCTCAAAACGAACGGATTCGATTTCACTGCCGGGCAGGTCTATTGTGCTGGAATCCATGGGAGCATACCTATCTGTTGTCGCTATCAGGGCTTCCCCTGATCGAGTCGGCGGAAAAAGCAACGCTCAACCCTCTCCCACGCAATATTGGGCGTAATGGGTCCGCGAATCAAATACTACCCGCTCTGTGGGTAGTATGATGAAAGCCCTTAAAGGGGGCTATGTCAGGGCTAGTTCTCATTTTTCCGCGCCTGCACGCTGCCATCCTGTTCTAGGGCCTGTTAACACGGTGCGGCAGGGCCGCACCCTACGCCCTGAATCCTTGTTTTCCACAACTGGCTAGGGATGCAAAATTCTCTCGCCAAGATCACAAAGTACGCCATGAAGACACCATCTGAAGTTCCCTTGCAGGCTTTGCGATCTTGGCGAGAATTTCTTTTCCTCTTATCATCACTGCCTAAATACCTGGATTCCATCCTTAGGTCCGTAAACGGTACATCCATGCACCACTTCTCCGGCATCCGCCGGAATGACGAGGTTACCGAATCGTTAACTGGATTATTGGTGATTTTAGGTCGCTCATGACTCTTCCAACCCAAGTTCCTTGATCTTCCGTGTCAGGGTATTGCGGCCCCAACCTAAAAGTCTCGCGGCATCCTGGCGCCGGCCCGCCGTGTGTTCCAGGGCGGTTTCAATCATCGCCGTCTCGAACGCGGGTCCTGCCTCATTAAGCAGTCCTTCACCACCCTCTCGCAGGCGTTTTCTCGCCCACCCTCGAAGCTGCTGCCGCCAGTCATCCTGCAATCGGGCCGGCGCTTCGATCTCTCTCAATTCGGTGGGCAGGTCATCGATATGAATCTCTTGCCCTGAGGCCATCACGGTGAGCCAGCGGGCGGTGTTTTCCAACTGTCGCACATTACCCGGCCAGTCCATTTGACTGAGACAGGCCTCTGTTTCGGGCAGGAGCAGCTTGGTCTCCACCGCAAGCTCTTCCGCCGCGCAATTCAGAAAGTGCTTCATCAACAGGGGAATGTCTTCGCGACGTTGCCGCAGCGCTGGGATATGGATGCGAATCACATTCAGGCGGTGAAACAGGTCTTCACGAAAGGAGCCTGACTTGACCAGACGCTCCAGATGCTGGTGGGTGGCTGCAATGATGCGGACATCCACCTTCACCGGCTCGTGACCGCCGACACGATAAAACTCGCCATCCGCCAATACTCGCAGCAGGCGTGTCTGAAGTTCCGCGGGCATGTCTCCGATCTCGTCCAGAAACAGGGTGCCGGTATCCGCCTGTTCAAAGCGGCCGGCGCGTCTGGCTTGCGCACCGGTGAAGGCCCCCCGTTCGTGGCCGAAGAGTTCTGACTCCATCAAATCCCTGGGAATCGCCGCCATGTTCAGGGCGATGAAGGGACCGGTGGCGCGGATGCTGTGCCGGTGCAGCGCCTGGGCCACCAGCTCCTTGCCGGTTCCCGATTCCCCATTGATCAAGACGGTGATGTTGGAGCGCGCCAGGCGGCCGATGGCGCGAAACACTTCCTGCATCGCCGGCGCCTCGCCGATGATCTCTTTCTCCTGCTCCCCGGCATTGGCGGCCGGTCTATCTTCCGTCGCCGCCTGCTGGCGACAGGCGCGGCGGATCTGCTGTACCGCATCGTCCACGTCAAAGGGTTTGGGCAGATACTCGAACGCCCCGCCATGATAGGCCGAGACCGCGCTTTCGAGATCGGAGTGGGCGGTCATGATGATCACCGGAAGGCCCGGATAGCGGGTATGCAGTATCTCTAACAGTTCAAGGCCGTCTATCCCCGGCATGCGGATGTCGGAGACCACCACGTCCGGCTGCTCCCTGTCCAAAGCATCGAGCACCTTGTCGGCGCTCTCGAAACTGGTGACCTCCATATCGGCCTTTTCCAGGGTCTTCTCCAGAACCCATCGAATCGATCGGTCGTCATCGATGACCCAGACCCGGCATGCGCTATCCATCGATCTGCTCCAAGGGAAGTAAAACGCTGAACACGGTATGTCCCGGCTTACTGGTGAACTCGATCAGGCCCTGATGCCGGTTGATCAGGGTCTGGGCGATCGACAGTCCCAGGCCGATGCCGTCACTCCCCGAGACCAAGGGAAAGAAGACCTTTTCCTGTAACGCTTTCGGTATCCCCGGACCGTTATCCGATATCTCGATCATGACCACCAGGCGATGGCGAATATTGCCTATCGTAAACTGGCGCAATATGCGGCTGGTGATGCCCATGCAGCCTTTAGGCCCTGCCGCCTTGACCCCGTTTCGCATGATATTCAGGAATGATTGGATCAATTGGTCTAGGTCTCCCGTGAGCTGCGGAATACTCGGATCGTAGTCCTTCATTATCTTGAACCCGGCTCCGGCCTCTGCCTTCGCTAGACTGCAAACCCGCTCCAGGACCTGGTGGATATTCACCGGTTTCATCTCTGGGATGCGACTCGGGCCGAGCATGTTGTCGACCAGGTTTCGCAATCGGTCCGCCTCTTCGATAATGATCCGGGTATATTCGAACAACGCCTCGTCATGGAGTTCTCTTTCCAGCAACTGGGCTGCGCCGCGCAGACCTCCCAAAGGGTTTTTGATCTCGTGCGCAAGCCCTCTGATCAATGCCCGGCTGGCTTGGTTTCGGGAGAGGATCTGCTCCTCTCGGGTGATCCTCAACTGTCTATCGACCTGTTGGATCTCTACCAGGAACTCGTTGACGGTCTGCTCCGACCTCAAGGGGATCACGGTGCAGTCCACGGTGATCTCGCGGCCCTCCTCCAGTTCGAGCTGGTGCTCCCTTTCCGTGAAGGGCTGACCTGTCTCCAGGGAACGCGACAGATTGGTCTGCACCACGCTGCCGGGGCAGCGTATCAGCTCCGCAACCGGACTACCGATGACTTTTCGCGCACTGACGGCAAACAGCATCTCTGCGGATGAGTTGATGTAGAGCAGATTGAAATCACGGTCGAACAACAGGATAGCCGTACTCAGATTATCGAGCACGCGCTTCTCCATACCCACAGCGGTTTGAGGTGAATTCATGGCCTAATATTATTAGCAAAAAGCGAACCAACGGTGCTTCATCCCGTGCCATTCCAATCTATCGGTATGCCCCGGAGCCTGTCTCTGTGCCCATTAAGCTTGAAGGGTGCTGTGTGAGATTTCCCCATAAACTCATCATGGAGGGGTTTTGCCTGGATATGACCTACCTAGTATGCACCATTATAGTGCATGCATAATCAAGGTGTGCTGACGGCTGCCTGACGAATATGAAAGGTAACGCTGTTGGAGTCTTTCAGGGGCTCGCCCTGGCTATCGACGATTTTCGCTTGGAGGGTATGGGTGCCGCGACTCAACTGCTGCAGAATCAACTGGGTCCTAGTGATATCGGAATCGAGCTTGGCGCCGTCCACATAGAGGTGAATGATATGGCCGGACGCCAGGGCGGGGGAGAGGGAGAGGCCCACGGGGACCGAGCCGTCGGCGTTGCGAACGGTTTCGTCATTAGCGGGCTGGACGATTTCGAAACTCGCATACTCGCCCGCCGCAGCCGACTCGCTCTCATCAGTCAGTGAAACCGCGGAGGACTTCTTTTTATCCGTAACCTTGATGCGTTCAGCATCGGGATGGTAGCGCTCGGTATAGATAACCTCGCCGTCTTCGGATATCCATTTGTAGACATCCCTGGCGAGCAGCGGCAGTGCTGTCAAGAGAAGAAGTAGAAGTGTCCCAATGCGCATGAGCAAAGCATAGACAGCCGTGCTCCCATAAACAAGCGATGGAGTTCGCAAAATACCGCCTTTTATTGATTTGCCGCTTCCCCTGATCGAGTGGGTAACAGAAAGCGCATGAATAAGCCGCCAATGACCGGAATCGTCATATTTTGTTTTTCCCACCCACTCGATGTGGTGAAGAACCATTGATGTAGGGGTCGCGGAAACAGAACACTTTTCCGCGACCCTGCCTCGAACCCACCGATCTGCAATCAGAGGCTGTAGTACATATCGAATTCCACCGGATGGGTGGTCATACGCATGGTGGTGACCTCTTCCATCTTCAGGGCGATGTAACCGTCGATCAGGTCATCGGTGAAGACCCCGCCCGCGGTCAGGAAACCGCGATCGGCGTCCAGCGCTTCGAGCGCCATATCCAGGCTGTGGCAGACGGTGGGGATGCTGAGCGCCTCTTCCGCCGGCAGATCATAGAGATCCTTATCCATCGCATCGCCGGGATGAATCTTGTTCTGGATGCCGTCCAGGCCGGCCATCATCATCGCGGCAAAGGCGAGATAGGGATTGGCGGTGGGATCGGGGAAACGCACCTCGACGCGCCGCCCCTTGGGACTGGCCACCCATGGAATACGAATCGAAGCGGAACGGTTACGGGCTGAGTAGGCCAGCATTACCGGCGCCTCGAATCCGGGAACCAGGCGTTTATAGGAGTTGGTGGATGCGTTGGTGAAGGCGTTCAAGGCGCGGGCATGCTTGATGATGCCGCCGATATAGTAGAGGGCGGCTTCGGAGAGCCCACCGTACTGATCGCCGGCGAAGATGTTTTCTCCGCCCTTGGCCAGGGATTGATGCACATGCATGCCGGAACCGTTGTCGCCCACGATCGGTTTGGGCATGAAGGTCGCGGTCTTGCCATAGGCGTGGGCCACGTTCCAGGTGCAGTATTTCTGAATCTGCACCCAGTCGGCGCGCTCCACCAGGGTGCTGAAGCGGGTGCCGATTTCGCACTGGCCGGCGGTGGCCACCTCATGGTGATGCACCTCGACGGGCACGCCCATCTCCTCCATCGCCAGACACATGGCGCCGCGCAGGTCATGCAGCGAGTCGACCGGCGGCACCGGGAAATAACCGCCCTTGACGCCTGGACGATGGCCGATGTTGCCGTCTTCGTAGACGCGTTCGGAGTTCCACTCGGCCTCTTCGGAGTCTATCTTGACCATCGAGCCGCTCATGTCGACGCTCCAGCGCACGTCGTCGAGCACGAAAAACTCCGGCTCAGGGCCGAAGAAGGCGGCATCGGCAATACCGGTGGATGCCAGATAGGCCTCGGCGCGCTTGGCCACGGAACGGGGATCGCGCTCATAACCCTGCATGGTGGCGGGCTCGAGGATGTCGCAACGGATATTCAGGGTGTTCTCATCGGCGAACGGGTCGATGACCGAGGTGCTGTCCTCGGGCATCAGGATCATGTCGGATTCGTTGATGCCTTTCCAGCCCGCGATGGATGAACCATCGAACATCTTGCCGTCCGTGAACATCTCTTCATCGATCTCACTGACGGGCAGTGTCACATGCTGCTCCTTGCCGCGGGTGTCAGTAAAGCGCAGATCGACAAATTTCACATCATTGTCTTTGATCATCTTCAGGGCTTTAGAGGCCATCTTCTTCTCCAGAATTTTTGGGTTATTCATGCTGAGCAATATCAGCCACACATAGCTTTGGCGGCCGGGCAACGATACCAGACGCTTTGGATGACACAGGAGAGCAGATTTCATGCCACGAAACGAATAGCGCCGCTTCCGACTCCTGCGCCATCAACTCATACACCTGACCGATCGATGAAATATACCTTATATTAGAGGGTTAATATCGTTTTTCTTCCCGCCAGGCAGCATTTCGAACCGCCTCGGCGATGAGGCCGTGGCCATAAAAAGCCCCTTGTCCTGACAGGATGCACCCGTTTGGTGCGCATGTTTTCTCTCGTGCACAAAATAAGTGCTAACCAAACCAGACTTGCACGCTCCTGAACACGTCCGATTCGTCGATCGCCCGTTGCAGCGCGGCAGCCAAGGCATCGGCCTCCTCTGTGGTGGTGAAACAGTGCCGTGACAAATAGAGATCGACGTCGATACCACCCGAAAGGTAGTGCAACACCAGTCGCTTTCTGTCTCGATAACAGGCAATCCCGGCCCAGTGCGCATCGAGCATCTCCTCGACCTTTGCCCGCAGCGGCAGACCGACACAGGATGGGCTCGCCTCGTCATCCTCCGGATCGATATGCACCGTCACATCCTCCAGCACATCCACCCGGTCGATCAGGCCATACTGCACGACCTCGGCGATACGATGTCCTTCGGACACGCTCAGCCAGGGATCGACCTGCACATGCACATCGGCCATGGCGTGTCCGCCCAGTTTCCGTGTCCTCAACATGTGCACGCTCTTCACCCCTGAGATGCTGGCGATGACATCGCGTATCTCTGCCAGCGACTCCTCGGCCAGTCCGGCATCAGCCAACTCCTGCAGCGCGCTCCAGCCGAGATCCCATCCTATCTTCATCACCATCAAACCGACAAGCACGGCGGCGATGGCATCCAGATAGGGGAGTCCCGACATGGTCCCGCCGATGCCGACCAACACCACCACGGATGAGATCGAGTCGCTGCGATGGTGCCAGGCGTTGGCCTTCAACAGGTCGGAGCTGATCTGATTGGCGAGGTGCCTGGTGTAAAAGAAGAGTCCCTCGTTGGCGAGAATGGAGAAGGCCGCCACGAAGAGGGTGAAGGCTTCGGGCCGGAGCAGCTCCTCCGGTGCAAACAGCCGCTCGATCGCATCCCAGGCAATGCCGATGCCCACCATTATCAGCAGACCGCCCAGCGCCAGGGTGCCGACGGTCTCGAACCGGCCATGCCCGTAGGGATGATCCGCGTCCGGTTCCTCCTTGGCATGACGCGCGGTGAACAAAACCAGGGCATCGGTCAGCAGGTCGGAGAGCGAGTGCAGGCCGTCGGCAATCAACGATTGGGAGTTTCCCAGCCAGCCGAACACCAGTTTGAGCAGGGCCAAGACACTGTTCACCCCGGCGCCGGCAATGGCCGCCCGGCGGCTGATGCGGTAGCGACGCTCCTTCCGGGTCATGACGCCTCTCCGTGTACGACTTCAACCACGATAATATACTCTCCGTCATCCGTGCGGGTCTCTATCAGCCGATGACCGTTGATCCGTGACCAGGCCGGAATATCGTTCAGCGCTCCCGGATCGGTGCACACGGCCTCGACGCGGCTGCCGTGGGGCAGCGATTCGACGGCGTTTTGAACCCGAATCACCGGCATCGGGCAGAGCAAGCGCCGGCAATCGATGAGATGCCGGTTCAAATCAGCCATTCCCGTGGAATTTCGCCGGGCTGCATCGGACGCACCCGCAACGAACGGGTCTGCCCGGCGAGATCGGTAAACGCCATTTCGACTTGATCCGCATTGCGGCCCTGACTGTAGCGGGCCACCAGCCTGGCGACCAGTTCCACATCGGCTTCATCGACATCACCGTCGATCAAGGCAAACGGCCCCCCATGGCTCACCGTTTCCAGGTGGGGGTATTGCTTGCGATAGCCCTGCATGAATCGACCCTCTCCCTCCTCGCGGGCGATGATTACCTTGAAACGGCTGGCCGGTCGCAGATGCCGGCCAACCTTGAGCAGCATGATATCGTCCATCTCGTACTGCTTACTGCCGCGGGCGCGCCAGAGATCGGTCAGTTTCACGGCATACTGCTCATCCGTAAGAAAACAGCAGCCTCCCGCCGGCTGGGCGTAATCCTCGATCCCGAACGCTGCCGCCAGCGCCATTTGCGGTTTTCGGCTGCGGCCCGAGAAGTCGTACAAACGCTCACGATCCACCCAGCCCTCCCGCTCCGGCAGGGTCAGCGGCAGATGCTTGGCGCACAGGGGACGCAGCAGCAAGTCGTTCGCCCCCGATTCGCCGGACACGATCGGCAGGGTCTCCTTGCGTTGGGACATGGGCCGTTGGCCGACGACTTCTCCGGTGATGATGAAATCGAACCCCTTGGCGCGGACCCATTCATGGGCCTTGCGCACCATGAAGATCTTACAGTCGAGACAGGGATTGAGATTGGCGCCATAGCCGTGTTTCGGGTGGGTAAGCACCTGCTTGTACTCCTCCACGATATCCACGATATGCAGTTTTATGCCCAACTGTTCCGCGACATGAAGGGCGTTGTTGCGCTTCTCCTTCTTTTGATCGCGCTTGCGGATGGCATGGGTATGGCCTTCGACGCAGAAACCGGTGAAGAAATTGATCCCTTCGACATGAATGCCTTGCGCCTGAATCACGCGCGCGGCCAACAACGAGTCCAATCCGCCCGAGATCAGCGCTACTGCTTTACGTTGTTCGCCCATTGAGATGAATGCCTTTGCCGAGAAAGCGGAATTATACGGCAATGGCTTGCGGCAGACACCCTTGACAGGTTAGCCATAGGCAGACGGCATCGTTATACTTACGCGTTTCCCTCCACATCAACCGAGGTTTCGATGTGATTCGAGCTGCTGAATCCAACCATAACGATATCGTCTCCTTTCAGGACCTTATCATCGCCTTGCAAAACTACTGGGCCGAACAGGGTTGTGTCATCCTGCAGCCCTATGACATGGAGATGGGCGCGGGCACTTTCCATACCGCCACCTTTCTGCGCTCCATCGGCCCGGAGCCCTGGAATGCCGCCTATGTACAACCTTCGCGCCGGCCGGCCGATGGCCGATATGGCGAGAATCCCAACCGGATGCAGCACTATTACCAGTACCAGGTGGTGATGAAGCCCTCGCCCAAGCAGATTCAGCAGCTCTACCTGGGCTCGCTGGAGATGTTGGGACTCGATCTCAAGGTGCACGATATCCGCTTCGTCGAGGACAACTGGGAGTCCCCCTCCCTAGGCGCCTGGGGATTGGGCTGGGAAGTCTGGCTGAATGGCATGGAAGTGACTCAATTTACCTATTTTCAACAAGTTGGCGGACTGGACTGCAGACCGGTCACCGGTGAGATCACCTATGGGCTTGAGCGAATCGCGATGTATCTCCAAGGGGTGGAGAGCGTGTTTGACCTAGTCTGGACGGTCGGCCCGCAAGGGGTGGTGACCTATGGCGATGTCTTCCATCAGAACGAGGTGGAGCAATCCGCTTATAATTTCGAACACGCCGATGTCGACCACCTTTTCGCCCTGTTTGACCAGTGTGAGAAGGAATCCAACAAAATGATAGAACATGGACTACCCTTGCCCGCCTATGAACAGGTCTTGAAGGCATCGCATACCTTCAACTTATTGGACGCGCGTCACGCTATATCCGTCACTGAGCGTCAGCGCTACATACTACGGGTGCGCGGCTTGGCGCGGAACGTCGCCAAGGCCTATTACGACGCCCGGGAACGGCTCGGATTTCCCATGTTAAAAACCGCGCAGGAGGGAACCCATGGCTGAGCATGCACCCCTGTTATTCGAACTGGGCACTGAAGAGCTCCCGCCCAAGGCCCTGAAACACCTGTCCAACGCCTTAACGGAGGCGTTTGTCTCCGGCCTTGACCAGGCCAACCTGTCCCATGGCGCAGTCGAGAGCTATGCCACTCCCCGTCGACTTGCGCTGCTGGTCCACGACTGTCGGACCCGGCAGCCGGATCGTGAAATCGAACGCAGAGGCCCTGCCGTGCAAGCTGCGTTCGATGCGGCGGGAAACCCCACCAAGGCGGCTGAAGGTTTTGCCCGTTCCTGCCGGGCTACGGTGGATCAATTGCAGAGAACAAAAACCGACAAGGGGGAGTGGCTGACTTTCCGCACCCAAGAGAACGGCCTCTCCGCGGCCGAACTGCTTCCCGATATCGCCAGCCAGGCGCTGAACAAACTGCCGATACCGAAACGCATGCGCTGGGGGGCTTCTAAGGCGCAATTCGTCCGACCGGTCCACTGGCTGCTCTTCATGCACGGCGATCAGGTTGTACCCTGCTCGCTCCTCGACGCCCACGCCGACCGTATGACCTATGGTCACAGATTCCATCATCCCGCGGCCATCACCCTCCATGACCCGGAAGATTATGCCTCGGTACTCGAAGACATGGGCAATGTCATTGCCAGTTTCGACAAGCGCAGGAACAAGATCCGCGCATCGGTGGAAAACAGCGCCGCCTCATTGGGAGGCGAAGCGGATCTCGACCCTGAACTGCTAGACGAGGTGACTGCGCTCAATGAGTGGCCGGTGCCTATCTCAGCCAGCTTCGAGGAGCGTTTCTTGCAAGTTCCCCAAGAGGCGCTGGTCGCCACCATGAAAGGGAACCAGAAGTATTTCCCGCTCTTTTCAGCGGATGGCAAGTTGATGAACCACTTCATCACCATTGCAAATCTGGACAGCCCCAAACCAGAACTGATACGCGAGGGTAACGAGCGCGTGATTCGCCCACGTCTGGCCGATGCCATGTTCTTCTGGCAACAAGACGGCAAACACCGCCTGGAAGCGCACCTCGGATCCCTCAAGCAGGTGGTATTCCAAAATAAGCTGGGATCGATGTACGACAAGTCCCAGCGGGTGGCCAAGCTTGCCGCGTCGATAGCAGGCCAGATAGGGGGCAGCGCCGAACTGGCCCACCGCGCCGGTCTACTCAGCCGCTGTGATCTTGTGACCAAAATGGTCTACGAATTTCCTGAAATGCAGGGCGTCATGGGGCGGTATCTGGCCTTGCGGCATGGGGAGAGCGAAGAGCTCGCTCAAGCCCTGGAAGCGTTTTACATGCCGCGCTTTTCCGGTGACCGGCTGCCCCAGACCACCACCGGCATCGCCATCTCCCTGGCCGATAAGCTCGATACCCTGGTCGGGATCTTCGGGATTGGACTTAGACCCACCGGGGACAAGGACCCCTTTGCCCTGAGACGCGCCGCACTGGGGGCGCTACGCATCATACGTGAGCACTCACTGACGCTGTATCTCAAGAAGTTGCTTGAGACGGTGGCTGAAACCATGGCGGATAGATTGACTGAGGAGCACCCTGCCCAGGCGGTCTACCAGTTCATGCTGGAGAGACTCAAGGGCATCTATCTCGAGCTGGGGGTCAGCCTGGACCTTTTTCAGGCTGTCGCAGCGGTTGAGCCTGAGAACATGGCCGATTTCGATCAACGTATCTGGGCGATGCGCGAATTCAGCAAGCTGCCGGAGGCGGAAAGTCTCTCAGCCGCCAACAAGCGCATACGCAATATCCTGAAGAAGAGTGGCGACGGCCACTCGCTACAGGTCGATGCAGCCCTCTTTCAGGAACAGGCCGAACAGCATCTGGCGCACAGGCTCGATGAACTGGCGCCGCTCGCACTACCCCATTTCGATAGCGGAGACTATACCCAGGGTCTGCAGATATTGGCCGCGTTAAAAGAGCCTGTCGATACCTTTTTCGATCAGGTGATGGTGATGGCTGACGACGAAGCATTGCGCAATAACCGGCTGGCGCTTCTCTCCCAGCTGGAAAATTTGTTCCTCAGCGTGGCCGATATCTCACGCTTGCAACCCCAGGAGAGTCTGCCATGAACCGTGACTCCTACCGGGGGATGCTGGCCGAGGTACAGGCATTTCACGATAAACACCGCTTTCGAGAGACAGGCGGTGAAGAGATGGCCTATCGGATTGCCCTGATGGCAGAGGAGTTGGGCGAGATCTCCTCCTGTGTCACCAAGGGAAGCAGCAAACAGGCGCTGGCGGAGGAGGTGGCGGATCTGTTGATCCTGGTGATCGGCACTGCCATCGCCCAGGAGTTCGATCTCAACCAGGCCTTCTGGGATAAAATGGAAAAGCTGGCAAAGCGGGAGTCGCGCATGATCAATGGCAGAATACGGGTCTCTGAGTTTCGCGACATTGACTGATAAAGTAAGCATTCACTTCTAATGAAGCTCATTATTCTAGATAGAGATGGTGTTATCAATCAGGATTCTGACGCCTATATCAAGAGCCCTGAGGAGTGGATCCCCATCGAAGGAAGCTTGCAGGCCATCGCCAGACTGAGCCGGGCCGGCTTCAGCGTATTCGTGGCCACCAATCAATCCGGATTGAGCCGTGGTCTGTTCACCATCGAGACACTGAACGCCATACATCGGAAAATGTCGGATGCCGTGCAGCGGGTAGGCGGGCATATCGACGCCATACTCTTCTGCCCCCACGGACCGGATGACGGCTGTAGCTGCCGCAAGCCAAGATCGGGCCTGTATGAAGAGATAGGCCGGCGCACGCAACAGTCCCTGGTGGATATACCTGTAATCGGTGACTCGCTTAGAGACATTCAGGCGGCGATTGCCGTCGAGGCACGACCCATTCTGGTTCGTAGCGGCAAAGGGGAGGCGACACTTGGGGATCTGGTCAAGACACAACCGGATGTCTCTGTTTACAAGGACCTATTCAGCGTCGCCGAGCAGTTGATAAACGAAGTCACCACCAAGACATGATCTTAGTACGTTCCGTCCTCTACTTTATTTTTCTCGTGGTCACTACGATTCTTATCGCCAGTGTCGGCACCCTGATCGGCTGGGCACTCCCCAGACATCACATACATATCCTCGATAATACCTGGAGCCGTGTCAATCTATGGGCAATGGCGGCTATCTGCGGCCTGAAATACCGTCTGCGCGGCGCGGAGAACATACCGAAGGGGAGTTGTATCATCCTTGCCAAGCATCAGTCGGCGTGGGAGACCATCGCACTGGTCAGCCTTATACCTGGCCCCAAGTCCTGGGTATTGAAACGGGAGTTGCTGTATGTTCCTTTTTTGGGTTGGGTCATGTACTACTTCAAACCCATTGCCATCAATCGAAAATCAGGACGCAGGGCGGTCGATCAGATTATTGAACAGGGAATACAACGGCTAGGCTCGGGAAAAAAGGTATTCGTCTTTCCCGAAGGCACCAGAGTTGCCCCAGGAATCCGCAAACGCTATGGCGTCGGCGGGGCGATACTGGCTGAAAAATCGGGTTATCCCGTGCTGCCCGTCGCTCACAATGCCGGTATTTTTTGGCGGCGACGCGATATCAGAAAATACCCTGGCACGATCGATGTCCAGATCGGACCGCTGATACAAACCGGGAATCTTACCGCCGTGGAAATCAATAAAAAGGCCGAAGCGTGGATCGAGTCCACCGTGGAGCGTCTACCGCAATCACATGACGATTCCAGTCATCGGTAGAAATATTGTTAGTATGTACTTACTATCAATGCAGGCCCTATTATCACAACGATCTACACATCAAGATTTTCAACCGTTAAGGCATGGGTCTCGATAAAATCCCTGCGGGGTTCGACCTGATCGCCCATCAGGGTGGTGAAGATCTGATCCGCCGCCACCGCATCTTCAATACTGACCAGCAATAAGCGACGGGTATCGGCATTCATGGTGGTTTCCCAGAGTTGGTCCGGATTCATCTCTCCGAGACCCTTATAGCGCTGCACATGCTGACCGCGCTTGGCATCTTCCATCAACCAATCCAGGGCCTGCTTAAAACTATTGACCGGATGCTCCTTGTCCCCTCGCTTGACCAAGGCGTCTTCACTCAAGAGATCATTTAACTGGCTGCCGAGTTCGATGATCTTTCGGTACTCGACGCTATTGAAGAAGTCAAAGGGAATGAGGTGTTCATTGCCGATCCCATGGGTCTTTCGCACCAGCAATACCCCTGCCTCGTCCGCCTCTTTTTCTCCCACTCTCTGCAGAGTGCAGGATTCTGAGATACGCAAATCGGTGTTGAGTCTGGCTTCCAGCTCTGCAATCCAGGCCGTGGTCTCCTGTTCGTTCTCGATCATCGCCTCATCAAGCTTGGGCATATAGATCAACTTCTCGAGAAAGGGGCCGTCATAACGGAGTGACAGGCGACTGATGCTTGCCATCACGGCCAGGAAAGATCGTGACAAGACTTCAAGGCTCTCTCCTGCAAGGGGTGGAGCGCCTTCGGTCACTAGCAGTGAGGCATTGTCGAGTGCGCTTTGCAGGAAGTAGTTGTTCAGATCCTGATCATCCTTGAGGTACTGCTCCTGCTTGCCCTTCTTCACCTTGTAGAGTGGCGGCTGGGCGATATAGATATGGCCTCGATCGATCAACTCCGGCATCTGCCGATAGAAGAAGGTCAGCAGCAAGGTGCGGATATGGGCCCCGTCCACATCCGCATCGGTCATGATGATAACGCGATGGTAGCGCAACTTATCCGGATTGAACTCCTCTCTACCGATACCGCAACCCAGGGCGGTGATCAGGGTTCCGACCTCCGCGGATGAGAGCATTTTATCGAAGCGTGCTTTTTCTACGTTGAGTATCTTGCCCTTCAGGGGAAGAATAGCCTGGAAGCGACGATCCCTGCCCTGCTTGGCCGAACCGCCGGCTGAGTCACCCTCTACCAGATAGAGTTCCGATAGGGATGGATCCTTTTCCTGACAGTCTGCCAGCTTTCCGGGCAACCCTGCTATATCCAGCGCACCTTTTCGCCGGGTCATTTCCCTCGCCTTTCTGGCCGCCTCCCTGGCGCGCGCCGCCTCGACCATCTTCCCAGCAATGTTTTTTGCATCGGCCGGGTTTTCCAAAAGGAAGTTATTCAGGTTCTCAGACAAAAGATTTTCAACCACACCCTTAACCTCGGAAGAGACCAGCTTATCCTTGGTCTGGGAGGAAAACTTGGGGTCGGGCACCTTCACCGAGAGTACAGCCGTCAGGCCTTCCCGGGCATCATCGCCGGTGGTATTGACCTTCTGTTTCTTCGAAAGGCCTGATTGCTCGATATATTGATTCAAGGTACGGGTCAAGGCGCCACGAAAACCCGCTAGGTGAGTACCACCATCCCGTTGTGGAATATTGTTGGTATAACAGAAGATGCTCTCCTGATAGGACTCATTCCATTGCATGGCGATCTCAACTGTAATCTCGTTTCTCTCATCGGCAAAGTTGAAGACCTTCTCGTGCAGTGGTGATTTGTTCCGGTTAAGGTGCTTGACAAACGCCAGAATACCACCCACATACTCAAAGATACCTTCCCGACCGGTGGCCTCCTCTTTCAGGATAATCTTAACCCCTGAATTGAGAAAGGAGAGTTCTCTGAGCCGCTTGGCGAGAATATCGTAGTGAAATTCGATATTGCTGAAGGTTCCGCTACTGGGCATAAAAGTGATGCTGGTGCCGCTCTTATCCGATTCTCCGGCGATTTCCAAATCCGACTGGGGTACGCCATGACGGTAGATCTGCTTCCAAACCTTGCCCTGACGACGTATTTTCAATTTCAATTCTTCGGATAAGGCGTTTACGACAGAGACGCCGACGCCGTGCAATCCACCGGATACCTTATAGGAATTGTCATCAAATTTGCCGCCGGCATGCAGCACGGTCATGATTACCTCAGCCGCGGACTTTTTCTCTTCCGGATGCTCATCCACGGGAATACCACGGCCATTATCGCTTACCGTTACACTCTGGTCTGAGTGAATAGTGACCTTAATCTCATCGCAATAGCCGGCCAGCGCCTCATCGATGGAGTTGTCAACGACCTCAAACACCATGTGGTGTAGGCCTGTGCCGTCATCCGTATCACCGATATACATGCCAGGACGCTTGCGAACAGCATCTAAGCCCTTCAAAACCTTGATATTCGAGGAATCATAACTCATAGAAAAATCCGTTGGGAAACCCAGTATGGCGGCGGAAAAAAAGCGCTACCTATTATACCTACACTTTCAGGTCAGGTACGAACGCTTTATCGACTGGCGCACTGGATCACGCTAAAAAGCAGATACCGTTCCATGTTCCACGTGAAACATTTTCGCTCCACTTTTCCCAGTCGTTTCTCCTCTCTCCAGAGGTTCGAGGGTAGTGATGAAACTCTGTAGCTGTAGTTCAGTTATATAGGCGAGCAAGGAATGGTAGCTATCACTATCGAGTTCCGAGTGTATCTCGTCAATCAGCAGAATGGGTGATTCCAGTGTTCGCTTAACCTGCATCATTGCCTGGCCCAATAACAGCAATATTGCAGCAATTTTTTTCTGTCCTCTTGAATAATGGCTTTTTATGTCGGCACCTTCATCCATTATTCGGATATCCATTCGATGAGGGCCGCTGGTGGTAAACCCTCTCTCGATATCAGCCTTTTGATTGGCCTCAATCGCCTCTTGCAGTGAAAGTCCACGCTTCCAGCCCGATTTCAGTTCGAGTCTTAAGGGCCTGATGATTCCGACTGCCTCAATCATTTCATTCAATATCTTATTCCACTCCACTAAATAGCTGGATTGGTGTTTGTGTATAGCTTCACCCAACTCCGCTATTTGTCTGTCCCATACGGAAAGCTGTGACCTAGAACCCCTAAGTGCGATATTTCTTTGATTCAGACACTTTTGATATTTTTTCGCCAGACTGCCATACGTATGTTCCACGTGAAACACACCCCAGTTGAGAAGCCTCCTGCGTTGATGGGGGTCTTCTTCTATGATTCTTTGGACATTTGGTGTGATTACCGTCAGCGGAAAAGACTTTGCGAGATCGGAGAGTTTTGCCACGGTTTCTCTGTCTCTGCGGATATGTGTGGTTTTGTCATCCTTTGACAGCCCTATTTTATGTCTCTGTCCCTGATTGGTATGCAGTTTCGTAAATAGCGTAAGTCTGTCAGTGCTTACTTTTATCAGATTTTTATCATTTCCCTGTCGAAATGACCTTGCTCTTCCAAGAAGATAGATGGCTTCCAAAAGTGTTGTCTTCCCTGCACCGTTCTTACCTACTATAAAATTGTTTGTTATTCCCGGTAGGATATCTGCTTTCGCTATATTGCGGAGATTCTCGATTGTAAGGCGTTCTAGGTACAATTTTTGGTTAGTTATCCCTTCTTCTAGATTCTCATGGGCATGACGACATACTTACTGTCTCTGTCGTTTTTTCCATAAATCAGCGCACTACTGTTTGTATCTTTGAGCTCTATGATGATGTTGTCCTCGTTGATAGCCGAGATCGCATCAAGTAGATAACTCACGTTGAATCCTATCTTGAGTTCTTCACCTTGATAGGTCACCTCGAGCTCCTCCTCCGATTCCTCTTGTTCCGGGTTATGTGCCTGTAGCTGTAACTGATTGGATCTTAGATGGAAATGTATGCCACGATATTTCTCGTTTGAGAGAATAGAAGCCCGGGTCAGAGAGTGTCTCAAGGTATTCTTGTCTGCCTCGACCTCTTTGTCTGTGCCTGAAGGCATGACTCGCTGATATTCAGGAAATCGTCCATCAATCAGTTTTGAGGTAAACACGGCATTGTCGAGCAGGACCCTGACATAGCTATTACTCAACTCGATTTTGATCTCATTGTCGTTATCGCCCAAAAGACGGCCAAGCTCGATGACTGCCTTTCTCGGCAGTATGACCTGAAGGTTAATATCATCCTTTACACAGCCTTGTGATTGGCTCATGGCAAGTCTGTGCCCGTCCGTTGCGACAGTCCTGATATCGCCCTGGCCTATCTCAAGCAGCATCCCGTTTAGGTAGTAACGCACATCCTGCTGGGCCATGGCGAACTGTGTCTTCTCAATCAATCTATGCAGCACAGACTCCTTTATCGTGAGGATGTCATTACTGGGTGTCGGCTCTATCACCGGATAGTCCCTGGCGGGTAACAGGCTCAAGGTAAAACGACTTCTGCCTGATCTGAGCTTTACCTTGTCATCACTCACATCTAAAGTGACAGAGGCGGATTCCGGCAATGCCTTACAGATATCGAGCAGTTTCCTGGCTGGTAGGGTGAAGTCCGCCTCGCCATCGCATTCGGCAGAACTCTCTGTCTTCAGTTCCACCTCCAGATCGGTAGCCGTCAACTGAATGTGGTCATTGGCCGCATTGATGAGAATATTGGCGAGTATGGGCAAGGTCTGACGTCTCTCAACGACGCCGGCGATCTTCTGCAAGGATTCAAGCAGCTTTTCCCTGTCGGTGTTTATCTTCATGTTTTCCACTCAGCATTTAATTATTTCTTTTATATATATACAGACTGTTATTATTATTAGGTCTGTAGATATCTAAGATCATTGTTGATATGTAGTTGATTTTTATATGTTTTTTAAGCATATTTTATATGATTTCAACGACCCTGATCCTGCAAACTAGTTGTTGGCGAGTTGTGGATAGTTTAGTTGTTTAATATTACCTGATTTTCTCAACAATTTATCCACACTAACTGCTAAGTGTCCTCAACAGGTTTGAGTAGTCTTCGGAGATGCGTGGGTCGCTTTCGCGTAACTCCTTTACTTTTCTGTTGGCGTGCATGACCGTCGTATGATCTCTACCGCCGAAAGCATTGCCTATTTCCGGCAAGCTGTGATTGGTCAGTTCCTTAGCAAGCGTCATGGCGATCTGTCTCGGCCGTGCAATGGAACGACTCCGTTTGGAGGATGTTAGATCCGAAGTGCGGATCTGAAAATACTCAGCAACGGTTTTTTGGATATTTTCGATGGTGATTTGCTTATCATGAGCAGCGAGCATGTCACGTAGCGCATTCTTTGCGAAATCCAGATTTATCTCGCGTCCAGTGAATGTTGCGTTGGCGATCACTCGCCTGAGCGCACCCTCCAGCTCACGAATGTTGGAGCGGATGCGCTTGCCCATGAAGAAGGCCACTTCATTGGGCAGTTCGGCATTCAATTGCAGGGCCTTGCTTTGCAGGATTGCGACTCTGGTTTCGAGATCCGGTGGCTCGATGGCAACGGTGAGTCCCCAGCCGAAACGTGATTTAAGGCGCTCCTCGAGGCCGCTGACCTCTTTGGGAAACCGGTCGCTGGAGAGAATGATCTGCTGCTGAGACTCGAACAGGGCGTTGAAGGTATGGAAGAACTCCTCCTGGGATCGTTCCTTGCCGGCGAAAAACTGGATATCGTCGATCAGCAGGGCATTGACTGAGCGGTATTTTCTTTTGAACTGCTCAATGGTGTTGTGCTGCAGGGCCTTGACCATCTCGGCAACGAAACGCTCTGAATGGAGATAGACCACCCTTGCCTGGGGATTCCTTTTGATCATCATATTTCCGACGGCATGCATCAAGTGGGTTTTGCCGAGACCGACGCCGCCGTAGATGAACAGGGGGTTGTAGGCCTTGCCAGGGTTTTCTCCAATCTGCATGGACGCCGCGCGGGCGATTTGATTCGACTTGCCCTCGACAAAGGTGTCGAAGACAAAACCGGGACTGAGATTGCTCTCGATCGGCGCAGGTCTGTCGGTCGAGGTCGTTACCATGATGGGTTGCGGCGGTTCGGGCTGTTTTTGGCCTGGTCGCTTCTTGGTGCCGATCTCCACCATTACCGTTGGCGCATCCCCATTGCATAGCATATTGAGGTGATTCTGTATGGTATCCAGGTAATTATTGCGGACCCAATCGAGGACGAAACGGTTAGGCGCCAGGAGTTTCAGAATCAGGGGCTCCTCAATGATCTGTAAAGGGCGAATCCAGGTGTTGTATTGCTGCGGGGAGAGTACCTGTTCCAAGTGCTCTGTGCATCGTTGCCAAAGGTTCAAATTCTCTCTCCAGCAGCGTCGAGTGGGTTGCGATAGGGGTTGCGTCAGGTCATACCGGTGGTGCAAGGCTGTCGCAGGCCTGATCGGTATCATCCTTCGAATTGCCAAGTCTACCCCTGGTCGGGGTAGTTATCCACAGTTATGATCTATTTCATTATCTTGCCCTTATTAGCGATTCTCTATTGACATCACCCGGTGTTTGGGACTAGGCTACGCGTCTTTTTTTCGTCCATAATTTTATGAAATTTTTGACGGATCCACCGGTAGACAGTTTATGAAAAGAACCTTTCAGCCCAGTAATCTCAAGAGAGCGCGCACGCACGGTTTTCGTGCCCGCATGGCAACGCGTAACGGCCGTAAGGTGCTGAAGGCACGACGCGCCAAGGGCCGTGCCCGTATAGCTCTCTGAACAAGCGATCCTTGCCAAGATCGGAAGAGGCGTTTCCCTCGAGTCGTAGACTCCTCAAACCCGACGAGTACCGTCGGGTTTTTGATGACGGCAGGCGTTCTGTGGACAAACAGTTTCTGGTGCTGGGTCGGCCCAATCACTTGGACCGTGCGCGTCTGGGGCTTGCCGTCTCAAAGAAGAACTGTCGTCTGGCGGTGGATAGAAATCGTCTTAAACGTCTGATTCGTGAAAGTTTCAGACAGAACCAGGCCCTGCTGAAGGGGCTCGATCTCGTGGTTGTTGCCAGGAAGGGTGCGGCAGCCGCGGAGAATAGGCGTTGTTCACATTCACTGAGCCTGCATTGGCGGAAAATGGTGGAACTATGCGTCGCATGATGATCTTTCTGATCAGGCTCTACCAAACTATACTGAGCCCGTTTGTCGGCCAGCACTGCCGCTTCTATCCAAGTTGCTCCGCCTATGCACGGGAGGCCTTGGAAAAGCATGGTGTGTGGCACGGTCTGTGGCTTTCGCTCAAACGTATCCTACGGTGTCACCCCTGGCATGAAGGGGGGGTGGATCCGGTACCTGAACCCCAAAAAAAGCAGTTTCATGGATAATCTAAGACTGATTCTCTTTTTCACCCTCGCCTTTTTGGGCCTTTTGCTCTACCAGGCCTGGCAGCAAGACTACGGCACACCGAATCAGAGTCCGCCCAAGGAGGCCGAATCGTCTGCGCCGCCTGCGGTCGGTGTGGGAACGGCATCGGTTCCGACCGCGGAGGTGAAGGCGGATCTGCCTGCGGCCGCTACCACCCCCGATCCCGGAGCAGCGGATGGGAAAGGCCTTGCATCAGAGGTGATAGCGGTTGAAACGGATCTGTTGAAGTTGGAAATTTCCACCCAGGGAGGCACGGTGCAAAAGGCTTTTCTGCTCGACTATCCCGACTCGCTGGAGCAGCCGGATATGAAGGTCGAACTGCTCTCTCCGTCGGAGCCGGATATCTTCATTGCTCAATCCGGCCTGATTGGCAGTGAAAAGGGGAAGGCGCCTAGCCATGAAGCGATCTACCGCACCGAGAAGCACACCTATCGAATGACCGAGGGGGTGGATGAGCTGGTGATACCGCTCGTTTGGACCAGTGCTGACGGGGTGAATATCACTAAACAGTTCATGTTGCGGCGCGGCAGTTATCTGGTCGATGTGCGCTATCAGATCGAAAATCGATCTGACGAGAGCTGGGCGGCCAGGGATTATGGCCAGTTGCAGCGCACCGAGCCTGGCGGCAGCGCCTCTGGTTTCACCACCTACACCTATACGGGCGGTGTCTACTACACCCCCAAGGATAAGTACGAGAAAGTCGATTTCGATGAGATGGCGAAGAAAGCCCTGAAAATCGAATCGGACCAGGGCTGGCTGGCGATGATTCAGCACTACTTTCTGAGCGCCTGGATACCGCCCAAAGAGCAGATAGAGCACTACTACACCAACGCCCTGGCGGGTGGAAAATATCTGATCGGCAGCTACTCCCCTTCAGTCACCGTGGCGCCTGGCGAGACCAAGATCCTGAATCGTGAACTCTATATCGGTCCCAAGTTGCAGGATCAATTGGAGAAGATCGCCGAGGGTCTGGAACTGACCGTCGATTATGGCTGGTTGACGGTCATCGCCAAACCGATTTTCTGGTTGCTCAAGACAATCAATGACTGGGTCGGCAATTGGGGATGGTCGATTATCATCCTCACCCTGCTGATCAAAGCGGCCTTTTTCAAGCTCTCGGAGACCAGCTACAAGTCGATGGCGAATATGCGCAAGCTTACGCCCAGGCTGCAGGCGATGAAGGATCGTTTTGGCGACGATAAGCAGCGTCTCAACCAGGCGATGATGGAGATGTATAAGAAGGAGAAGGTCAATCCCCTGGGCGGCTGTCTGCCGATTCTGGTGCAGATACCGGTCTTCATCGCTCTCTACTGGGTGTTGTTGGAGAGCGTCGAACTGCGCCAGGCCCCCTGGATCCTGTGGATCGAGAGCCTGTCGGAGAAGGATCCCTATTTCATCCTGCCCCTGATCATGGGTGTCTCGATGTTTGTGCAGCAAAAACTCAACCCTGCGCCTCTCGATCCCATGCAGGCGAAGATCATGATGAGTCTTCCGTTCGTGTTTACTATCTTTTTCGCCTTCTTTCCGGCGGGCCTGGTGCTCTATTGGGTGGTCAACAATATCATTTCGATTGCCCAACAGTGGTATATCACCAGGAAGATCGAGCAGTCGGCCAACTGATCCATGGGCATCGGCCGTGCAGCCGCGTGATACCATCGCTGCTGTCGCCACCCCGTCCGGTCGCGGTGGGGTGGGCATAGTACGTATCAGCGGTCCGGACTGCGATAGCATTGCCCGGGCGCTCATCGGCGCGCTCCCTCCCCCCAGGCAGGCTTGCCTGAAACGGTTTCTCGATGAGCATGGGGATGTCATCGATAGTGGCATTGCGCTCTTTTTTCCCGCTCCCCACTCGTTCACCGGTGAGGATGTCTTGGAGCTGCAGGGACACGGCGGTCCGGTAGTGATGGATCTGCTGCTGCAACGCTCCCTGCAACTGGGCGCCAGACTGGCCAGGCCAGGGGAGTTCAGTGAAAGGGCCTTTCTGAATGACAAACTCGATCTGGTTCAGGCTGAGGCGATAGCCGATTTGATCGATGCCGGCAGTCGCGCGGCGGTCCGTCTTGCCGGTCGCACCCTGCAAGGGGTCTTTTCCGAGCATATTCACCGCCTGGTCGAAAGCGTGATCGAATTGCGCCTGTATGTGGAGTCGGCCATCGACTTTCCCGAGGAGGAGATCGATTATCTCAACGATGGAAAAATAAGTGAGCGCTTACATAGCATCCTCGACGATGTGCTGAGAACCGAGAAGAGCGCACACACCGGCAGACTGCTGAGAGACGGTCTGACCCTGGTCATCGCCGGGCGTCCCAATGCAGGCAAATCGAGCTTGCTGAATGCCTTGGCCGGTGTCGAAGCGGCTATCGTGACTGAAATCCCCGGCACCACCAGGGATCTGCTGCGGGAGAGGATTTCGATTGACGGCCTGCCGTTGCATATTATCGATACAGCGGGCCTGCACGAGAGCCGGGACCCGGTGGAGGAAGAGGGCATCCGCCGAGCAAGACGACAGATCGAGCAGGCTGACCGGGTTCTCTGGGTGTTCGACGACCAGACCGACCCGCGGCATCTGGCCATCGATCGTACTCAACTCCCCGCCAGGGTTCCCGTTACGCTGGTGCGCAATAAAATCGATATCGCCAACAGACCGCCCGCCGTAAGTGAGGACGAATCCGGCATCGAAATCGCCCTCTCCGCCAAACAGGGCCAGGGTATCGACCTGCTGAGAGAACATCTCAAGGTCTGCGCCGGTTATGTGGACCAGGGCGAGGGCGAGTTCATCGCCCGTCGCCGGCATCTCGATGCCTTGGAGAGGGCGTTGCGGCATCTGCGCCAGGGGGTCTTGAGTCTACAGAGGGATCAGGCCGGCGAACTGCTGGCCGAAGATCTCCGCCTGGCGCAGCAGGCATTGTCGGAGATAACCGGCGAATTTAGCGCGGATGATCTCCTGGGACGGATATTCAGTGCCTTCTGTATTGGTAAATAGTCGGTAAACTGTGGTGGAATACGATGCATATTGCATTTGAAGAGGAGAAAAATAATGCTGGGTGAACCCCATGATCTTTTAAACGAATTTCCGGAATACGCGCAGAAGATTGTCGAGTTGCGCGAGAGCAACGAGGCATTTCATCATCTGATGGACGAATATGATTGGTTGGATGCGCATATTCGGAATCTCGAAGAGTTGAGCACCCCGGTATCGGATTTTCATATCGAGGAGATGAAGAAACGCCGTCTACTGTTGAAGGACAAGCTCTACGCGATCCTGCATGATTAACCGTTGAGCTTCCGATAACGGCGCGGGGGACGGAACAGGCGCACCTGGGTCGTAAAGGCCCGCCTGTCAGCCTCCCCGCCGTGTGGGCCATAACGCAAACGAATGTAGAGAGCGGTTATTCGCTGGATCTGCGCTGCCAGATCGGGGCGCCGTCGGGATGCCCGGGTTGCAAAGTCGATTGGCCCTTCATAGGGGAGCCGGTCGATGCCAAGGCGGGAGAGCCGCCGGCAAAAGCGTCGATAAACCGCCTGGATCGGCGTTGCACGCCGTTTTCCCTGCCAGGTGATGCGCAGGCCGACAATCAACAGGCTGGCCGCTATCATGCCGGTGGTGATCAGGCTCCATTGGGTTGGAGATAGAAAATCAAACCCGAGACCGCGCATCAGACTGAATTGGTGCTCCCGGCTGTAACCGATGACCCAATGCCGCCACTGGACGTTGGCGTTGTCCAAGGCAAGGCCCAATTGGCGAAACAGTGAACTGACAACGCCGCCATTGTCAGTCCTGAACAGCGCCGGCGATCCCTCCTCTCCGAAGTCTGATCTGATGGAGTATCTTACCCGTTCCGGCGCCACGGCCGCGGTGGGATCCACTCGCACCCACCCCTGCTGCGCCAGCCAGACCTCTGACCAGGCATGGGCGTCATATTGTCGGACAATGAAGTAGTCGCCGAGTTGATTGTATTCACCCCCCTGATAACCCACCACCAGGCGGGCGGGGATCCCGGCCAGGCGCATCAGTTGCGTGAAACTGGTGGCATAGTGTTCACAGAAGCCCTCCCGTCCCTCAAACAGGAATTCGTCTATGGGGTTATTTAAATAGACCGGTGGTGTAAGCGTATAGATGAAGGGATTGGAGTTGAAAAAACCAAGGGCCATTTCGACCAGCTGTGAGTCATTCGATGCCGTTGCCTGCCAGCGGGAGACAAGATCCCGTTGGCGTTGGGTCAGGTTGTCGCTGAGCCGCAGTGCCCGTTGGCGCATGTCAAGGGAGAGTTCCGGGGTGCGGTAGTCGGTGGCTGAGTGTCCGGTATAGCGCAGTGGCCGAGTCAGTGGCTTCTCCATCCATAACTGAAAATCCCTGCTCAGTCGGGTCCGTGTCGGTGCGCTGATCGGAAGATCGAGACTGTACAACCAGGTTCTGTTATGCGGCTCGAGAAAGATGTTGTAGACATAGGATTCACCGCGCATGGTAATCTCGGGTGAGCCGCCAGCCAGGGGTTGCCTTGGGTCTGTGTACCAACTGTAGCCATCCGTATCCCAAAGCACCAAACCCCGCCAGTAGCGTTGCTCCGCAACAGGTGGCGACTGTTTGAATTCAGCGCGGAATGCGACTTCCGCCGATTCGATCAATTGACTGATGGCGCCGGGGGTGACCCGGTCGCTGAGACCGGTCATGGCGGTGGCGCTGTTGCCGAGACTCCACAGGGGCTGAGTGATGCGTGGAAAGACGACGAACAGGATAAGGGCGATGGGAAAGGCCTGGAGGGTGATCAGCAATGTCTTTATCAAGGGCTGATAGGGACGCGGGGAGGCTGTGACGCGGTTTATCTCGAGCAGCAATGCCGTCAGGCAGACCATGACCAGCAATAGATAGAGCGACAGCAACAGCGACTGATTGAACAAAAAATGGGTTACGAGCACAAAATAGGCGATAAACACCGAGACATAGATATCGCGTTGTTTGTTTGCCTCCATCACCTTGAGTAGCAGCATCACCGCCAGCAGGGCGACCCCGGCGTCCCGCCCGATCAGGGTGCGGTACTGGGTGTAGACCAGGAGAACCCCCCCCAGTGTGGCCAGCAGGAGCAGCCAACGGCCAGGCTTAATACGGGGCAGGCGCAGGCTGGCTATTCGCCAGCCGAGCAAGAGGATCAGGTAGAGATTGACAGCCAGGGTCAGATTCATGCCATGGGGCAATAGCGTCAGTCCCGTGACAAGACTGAGTTGTAACAATACGTAGGGTGTCGCGGTACGATCAACCGGTTGCTGCATTACCGGCTCCGAACCTGGCGAGTGCGCTTAGACAGCGTTGCTGATGCATGGGACCCATGCCGCTTTCGATCTTCTGCCCCGGAATCCTGAGTGCATAGGATTGCTCCCGCGCCTCAGCCTGCAGGATAAACCGGCACAGCAGGCTGAGACGCTTCTCCGGATCGCGCTCCTGTAACAGATCCCAATCGAGTCTCACCTCCTCGGTTCGGTCACCGCCGAATTGCTTACTCAATAGACCCCGCTCCCTGGCATGGGCCTTCCAGTCGATATGCCTGGGCGAATCGCCTGGGCGGAAGTTGCGCAGACCGACGAAATCGTCGGTACCGACGCCCCGGTCGCCGGCGTCGCTCCGGGTATAGACGGGTGTCGGTGGTGGCTCGCCCGACCCGGCGGGTTGCGGATAGACCAGACAGCTGAGATCGAGCCGGGCATAGGTCCAGGCGTGGAAGAGACCGAGGGGGTAGCGGGTATGCAGGCTGATATCCGGCAGTGGCAACTCGCCACGCACCTGTGTCGGTATCGGCAGATGGAGGCGTGTCTGGCCGTTGGCCGGGATATCGACGGAATCGCCGCGGATTCCTTGACTCTTCAGGGTAATGCCGAAACGATCGAGGGCGGATGGATTGATCATCAGCAAGGTAAAATCGGCGGTCTGACCGGCGAACACCGATGCGGCCTGCTGTGGCTGAAGGCCTAGACCCAAAAGATTGCGCCAGGTATGGAGTATCGCAGTCAGCCAGATACCGCCGAGCAGAAAGGTCATCAGGTGACCGAGATTGCTGCCGTAGTTGATGGAGCCTACCAGCATGAGGAGTATCACCACAGCGAGCAGGATACCCTGCTTGGTGGGCAGGATGTAGATACTGCGTGGCTTGACACTGACCCCTCCCCGACGATCCGGCCTTGCCCGTCGGCGAAAGCGTCTCAGCCATTGATCGAGCGCCAATGCTAACATCTCAGGGGACCGGTATGGAGCGCAGTAAATCCGCCACCAAACCTTTTCCCCGTTCACTGTCGTTGTCAGCGGCGGTTTGCAGCCGATGTCCGACAGTGGCGGGCAACACCGCCTGCAGATCCTCCGGCAGCACGAGATCGCGACCCTCGAGAAACGCCCAGGCGCGGGCGCCTTGTAGGATGGCCAGGCCGGCGCGAGGAGAGAGGCCGTGGCGGTAGTCGGGGGAGTTCCGGGTAAAGGCAAGGATATCCTGGCAATAGTCAATTAATGCCTCGGCAACATGGACTCGGTCGACCTGCTGCTGATAATCGGCCAGTCGCTGCCCGGCAAGGGCTACGGGTGTGCGCAGCAGCATTTGTCGCCGGTTCTCGCCGACCAGCAGTTCCCGTTCAGCGGTTCTTTCGGGATAGCCGATGTGGATGCGCATCAGAAAACGGTCGAGTTGCGACTCCGGCAGAGGAAAGGTGCCGACCTGATGGCTGGGGTTCTGGGTGGCGATGACGAAAAAGGGCTCAGGCAATCCATGGGTCTGGCCATCGGTGGTCACCTGGCGCTCTTCCATCGCTTCGAGCAAGGCGCTCTGGGCCTTGGGCGTGGCGCGGTTGATCTCATCGGCCAACACCAATTGGGCGAACACCGGGCCGGGATGGAATTGAAAGCGCTGCTCATCCCTCTCATAGATAGAGACGCCGATGATGTCCGAGGGCAGCAGATCGCTGGTGAACTGGATGCGTTGATAGTGGAGTCCCAGCAGGTGGGCCAGGGTATGCGCAAGCGTTGTCTTGCCGACACCGGGGAGATCCTCGATCAGCAGATGCCCGCGCGCCAGCAGACAAGCAAGGGAGAGTTTAACGACTTCCCTTTTGCCCAACAGGATGTTACCGGCGGCTTCGATGATCTTTTGCAGCTCAGAACTCATACTATTATTTCCGTCGTCCTAATCTAATCGGATAAGATAACCGATGGATTATTCGATTGCCGGGTTATCAGTACCATTGCATGATGATGCCCTCTGAAGAGAATGTTTTATACAGACAGTTATGATGTGATTGTAGTGGGCGGAGGCCATGCGGGAACGGAGGCGGCGCTGGCGTCTGCCCGCATGGGCGCCCGGACCCTGCTTCTCAGCCACAACATTGAGACCCTGGGGCAGATGAGCTGTAATCCGGCGATCGGCGGTATCGGCAAGGGCCATCTGGTGAAAGAGGTGGATGCCCTGGGCGGCGTGATGGCGTATGCCGCCGATCTCGGCGGGATTCAATTTCGCATCCTCAATTCACGCAAGGGGGCGGCGGTGCGGGCGACCCGCGCCCAGGCCGATCGCGCCCGCTACAAGGCAGCAATTCGCCATACCCTGGAGAATCAGCCCAACCTGACGTTATTCCAACAGGCAGTGGACGACCTGCTGCTGGAGCAGGATCGGGTGACCGGCGTCGTCACCCAGATGGGACTGACATTTCGCGCCGATGCCGTGGTCCTGACCGTCGGCACCTTCCTCGGCGGGCGTATCCATATCGGGCTCTCCAACTATCCTGGTGGACGTGCGGGCGACCCCCCCTCGAATGCCCTTTCGCAACGCCTGCGAGAGCGCCCATTTCGCGTCGAGCGGTTGAAGACCGGGACACCGCCGCGTATCGACGGACGCAGTATCGATTACGCTGAGCTGCAGGCCCAGCCTGGGGATACGCCGACACCGGTATTCTCCTTTCTCGGGTCGCGGGAGCAACACCCCAGACAGGTCAGTTGCCACATCACCCATACCAACCGGCAAACTCACCAAATCATCCGTAGCGGGTTATCCCGTTCGCCCATGTACACTGGGGTCATCGAGGGGGTGGGGCCGCGCTACTGCCCTTCCATCGAAGACAAGATCGTGCGCTTTGCGCAGAAGGACTCCCATCAGATCTTTATCGAGCCTGAGGGATTGGATACCCATGAAATCTATCCCAACGGTATCTCCACCAGTCTGCCGTTCGATATTCAGCAGCAACTGGTGCGCTCCATGAAGGGGTTTGAAAAGGCCCACATCACCCGGCCGGGTTACGCTATCGAGTATGACTTTTTCGACCCTCGTGATCTGAAGGCCTCGCTTGAGACCAAGCCGATCCAAGGGCTCTTTTTCGCCGGGCAGATCAACGGCACCACCGGTTACGAAGAGGCGGCCGCCCAGGGGCTGCTGGCAGGGGTGAACGCCGTACTGAGTTGCCGGGATCAAGAGGCCTGGACGCCGAGGCGGGATGAGGCCTATCTCGGGGTGATGGTGGATGACCTGATAACCCAGGGGACCCAAGAGCCCTATCGCATGTTCACCAGCCGCGCCGAGTATCGGCTGTTGCTGCGTGAGGACAATGCCGATCTGCGGCTTACCCAGACCGGACGCCGTCTGGGTTTGGTGGATGACCGGCGCTGGCAGGCATTCTGTCAGAAGCGCGATGCAATCGAGCGCGAGCAGCAGCGTTTGAAGGGACTCTGGTTGCAACCCAAGGATATCGAGCCCGCTCGGGCGGAGGCGATTCTGGGTGGCGAATTATCGAAAGAGGTCAATGCCATCAGTCTGCTGGCCAGGCCCAACATCAGCTATCGGCAACTGATGAGCCTGCCGAAACTGGGGCCAGGGGAGGCAGACCCTCAGGTGACGGAACAGCTTGAGATCCAGGCCAAATACGCTGGCTATATCGACCGGCAACAGGGCGAAATCGAAAAACAGCGGGCCAACGAAGCCGTGGCGTTGCCAGGGGATCTGGACTATGCCAGGGTGCGCGGGCTCTCTTCGGAGGCGAGGGAGAAATTTCAGCGCCATCGCCCGCAGACCCTGGGACAGGCAGGGCGCATCCCAGGCGTCACCCCGGCGGCGATCTCGCTGCTGCTGATACACTTGAAAAAGCGATCCGCCTGATGGATGGGCAGTCGTTTGACGAGCAGGCCTGCCGGCAAGCATTGCAACAGGGGGTGACGGCCCTGGCTTTGACGCTGAGTCCAAGGCAAGAGGCGCTACTGCTGCGGTTTCTGGCCCTGCTGGTGAAGTGGAACAAGGCCTATAACCTGACCGCTGTACGCAATCCCCTGGAGATGGTGGGGCGGCATCTGCTGGACAGCCTGGTTTTGCTTCCCCACCTCACGACTTCAAGTTGTCTCGATATGGGGACGGGACCGGGCCTGCCAGGGATCCCATTGGCGATCATGCAGCCGCAAACCCGGTTTGTGCTCCTTGACAGTAACAGCAAAAAGATTCGTTTCGTGCGTCAAGCGGTGCTGGAGCTGGGACTGGAGAATATAGAGCCGGTACATGCCAGAGTGGAGCGCTATCGTCCTGATGCCCCGTTTCAGACCCTGATCGCCAGAGCCTTCACCACCCTGCCGAGGATGCTGGAACTGACCACCGGTCTGCGCGGGCAGGAGACCGAATTGCTGGCCATGAAGGGGCGTGTTCCCAGAGAGGAAATCGCCTGGATATCAACGGAGTGCCAGTGCGACATCATTCCCCTGCGGGTCCCCTGCCAGGAGGGTGAACGTTGCCTGGTGCGGATCAGACAAAGAGAAAGGTTACCACCTTCAACGACACTGCCGTTATGATAGGCAGTCCCTGTCACTGCGGAAACGAGAGAGCCATGGGTTACATCATCTCCATTGCCAATCAGAAGGGCGGTGTCGGCAAGACCACCACCACGGTAAATCTGGCGGCCTCCCTCGCTGCCATGAAGAAGCGTGTGTTGCTGGTGGATATGGACCCGCAGGGCAATGCCAGCATGGGCAGCGGCATCGACAAGCACAGCCTGGAGCACTCCAGCTGCGAGGTGTTGCTGGGTGACTCGACACTGCGTGAGGCGATACAGCCTACCCCGGAGGGGAGTTTCGATGTGCTGCCCGCCAATGCCGACCTGACCGCCGCGGAAGTGGGCCTGATGAACAGCTCGATGCGGGAGAAGCGGCTCGACTTGGCCCTGGCGCCGGCGAAACCGAACTATGACTATATCCTGGTGGACTGCCCGCCCTCGCTGAATATGCTGACCCTGAACGCCCTGGTCGCGGCCGACGGGATACTGATTCCCATCCAGACCGAATACTATGCCCTGGAGGGTCTGTCGGCGTTGATGGATACCGTCGAGCAGATCCGCGCCCATCTCAATCGGGGGCTGCAGATCGAGGGTTTTCTGCGCACCATGCATGATCCCCGCAATAACCTGGCGGTCGATGTCTCCGGGCAACTGCTCTCCCATTTCAAGGATGCGGTGTTCAACACCATCATCCCCCGCAATGTCCGGGTCGCCGAGGCGCCCAGCCACGGCATCCCGGTGTTGCTTTATGACAAATATTCACGCGGAGCAACCGCTTACCTGGCATTGGCCAGCGAACTGCTGCGCAGGCATCGTTTACGCGGCGCCGAAACCCAACTGGCGTAACGGAAAAGAGATATGGCGGCGAAAAAGAGAGGACTGGGTCGCGGGCTCGATGCCCTGCTTGGCGGCATCCAACACGAGACCGAAGCGCGAGGCGCAGCCCCCCCCGTTCGCGACAACCTGAGCCGGTTGCCGGTGGATCTGATTCAGCGCGGTCGCTATCAGCCGAGACGAGAGTTCAACGCCGACAGTCTGCGGGAGTTGGCCGATTCCATCGCCGCTCAAGGGGTGATCCAACCGGTGGTCGTGCGTCCGGTGGAGAACGACCGTTACGAACTGATCGCCGGCGAACGCCGCTGGCGCGCCGCGCAGCAGGCCGGATTGGACGAGATCCCGGTGGTGGTCAAAGAGGTCACCGAAGAGGCCGCGATGGCGATTGGGCTGATCGAAAACATTCAGCGAGAGGACCTCAATCCCCTGGAAGAGGCGAATGCCCTGAGCCGGCTGTTGCTGGAGTTCGGTTTGACCCACCAGGAAGTGGCTAAGGCCGTCGGCAAGTCACGCACCACCGTGACCAATCTGCTACGCCTGCTGGAGCTCAACGAAGAGGTCAAGGGTTTGGTGGAGAGCGGGCGTCTTGAGATGGGGCATGCACGCTCCCTGTTGGGCCTGAAAGGCGAGACCCAGACCCAGGCGGCAAACCAGGTGGTAGCCCAAGGGCTCTCGGTGCGCGAAACCGAGCGACTGGTCAGAAGACTGCAGCATGAGGCCGACATGCCCAAGAGCACCCCCCCTGCCCCGGCAATGGACCCGGACATTCGTCGTCTGGTCACCGACCTATCGGAGAAATTGGGAGCAAAGGTCGATCTTCAACAAGGAGCGAAGGGAAAGGGAAAGCTGGTCATCGGTTACAACAGTCTGGATGAGTTGGAAGGGATACTTGATCATATCAAATAAAGGAGATGGATAGTGGCAATGGGAGGCAAAATTCTCATGGCGGTTTCAGTGCTCGCTCTCTTAAGCGGAACCGCGGCGGCGATTGATCGTGACGACAACCCACCTGGCCCAAAGGGCGGTCCAGGGACCAACTGGGAGAATCCTCCCGGTCCTGAGGGTGGCCCGGGGGCATCACCCGACAGACGCAAGTCTTACCGTTATAATCCTCCCGGTCCTGTCGGAGGTCCGGGAAAGGGGTGGTATTACGGCCGACCCTACCGCAACTATCGCTATGATCGGGATAATAATCCCCCCGGCCCAAGAGGCGGTCCCGGCACCAATTGGGAGAATCCGCCAGGACCGCGCGGCGGCCCGGGCGTCTCACCCAATCGCCGATACTGGTAACAGGCTGGGTGAAACATCCCGGCATACTGGAACCGGCTACTGACGGGCCTTGGTTCGGAGGGTCCAATGCCGCTTTTAATTCCCAGATACAATCATGGTCATCGGTCGAGTCGGGTTTCTGATCGAGTTCATGAGTAAGAAAAAATCGGACGAAAAAACAGCTAGATACCGTACCGCTATCAGGGTTGTAGACAATATAAAAACCACTCACTCATAAAATTATTTTATGCCACATAAAATAAGATAATTTGACTATTTTTTCCCAAAAAACCTTACTAGGTCTTAGGAAATATGATTTCAATGGGTATATAAGTATTTCCTATAATTGGTCTTGTCCGGTTTTCGAGACGAGTTTCATAGCGGATCTACAACGATCGAGCACCGGTGGCCAATCGACAATCAGTCAGGGACACAAGCTGCAGGAGGATTATTAAGGTGCATCTGGCATCGAGCGGCTTGTCGTACACTCATCAAGTCAGTTGAATGTGGATGAGAGTTCGTATGGACCCCATTAATGAGGTTTTCTGTGCGGGCGATTGGGATGAAGGATGATTGGGCGTCTTACAGACGCCCTTAATAAAAATCTCGAAGGATGCGAGGAGGTTGTATAGACACAGCAACGTCTTGTGGTTTACGCGCGCACTAAGTTAATGGAATAGGTGTGGGCCGAATGGAAGCGGGTATCCGGAGTATCAGTCATGGATGCTGGCCAGGGAGTTGGCCGGGCAGGGACGCCTATTTGTTAGTTGCCGGGACGAATTATAACGTACAGGCCTGACAGGAATTTTAAGTACTAGCGCGAAGGTGTATCTATGGGTTTTTTGCGATCGTTCATCATATCTCCAAGGATGGTAGTGTGCAGAACAGTGGCTGTAAGTGTTTTATTCACGCTCACGTTTCCGGCGGTAGCCGCGATCCAGGGAAGCGTTCACGACCTGTCAGCCAGCGGCTTGACCGGCGGCGAGATCTGCAATGTTTGTCACGTGCCGCATAATACAGACGCAACCGCGGATGCCCCGCTGTGGAACCACACGATCTCTACGGCGGTTTACACGGTTTACAACAGCCCAACTATGGATGTGACGGCGGAGCAGCCGGGTCCGGGGAGTTATTCGCGGCTGTGCCTCTCCTGCCATGACGGCACGATCGCACTTGACTCGTATGGTGGGAGCACGACAGGAGGGACGACGTTTATCGACCCGCGGGCGAACTTGGGGACAGACCTGAGAGACGACCATCCCGTCGGCATTCAGTGGATCCATCAGACGCAAAGAAGTGGCTCAGATTGCTTCAACTGTCATGATCCCCTCAATCTTTCAGCAAGGCCTGGAAAAGAACTCACATTCTATAACGGCAAGGTCGAGTGCCCTTCCTGTCATGATGTTCACAACGGTCAGCCCGCGAATACGAAGCTGCTCCGAAAAACAATCGATGGTTCCCAGTTGTGTCTTCATTGCCATCCTAAATAGACAGAGCATTTCACGACAGCGTCGATTAGCCCGATTCTCTTCGGTTTAAGAAGCCGACGACTGAATCAGCCTTTCACATCGTCCCATATCCCAAAATCAGGGGATATGCTGGGCGCTTGTATTGATGATCGTTTTAAGTATTTTCTGAGCCGAGTCAGCGGAATACCTTGTTCTGGCTGTTTACCAGCGAGTGGCATTACACCTGAATGGTAGCTATCAGAGGCTCATCAATGCCTCAAGTCAAGGCACAGCGCACTTCTCACACCCCTGATCTGCTGCGACGGCCCAATGGCTCGCGCTGAGTGGCTTTCACGCTGTCGGAGTACTAGATATGCCCTTCTCGAAAAAATTTATGCATCTATCCTTTGACCTTATAGGCCGGACCCCTTATACTCCCCCGACTTTGCTGGTGAGGCTCTCAAAGGGGGACCGGAAAACCGGCATGCAGCTTACCGGAAACAACCAGATACGCACCATCGTAGCGCTCCAGGCTGGGGCGGCGGTTGGCATCGGCTTGGTGCTCTTGGTGTTGGGTAAGACAGCTGCATGGTCGGGATTGATCGGTGGTCTGATAGCAGCGTTGGCGAATGGTTTTTTTGCCCTCAGATCCTTCGTGCATTACCGCGCTCAGGATCCGGGAAAGATCGCCAGTCGCATGCTCGGCGCCGAAATCCAGAAGCTGGTATTGACGGGGCTGATGTTTACGATGGCAATTGTTACCATCAGTCCATTGAGTATCGGTGCGCTGTTGGGTGGTTATCTGTGTGTGCAGGTGGCGGTCCCGCTCATCGTGTTGGTTTTTCAAGATAGACAGAAGTCATTAAGGTTTTAGGAAACATGTCCGGCGAGACCCTTACCTCCGGTGAGTACATCAAACACCATCTGACCAATCTGACATTCGGCAAACACGCGGATGGCGGCTGGGGCATGGCGCACAGCGCCGCAGAGGCCAAAGAGATGGGCTTTTGGGCCATCCATGTGGACACGATGTTTTGGTCCCTGCTGCTGGGAGTGCTGTTCCTCTATTTTTTCAGCAAGTCGGCCAAGGCCGCTACCAGCAGCGTGCCCGGTGGATTGCAGAATTTTGTCGAATGGATCGTGGAATTCATCGATACCAGCGTGCGTGGCTCCTTTTCCGCACGCAACGCGCTCGTCGCGCCGCTCGCGCTGACCATTTTCGTGTGGATCTTCCTGCAGAACCTGATGGATCTGGTTCCCGTGGACGCGATCCCCTTGATCAGCGGATTGTTGGGTATCCATTTCATGAAGGTCGTGCCCTCCACCGATCCCAACGCCACCTTCGGCATGGCCATCGGCGTGTTTCTGCTGGTGCTCTTCTACAGCATCAAGATCAAAGGCGTGGGCGGCTTTGTCGGCGAGCTGACCCTACAGCCCTTCTCCTCTAAGAATCCCGTGGTCAATCTCCTTTTCATTCCAATCAATTTCATATTGGAATTCGTCAGCTTGGCCGCCAAACCCATCTCTCTCGCCTTGCGTCTGTTCGGTAACATGTACGCCGGCGAAATGATCTTTATTCTGATCGCCATCATGTACAACGCCGGCCTTGTGCTCGGATTGTTCGGTGGCGTGCTTCAGCTGGGTTGGGCGATCTTCCATATCCTGATTATCACTTTACAGGCGTTCATTTTCATGACCCTGACCATTGTCTATCTGGATATGGCGCACCATGAACACTGATTACATTTTCACTACTATCTAGTTCATTAAACGGGAGACCAATAATGGAACAAGCACTGCTGTACATTGCCGGCGCGATCATGATGGGCCTGGGGGCCTTGGGTGCTGCGGTAGGCATCGGCGTACTGGGTGGCCGCTTTCTCGAAGGCGCCGCTCGTCAACCTGAACTCATCCCCATGCTGCGCACCCAGTTCTTCATCGTGATGGGTCTGGTCGACGCCGTGCCCATGATCGCCGTGGGTCTGGCTATGTACGTACTGTTCGCTGTCGCCTGATTCAGGCCATTGAGCGAACTCTCTATCATCTCGTCCAACGAGAGGTAATTCCGGGATGAACATCAATCTGACTCTTATAGGTCAGCTGCTCTCATTTGCGGTATTCGTGTGGTTCACGATGAAGTATGTCTGGACCCCGATCATGGGTGCGCTGGAGACCCGCAAAAAAGAGATTGCCGACGGGCTGGCGGCTGCCGAGCGCGGACAGCACGAGCAGGAGCTCGCCAAGGAGCGGGCCAAAGACGTATTACACGAAGCCAAGGCGCAGGCGGCTGAGATTGTGGCTCAGGCGCAGAAACGCGGGGCTGAAATCGTCGATGAATCCAAGGGCACGGCGCGCACGGAAGGCGAGCGTATCCTCTCCGCCGCACAGGCGGAGATCGAGCAAGAGGCCAATCGCGCCCGTGAACAGCTGCGCGAGAAGATCGGTCAGCTGGCCGTGGCCGGCGCCGAAAAGATCCTCAGGAAGGAGATCGGCGCCAATGCCCACCAGGACATAGTCTCGGCCTTGGCTAAAGAGATCTAGGGTAGAACTATGGCAGGTGAAGCTAGCACAATTGCCCGACCCTACGCCGAAGCAGTGTTTGCGCGTGGCGATGAGACCGGCAGTCTCGATCCCTGGTTCGATATGCTGACGTTTCTATCGTCAGTGGTCGAGGATCAGGCCATGCGCCCCATTGTGGGTAACCCGCTGATCGATCAGGGCGCGCTCATGGCGCTGATGCTCGAAATCGCCGGCGGGCGGATCACCGATGAGGGTGGCAATCTGATCAAACTGCTGATTCAGAATGGCCGCCTCAGTCTGCTGCCTGAAATCAAGACGCTGTTCGAGCAGCTCAAGGCAGATAAAGAGCGGGTCATGAAGGTGCGGGTCACGTCTGCCTATGCACTCAAGCCGGCGCAGGAAAAAATCATTGCTGACGCACTAAAGGCCAAGTTGGGACGGGATATCACCATCACCAGTGAAAAGGACCCCGAATTGATCGGCGGTGTTCACATCCGTGCCGGCGACATGGTAATCGACGGCTCCGTCCGTGGAAAACTGCAGCAACTGGCGAACGAATTGGGAATCTAAGCGAGAAGCCATCATGCAACTCAATCCATCCGAGATCAGCGAACTGATCAAAAGCAAGATCGAGAAATTCGATCTAAAGACCGAAGCCCGTAACGAGGGTACGATTATCAGCCTGACTGACGGCATAGCCCGCATTCACGGCCTTGAGGACGCCATGTCCTACGAAATGCTGGAGTTCCCGGGGAATACCTTCGGGCTGGCGCTCAACCTGGAGCGCGATTCAGTCGGCGCCGTGGTGCTTGGCGACTACAAGCATCTGAGTGAAGGCGATGCAGTGAAGTGCACCGGCCGCGTGCTGGAGGTGCCGGTGGGTGAAAGCATGCTCGGCCGGGTGGTCGATTCACTGGGTAACCCGCTGGACGGCAAGGGCGACATCGTTCCTGAGGCGACCTCGCCGATTGAAAAAGTGGCGCCGGGGGTTATCGAACGTAAATCGGTTGACCAGCCCGTGCAGACAGGTATCAAGTCCATTGATGCCATGGTGCCGATCGGCCGTGGCCAGCGTGAGTTGATCATCGGCGATCGTCAGACGGGTAAGTCCGCCGTTGCCATCGATGCGATCATCAGCCAGAAGGGCACCGGCATCAAGTGTATCTACGTCGCTGTAGGCCAGAAGAACTCGACTATCGCTCAGGTGGCGAGGAAACTGGAAGAGCACGGCGCCATGGAGCACACCATCATCGTCGCCGCTCCGGCCGCCTACTCCGCCGCCATGCAGTTCATCGCCCCCTACTCCGGCTGCACCATGGGCGAGTACTTCCGCGACAAGGGCGAAGATGCACTGATTATCTACGATGATCTGACCAAGCAGGCCTGGGCCTATCGTCAGGTTTCCTTGCTGTTGCGTCGTCCACCGGGTCGTGAGGCCTATCCGGGTGATGTCTTCTATCTCCACTCCCGTTTGCTGGAACGTGCCGCACGGGTCAATACCGACTACGTGGAGAAGGCAACCGGCGGCAAGGTCAAGGGTAAAACCGGATCGCTTACCGCACTACCGATCATCGAGACCCAGGCCGGTGACGTTTCGGCCTTCGTACCGACCAACGTGATCTCGATTACCGATGGGCAGATCTTCCTCGAGGCGGATCTGTTCAACGCCGGTATCCGTCCGGCCATCAACGCCGGCCTGTCTGTCTCCCGCGTCGGCGGCGCCGCGCAGACCAAGATTATCAAGAAGCTTGGCGGCGGTGTACGTCTGGCCCTGGCCCAGTATCGTGAATTGGCGGCCTTCTCCCAGTTCGCTTCCGATCTGGATGAGGCGACCCGCAAGCAGCTTGAGCGCGGCGAGCGGGTGACGGAGTTGATGAAACAGGCGCAATACTCGCCGCTGTCGATTGCGGGTATGGGGGTCTCCCTGTTTGCCGCCAATGAAGGCTACCTGGATGATGTCGAAGTCACTAAAGTGGTCGACTTCGAGGCCTCATTACAAGGCTATATGAAGAGCAGCCAGAAGGCGTTGATGGACAAGATCAACGAAACCGGCGACTACAATGCTGAGTTCGAGCAGGCCCTGCACGATGCTCTGAAGGACTTCAAGGCCAACCATACCTGGTAAGCCAATCACGTATCCATTAGATTAAGGTTCAGAGCTATGGCGGGTGCAAAAGAGATCCGGACACAGATCGGCAGCATCAAGAACACCAGCAAGATCACCAAGGCGATGGAGATGGTGGCTGCCTCTAAGATGCGTAAGGCGCAGAGCCGCATGGCCGCTACGCGGCCCTATGCGGATAAGATGCGTAACGTTATCGGCCATCTGTTCCACGCGCATCCGGAGTATAAGCATACTTTCATGATCGAGCGTGAAGTCAAGCGCATCGGTTACATAATCGTCTCCTCCGACCGTGGTCTTTGCGGTGGGCTGAACAACAACCTGTTCCGCAGGCTGTTTAAAGAGTTGAAAGCGCATCGCGATGCCGGCAACGAGGTGGATTTTTGCACCATCGGAAACAAGGCGCTCGGTTTTTTTGGGCGCTTTGGCGGCAACATTGTCAGTCAGGCTACCCACTTGGGCGACATGCCGCATATCGAAGATCTGATCGGCACCGTCAAGGTGATGTTGGATGCCTATGCCGATGGCAAGATCGACCGTATCTATATCGCCTACAACAACTTCGTCAACACCATGACGCAGAGTCCGACCTTTGAGCAGCTTGTGCCTATTCCGCCGACCATGGAAGAGGAACTGAAGCATCACTGGGACTATATCTACGAGCCGGACTCGAAAGAGGTGTTGGACAACCTGCTAGGCAGATACGTGGAGTCTCTGGTCTACCAGGCGGTGGTGGAAAACGGCGCTTGCGAGCAGTCGGCACGGATGGTGGCCATGAAGGCAGCCTCGGACAACGCCGGTGAGCTGATTGACGAATTGCAGCTGATCTACAATAAGGCGCGCCAGGCCGCGATCACCCAGGAGATTTCGGAGATCGTCGGTGGTGCAGCCGCTGTCTGATATCGGACACAGGGTAACAGATTTAGTTTTTTATCTTTTGAGAGTCGCCTGGAGCGGCAAGAGGAACCAGAAATGAGTTCGGGCAAAGTGGTTGAAATCATCGGTGCCGTGGTAGACGTTCAGTTTCCCCGCGGCGAGATGCCGAAGGTCTACGAGGCGCTCAAGATCGACGAGGCGAATCTCACCCTGGAAGTCCAGCAACAGCTGGGTGACGGTGTGGCGAGAACCATCGCCATGGGATCGACCGACGGCCTGAAACGCGGTGTGTCGGTGGAGTCCCAGGGTTCGCCGATCAGCATCCCTGTCGGGCAGGGCACGCTGGGTCGCATTATGGACGTGCTCGGCAATCCGGTTGATGAGGCCGGGGAAGTCAAGTACGACAAGTTGATGCCGATCCACCGAGAGGCTCCCAAGCTGGAAGATCAGGCCGCAACCACCGAGATTCTGGAGACCGGCATCAAGGTAATCGACCTGATCATGCCGATCGTCAAGGGCGGTAAGATCGGCTTGTTCGGTGGCGCCGGCGTGGGCAAGACCGTGACCTTGATGGAGCTGATCCGTAACATCGCCGTGGAGCATTCGGGCTTCTCCGTGTTTGCCGGTGTCGGTGAACGCACCCGTGAGGGTAACGATTTCTACCACGAGATGCAGGAGGGCGGCGTTCTCGACAAAGTGGCCCTGGTCTACGGCCAGATGAACGAGCCTCCGGGCAACCGTCTGCGCGTGGCGCTGACCGGTCTGACCATTGCCGAGAACTTCCGTGACGAAGGCCGTGACGTGCTGATGTTCGTGGACAATATCTACCGCTACACCCTTGCCGGCACCGAGGTCTCGGCGCTGCTGGGGCGGATGCCTTCCGCAGTGGGTTACCAGCCGACCCTGGCCGAGGAGATGGGCGTCCTGCAGGAGCGTATCACCTCCACCAAGACGGGCTCCATCACCTCCTTCCAGGCGGTCTACGTACCGGCCGACGACTTGACCGACCCATCGCCCGCGACCACCTTCGCTCACCTTGACGCGACCCTGGTGCTGTCCCGTCAGATCGCGGAGCTGGGTATCTATCCGGCGGTTGATCCGCTCGACTCAACCTCGCGTATCCTCGATCCCAACGTCGTGGGCCAGGAACACTATAGCGTGGCGCGTAACGTGCAAGGCACGCTGCAACGCTATAAGGAGTTGAAAGACATCATCGCCATCCTCGGTATGGATGAATTGTCGGAAGAGGATAAGCTGGTAGTGCAACGGGCGCGTAAGATCCAGAAGTTCCTCTCCCAGCCCTTCTTCGTGGCTGAGGTGTTTACCGGTTCTCCGGGTAAGTATGTCTCGCTGAAAGACACCATCGCCGGTTTCAAGGCGATCGTCGAAGGTGAGTACGATCACCTGCCTGAGCAGGCCTTCTACATGGTCGGCAGCATCGAAGAGGCCGCCGAGCGTGGCGGCAAGGGCTAATCGTCCGGGAGTTATAAGATGGCCATGACAATCCATGTGGACATCGTCAGCGCCGAGGGAGAGATCTTCAGCGGCATGGCTGAGATGGTCTATGCCCCGGCGGTTATGGGCGAGGTGGGTGTCGCACCCCGCCACACCCCGCTGGTGACCCAGTTGAAGCCCGGTGAGGTGCGGGTCGATACCGGCGGCGGTGCGCAGATGCAGCACTTCTATGTCTCGGGCGGCATCCTCGAGGTTCAGCCCCATCTCGTGACGGTGCTGGCGGATACCGCTATTCGCGCCGCCGATCTCGATGAGGCGGCGGCCCAAGAGGCCAAGCGGCGCGCCGAAGACGCCATGGCGGACCGTAGCGCTGAGTTCGAATACGCCAAGGCGCAGGCTGAACTTGCCGAAGCGGTGGCGCAGCTGCGCGCCATCGAGAGAATCCGCAAGGGCAAGCGCTCTTAGGGCCGGCTAACAGACCCTGATTATACTCATCCACTCCGGGCCTGAACGGTCAGGCCCAGGATCCTCCAGGCCATGTCTGAAGAAATCATCAAGCACGGAAAATTCGTCTCGCTTACCTACTCGATCTCAGACCCGGAAGGGCATGTGCTGGAGCAAAGCGATCTCCCGGTAAGCTATATTCATGGCGGCGAAACCGAGTTGATCGGCGGCATGGATCGCGCCGTGGCCGGCAAGCGGCAGGGGGATGAAGTCATGCTTACCCTCACGCCCGAAGAGGGATTCGGCGAACATGACCCCACCCTGACCTTCACCGATGACATCGACAACGTGCCACCCCAGTTTCGCCAGCTCGGCGCTGAGGTGCAGATGCAGAACGACGATGGCGAGGTGAAAAGCTTCTTCGTCACCAAGATCGAGAATGGGAAATTGACCGTAGACGGCAACCATCCACTTGCCGGAAAGACGCTGATGGTCAAGGTCAGGATTCTCGAAGTCAGGGATGCCACCAAGGAAGATGCTGCGATGCAGACGGATATGCCTGGACAGTCGCATACCCTCAATTAGTCCTGATTAACCCGGATATTTCACCCGGCCGCTGATATTGTGAATTAACCTTTTGATTTAGCATGTAACGTCTGGAATATTAGCAAAGTGCAAAGTGTTACCCGGCAACGCTGAACGCGCCCTCGCACCGATCTCGTCGCTCAGGGACGGTATTTCCTCAATCATCAATAGCTTAGGCTATTGACTCAATCGCAAATCCGCCCCTGAACGACGAGATCGGCACGATCATCACGTTCCCGGGTGAAACATCCGGGTTAAAGAGCGAATTCTTAAACGGATTGGTTCACTGTTCACCTTACTCCTTAGTTTAAACCCTGAGCGGCAATGTGCCCTGCTGAGTGATCTCGTGATATCTTCGTGTCAAACTATGCCCATGCAAAACATTGAAGGGGTTGACAGATGCATCTTGGCGCTCTGATTTTGGCTGCGGGTGAAGGGACACGCATGCGTTCCAGGCTACCGAAGGTGTTACATCCACTGGCGGGCAAGCCACTGCTCTCCCATGTCATCGATACCGCACGCTCGATCAGTCCGGACGAAATCACCATTGTCTATGGCCACGGCGGCGAGCGGGTATTGTCGGAACTGGCCGCCGGGGACCTGGATTGGGTCGAACAACGGGAACGCCTGGGGACAGGCCATGCGGTGATACAGGCGCTGCCCTTTTTGCAGAAAGTCGACCAGGTGCTGATTCTCTATGGCGATGTACCTCTGATCAGCGGTTCGACCCTGGTCAGCCTGCTGAGCTGCCTGCACGCCAGCGACCTGGCGCTTCTGACCGTGGATCTGCCGGATCCCAGCGGATATGGACGGATTGTGCGTGACCGCAGTGATCGAATCAGCCGCATCGTGGAGCAGAAGGATGCCAGTGAGCGTGAACTGGAGATCTCGGAGATCAACACCGGGATCATGGCGGTCAACCGCGCCCGGCTCGAAGGTTGGCTTTCGCGGGTGGATAACAACAATGCCCAGAAAGAGTACTACCTGACCGATATCATCGCCCTTGCCGTTGCAGACGGCGTCAACATCCAGGCCGTGCATCCGAATGCCGAAGAGGAGGTGATGGGTGTCAACGATCGTAAACAACTGGCCCATCTGGAGCGCTATTATCAGCGCAGACAGGCCGACCTGTTGATGCAGTCAGGCGCTACGCTGACAGATCCCGCAAGACTCGATATTCGTGGCCGGCTGACAACGGGCAGGGATGTCTTCATTGATTGTAATGTCATTGTGGAGGGGGAGGTCAGTCTTGCGGATGGCGTATCGATCGGCCCCAATGTTCTATTAAAGAACTGTACTGTCGGTCAGGAGACACAGGTGTTTGCCAATAGTGTGGTGGAAGAGGCCGAGATAGGCAGCGAGTGCCGCATAGGCCCATTCGCCCGTATCAGGCCGGAGACCAGGATTGCCGATCGGGTTCATATCGGGAACTACGTTGAGATCAAGAAGAGCCAGGTAGCCAATGGCAGCAAAATCAACCACTTGAGCTACATTGGCGACAGCGCCATCGGCGAGCATGTCAATATCGGGGCAGGCACCATCACCTGTAATTACGATGGCGCGAACAAGTACCGTACGATTATCGGCGACAGGGCCTTCATCGGCTCCGATACCCAGCTGGTTGCGCCGGTGGAAGTTGGCGCAGGCGCAACCATCGGCGCCGGGTCTACGATTATCAAAGATGCTCCTGCAGAGCAATTGACCCTCAGCCGTTCAAAGCAGGTTAGCGTCGAGGGTTGGCAGCGGCCTGTAAAAAAACCAAAACAGTAACGATGACGAGGTATACAAGCTATGTGCGGCATTGTCGGTGGAATAGCGCAGCGCGATATCGTGCCGGTCCTGATGGAGGGCCTGAAGCGCCTGGAGTATCGGGGTTACGACTCTGCCGGCGTAGCCGTGCTGGATGGAGAGCGGCATATCCAGCGCATCCGCTCTGTCGGCAAGGTGGCGACGCTGAAACATCTGATCGACGGGGCTGCCCTATCCAGTAACCTGGGCATCGCCCATACCCGCTGGGCGACCCATGGCATGCCCGCGGAGCGAAACGCCCATCCTCACATGAGCGGTGAGCGGGTGGCGATTGTGCATAACGGGATTATCGAAAATTATGCCAGCCTGCGTGAGGAGCTGAGTGGGAAGGGGTACGTCTTTAGCTCCGAAACGGACACAGAGGTCATCGCTCACCTGCTGGCCGATATTCTACAGACAGAATCCGATCTATTGCATGCGATACGACGGGCATCCGAGAAACTCGTCGGCGCTTATGCCCTGGCCGTGGTCAGTCCGGACGATCCCGATCAGATGATTGTCATCAGGGCGGGCAGCCCGTTGGTGATCGGTCTCGGCGTGGGAGAGAATTTTATCGCCTCGGACGTGTTTGCCCTGTTGCCGGTGACCCAGCGTTTTATTTTCCTAGAAGAGGGCGATCTTGCCCATCTCTCCAGGGAAGAAGTGCGTATCTTCGATAGCGATGACAAGCAGATAGCGCGTGACGTGCGCACCTCTCAACTATCGGCCTCAAAAGCGGAAAAGGGTCCCTATCGCCACTATATGCTGAAAGAGATCTTCGAGCAGCCGGCGGTGATCGCAGAGACCCTGGAGGGACGAATCCACAAGGGCAGGCTGCTCGAGGACTCCTTTGGCTTCGAAGCGAAAAAACTGCTGGATAAGACCCGAAACGTCCACATCATCGCCTGTGGCACCAGCTTTCATGCGGGTCTGGTCGCACGTTACTGGCTGGAAGAGATCGGTATTCACTGCAGTGTCGAAGTGGCGAGCGAGTTCCGCTACCGAGAGGTGGTGGTCCCGGACCATACCCTGTTCGTGACCATCTCCCAATCGGGTGAAACAGCGGATACCCTGGCCGCCCTGCGAGGAGCCGCCGCCCAGGGGTACTTGGGCAGCCTGACGATCTGTAACGTACCCGAGAGTTCCCTGGTGCGAGAGTCCGCCGTCGCCTTGATGACCCGCGCCGGACCGGAGATCGGTGTCGCCTCGACCAAGGCCTTCACAACCCAACTGGTTGCGCTGAGGCTGCTGACCCTGGCCTTGGCCAAGCGTCGCGGGATGACCCCAGAGCGAGAACGAGAGCTGGTGGAGGAGCTGCATGCGCTACCCCGCCAGGTGGAGGTGATCCTCAAATTGAGCGACGCCATTCAGGAGATGGCCAACGCCTTTGCCGAACGTCATCACGCCCTGTTTCTCGGCAGGGGCAGTTTCTACCCGATCGCCATGGAAGGTGCGCTGAAACTCAAAGAGATCTCCTATATCCATGCCGAAGCCTACCCCGCGGGCGAGCTGAAGCACGGCCCCCTGGCGTTGGTGGATGCCGAGATGCCGGTGATCTGCGCCCTGCCGGATGATCCACTGCTGGAGAAGGTGATTTCCAATCTGCAGGAGGTGCGCGCCCGGGGCGGCGAGCTGTTCCTGTTCAGCGACCAGAAGGTCAAGATCGATCTGGATCATTTTCAGAATCTGACCCTGTCAGACATCTACCCCTCGACCGCGCCGATTGTCTACACAATCCCGCTGCAGTTGCTGGCCTATCATGTGGCCGTGCTGAAGGGGACGGATGTGGATCAGCCGAGGAATTTGGCCAAGTCGGTGACGGTGGAGTAGTCGTTTGACGGACTTGGCCGAATCACAGCGCTAAAAACCGGCGCCAGGCATGGGCGGGTTACCCAACTCGTAACGTGCGGTAAAGTTATACGTAGGATGTGGTGAGCCTTGCGAACCGCATCAATTATGGGCGGTGATGGAATGATGCGGTTCGTCCCTCACCGTATCCTAACGTGGGTGCCATGTTAGCCTTCGATCCGAGGGGCGTGCTCGACATGAAGGTAAAAAAACCGCTATTATTGAGCCCATTCAAAGCGATAGGGAGGCCAAAATGGGCCATGGAGTCACCCTCATGCGCCCCAGGCCGGCAAATCAAGCGCCATCATCCGGTGGTGAGAGGCTTGGTTGTCCCTGTCTCTGCAGATCTGCCGAAAATAATTTCTGCTTGGTTAGATAAATTCGTGGGTATCCTTGAATGATAAATGCCACTAACCTATTGAAATATATTCATAATACTGGGTTTATTAGGCGCATTTTTTTCGAGGGCCAGTTCTGAATACAGGACGCCGCCTGAGTAACAGACCCATTGATATCGTGTGACTACGTCATTCCGGCGAATGCCGGAATCCAGAGAATATGGCAGGGAGGCGGGGTATGGAACGACAGCCGTGCGTGTACCTATTAGCCAGCAAACGAAATGGAAGGAAAAGACGATTGAAGTGCTGAACCCACGCTGGCGGGATTTGTATCCGGAGCTAATCTAATGAGAAGGTTTTTTTTGCATGACAAACGGTCGATAATCACGGAGCATCTGGATTCCGGCATCCGCCGAAATGACGGGATCAGGGAAGTTTGCCCACGAATTTTCCTGAAGAGCCCAATTTCTTATTAAATAAGCGTTATCAGGCGCTGATGGGCGACCTGGTCCAACGGGCATTTAGCCGCCATGCTGCGCACGGTGGATAAGTGCTTAACTGTTATGCAAGATATTCAAAAATGGTTTGAAGCAACCTAAAGATTGAAAAAACATGAAAAACTTCAACAGCATTGACTCTGTATATATCAAGAGACTGAAAACAGTTCAGATAAAACTCTATCCTGATTATATCGCTGATCCAAGTGACGATGACAGACCAAAAGCAGAAAGCCCAGATGAAGTTTACGAAATCCTGAAATCACTTTATCGCCAACTTGACGATGACCAAGAACACATGATCATACTTGTTTTGAATGTGTCGAATGAAGTCGTTGGGTTTAAAGTGGTTGCATCGGGAACCCAAACGTCTGGTCCTGCTGACATTAAAATAATATTTCGAAATGCATTGATGCTTGGTGCAACAAAGATAGTACTCGCGCATAACCACCCAAGCGGGAATCTCAAGCCATCAAATGCGGATATAAATTTTACCGAGAAAGTGATCGACGCAGGTAAGGTAATGGACGTTCCGGTTATTGATCATTTGATTGTTGCGCATAGCGGGTATGTGTCTATGAGGGCGGATGGCTATTGTGATTTTGAAGTGTTTACTTGACTTAGAAGCTTAGCCGGACACACAGCAAAATAGGGCCTTGTAGTAGACATTATGGGTGGGTGATGTCCATGTTGTCCTTCCGGTGATTTAGGGCTTTAGGTGCAAAACAAACTAATTGACAAGGAGATAGAATGGTCACTTTCAAAAACTTATGGAAATCTCATCCACAAGTTACAGGGGATGATAATCCTTGTAGAACAAAGGGGAAGCCGAACTTCTCGGATCAATGTGCTATTCGAGTTGGAACCACGCTTGCTGCGTGCGGGGTAAAAACAAGCTCTTTGCCAGGTGTTCGCCATTGCTGGCACCATGAAAAGTCTAATGGTCACACGTTAGCTGCAGAGGAACTGGCTAATGGTTTAAAAAATTTTCCAATATTAGGAATCAAGAAAGTCGTTAAAGTAGAACCATCCGAATTTAAAAGTGTTCTAAATGGGAAAAAGGGTATTGTTTTTTTCAAAGACTACTGGCAAAGAACCATTAATGGAAAAATGGAACCATTTAGAAACCGCAGTGGAGACCATATCGACTTATGGAATGGCTTCCGCTTAGCACATCCACGATCTATTATACAAATGTACCTACGGATAGGCTCATTTGGTCTTGGCTCCGATCATTCTAAATCTAAAGAAATATGGTTCTGGGAGGTCCTATGAAAGTTCTAGTTCCTATTTTGGGAGCTATAGCTTCAGGGCTTTTATGCTTTGTTATTTTTTCATTGGTATCAAAATATCAAATTGCTCAGGTGGGCTATACACCTAGTCAATCAGACAAACTTATTGACATATTTATAATAATTGCACCTTTGTCTGCTCTTTGTGGTGGATGGGCGTCATTTTGGGTATATAAAAGGCACCTAACAAAAATCTCAAGTGGACGCTGAAAAACGCGCTTAGCTTGGCGTTGAGGCTGTAGAAAAACCTCAAAATTTATAAAATGAAAAATTTAAAGCAGTAAGACAGTGAATATGCCTAAACACATACCAGACAATGATTTTCAGGTGCATATCGGCTGATATTAATTGTGGAGCCAATTTAATGAGTTACCAAAGAAAATGGCAATTTTCGAAAGAATCTTGAAAATCACTATTTTTGAGGTTTTTCTACAGTCTCGTTAGGGTAAAGAAAGAAGAACCGAATGTTGCCACCAGACACTTCTTTAGATGACGTTAAAGTACGCATAAAGAAAACGTACTCGAATCCTAATGTCCGCACCATTACCCAAGTCGTTCTTAAAGAGGGGCCGCGTGCATTTAAAATCGCTACGATGTTGGAAGTAATAAATCCTAAAAACGGGGAGTTTCATCACTATTCTCTTAAGATTGATCATATTGATAAGACAAGAGAAGGATGGTCTGCCAAGCCTGATAAGTCGGTGCGATTAGAAGGCAAAGAGCCGGATGAAATTGATAGGCTTTATAAGCTCCTACGAGCAGCCTATGAAAACGAGCTTTCTGACAAAACCGGGGAGCTTCATGTAATTAGTGGCAAAGATTATGCGAATCTGGAAACCCTAATTGATCTTATTCCAAATGTTGCAGATACCGACAAAATTCATTTGGCAAAACATATCTTGGAGCGTATTGATGAAAACAGTTCCTCGTTTGCAGACTTTGTAACGGTATTTAAAGGAAGTAATGAGACTACGCTAAACCATATCGCAGCCGCTTCAAGGATGGTGGAATACACTGGATCGCTAAACAAGCTTAAGAATCTAGTCAATGATCCATCAACACCCGAGGGTAAATTTCAGAAGCACCTAGAAGTCAATCCGTGGATGTTTGGAAGTGAATACAGTGAGCTATTGCCTAGGAAGATATGGACTCGTGATGATCGCCTTGACTATATGCTTAGAAAAACAGTTGATGATTACCTTGAAATAGTCGAGATCAAGACCGCATTTCAAGAGCCGTTATTCTTGCATGATTCTTCACACGATAGTTACTACCCGTCAGCAAAGTTATCACCAGTCATTGGTCAGGTGACGAGGTATATTGAAGAAGTCGAAAGAAACAGAGACTCAATACTTGCAAAAGATGGATTTGACACTCTAAAGATAAGAGCAAGGGTAATCGTAGGCAGGGATGGCACTCCAGACCACCAAGCTGCACTAAGAAACTTCAACGCTCACCTGCATAGAATAGAAATGATTACATATGATCAACTTTTTAGAATTGCAGAGCGTGTGTTGTCAGTTTTTGGCGAAACTGCCGAGCCTGTATTGGAAGATGACTATGACATTCCATTTTAGCAAAGAGGCCCAAACGAATAAGGTGAAGCTTAGCTAAGTAGCAGCTTACCTGGACACCCACCCAAACCCGCTCTTTATCAAAGCTAGAGCGGAGAACAAGAAAATTAGCATTGTTGAGTGGTCCGGTAGTGGAGATATCGACGAAAGAGCGGGGTTTTGGTCGGGAGAACTAGGTCAAGTAGTTAATCTTCAACACATGGGGAATATTCTAGATTTCCAAAAATGGTCCGGTTGTGAAGAAGATGCATAAGGTGCTCAAGTTTGCTCGCGCTTCTTAGCACAATAGGTTTTAGACACACACATATGTATAAGGAGAAGCAAACGTGAAGAAGATTGTTGTAGCAGCAATGGCAACCTCGCTTCTGTCTGGCTGCATGACAGCAGCACAGCACAGAGAAGCTGTTCAGGATGATTCCACTGATCGGATGACCGTCGGCAAGGTTCAGCGAGAAATCAGGGTCGGCATGAGTGGCGCTGAAGTTGCGCAAGTTTTGGGATCGCCGAACATTGTATCTACTGATGAACAACGGCGTGAGGTGTGGATATACGACAAGATTGCAACAGATACAGCTTACTCTACAAGCAACGGTGGCGTCTCTGCTCTCATTTTGGGCTGGGGCGGCTCGGTAGGAGGGGGGGTTGCGCCGGGATATAGCCAAGGTTCCGGTGCGAGTTCTAAATCACAGCGGACACTCACGGTGATAATAAAATTCGATGAGAGCAAGAAGGTTCGGGATTTTGCGTACCATACATCACGTTTCTAAGGAGGGCCATACTGTGAAGTCGCGTCAAATACGCAGATACGGGGTATTTGTCATAGTGAGCATGGTGCTGCTTGTGCTGACTGGATGCCAGACCATACCAAAGGATGCTTTAAAGCTGACGCCGGAATCGTTAGAAAAAAGAACCTTGCAAACGCGAAAATATGAGGGAATTTCGGAAGCAGATATATTGTCCGCATCGGCCGGTGTTATTCAGGATTTGGGCTTTAATATCGACGAAAGCGAAACGAAACTCGGGGTTATTGTTGGCTCAAAGGAAAGAGATGCAACGGAAGCGGGGCAAGTAGCTGCAGCTGTAATCGTCGCACTGCTAGGCGGCGGCGCAATGGCAATTGACAAGAATCAAAAGCTAAGAGTATCGCTTGTAGTTCGCCCAACTCACGAGAATGACAACAGAAAACACTTTGTCAGGGTTACATTTCAAAGGATGGTTTGGAATACGCAAGGACAAATAACTCGCATCGAGGGCTTAGATCAACCAGAAATGTACCAGGAGTTTTTCGATAAACTTTCAAAAGCAGTGTTCTTGGAGGGGCATAAGATATGAGGCTTTATAAACAAATTGCAGTTTTTGTTGCTACTTCTGCGCTTGTGGGTTTATCAGGCTGCCAAACGACCTCAAGCAGTCAGTTATTGAAGACCAACGAAAGTCAAGTCCAGACAAGAAACATTCAAACAAGAGCGTTTGACACCACGGATAAAAACAAGACACTACGAACTGTAATTGCAACATTGCAGGATCTGGGTTTCGTTGTGGATAAAGCAGATGAAATTCTTGGATCAGTGAGCGCAACAAAACTAGACGGTTATCAGTTACGAATGACAGTGACAGTGCGGCCCAGGGGTGAAACTCAGTTGCTTGTTCGGGCAAATGCACAATACAACCTGATAGCAGTAGATGACCCGGAGATATACCAAGATTTCTTTACTTCTCTTGGTAAGTCAATGTTCCTCGTCGCCCATAATGTAGACTAAAAAACCTAACGAAGGAGTTAGCCAGACAAGGAGTTAGCCAGACACCCACCCAAACCCCCCAAAATAGGATTCTGGTTTCTTCACCACATCGAGTGAATGGGAAGAACTAAATCCGGCTATTCCGGTCATCGCTAGAAGGGTTCATTGGCGGCCTATTCATGTACTTTCTGTTGCCCACTCGATCAGGGGAAGAGCCGGATTCTGTGATAGAGATTATTTGTGGGTATCCACACAGTCGAGAGATGACCAACGCCTTTGTGGAGCGTCACCCCACCCTCTTGGTGTTGGCGGATGCCGAGATGCCGGTGATCTGTGCCCTGCCGGACGATCCACTGCTGGAGAAGGTGATCTCAAACCTGCAATAGGTGCGCGTCCGGGGTGGCGAGCGGCTTCTGTTCAGTGACCGGAAGGTCAGGACCCTTTTCAGAATCTGAGGGACTGTAAATTAGATTGTGTATCTGCTTATCATTAGTTCTTCAATGGGAGATAAGCAAGATGAACAAAAAAGAGTTAGAAGCCATTGCC
>JAHXHS010000035.1 GCA_025656455.1 Candidatus Thiodiazotropha sp. (ex Epidulcina cf. delphinae) | reverse complement strand
TATTAACCCGGCAACCAAATAGGTAGGGTGGGTAGCGTCCACCCTATGAAATGAGGAACGAACCCCGACATCCCAAGTTTTCAATGACGCCATGGCGTCTGTTCAAGCATTACTGCTGACTGCCGATAAACAGAAGAGCAGATATTCATGATTGTCGAATTCGCTGAGGGCGTCATGCGCAATGGCTTGAGATTGTTGGGAATCGTTTTCTGGACGGTTTTATTGCTCGGCTGCGGCGGCGATGATAACGATAGCAGTTCAGGCGGCGGCCCTGCCATCAATTCCGTCGTATTTTCAGACCCTTGGCCCACGGATATCAATGCTGTCTATAGCGTTGCCAGCGCGGAATCTTCCGGTGACCATGAAATTGCTCCGGGTGGCGCGCCACCCTACAGTACGCCGGTGGACTACCCGCCGGTGGACCTGATCGGCCTCTCGATGGGCGTTGAGGGGGGATTCCTATATATCCGCTTTGATTTTGCCGGTGTCATACCCACAGCGACGAACCCTGTGGCCGAATCGGGTGAGGTCGAGGCGCAGACAGTCCTCGGGCAAGGCATCAGCGTCAACTTCAATTCGGACGGCGATCTGAATACCGGCGCCGGTGGAGAGGGGATTCATGGCATCGATATCTTTTTCGCCTTTTCCCTTGAGTACGGCAGACCACCCTATGTCTACGCCGACTATGGATTCCCCGATGGCGATATCCATCACCCTCTGGGGCACGCCGACGGTGAGTTGGGTGAAGGCGGTCCCGGTTACGATTACGTCTTGCTTCGATTTCTCATCGCCGATTTCGCCGATCACTTCCCCAAGGGCGAGACGCTGGATTACGGCGGATGGTCAGAAGCAGAAAGTGATCTATACCATCACTTCGCCTTTGATCCCATGATGCCGGGTAGTTTCTACATGCAATAAAAAAATGGCTCTTCCACTATTTGATGGGAGAGGTAGTAAATCCAGTCCCCCACCAAGTCATCCTAAGCGTAATTTGTCCGCAAATGAACGCGAATCAACGCAAATACACTGTTAGGGCCTGTTAACACTAATCGGATTGTCACTGTTGTGCCTGAAAAAGCCCCAATCAAGGCGCGAGGAGCGCGGTTTGGTCGCTCCAAATAAGCGACGAGCAACGCCGAGTGGGGCTTTTTCAGGCGCAACCCGAAGGGCCAGGGGCCATTTTTCACCCAGCGGCGTTATCACTCGCTCATGTAGCCGGGCTACACCACGCTCGTTCTGCCTTGCTGGGTAAAAAATGGCACCTGGCAGTGACAATCCGATTAGTGTTAACAGGCCCTAATAGCCACATCTGGTTAGTCGTCTATCCCACCAGGATTATGCGGCGAGAAGAGACTCTTGCAAAACCCGCAAAACATCATATTGAAATAATGCTAATTATATGTAGATATAGGCAGATAGCCGGACCCTCACTTTTGGGAGGATTGCAGACGAGTAACACGCTGCATTTCAGGCAAATTGCCTTCTATCCAACGAGACTGCTACTAAATGTCAGGTGACATGTGAAAGCACTTTTACTAATCACAAATATAATAATTGCCATATCGACGTGTTTTTTTCTGGCAGGTTGGTTTGGCATGCTGCATTCCACGGCGGATAGCTATGCTTTATTGATTTCGCCTCCATTAATGCTGATAGGGTTAGTAATTTCCGGGGGCGGATTAACTCCAAGCATGACAACAATAATCAGATGGTTCAGTTTGGCTATACTTGTTATATCTATTCCACTCTTTATCTACTTTATTGGTTATGCCGGTGAACAGGGTGGCATTGCTGCTTTTTTTATTGTGATCGGAGCTGGGTTTTTGTGTTTAATAATATATTCAATATTGATCATGATCCAAACAGTAAACAGATTATTGAAAGAAAAACTCACCTAGGGCCCCATAAAACGGTGCTCCTTAGTCGCATCACTTTATCGTGAATAATCGGAACACACAGCGCGATCTGGATTCGCCAGGTTGATACTCTCGCAAAGACGCGAAGCACGCAAAGGGAAAGGCGACTAATGGTAGAAAATGAGATGGGAAAATATATTGTCGATAGCGCGGTTCAGATTCATCGTGAGACGGGACCGGGATTGCTGGAAACAGTCTATGAGGCCATCCTTGCGCATCCGTTAGGGCAACGGGGCTTTCAGGTTAAGCGGCAGGCTGCCGTCCCCATTAAATACCTTGGGCTCAGGTTTGGTGGTGACTTCCGGGCCGACCTTGTCGTTGAGAAAAAAAGTGAATCCCTGATGAAGAACGGCATTCATCGTATGGTCAATGGCCTCGTTGAATAAATTCAGTGATGCTTTGCGTGCTTGGCGGCTTTGCGAGAGTCAATTATAGTCTTGAAATAGCCACAAATTTTGCTGAAGAGCCAAAAACAAATACCAGAGAGAAAGAAAGCTGCCGCAGGACTGCACCCTGATATGTATTGACCTGTCAACTTTTCCATCATATTTACCAGTTTTTTGTTGATAGGAATGCTTCAGTTTTCCAGCCGGTACGTTTGGCTCAGGATACGAATACCTGATTGTGACGGTGGATCATATACGTGGGTTGGTTATCGATCTGACTTGTACCTCAAAGTTCTGAAAAAAGGGTATCAACTGGATTGTTTCAACTACCTCATTTTGGGTATTTCTTATGGCGTATCTAACTGGCAAGATAGGGGCATACGGGCAAACAACAGCTGCACGAGGCTCGGATAAGATTACCTTCCACGTGCGATACATGTTCTATTTGCAGTAACCACGATGGACGACCAACAACCTAAAGCGCCCTGGGCAAGGCTGTTCGAACTTGCCACGCTCCTCTCGCTTGGAGCTTTGATATTCACACTCTATAGCCTGGGCTACTTGGACCGCATCCTCGGTAACTCCTTAACCCTCTGGTTTTTCGGCATTATCCTAACCATCGTCTTGCTGGTTGAGGCCTTTGCCTTTAGCGGAAGAAAGACCGATGCACACTTCTGGTCCTGGCTGACAACCGGTCTGGGCATGCTGGGTACGGTGCTGGGCTTCTCCATAGCGCTGGCCGGCATCGATGTGAGCGACCTGCAGGATGCCGCTACGCTCTCCGCCGAGATAGGTCAGTTTCTGAAGTCCGTTTCCTTCGCTATCGACACCACCATGATCGGTTTATCGGCGGCCATGATCATGGAAGCAATGAACAAGATCAGGGATATGCTCTACGGCCCCACCAGATCAGAAGAGCCTGTATCAGAGGAAGAGTAAGTCATGAGCCGGCCACGCGAAGACAGCATGTCCATTGTTTTCCGTGACCTGCTGATACTGCTGGCGTTGCTGATGCTCACTCTGGTTGTGCTGCTGATTCCACTGATCAAGGTTCAACAGGAAAATACCCAGACCGAGATCGAGAAAGCCGCCGGCGATATGATCGCCGAGATCACCTGGGACCCGGATAACCCCGCTGATATCGACTTGTGGGCCAGTGCGCCAAAAAACGAAAACGTCGGCTACGCCTCACCCTACGGCGAGATACTCAACCTGGTGCGCGACGATCTTGGTCGCGATGTGGATTTCTCCGGACTCAATTATGAGTTCATTTTCTCCCGCGGCATCCCTGACGGGCGCTATCGCTTCTCCATTGTCTATTACAGCGACAACGGCCTGGGCAACACCCCGGTGGATGTCCACGTCTCCATTCGACATCGGGAGGGACGCCTTATGCACGTGGTATACGAGGATAAATTAACTTTGGAATATCCGGGACAGGAGAAAGGCGTCATCTCTTTTGAGATGAGAGATAAACAACTGATAGAGGAGAGCAAATCCTTTGAGCCGTTCGAAATCTTCCACGGCACGTTAAGAAAACTGGAGAAGTAACGGCGTGTTTACTGATCCACTGACCGCAAAATACCTGCTTCTCTTTATTATCGCTATCTGGGGTGTGCTGGCAATCATCTATGCAAGGCGCCATTTTACCGGCTATATTTTGGGCACCGTCATATTCCTGGCGATTACCTATATTGCTTTGGGTTCCGGCTTCTCCATTCGCATACCTTACCTGTATGACAAGATGGAGATCCTCGTCTATACAATTCATAATGAACGCGTACACGCCCTCGCCCATCCTTTGGGAAAGCCGGGTGAACCTCTGCACATTGTCTTCAGCATAGACCAGGATACCAAGGGTGGCGGGAAAATGCGCAAGACCTTTTTCGATGCGGTTCGCGCTCGCGAGGGCAAACGACACAAAACCAATATCATCATTGATATGCGTGGCCAGATGACGGACCAGGGTGTGTACAAGTATGAAACCGCACCCGCCTTACCGCCCAAGCAGTAAGCGTTGCAGACAAAGAAAAAGATCCCCGAAGACAGCTGTATTACTGCTTCTGATTGGTGGTTATTAATTGATTGACATAGTCGCCAAGCTGAGACATTTGTTCAGATATGGCCTTAGTTGAATTGACTGTTTGATCGGCCGCCTCGCTGGTTTCATTGGCCACCATGGCGATAGCGCTGATACGATTATCCATTTCGTCCGAGACTTCACTTTGTTGCTGGGCAGCAGTAGCTATCTGTTTATTCATTTGTGAAATTGTATTCACGGCGGTAGCGATCATATCAAGCACCTGGCTCGTTTCGGTGGTCTTCTCTACACTTACCTGTGCCTGCGATTTACTCAGAGATATTACTGATACAGCCTTCTGAGCCTGGCCCTGTAAACGTTCAATGATGGCCCGGATTTCCTCGGTTGATTGCTGAGTACGTTGAGCGAGCATACGAACTTCATCAGCCACCACAGCAAATCCTCGGCCCTGCTCACCGGCGCGAGCAGCTTCGATAGCGGCATTTAAAGCCAACAAATTGGTCTGCTCAGCTATGCCTTTGATTACTTCCAGCACTTTGCCGATCTCCTGACTGTCATCATCCAGTCGGGCCATTACCTCGGTTGCATTCTCCACCTGCGACGCCATGGTCTGAATATTGTCTACCGTATATTTGACTACTTCGAGACCGTGTTGTGATTCCGTGTCAGCCTGCTGAGCTGCAGTTGCCGCCCCTTGTGCATTTTTGGAGACTTCCTGCACCGTGGCAGCCATTTCAGACATCGCGGTGGCAACCTGGTCGATGTCCTGGTGTTGGCGCACAACCCCCTCGCTTGTCTGGTTGGATAATGTGGTTACCTCTCTTGCATCAGATGTCACTTTGGATACCGCAGCATTAACACTATCCACTATTCCGCCTACATGATCGAGCATTGTATTGTAAGCTTTAACAATTTCATAAATCTCATTTCCCTTATTGCATTCGTCAATAGTTATATAATGAGAGAAGTCTCCTTTGCCTACCTTGTTCAGATGTCGTTGCAGACGCCTGACATTATCAATCAGTAACGTCTTTCCAAAGAGATGGCCCATGAGCACCAGTATAAGAATTCCCAGCGTCATACTGAAGGAGAGGATCTGACTATTCCTAACTGCCAGATTTGCTTCATTGGCCATCATGTTGACAGCGGAATGCATCTCCTTGAGAACAATTGGAGACTGGTTTTGTATGAACTGCATTCCTTGACTGTCTGGTTGATCCATATATTGAATTAGACCGCTTTTATATTGCCGAAAAAGTCTTTCAACTTTATCCAACTGCTCTCTGATGGCTGGACTACTGACAGGTTCAAGTCCCTCGCTCTCATCGCCTGCCATAAGAGACTGGTGAGATTTTTCAAACAATTGAATTGTTTTCTCTACAGTGGTGCGATTTTCCACATTTTGCGCGGCCAACATCACTTCCTTTGCCACGCGCTGACTGAGCATGCGTTGCCTACCTGCTATGTTGATGGCCGTGGCATCTGTACCAAGACCGAAGTAAAGTGAGATTGCGGTAACCAGGGCAAATAGGAATATCAGACCATATGAGACGAGGTACTGGGAATTGATCGTTCTTACACCAAGCCCTTTCAGGGCTAACTGAAGTGAGCGCGTAATGATAGTTTTCATATTGTACTCTGAATGCACACCAACCATAATATGCATCATTTATCGGTAGAAATGATTAAACCTTTAATCTGAAGCCGCTTTAGCCTAGATATATCATCCGGCGGCTGGTAATGTGAATTAACCTTTTGATTTAGCAGTAATATTTGGAATATAATAAAAGTAATAAAAGAAGTAAATAGGGACATCCATGATTTCTACATCACTGAGAAATGAAGAAATGAGGACACCCACCGCTTGAGAATATTAAAATACCGTACTTTAGCAAAAACTGATAGGCGTTCAAAAGGTGGCAACGCCCCTGCATCCAGCCGTGGCTCATAGCAAATTAAGTTGCTTTATCTGGCGCCAAGGTGATCATAAAATGATCTATGCCAAGTAGGAAACGAAGTTGCTTTCCGCTCTTAAAATCCACCTGTTCAAGCCAGCGGGCGAAACGGGTAGCTACTAGCCGGATAGCCACCCAACACCACTTAAAATTAGAATAAGAATAATTACCAGAAAGAAAGATGCGGCAGGGCAGTGCCCTACGAGCCTAAATCTCGTAAAAACCAGAATAAAAACTGAGTGCATACAAAGTGACTGGATTGAGAAATGAATAGTGTTTATGAGGCTATATTTTAAGATGGATCACTCGAAGCGAAAAATGTAACTGTTGCAACTTACAAGGGTAAACATGGACAAGAAACTACTAAGACAATTGGCAATTATATTGGGCTTTGCAAAAAGTAAGACATGGATATACCGATTTTATGAGTATAAAACCTGTCATTATCTATTTCGGTGAGGCTCTAGGCCGGTATGGGTTTGGGGATGGGCATCCATTCGGACCTGACCGTATCCAGGCTTTCTGGCGGGAAACGGTCAAACAGGGGCTGGATAAGGAGGTGTCTTTGGCCACACCCCAGGTCTGTGGCGAACAAGCCTTGGCGGCATTCCACACTCAGCAATATATCGATCGGGTTAAAACTCAATCAAAAAGCGGCGACGGATTTCTTGATGGTGGTGATACGCCATCCTTTCAAGGGATGTATGAGGCCGCCTGCACCGTGACCGGTTCGGTGCTGGATGGTGCGGAAAACATTCTCTCAGGCGATCATCCGAAAGTCTTTGTCCCTATCGCCGGGCTGCACCATGCCCGGCGCGATTCGGCCGCTGGCTTCTGTGTCTTCAATGACGCAGGGGTGTTGATCGAGAATCTGAGACTTCGGCATGGCATACGACGAATCGCCTACATTGATATCGATGCTCATCATGGCGATGGGGTTTTTTATGCTTTCGAGTCTGACCCTGAGCTTATCTTTGCCGACATCCATGAAGACGGACGTTATCTTTATCCGGGCACAGGCGCGATTGAAGAGACGGGTATCGGGAAGGCCAGGGGCACAAAGCTGAATGTCCCTTTGCCGCCCTTTGCCAATGACACTCACTTTCATAGAGTCTGGCCAACGGTGGAAGATTTTATCCGTCAGGGGAAGCCTGAATTGATCATTCTCCAGGCTGGCGCGGATAGCATCGAGGGCGACCCTATAACACACATGGCCTTTACACCTGCCGCCCACGCCTATGCCGCCAGACAGCTAAGCCGCCTGGCTAATGAATTCTGCAACGGACGCTTTATAGCCCTTGGGGGCGGCGGTTATAACCGAACCAATCTGGCTTTGGGCTGGAATGCGGTTGTCGAGGCAATGCTAAGTGAAAGGTAATGACTAACCCTAATCCAAGACAGTCCCTTACCAGAATCCACCTCTTGATGACAAGCTCGTGAGCGATCCTGAGGGAGCTTACGACTCCAGCAGGAATAGATCAAAAAACACTAGGGCCTGTTAACACTAATTTGATAGCTACTGAGGGGCGCCGAAAAACCGAAGCCAGGCTATCGCTCATCCGGCGCCTTGAATGATGCGGCAGATTCGATGCAGTTACATCGAACCTCAGTTCAGCTTGCACCCGCTGCCGGAAAAAGCGCCGGTATTACCGTCAATATCGCTCCAGGTGCCACTCAACGCGCCACTGCTCTTGTTCAGTGTCCCAACGATTGTCGCATCGACAACAGAACCGTCCATGATGGTGGCATTCAGTGTCGTGCCAGTGAGTGTGCCTGTAAAGGGGGCCAGTTCATTCACTGTTCCATCCGTGGCAACGACCGTTAAGGCTATCCCCGTGACACTGTCGGCGCTGTCGATGTCGAAGGTGAAGAGTCCGTGGGAGATCACGGGTGACCCTGGATTGGTCGTAAAACTGCCGGTAAAGCGATGGAGTGCATTCGCTGAGCCTCCGATGCGGGCGCCGGAAAACGTACCCGATTCATTCGTCGATGAGAGATCCCAGGTCCCGCTGATCTGACTGGGACCGTTGAACTGTCCGCTGAAGATTGCGCCGGATGAGACATCGCCGCTGATGAAGGTTGCGCTCTGATCGAAGCTGACCGCCGTCGTCCCGCTTAATGTCAACAAGCCGTCGAAGGCGCTGTAGGCGAAGCCCGAGAGCAGACCCGTGGATGCATCCACTAAGACGCCGAATGGGCCGCTGTCATCACCGGCGAAGGTTCCCTGGTAGCCACCGGCGCGGACGCAACGCAACGTGGATTCAAGATGCGACTGCGCAGTGACGCTGCTCGGCAGCGTATGGCTAGTGCCATCTGTGGATGCCGCATCGGAGATGATCGATGCCAGCGCTGTCGCCAGGTCGGCGGTGGTAAAATCCACCGTCGACCAGGTGTCGGCTATCGACTGTACGCCGCTGGAAATCGTGATGCCATTGGTGGAATCGCCGTCGCTGTCGAGCATCAGCAGAAACCGGACGAGATTCAATACCTCTGTCGAGTTGCTGGTGCCGCTGGTCACCAGATCGACCGGCGTTATCACCGATTGCCCGGTCGCGCTGCCGAGGACCACGTTGCCGACCATAAAACTCACCGGCTGGCCGACCTCATAGGTAAAACTGCCATCCGCACCCGTGGTGCCGCTCTGGCCGCCGGAAACATAATCGACACCGGCGACGTTATCATCCTTGAAAACACCGGTTGCCGTGGTGGGGGTTGTATCGCCACCGCCACCGCCGCCACAAGCAGCAAGTAATAAAAGCGATAGCATGGTGAGTAGGGTCAGCAGGAATTGATGTTTGCTGGAGACCATGATTCTCCTCCTCCGGAATTCATGCGCTCCCTTGAGGGAGTCTGTTGGATCGTTATTAACGCCGCGGAATAGCCGCTGGCTATCTGATTATAGACCAGCATGCAGCACATCTCCGAAATGACCTGCCTGGGCGAACACCGGAGTAGCGCAACCGCAGTCTGAGGTCACTCACAGCAAACAATGTGGAAATGTCAACCATTCAACACCGTAACCTGATATGCAATCAGAATATCCTGATTTGTTGCACTTTCTTCCTCCGGCAAATAAACAACGTAGAGGCGAATGGCAATTAGCGTGAGAAATCACTATTGCAGGCAATATGGCAAATCAAAATGAAACACGGATACCCATCATTTGAAATCTTTCTTTGGGTTGAGTTTCGTGACCGCACGACTGGCTGTATAGTGCTATCGCAGATGGGCGAGGCTTCGGAAGAGGAGCTGGCTACCTATGCCCTGGAGACAGCGGTGAGTATGACGGACAGTGAAGTGGGCTACCTGCACTCCATGAATGCGAATCAGGAGCACATCGATCTCTATCTGTGGTCTGAAGAGACCATTGAGCGGCGCACGGCCGAACCCAGCAGCCACCTCCCCCTGAGCGAAGCGGGCATCTGGGCTGATTGCATCAGGACCAAAAGGCCCGCTATTCATAACGACTACCCAGACCTGGAGAGCAAAAATGGGCTGCCCGAGGGGCACTTTCCCCTGCAACGGCACATGAGTATCCCGATCGTGGACAAAGAGAAAATCGTCGCCATCATCAGTGTCGGCGACAAACCGCACCCCTACAGTGAGGACGATGCACGCCAACTGAGCCTGTTCGGCGGCAGCATGTGGACGATTATCTTCGGACATCGGAAGGATGCGCTGCTAAAAAAATCCCTGATGCAAACCATCCAGGCCTTTGCCATGACCCTGGAGCAACGTGATCCCTATACAGCCGGCCATCAGCGCCATGTCGCAGACTTGTCCAGCGCCATTGCCCGAGAGCTGGGACTGGAACAGGATATGATCGAAGGGATCGGCATAGGCGGTATCATTCACGATCTCGGCAAGATTTCCGTCCCCGCTGAAATCCTCAACCGCCCCGGCAAGTTGAGTGAACCCGAACTCGCAATTATCAAGCTACACCCTGAAGTCGGTTACCAGATCCTCAAGGATATCGATTTCCTCTGGCCTGTGGTTGACATGATTCATCAACACCATGAGCGCATTGACGGCAGTGGCTATCCTTATGGGCTGAAAGGGGATGAAATCTCTTTTGAGGCCCGGATCATGGCATGGCTGACGTGGTGGAGGCGATGGCGACCGATCGCCCCTACCGCGCTGGGCTTGGGCTGACGCAGCACTCGAGGAGTTAAAGAGAGGACGCGGTAAAATCTATGACCCTGAGGTCGTGGATAGCTGTGTGCGATTGTTTACCGAGAAGGGTTACTCGCTTGATATAAACAGATGAGTTTCTTGGGCGCCGTGGGTAGACCTACACTTACCAACGCCTCTCTCATATATTGAAAAATATTGGTATAAAATAATGGAGGTCTTGATAGATTATCGATAGGATGGGAACATTTTGCTTTAACCACTGTCCGTAGAGGCATCAACTCACCTCGAAACCCATCGCTCATGCATCAGGGATCGGTGACAGCCTATGAATAACGCAGATACCCAACCTTCCGCCCTGCAACGGCTTCGCTGGGCCTTTGTCAGAATCCTGTTCATTTCCTATCTCTCTCTGTCGGTTGCCACGCTGGTGGGCGGTTATTTAACCGCGCCGCTCATGTCCTGGTGCTTTTTTGCCGACTGGCGATTCTGGCGCTATCTAGGCCCCGGCCTCAAGCTGCTGCCCCACGGGTTGCGGATTATGTACTTGATGTTCAGGCAAGAGAGGGGGTTCATGTTTTCGGTGCCGCTCTCCAGCCCACCGCACCAGGCGCCAGACCCGGCCATCGCTGTACGGCGCAACGACTGGAGCCACGGCGTTTCCTGCGGCGGCTGCACCAACTGCTGCAGGCCATTGGGAATCACCTGCCCCCTGTTGGCAAGCGAAGACGGTCACTGTCTTGGCTATAACAGCTTCTATTGGCGCTACTTCAATTGCGGGCGCTTCCCGTCGGTTTCGGAGGAGCTTGAATTCTACGACTGCCGGAAATGGACGCTGGCGGTGGAGCGAATGTGAGATAAAGATGGGGACTCATCGTTTAGAAGTATTAAAACGCTGTAATCCACCAACAATCAGCGCATACCACTGCTGGCGTGGATGGAATCACATTCTGTATTTATCTAACTGTTTCTAAAAAACACCCGCCAAGGCGGGTGTTCGGAATATAAATTATTTATGGTTGATAGGCCTGATCAAGGATAGTCTGTAAATCACCCACTGGGAAAGTTTGTCTAAAACCAGATTCATCCTCGAATTCAACTTCCAACAAGTAAACGTCACCTTGCGGACCAGGAGTGGTAATGACATTTAATGCTATAGCTTTATACCTATCATACTCATATGTTCCAAAAGGCGCAGCCAGATACACCGTACGCTCTCCATGGCGCTTGCGTCTATCCGTACGCAAACCACTCTAGCGCACACTATCGTTTATTTCAATTGATGGGTGTCTTCATGTATTGCTCAATTTGAGAAACAGCATCTGATTGCCTTACTGTGAGACAAGCCAGCGAGGGTGATTAAACGACTTGCCTTAGAGCCTAACCATTGCTAAGATCCAGAGCTAATTAATTACTAAGGATCCACCCCATAGGAAGTACCCTTTGGGTACGAAATCGGCTTGCTCCAAAAAATCAATGGAATAGGGCGCAAACGTACTAGCCCGTGGGGATACACTTACGAAGTATGTGATGGATTTGAAAGAAGAAGCCGCACAAAATATTTTTGTTGCTTGACAGCTCTTTTTTGTTTGTGCTTCATCCCTCAATCACTTTATGCCTCTGAGGCAGCCAGGTTTCATATCCAAAAACCTGATGGCTTGCCGAGGAAAAATACACAGCTTTATATCTATGCTGGTGATGTACATGTCAAAGCTGCATTGTGGATGGCCATCTATCCTTACGGACCAAAAGCCCCGTTTATCTACAAGAGAGATGAGTTCCGGCGAAAACAGGAATTTTGTGATTCAGATTCAGAACTACGATGTAAAGCGTTTCATTCTTGTCGCTGGCTCTGCGTACCGTCACATTTCCTTTGAAAAATAGAGCACGGTCTGTATGAACATGTCCATGTTATACAAGAAGAGCTTCAACGCGCCTTAACAGTGCATCAAATTTGACATTGCGCGCCTATGCGGCAACCTATGTAGGAGATCATGGAACAGTGAAACATGAGGTGACTTTGATAGTGGGGCGATGATTTTGGTATTTTTCTGCGCGGATTGCATGCCAGGTAATATAGGAAGATGGTGACACTCATCTTTTAGAAGTATCAAAACGCTGTAATCTACCAACAATCAGCACATACCCTGATCTGTAATCTGGGTATAATCGACGGATGTCCTTGATTATTGAAAAAATGGGGCTCTTCCTCCTCACTGTCCTCTGCCTGTTGACGCCGCCATTATCCGCATTCGCCCGCCCTGGCGCGACGGGGCTCGATGCATTTGAGGCCTCGGCGGCGAACTATCCTGGCAAGAGTGCGGTCTATGTGCTGGAGAAGGGCGAGGAGTCGTTGCTGGCGCGCGCCTGGCTGGCGGAGTCCGCCAAGGAGAGCATCGATGTGCAGTACTTTATCTGGAGCACCGACAATATCGGCACGCTGGCCAGCGAAGCGCTGCTGAGCGCGGCGTCAAGGTGCGGGTCATCGTGGACGACCTGTTGATCGACGCCGAACCGGAGACAATGCTGTCGTTGAGCGCCCATCCCAATATTCAGATCAAGATCTATAACCCCAAACACTCGGTCGGTGTCGGCCTTTTCACTCAGCTTTGGCATCTGCTCACCGATTTCCGCGGCGCCAACCAACGCATGCATGATAAGGTAGCGATCTACGATCAGGCCGTTGCCATTACCGGCGGCCGTAATATGGCTGATGAGTATTACGATTACGACCACGCCTACAACTTCCGGGATCGTGATGTGATGGTGGCCGGGAGCGTCGTCCCCACGATGCGGGAGAGCTTCGACATCTTCTGGGAGAGCCCCCTCTCCGTCTCTCTCGAATCGATCCTGGCCGATGAAAGAGAGGCGCTAACTCCGGCGGCGATCAAGCACTATACTCAATGGCTGCACGACTACGCCGAAGACCCGGACAACTTTGCCCCTGAAGTACGCGCCGCCGTTACCGACCTGGGCGGGCGAATCGACGGGATACTGGACCAGCTCTCCTGGACGGATGCCTATTATATTCGTGACATCCCTGGCAAGAACAGCAATAGACGCCGACTCGACGGCGGCGGGCTCTCCACTTCATCGTTGATCGACCTGCTCTCCCAGGCAAAGGAGTGGATTGTGATCGAGAGCCCCTACCTGATCATGCCGGAAGCGGGCTTTGCGTTCTTTGCCGAGCTGATCGGCAAGGGTGTCGAGATATCCATTGTAACCAATTCACTGGCATCCACCGACAATCTCCAGGCCTACTCGGGTTACTGTAATCAGAAGCAGCGTCTGCTCGATCTCGGCCTGAAGATTTATGAATTCAAACCCAATCCTGCTATTGCGCAATCGCTGATCGAGCGCCATAAGGCAAGGGAGAAGCGCGCGCCGATCTTCGCCCTCCACGCCAAGTCTGTCGTTGTGGATGGGAAGTACGCCTATATCGGCACATTCAATTTTGACCCGCGATCGGCCAATCTCAATACCGAGGCGGGGATCGTGATTCACAACAGAGCAATCGCCCAGCAGGTGGAGCAGGCCATCCGGCAGGACATGGCTCCCGAAAATAGCTGGGATGCCGAGGCATCGGACATACAGCAGCAAGCCGGGTTGATGAAAAGGCTTAAAGTCATGTTCTGGGGCATGCTGCCCTTGGAGCCGCTTCTTTAAAAGAGAGGATTCTCTCTCATCAGGCGGGTAACATGATTAAGTCGCCAATGGACACTTCTACTGATGACTGAAATCGTCATATTTTGTTTTTCCACCGAGCCGATGTGAGGAGGAGTCGAAAAGAGAAACCAGGCAGGAATCTTTTTCCCCTCTCTCTATTTTTGTGAAATACTGCACTCAAGAATTAACCGATTAAATCTTTCTTATTTGGTGCCGATCTATATCCATATAAAAAAACGATGTTTATTGAGGCGCGTTATAGGGGTGCTGGGCCTGTAGGAGTGAAAAGCGAACTGTTCTATATCCGCTTGGGTAGGACAGGCCATTAAACATAGGAGTAAGTGCGCCCCCTCAATTGCTGTGTGTACCGCTGACTGTATCCTAGCCGATGGGAATGGCGCGATTTAGCAACATGCGAGCAAAAATATGAGACCACTTTTCCAGGATGTATCAGGAAAATTATTATGATGACTGCAAAATATCTGCTAACCCTCTGCCTGACCTTGATGCTGGGCCTCTCATTTTCAACCTACGCGGCTGAAATCGATCTGGCCGAAGCAGTCAACAAGGCTGGCAAACAACGCATGCTCTCTCAGAGGATCGCCAAGGCTTATTTCTTTCTCGGTGGCAACGTGAGACGTGATAAGGCAAAACAACAGCTACAGGGCAGCATTGCCGAATTCAAAAAGAACCATGCTGAACTAAAGGCTGAAATCAACCATCAGAATGTACAGAAAGTTCTGGCTTTCCTGGATATTGCAATCGATGAGTATGCCGAACTGGTCGGTCGCCCCTACGATCAGGATAATGCCGCCATGGTGCTCGACCTGAGCGAGACCATTTTGGAAGTCAGCCAGGATGTCGTGGTGAAGATCGAGGCGCTCTCTAACCTGGAAAAACCGAAGGTCGTGAATATCTCCGGCAGGCAGCGCATGCTCTCCCAACGTATTGCCAAATACTATATCGCCTATCAATTGGGTTTCAAGGATCGGGACTCTGTCAATCAACTTAAAAATGCAGTTAAAGAGTTTGAGTCAGCCCTGGTTCTTCTGAAGACCGAAAAGATCAATACACCTGAGATCACTGCCAAGCTCATCAGGGTCACCCGCCTGTGGCGGATTATCCGCCCTTTCTTCATGGATGTAGAGAAAGGCGGCCTACCTGTCACCGTATTTGCGACCACAGACAGCATCATGAAGTCCATGAACACCATTACCGGCATGTATGTGGAAGTCGCTGGCTAGTGTAGTGTCCTACACTAGCCCTCTGAATGGGGGGGCTAGACCATACATTTCATCACGGTTCAGCCCTCCAGTTCGAAGTTGTTTGTCCGCGAATGAAAGTAAGTTAACGCGAATGCGAATCATCCACCCTCTGCCTTGATGGCCTTCAATCGCAGTCATATCTCTCTCGCCAAAAGAGCCTCTTTTCACTGCATTCCCTGGCGGGATCAATGACTGAACGACTTCCAGTTCTTGGTCTATGAAACACTACATCCGTACGCCGCTGCCGCTTCTCCACGATGACTTGATTGGTTTAGCCCCGAGGTAGCGGCGCCACAGCATGAGGTCACCTACTACGAATTTGCGTTTGTTAGCGTTCATTTGCGGACAAATACCGCTTGAAAAGTGCAATGGACAGCTACTCATGCTAAGGTTAATTGCAATCATTGAGTGTCCCATTTTTCGTGATGATATCGAGTCTTTTCGTTTCGCACTCTCACCCTGGATAGCCGGTGCTGGACTCGACCCTCTCCTAGAAGTAAATCTCGATAATATCCTGGTGACAAGCCGGACTTCTGAATCAACAGATGTACCAGAGCCGGGCACACTCTTGTTGATGCTTTTAGGCCTGAGTAGTCTTATTGCGGTTCGCGGGAAAACCAACTGATACATTCAGCGTTCACACACGATCCTTAACTAGTGTGGTGTCCTAATACTATTAACCCGGCAACGAAATAGTCGTATTAATAGTAATCGCACGTACCGTCGGCAGGCAATGCTTCCGACCTTAGCCAGCCGACGGCACAGGCGGTCGGGTCGTAGCCGGTCTCGGCATCGATTGTGTCGAGCAAATCCTGCATGTGTGCGGGCTTGCCTTTGTTGACCGTATAGAAAGTGCTCAGCACTTGGTCGAACATCGTTTTACCGATCGCGCGCGCTACGTCGCGAAAGAAGAACGCGCCCTTCATATAAGGCGCGGCGCCGAACAGGCCATCGTCCAGAATATCGATCTGATTACACCCGTCGGGCCAGGCGATCTTGTTCTCGTTGCTCTGCTGCAGAGCGTTGAGCCGGCTGGTGTAAGCCGTCCAGATGGAATTGCCAAGCGTGGCGCCGCCGATCTCGGTCAACGACCGCGCCGCCAGGTACGATGCCGCGCCCTCCGAAAGGACAAAGTCCTCCCAGCACGCGATGCGAACGCCGTTGCCGAACCAACCGTGCGCCGCCTCATGGGCATGGGTCGCCTGATCGGACATGGAGCCGCGCGCGACATGCCAGAAGGGGTGATGCTCCATACCGCCAAGCCCCCCACCCCTCCATGCAACCGACACGCTGGCAACCTCGTCGCCGAAGAGGTACGCACCGTAGGTCTGCTCATACCAATCCATAACATGGCGCAGGTTCTGAGTCCCATCGATGGCATCGCTTTCACCCCCAGGTTCGTAGTAGACACCCACCCGGGTGCCGTCGGTCGTGACGCCAAGATCGATGTAGTCGAACTCATCCACCGCCCAGCCGATCATGTAGGATGGCGCATCGACTGGGATCGAGGTGGGATAGACGGCGTCCATTCCTACAGGGGCGCCGATGAGTTCGAGCTCGAATGACAATCCCTCGCCGGGGTCTGACTTGCATGGAAACATGTTGCCGCAATAGTACGGCCAGATGAAGGTGAGCCCGTTGTCAAGGATACCGTCAAAGCCGTCGCGCACCCGGTAGCTGTAATCAATGGTCAACACCACTGGCGCATCCGACAGAGGGACGCCGATATCGAGCCGCTGCCCCTCGGTGTAAAAATCGAGCAGGGTCGACCCCATCCTTACGCTGACGATGGTCAGGTCGCCGATCTCGAACGATGCCCCGGCTGTCTCTGTCGAGCCCGACAGAACAATATCGGCGGTCGCCGTCATCAAGCCGAGATCGATCATCAAACTGGTCGACAGGATATCCCGCGTCCACTCGGTGGACACAGGCGGTACCGGATCGGCAGTATCAGAGCCGCCGTCATTACAGCCGGCCGATAACATGCCGACGAGCGTTAACACCACGACTAACCTTATCGGCATCATAGACAATGAGAACAGTATAAATAAACGCCCTATGTTCATGTAAAGTCATTGTTTCATGATTCATCGCAGCGTCAACCCGAATGATGAAGAAATTTGCGTTCATTTGCGGTGACTGGCGTCCATTGGCGGCGTATTCATTCGCTATCCCGTTACCCGCTTGATCAGGGGAAGAGGCGTAATGATTTTGTTCTTAAATGATTCAAACCTTATTCAATGACACATTAATTCAAATCAGATATCGTTCATAAACATTGTCTCACTATGGGGGGGAAGAGATGAATTGGAAACAGGCCTATCGCTCATTCTACTACCAGGGCGCTCCGGAACCGCAGGACCTGGATCTGCCTTATAACGAGACAGTCATGCTGACGATCGATATTCAGAACATCTATCTCAAACCTGCGGAGGATCCTGGGGAGCGCCAGCGCTGGGCCCCCTTCCAGCGCCGGATGCGTGAAGTCGTCATCCCCGCCACGCGGGATCTGCAGGCGCGTTTCCGTCAACATGGCATGGATGTACTCCATGCGCGTATCGCCTGTCAATTGGAAGATGGGCGCGACCGCTCTCTCAGCCAGAAAAAACCGGGATGGAACTACCTTCTCTTGCCAAAGCATACTGAGGACTCCCAGATCGTACCGGAGCTGGCGCCAGAAGCGGGAGAGATCGTGGTTACGAAAACCACTGACAGCGCCCTGACCGGCACAAATCTCAGACTGATACTGCAGAACATGGGCGTGAAAAACGTCGTGATGAGCGGCATTTTCACTGATCAATGCGTCTCATCCACGGTGCGAAGCCTGGCTGACGAGAGCTTCAATGTCCTCGTCGTGGAGGACTGCTGCGCAGCCGGCACGGAGAAACTCCATCGCAGGGAGCTGGAGATCATTAACATGATCTACTGCCATGTGCTGTCTAGCAGAGAACTGATCGAAATCATGGCATTGTGAAAACCTGGGTCGCGCCCCGGTTTCGGTTGAACAGAACCTTATACACATAGCTCACGGATTAAACGATTCTTCCCCAGACCAAGCGGGCCAGAATAAGCCTATGAATGCCAACGCCGCAAACAATCGCGACGCTCTTCTCCATTTTGGAGCAATCCCGACGCACCTGCTGCATATTCTCACCTATTGTGACTATATTTGGGTAGCCTGATATCTAATCTGGATTTTCAATGAAAATAGAGAATAAGCGTTTCAGCGTCGCCATACTGTTTCAATGCCTCACCTTGGCCGGGTGCGGTGGAGGCAGCAGCGGGGATGACGGCAATGGCGAAACCACCGGCTACACCATCGGCGGCACCCTCTCCGGTCTGACGGGAACAGCCTTGGTGCTGCAGAACAACGGTGGCAATGATCTATCCGTATCCACCGATGGCGCGTTCACCTTTTCCACACTCGCTTCAGGTGGCGAGAGTTACAATATCACGGTATTGACACAACCGGCCTCACCGGACGGATTCTGCAATGTCCACAGGGGAAGCGGCGCTGTGTCCCACAGTGATATCACTGATGTGACTGTCAAGTGTGTTACGGGACTCTATAATATCGTGGATACCAACCAAACGGCTTGCTACGACTCGTCCACGGGCGCTACGGCTCTGTGCACAGGCGGGGGATATGACGCGGACTACAGCGGCAACCCGCCCGGCTATACACTGAGCAGTGACGGGACCATGGTCTCCGATAATGTGACCGGACTGATCTGGACACAGACCCCCGACACTAATCAGGATAATAGTGTCAATGTCCAGGACAAGCTGTTGCTATCCGAAGCTCAAACATATTGTTCTGGCCTGACCCATGGCGGTTATGCTTGGCGCCTGCCCGGCATCAAGGAACTCTACTCATTAATCCTGTTCAGCGGCGGCGACCCCAGTGGTTATAGCGGAACCGATGCCTCCGTGCTCACGCCCTTCATCGATGACAGCATCTTTGAAGCGGGGTTTGGAGACACTACCGCCGGTGAAAGGATTATCGATGGCCAGTACGCCACCGCCACCCTGTACGGCTCGACCACGATCGATGGCGCTGACACCATGTTTGGCGTGAACTTTACCGATGGCCGGATCAAGGGCTATCCCTACAACCACCCGCCCGAGAATCCAAAGTCATTCTACGTGCTCTGCGTGACCGGCAACACCAGCTATGGCATCAACGATTTTGCCGATAACAGCAACGGCACCGTCAGTGACCATGCCACCGGTCTGATGTGGGAACAGGATGACCATCCATCGACAAATTTCGAAGACGCCATTTCATCCTGTGAAGCAGCGACCACCGGCGGCCACTCGGGCTGGCGATTGCCCAATATCAAAGAGCTGCAGAGTATTGTCGACTACACGCGCGCTCCCGATATCACCGCCAGCGCAGCCATCGATCCCATCTTCACGGCCACCTCGATCCTCAATGAAGGAGGAGCGACGGATTGGGGGTATTACTGGGCCTCAACGACACATATGAACTATCTCGGGATAGGCGCAAACGCCACCTACGTCGCCTTTGGCCGTGCGCTAGGATACCTTGATTTGGCACTGACTGATGTGCACGGAGCTGGGGCCCAGCGCAGTAACCACAAGTCTGACATAACCGGTGAGGGCAGCGCCATCGATCTAGGATACGGCACCTTTTACTATCATGGTCCGCAGGGCGATATCCTCAGGCTCGATAATAGGTTCAGATGTGTGCGCAATATCGGCACATCCTAGGGCGCTTCCTGGCGGGGGCGGCTAATGGCATCTCGTCACGCTGAAAACGTTATACAGTATAGGACACTACACTATCACATCTGCCTTGAAGCCTAATAGAAGCAAATGCTAATTGTTATAGATCAACGAAATTAACTAAATTAGTCGTACAATGGCATTCTGATCGACTATTCATCAGCCATGCCTGAAATAGATTACCACTATCGCGACCCTGCAGTAGATACGCGATATCTAACTTCACAACAGGGAGCGAAAAGATGAGAAAATCGAAATACACTAATATTCTTCCGGGCCTCGCCCTCATCCTATCTAGCGGATGGTCCATACAGGCCATGGCCTGGACAGATCACATCACCGAAGGCGCTTATGTGAATACTGTCTGTAAACTGGAGCCCGAGGCACAGTGCTCATGGGCGATCCTGATCGACGTAAAGGCGCCGGGCATCGACATGCATGAATCCTCACTGGCCTCCGCCCGGCTCGACGGATCGAACTTCGAACGGGCAAACTTTTCCCGGTCAATCTTTCAACTGGCCAATCTCAAAGATACCAATCTGATGCTGAGCAACCTGGAATACGCCCACATGCATGGCGTCAATCTTCAGAACGCCAACCTGATGCTGGCCAATCTGACCGGCGCCAGCCTGTTTGACGCCGACCTCAGCGGCGCCGATCTGCGCGGCGCCAATCTGCTGGGCGCCATTCTGATAAAGGCCAAGCTCGACAACGCCACCTGGACCGATGGGCGGGTCTGTGCAAAGGGGTCTATCGGGGAGTGCAAATAGAACTGAATCCATAGCGAAATCCGATGCATACGCAACCTGAGACAAGAGATGAATATATGGATGATTCCGAACTCTATTGCCATAGGAATTCTGTCTCTACTTGTTATCGGCAACGCCTATTGTGGTGACGTAGAGATCCTTTCCGCTGAATTCCATAAGAGCAATGATGGACACTGGTCGGTGAGCGTCACACTGAAACATGCCGATACAGGCTGGGATCACTATGCCGACAACTGGCGGGTGGTTGACGCGGACGGCAATGTCTTGGGCAATCGCGTGCTCCACCACCCCCATGTGGACGAGCAGCCCTTTACCCGCAGCTTAAGCGGAGTCACGATAGAGGAAGAGATCAGCGCCGTCTACATTGAAGCTCATGATAAACAACACGGCTGGACGGCGAACCGACTGAAGGTTCAACTGCCGGCAACCCAGTAACAAGACACACCAACCGTGCGCTGACAGCGAACAGACGCCATAAACCTTTCACATCACTCAACCGCCATGGTCAGGTGAATGAATCCGGCGGTATGGGCAAAGGTAGGCAGGCTGTTTATAGACAACCAGATGTCAGAGGTAGCGTGAAACGGATCCTCCGTTTCCCACGCAGCGCGCAACCATTGATCATAGTCTCGATTCGATTTAACAGTTTCCCTCCCAAACGGGTTATTTACATCATCGCCTCGTTCATAGAATAGTTGGCTAGCCCGCATTTCTCACAAGGCGGACCGGAAAAACGGATAACGGGATGAAATTTAACCGACTTAGCATCAAAAAATGATGGTAGTACCTTTACACTCTGTCCTATTTCCATCCTTTTGTACGACAATAGCTTAGCACACCGGAGGTGTAACATGGAATTGCTTGCGAGATGGGAAAAACATATATCTGCCATACACTTTATGAAAATAAATGAACGGAAGCATCATTTGCTGACAAAATCCGGATGCGCCATATTCATTTTTAGTATGGCGCTGCTGGCATCACCCCTGAATGCAACTGCTGCAATCCTGTATGAAGACGACTTCACATACGATTCATCAATAAACCGGCTCCCCTTACCAGCCCCCTGGGTTAGTAACTGGGCGGAGCAGTGGCTGGAAGGAGGCTGGCTGCATAATCAGGACAATGACGGATGGCCCAGAGATTCACAAGCCCTGCTCCACGATAACGACCCCGCTTGGCGCAACTATGAAGTGCGCGCGAGGATCGAAGTCCTTGGCCCGACATGGACATGGGCTAACCTGCTCTTGAGAACACAGGCCTATAGCTCGGCCTCGGGAACCAATACAGGTAAGGCCTATCAACTCGTATTTATGGACCATGCTTCAGGTGTGATCGGCAACGGCCCAGTAAACCGGGTGGTGCTCTATAACACGGATTGTGAAAATAATAATTGCACCCTGACCGAACTCACGGATACACCGCTGAATCTTGGTCACCGCGGCCCTTTCGATGTCGCGGTGAGACTCGAAGGCGGCCAAATCGCACTATCGGTTGACGGCTCGTTGATCTTCGATATCCAGGACCCTGAACCTTTATACTACGGAGGCATTGGAATTCACAATATTTGGGAATCTCATGCGCACTATGACAATTTTCAAGTCTCATCGGTACCATTGCCTGCTGCTTTACCGCTGTTCGCCTCCGCCTTTTTTACCCTGGGATTTATCGGCAGGAAATACCGGCGTCAAGAGAGCGGTGTTGGTGACACCTTCCGCCGTATTCTCGAAAACGGCCGCACCGGCGAGCGGTTATGAAATTGTGATAATTACGTGACGCTCACTGGACGTTTCTCCTTTTCAATAGATCACGAAACCGGCTGCATTTCCGGTTTCGTTAAAATCCAGACAACTTATGGGAGAAATAAAATGGTCATGCGATTTTCCAACTTGCTGAAAGGTATTCTATTATCCGCTTTTTGCCTGTTGCCTGTCTATGCCGTTGCAGACGGCATGATGAAAGATAGCGGCATGATGGGGGCATCCGAAAAGTCGATGACAATGGATGAATCCCATTCAATGAAGAGCGAGGGTGAGATGAAAACCATGGAAGGAGACATGAAAGCCATGGAAGTTGAAACCGACATGAAGATGAAAGACAAAATGGATGATATGGAAATGAGGAAAGAGGAGGGTGAGATGATGATGGACGGTATGAAGAAATAATCCACCTATTCGAGCGGGCTGGGAAATCGAGCGTATTATTAAACGTGATTTGTCCGCAAATGAACGCGAATAAACGCAAGTTTGTTATGAATGGGTCCTATGCCGTGCATGCTTTGCTTGGCAAGCAAAATCTAGCCATGCTTGAAAAACATCGAGGCATGGCATGGGATGGATTATTTCCCATTCGCGATAATTTGCGCTCATTCGCCGACAATCAACTTTGAGCTGAAGAACTGATCACTAATGATTGCTATAATCTACCGAACCAGGGGAAAAACCCTATAATAGAGTAGATCTACGGGCATCCAATACTGATAAGGAATAACCATGAAAGCAATCTGGAATGGTCAGGTGCTGGCTGAAAGCAACGACACCATCGTCATTGAAGGTAATCACTACTTTCCTCCTTCAACATTAGACAGACAGCTCTTTGTTGAAAGTGAAACGACATCCCTTTGCCCATGGAAAGGCACGGCTAGCTACTACACCCTGATCGTCAATGGAAAGGAGAATAAGGATGCCGCCTGGTATTATTCATCGCCCAAGGAGGCTGCTGCTGAAATCGCCGGCTATGTGGCGTTTTGGCGTGGCGTCGAGGTAACTGAGTAGGAAAAATCATAAACATGGCCGGGTTTATATACCCGGCCATATTAAAAAGTGATCGCTGTCAGACAGCTTCAGCCAAGATTCAGAAAACTGTCGTCTTGCTCAATCGATCTATTTATTGGCTCTTCACCTGATCGGGTGGGTAGATCCTACCAATCGCAACAATTCAGTTCGCCGACTCAGGATTGATTGTCCGCGAATAAACGCAAATCAACGCGAATGCGAATTTCCCATCCTGCACGACGCCTTGATGGTTTTCAATCACTGGCCAGGCATGCACTATTTCTCTCACCAAGCTCGCTAAGTACGCCAAGAAGGCATTGTCTGGGAATCCTTTGCGGGCTTTGCGATCTTTGCGAGAGTCTCTTTTCGTCGTATGGTCTCAGCGAGGTATCAGTATCGAGCTCCCCGCCTGGACCGGCCACCCGGCTGTACACCGGCACGCCGCAGTCGCTTCGTGTCACGCCGCCAAAGGAGGTGATTGACGGGTTCAGCGCCGTCCCTCTCATCACCCATTCAATGAGTGGATGTCAGAAACCCGTAGGTCACGTTGCGCAGCTACGTGACACCCCCCTTGAGTCAGGTAGCCGCTCCACGTCAACCTGACCTACGACTTTTTTCACCCACTCGAATTGGGGAAGAGCCTATTTATTGATCGCCTGAATTTTTCTGACCGTCTTTTTTGTATCCCACACTGCATTGGCCATATAGCGAAAATTTACCATTGCCGCTTGATACCCGTCACCCTCTTCGATTTGAGCTGCGGCAGTGGCATCGGAAACCACGGCTACTTCGAACCCCTGTTCAAGCAGTTCACGCAAGTGCGACTCGGTGCAGAGATTGGCCGACATGCCTGCCAGGATCACTTTATCAATCCCCTGCTTGCGTAACTGCAGCACCAGGTCGTTACTGTCCGGTCCGTACAGCTTATGCGGCGATGTCACTATGCTGGCGCCGTTTTCGATATAGGGTTTGTATTGCTCAAGCCAGTCAGCGCCTGAACCGGTAAAGCCTTTCGTGTCGAGCGGATCACGCCGATCGAACATGCCGATTTTATGCATCAGCTTTTCAAGCGCACCTTCGAACTGCCAACCGTGATCATGCGGATAGTAATAGTGAGGCGAGATAAAGAGCGGTAGATCGCTCCCTTTCGCTGCTTTCATCAATGCTTCGATATTATTGACTGTATTGTTGTTGGTGACACTCTTTCCGACCACACCCCAGGTTACGCCTTTTGGACTGAGGAAGTCGTTCTGGGGATCGGTGATAACAACCGCCGTACGCACCGGATCGAGTTTGAAACCGGGGACCGGCAAGGCCGCTGTCGAATGGGTCGAAAAACCTGCGTTTATTCCCAGCACCGTAATCAAACCGTATAGTGTGCTTCGTTTCATGATCTTCTCCTCAAATTATCCAATGTATTGACTGCTATGTTGCAAGTAGAGACGTTAATTGCCCCTTACTATCGATCTTATGTAGATCATCGAATCCACCTATGACCTGATCGTTGATGATGATTTGCGGCAGTGTCCTGCCTCCGGTACGGCTCACCATCTCAGTGAAAACACCCTGATCACCTCCGACATCAAACTCTTTGTAAGCGATATTTCTCGCATCCAGGAGCGCCTTGGCGTGACTGCAGTAGGGGCACTGCGATTTAGTGTATATTTCAACGCTATTCATCGTTTCCTCCGTTGTGGTTGCTTTCGGATATAATTATGATCCGAAGAAAATGGATGAACTATGTGTAAATATCCTGAATATATGTCCAACCGTCTATTTTTTTTATATACTTGATATATGGATGTCTTGACTGAAATTTTGCGTACGCTGCGGCTCAGGGCAACAGTCTTCTTGCACGCCTGTTTCCGCGGTGACTGGGCGGTCGATACCTCAGGCGAGCGGCGCGCCACCTTCCATATGGTGGCGAGGGGCGGCTGCTGGCTGCATATGCCGGACAAGCGGGAACCGATAGCGCTTGCCGGTGGCGACCTGATCGTTTTTCCCCACGATGCCCGACACACGATCACCAATAGCCAGCAGCCGATAGACGACAAGTTTCCTCGCAATCAGATAGCCAATCAGGATGAGGACGGGCCAGGCGTCACTTTGATCTGCGGCTACTTTGATTTCGAACGCCACAACTGGAATCCACTCATCGATGCCATGCCGGATGTCATGATCGTACGCAACCAGGGCAGCGCCAGCGTACCCCTGACGGACACCCTGGGTAATTTCCTGGTTTACGAGGTGGAAGCGGCTCAGATAGGGAGTGAACTGGTAATCGATAAACTATCCGAGGTACTGTTTATCCATGTCATCAGAAACCATCTCTTGGGCAACAGGGAACAGGGCTTTATCACGGCCCTCGCTGACAAGAAAATCGGCCGGGTATTGAGCAAAATTCATGAGGCGCCGTCTGACGACTGGACAGTTGAACAACTGGCCCAGGTAGCGGGCATATCAAGATCCGCCTTTTCCGAGCGCTTCAGCCAGCTTGTAAAAATCCCGCCGCTGCAATATCTACGCCGCTGGCGCATGACCCAGGCTTACGAGCTCTTTCTGACCACCGATCATTCCGTCGCCCGAGTCGCGGCGTTATCCGGCTATGAATCTGAAGTCGCCTTCGCCAAGGCGTTCAAAAAGCAGTTTGGCTACGGACCCGGTGAGGCAAGAAAGAGGAAAACTCGACAATTTCAGTCATCAATAGAACCTTTAATTGGCCGCCAATGAACGCAAATCACCGCAAATTTAACACGAATGGCTTCATCATCTATATGTACGTTCATCAGGATAATGGGTGGCAGGCAGGGATAAAATGTGCTTTCTTGTTAATATAGAGCCGTTCAATCCACGCAAGGGATGTGATCATGAAACCGAAAACCGTAAGCCGTCTATCATTTCTGGCATGGCTCCTGCTGCTGACGCTGTTTTTCACCGAACCCCTCCTGGCCAATAAATTCGAGACCATCGGTGGCGGTGTTCAGGGTTCGACAAAGGTCAAGGCCGAATATCTTCAAATCGTAGCCTATGTGGCCGGTGGCATCTTCCTTGTTGCCGGCGTACTTGCCATCGTCCTGCGCGACAGAAACGCACTAACCCTGAATTACACGATGTGGAAGTCCTCGTCCGTTTTCTTCTTTATTCTCAGCATCGGGGCCTTTGTCGTAGCCCTTTTGATGAACTGACCCTGATCGAGTGGATGTAAAAAACAAAATACTACTATTTCAGTCATCTTTGAGAACTGCTAATTAGCCGCAAACGAATGTCAATCACCACAAACCCAACACAAGTGGTTTTATGATGATTGGCGCTCATCACTGGTAATATTGATCCGGCACCCTAATAGGTCATGTTCAACCATCCTGTGACGGGTTAATAAAATCGGGATAAACTCATTTGCGTTCATTTGCGGACTCATTGCGGCTGATATTGCGTGACGCGCTTTACTTGTTCTACCCATTCGAACAGGAGAAGAGTTAACCGTTTCCCCATGCGACTTTTCCAGACAGGAAACACGCATGCGGCGTGAATTATCTACGGCTTTTCATACAAAAACAGCAAACATTATCAAAACACCTTCGTTATCATCGGTTCAGGAGGCAATGATATGAAACAGACGACAAGGCAAAATTACCGGCACAGAATAACTAGAGTTATTGATTATATTCACAATAATCTCGGTGGTGATTTGAGTGTCAATGTCCTGGCCGACATCGCGATCATGTCCCCATATCATTTTCACCGCATCTATCGTGAGCTTGCCCAGGAGACAGTAAATGCCACGATAAGACGCCTGCGCCTCCAACGCGCGGCGGTTGAGTTAATTCGCTCGACACAGCCGATCTCCCGCATTGCAAAAAGGGTCTCCTATGGCAGTCAGGAGGCCTTCAGCCGGGCATTCACCCAACAGTTCGGTGAAACGCCGGGCGAGTACCGGCAAGCCAGGAAGACGCAGGATCAGATCGACATGGAGCCTTTTATTGCAATGCTGCCCACTGAAACAAAGGTGTATGAAGAAATGTATCAAGTAGACATTATCGATTTAGAACCCATCCCCTTGTCTGGCTACAGGCATCAAGGGGATTATATGGGAATTGGCGCGACCTTTGAAAAGCTGTTTATCTATGGCGCAAGCAATAATTTGTTGAATGAGCATACCCGCTCCATTGGTTTGTATTACGACGACCCCAAGACAGTAGTGAAAGAGGAACTGCGCTCGATGGCTTGTATAACTACCGCTGAGGATACACAAATGTCGGGTGATAATACGCTGGAACGGATGCAGATCCCGGCAGGAAAGTGCGCAACACTGTTATTCAAAGGCTCATACGCTGAACTGGAAAAACCTTATGACTGGCTGTTCGGACACTGGCTGCCCCAGAGCGGTCATGAGGCTGCGGATTTTCCGGTATTTGAGGAGTATTTAAACGATCCCAAGGAGACGCCTCCCAGCGAACTGCTCACGCGGATTCATTGCCTGCTGGCGTAAAGATGAACGATTAAGGATGAGCCCCTTTTCTGATCAAATAGGATCAGATGGGGGCTGTTCCGATCGTTCACCTTTTGCCTGCGCAGGGAGATCTGCGGGTATACAGCGCTGCACACTGAGCTATCTGATTTCGCTTGGTTGATATGCCGTGACCCTTTTGCAAATCAATTCGCAATCTGCGACGCTTGCGGCCGCGATTCATCCTGAGCCCGCCAAACAAAACCATAACCCATTGATTTATAAAAATATCAATCCAATCACTCTCAATTGGCACAGGCCCTGCAATATCCCCATCAACTTAGCAACAAACTGGAGATGGCGATGGACCTGACATGTATTGAGACCCCAAAGGGCAAGCTGATTATTCAAATCAAGGGTGAAATGGATGCTCATGGCTGTGAACGGATACACGCGTCACTGGAACAGACCATCGACAAGGCGCACCACAGCCATCTGTTATTCGACTTCAGCCAAGTCGGCATGATCGATTCCGCCGGCATCGGCCTCATTGTCTCCCTTTATAAACGGCTTAAGGCCAAAGGACAGGCGTTGGCGATCATAAACGTACAGAGCCAGCCGATGGAGATGATGGCGTTACTGCGCATCGACAGTGTCATCCCGATCAGTGCGGAATTACGAAGGCCAGGTTATCGGCTACTATAAGCAGATCAAAATCTGAGGCGCGAGACAGCATCATGAAAAACATCCTTGCCGCAGTTACGATACCGCTCATCCTCGCCAGCAACCCGCTTTTTGCTGATGTAGCACTCACTTTCGGTGTCTATACATCTGACAAACCCACCGCCATGGTCAAGATGTTCCGGCCGATACTCAACGCCCTAGAGACCAGGCTGGCGAAGAAACTGGGCGAACCCGTCCGCATCACGCTGCAGGTAGCCAACACCTATGAGCGTGGCATCGATGATCTCGTTAGCGGACAGGTCGATTTTGCACGGATGGGGCCGGCTTCCTACATCCTCGCTAAGGAGCGCAATCCTGATCTCCAACTCCTCGCCATGGAGAGCAATCGGGGCAGCAAGATCTTTTACGGCATCATCTGCGTGCACGAACAAAGCCCGATAGAGGACCTCAGTCAACTCAAAGGACGGACATTTGCATTTGGCAACGAACATTCGACCATAGGCCGCTACCTTTCCCAACACCTGTTGGTGAAACAGGGGCTGCATGCCGGTGATCTGTCCGGGTACCAGTATCTTGACCGACACGACAAGGTCGGGGCAGCGGTGGCGACCAGACGCTTTGAAGCCGGTGCGCTGAAGGAGAGCACATTCAAGAAACTGAAGGCGAAAGGGATGAAGATTCGTGAACTGGCCCGCTTTCCCAATGTCACCAAACCCTGGATCGCCAGCGGGAAGATGGGCACGGAGATGGTCGCCGTGCTCAGGGAGTCGCTACTCGGCCTCAAAGACCCTGCGGCATTGAAATCGATAAAGAAGGACGGATTCCTTCCCGCTGAAGAGAGCGATTACGCCATCATCCGGGAATCGATGCAAAAAAACGACACTTTTTTCCAATGAAAAGCCACTGGACTCTGCTGATGAGTCACCCTCTCCGATCATTCCGCAAACACTGGCCCCTCTGGCTGCAGGTGACACTCGCCTTGCTCGCCGCCCTGTTGCTGGTCAACTGGCTGACCGCCTCCCTGGTCCGTCATGTGGTGAGCAATTTCGAATTCAAGCAGATGGAACAACAGGGCCGCAACTCCTCTGCACTCTTGGCGGCAACGACCCTCGACGCCGTGATCAGCGAAGATATTCCCCTGCTCGACACCATCGCGGCGCAGTCACTGGCGCAATCGTCCAACATGGTTGAGCTATCGATTAAGAACGAGCGGGATGAGCTACTGGTCCGACGCGCACGCGCCTACACTGCTGCCCAGGACTCGATACACGACTACCGCTATGCCATGGAGTTTGAAGGCGAACGGTTCGGCTCCATCCACATCAAATGGGATATCGAACCGATTCAACGTGAGATAAGCCGGCATGTGGCCAAGGTTCAGTTATTCATCTCCATTATGCTGGTGCTCCTGACCGGCTTGACCATTATTCTGATCCATTGGCTGGTCATTCGCCCGATTCGCCGCATCAATCGACATCTGGTCTCCCTGTCGGACGGCATACCCTCCTCGCCCCTCCATCTCTCTCTGCCGATCAGCCGGGAGCTGGCGTTCCTGGCGGCATCGGCAAACGACCTCTCGAAGGTCATGCAACAGCGGGACGAGCGAGAATCCGAGTTGCTGCATACCCGTGGGCAACTGCAGCTTGCCCATGACGAAGCCCTCAGCGCGAACCGGGCCAAATCGGGTTTTCTCGCCGCCATGAGCCATGAGATCCGCACCCCGATGAATGCCCTGCTCGGCATTCTCGGCCTGCTCAGGGACACTTCGCTGGACCCCAAGCAGCAACGGCTTGTACAGACCGGGCGCGATTCGGGCGAGCTGCTGCTGTCCATCATCAACGACATCCTCGACTTCTCCAAAATGGAAGCGGACAAGCTGGAGCTGGAGCACTCCTGCTTTGATCTGCACCGCCTCCTCGCCTACACCGTCGAGCTGCTCAAACCTCAAACCGATCGCAAACATCTGGCCCTGATCCTGTTCCTGGCGCCTGGCCTGCCCCGCTACGCCAAGGGAGATCCTGACCGTCTGCGTCAGATCCTGCTCAACCTGGTCAACAACGCCGTCAAATTCACTGTCAGCGGCAGCATCACCATTCATGCCGACGCCAAATCGCCGGCAAGCGACAGGTTCACCCTCCACTGCGCCGTGGAGGACACCGGGATCGGCATACCGAAAAAGCACCAGGCCCACCTCTTCGAGGAGTTCACCATGGCCGATCAGAGCCACTCCAGGGCTCATGAGGGCACCGGGCTGGGGCTGGCAATCTGCAAACGCCTGGTATCCCTCATGGGAGGGGATATCGGCTTTCGCAGTCAACCTGGGAGCGGCAGCACCTTCTTCTTTAGTGTCGAGTTGGATAGCGCGGACCGGCGCGACTGCAACCTTGAACCCTCCCCAGGCGAACCGAGGCTGATGCCGGCCCGAAACACGCGCATCCTGTTGGCGGAAGACAATCCGGCCAACCAGATGGTGATCAGGAGCATCCTGGAACATGCCGGCCTGCAAGTGGACATCGTCGCCAACGGGCGGGAAGCCGTCGAGGCGGTGCGCAATCTACCCTATGAAATCGTACTGATGGACATCTCCATGCCGGAGATGGACGGCATGGCGGCCACCCGTGAGATCCGCCAGATCCCGGGAGAGGCCGGCAGACTCCCTATCGTGGCCCTTACCGCCCACGCACTGTCAGGGGACAAGGAACGCTTCCTCAAAGCGGGCATGGATGATTACCTGACCAAGCCGATAGACCGATCCATCATGCTCTACTGTATCGCCCGTTGGACAGGCGCGGCTGAGGTCGCGGCATCGACAACCGGCTCAGTAACGCCTCAAACCGATACAGACTCCACCGATACCGGAGAGGCGTATGTGGACGCATCGGTGCTTCAACAACTGACGAGGGATACCTCGGCAGAAGTCGTGCCCGCGTTGATCGCTTTCTACATAGAGGACTCCCGCAAACGGGTCAAACAGATCCAGCGGGCCGTGGAAAAGCGTGACATCGAGACGCTGGGGTTCGAAAGCCATACCCTGGGCAGCAGCGCCGCCGCCCATGGCAATCCAAAACTTCACGCCCTGGCGCGAGAAATCGAACGCCTCTGCCAAGCGGGTGACAGCCAGCGGGCATTGACTCTGGCAGCCTCTCTGTCACACTTGGCCGATGAGTCTTTTCAACGGCTCATGCAACGCATCGATCAAGGAATGGACATCATACAGACAGAGGATAGGGCATGAGGGATAAACCCAGTGTGTTGCTCGTGGAGGACGCGGCGCCGATGGCGGCGTTGTTCCAACAATACCTGAAAGACGAGCCGATCGAACTCTCCCATGTGGATAGTGGGGAAGCGGCAAAGACATTCATCAGCCAAACCCCGCCGGACCTGCTGTTGCTCGATCTTAAACTGCCCGACATATCAGGCCAGGAAATACTCCAGTGGATCCGCCAACAAGGCATCCCCCTATCGGTGATCGTCATCACCGCCCACAGCTCTGTGGATATCGCCGTAGAGGTGATGCGTATCGGCGCCGAGGATTTTCTGGAAAAACCGGTCACCGCCAGCCGACTGAAGACCACGATCAGAAATATGTTGGAAAAGACTCGCTTGCAGCAGTTGGTGGATGATATTCAGAGCACCTTCGAGCGGAAGCGGTACCATGGCTTCATCGGCTCCAGTCTGCCGATGCAAGCGGTCTACCGAATCATAGACGCCGCCGCCCCCAGCAAGGCCAGCGTCTTTATCACCGGCGAGAGCGGCACCGGCAAGGAGATCTGCGCTGAAGCCATCCACAAACAGGGACCCCGCGCCAAGCAGCCGTTCATTGCGCTGAACTGCGGCGCCATTCCGCGCGATCTGATGGAGAGCGAGATCTTCGGCCACATCAAGGGGGCCTTTACCGGCGCCTTAGCAGAACGCAAGGGCGCCGCTTCGCTCGCCGACGGCGGCACGCTGTTTCTGGATGAGATTGGTGAAATGGACATGGAGCTCCAGACCAAGCTGCTGCGCTTCATCCAGACCGGCGCCTTTCAAAAAGTCGGCAGCGGCAAGGTCGAGCAGGTCGATGTACGCTTCATCTGCGCGACCAACCGCGATCCGCTCGAGGCCGTGGCTGAAAAACGCCTCCGGGAGGATCTCTACTACCGGTTGCACGTCATACCGCTACATCTGCCGCCGTTACGCGATCGCGGCGAAGATATCATCGCCATCGCCTCCTACTTCCTGGTCACCTATGCAAGGGAAGAGGGCAGAAAGTTCACCGGTTTTACCCCTGAAGCAGAAGCCGCCCTGCGTCACTACGACTGGCCGGGTAATGTGAGACAGCTTCAGAATGTCATTCGCAATATCGTTGTGCTTCACGATGACGAACGTGTCAAGGCGCACCATCTTCCCCCCCCTTTGGATAACGCACTGAAAGAGAAAGAGATAACCCGACCGGTTCGCCATCACCCGCAGCCGGTGGACACTACCCCCCCCTCAGACTCGTCAATTAAGCCGTTGGCGCTCGTCGAACGCGAGACGATTGAATCGGCCATCGAATCCTGTAACGGCAACATCCCCAAGGCCGCCGCCCTGCTCGAAGTGAGCCCATCCACGATTTACCGGAAAAAGCAGTCCTGGGAATCGGGTTAGGGCTGCGGCAAAAATAAATTATCCCAAAATGCGCCGGATTATTGCTTGCCTTCTAGGCGTAGCGTAGGGCGCATAGCCGGGACTATGCAACCGAAGCTACAACAACGAAGGCAGGGAATAAGACAAGCAGTTTGGGATCATTTATTTTTGCCGCAGCCCTTAACCCGGATGATCGAGCGAAGCCTGCGTCGGCGCAGACATTGAAGCGTCGGAAAACGGCCATCGGTCGTGATAAATCCGCCGGGAGCGGATTTGGACAGCTTTGCTGGCCCGAAGGGTGGAGGGCAGGACGCCCGACACAACGCCAGCCATGACGCACCCTTGAACCGCCTCGCTACGAGCTCGGCACGATCATCCCGTTCCCGGGTGAAACATCCGGGCTAGCAAGATAGACGATGCGTCGCAGACCCGGAAGCGCATGGGCGGCATCATTATTGCAGGATCGAGTCTGAAACCGCCTCAATGGAGTTGAATAATGCAAGAGATATCAGCACCACGCTCACGCCCCCTGTCGATTCTGCTCATCGACGATTGCGCAAACGAACGCACCCTGCTGGGAGCCAGGCTCAAACGCATGGGTCATAAAGTGACCGAAGCGCCCGACGGCGTCCAGGCGCTTAGTTTCCTCGCAGCATGCCAAGGCCAGAACGATCTGATCCTCCTTGATGTCAAGATGCCTGGCCTAGACGGCTTTGAGACCGCAAATCGCATCCGGGCGCGAGAGAGGGAGCAGACTGACGAGTGGCTCCCGATCATCTTTCTCAGTGGCAAAACCGACCCGCGCGACATTGCAAGAGGCATTATGGCAGGCGGTGACGACTACTTGACAAAACCGGTTGATACTACCGTCCTGAAAGCGAAGATCTCCGCCATGCAGCGCATCGCCGAGATGCGGCAACGGCTGCTCGATATAAAGCAGCAACTCGAGTTACAGGCGCATACGGACGAATTGACCCGGCTGCCCAATCGGTGGCATTTTCTTGCGATACTCGACTCGGAGATTGCCCGCGCCCGGCGTCATGGGACACCGCTCTCGCTGGCGTATCTGGACCTGGACCATTTCAAACGGATCAACGACACCCGTGGCCACGATACCGGTGATGCCGTATTGCGCCAGGTATCCGCGGCGCTCGCCGACAGCGTACGCAGCGAAGACAGCATCGGACGCCTCGGCGGCGAGGAGTTCTGCATCTGTCTGCCTGGAAGTAATGCCGAGCAGAGTGTAGAGCCTTGCGAGCGCTATCGATCACTGATCGAGAACCTGGTCATCGATAACGCATCGGCACAGGGACTTAAGGTAACGGCCAGCTTTGGCCTGACCGGCTTCAACCCCATTTCGGACCACCGCGCCAGCCTACTGGCGCGGGCAGACAAGGCCCTCTACCAGGCAAAACAAGCGGGACGTAACCGGGTTGTGGTCATACCGGGCTGACCCCATTTATCACCCTGCAGTGCAAATATTAACCCGGCAACCATTCGCTCACGAATCCGCAAATTGCATCGCACCCTGGAACTGGCTGGGAGGCAAACTGCCTCCAACCCAGTCGCCAAAATCTAACTCATTGTTATCAATAATAATTAACCCGCTGGCAAGGATATTGCGAAGATCTGCAACAAAGGAGCATGCGCAGCAAATGCCACGCTGAGACCGGAGCAATTCACAAACCGGCATGACACGTTCAGTGTTCATCCCATCATTGCGAATCAGCCGGAGACTCAAAGGGCTGCGCTGATGAAAAGCACGTATTGCGGAGAACAGACAGGTGTCTAAATATAGTTATGCCGTGAATGTTTGGTTGATTGTCTCAGCGCTCGCTTTGAGCGGCTGCAACAGCATCCCGGGCAAGGCGATCGATCTATCCGATGACAGTGGTCGAGGCCAGGCTTCGGATCCTGAACTGGCCGCCCTGCTCAGCCAGATGCAGGCATTGCAGGACAACAGGCTTGCAAACGCCCCCGGATTGATAACACGAGCGAACGGCCAGCAACTCCCCCTCTCCCGGGGCGACCGGTTGCGGGTGCTTGTATTCGAGGGAGAACAATTCAGCGGCATCTTTGAAGTCGATATGGACGGCTGTCTGCATATCCCGTATATCAAACCAGTCCCTGCCGTAGGCGTAACACCATCCGAGGTGCAGCGCCGTCTGGAGCAGGCATTGGTGAAGGAGCGTATGTTCAGGGCTGACTTTGTTCAGGTCAGTGTGCGAATCCAACAATGGTCGGGGGTGCGTGTATCGGTGGGCGGAGCGGTCTTTTCGCCGGGCCGGGTGTTGATCAATGACCGCCGGGTCGAGGTGAAAACACATCAACTGACCCAGGCCGCGGGCGACTACCCCCTGGAACGCTTTCTAACCACTGCCATCCGTAACGCCGGGGGAGTGCGCCCGGATGCCGACTTGAAAAATATTCGCCTGATCAGAAACGGCGTGACGAGCAGCCACGATATATCCGGCATTCTCACCGGAACGCCGGTGCAGGATGTGCCGCTGGTCGCTGAGGATCGTATTCTGGTGCCCTCGATCGGCTTTCGTCAGGACGCCCTGATGCGACCGTCCCCGATTACCCCCCCCGGTTTCGAGATATTCATCTCCAATCTCGCCAGCCCCGCGGACAGTAATGCCGATGCCGCCATCGGTAAGGAATCCCGCAGCATTCCCTACGGCACCCGTTTTCTAAGAGGCCTGATTTCGGCGAATTGCATTGGCGGCACACAGGCGACGAATGCCTCGCGCATGGCCGTTCTTGTCACGACTGACCCTGTCACAGGCAAAACCCAGGTCGTGCACCGTTCCGTCGAGCAACTGGTACGCGAGCACAACGCTGACGACCTGAATCCCTATCTGATGCCCAATGACGGCATCGCCTGTTACGACTCAGGCGTAACCAATACCCGCGATCTGGCAAAGACCTTCAGCGATATCCTCAACCCGCTGATGATGTTGCGCATCTTGATGGGGTTGGGAGTATGAGCCGATCATCCGGCAAGAATTCGCTGATCCCCCACAGCCTGAGAAGCGTGTTACTCTGGAGTCATGGAAACGAACGCCGCTGGCCACGTTACGTCTACACGATAGTTATCGCATTGGGGCTGATCTGGGGCCTGGCTATAGCCTATCTATTGCTGACCCCGCCAAGCTATAGCAGCAAGTGGACCCTGATTCTTCCAGGCAAGGGCGCCAGCTCCAACCTCAACCTGGTCAACATCGGTCAGGCGTCGACAGGTTCGCCCTCACCTTATTCCAACTCTGCGACCAATCCAAGATCAAACTATAAAGAGCTGATTACCAGCAGTACGGTCATTCGGATGGCGGCCAAAAGGCTCGGCATGGCGCCGAGTCAGTTCGGTGCACCGCGGGTCAAGCTGGTGGATCAGACCTCATTGATATATCTCAGCATCAAGGGGAATAGCCCTGAACGGGCCCGGTCCAAGGCGACTGCCCTGCATGAGGCATTCATGGAACTGCTGGACCGGTTGCGCAGTGATGAACTCGAACAGCAGGAGATGGGGGGCAACGGCATACTGATCACTTTTCAGAGAAAACTCCAGGAAGCGAGCACTAAGCTTCTCAAGTATCAGTCAGACTCGAATATCGTATCCATGAAGCAATTCGACCAACTGGTGCTGACGCTTGAGCAGTTTCGCCGCGAGATGATAGAAACCCGCGCCGAGCTGGAGGATGTTCAAGGCCGCTCGAATCAGCTTGTTTCACACCTCGGCGTCAATCCGCAACAGGCAAGCGACGCCCTGATCCTGCAGAATGACAAGCTGTTTAGCGCCGCTTTGAAGGAATATACGGATGCCCGGCAGCGCCTGAACACAAACGCCTCCAAGTGGGACAGGAACCACCCGGAGGTTCGTAAGGAACAGGCGCGTGTATCGGCCGCAAAAGAGGCCATGAATAGGCGCATCAACACCTTGCTCAAGGCGCGTGGCGACAAGTTGATCGACTTGCTGACCCTCGCCGGTGATATGACCAGGAATGCGTTACTACAGGAACTTATCGCCATCGATGCGGAACGAAACGGTCTGCAGAAGCGATTGGATAAGCTATCCGTTCTTATCACCGAAATGGAGCACGAACTCAATCTCCTGACCAGACCGGCGGCGATGCTGGATGATTTGAAGCGAAACCACCAGGTTGCGGAAGCTGTATTCATCTCGGCCCTGGCCAGCACGGATATCGCAAAATCAGACATCTATGTCTCATTTCCCTTGGTACAACTGCTTGACGAGCCACTTTTGCCAACAGAGCCCTCATCGCCAAATAGCATGCTGACCATTGCCGGCGCCTTCGTGGCTTCGATTTTCACTTTAACCGGATTGATATTGATGTGGATACGCAAACCGTTTCTCCGCAGAATTTTGAAGAACGCATAATCTGGTATTCGATCACCTATACCTACGGGTTCTACCTGATCGGCGGACTTTACGTCCTGGCTCCCGTGGTGGGTTGGGTGCTGCTGGGTTATCTAGGCTGGCGGCTCTGGTCTCAGGATGAGAACACACCGGCGCGACTCAGGATTCGCATTCCGGCCGGTGTTTGGGTCTGGACCGTCGCTATGCTGGTAATGCTGGCTGCCTTAATCATAGGACATATCGACTGGGAGCTCGGCTTTGGAAAAACCCTCAAGTCCACCATCGGTTGGGCCAAAGGCTGGGCGCTGATGGCCGTGTTTCCACTGATCGGATGTCTGAACATCCGTCCCGCTATCCTCTATCGGGCGGCTGCCAGGGTCTGCCTTCATACCTTGATCCTGATGCCTTTTCTGTATGCCGCCTACCTGCTCGGCCTGCCGCAGAGCCTCTATATCTCCCCAATCCAACTGGTAGGCGGACCGGGACCTGAGTTCTTCACGGTATCGCTCTACAATGTGGACTACGAGGGCGTTGCACGCTGGTTTCTGTTCGCTCCCTGGGCGCCTGCCCTCGGTTTTGTCGCCAATGTCTACCTGCTGTTCGCCCTACAGGAGAGGGAAAAAAAATGGTTTTGGATCGGCATCCTGGGATGCATCGTGATGGTGCTGATTTGCAAATCAAGGCTGGCGCTGTTGGTAATGGTGCTCATCCCCTTGGCAAGCTGGGCGCTGAGCCGGTTGACGCAGACACGCATCTTGCTGATTGCAGGCGCCGGGTCTTTAGTCGCCGGCATGGCCGCGCCATTCCTGCTGCGGTTGTTTGAGGATTTCGCGGCCCGATTTCGCGCCGCCCGGGTGGATTCAAGCCGGGTGCGCGAAACATTGGCACGCATCGCCCTGGACCGCTGGCAGGGAGAAGCCCCGATATGGGGACACGGGATTGTTGAAAGGGGACCGCATTTGGTCGAGTACATGCCGATCGGGTCGCATCACACCTGGTACGGTCTGCTGTTTGTCAAAGGGGCTGTCGGTTTCGCCGCCCTGGCCGTTGCGTTGTTATGGAGTTTCGTCGAACTGCTGCTCAAGGCCCAGACCAGCCAGACGGCAAAGACCGGGCTAGGTGTGGTAATGCTGCTGTTTCTCTATACCTTTGGAGAAAACCTGGAGATTCTCGCCTATCTGTTCTGGCCGGGTCTGGTGCTCATCGGCATCGCCCATAGGGAAGCACTCAAAAACCCCTTAAAAGATACCGGATAGAACAAAAGCAAAGCACAACCATCTCCCACGCAATATCAAGCGTAATCGGTCCGCAAATGAACCCTAATCACCGCAAATGCTACGCAAATAGCTTTACGATTGCCTCGAAATCAATGTATAAAATTATCTGACATAACAGTGATATCACGTTGCTGCGCAACGTGGCCTACGACCAGTGCGAATAAACGGAAAAACGAGAGCCACTCCGTGATAGAATCGAATCGTGGAACTTAATACCATCAATAAGGAAGCTATCATGAGCACAAAAACCATTACACTTGGCGAACTCAAGCAGCTTTGTCTGGATCAACTGCAAGCACTGCCGGATGACACGCTGATCACCTTCGGCAAAGGCGATTTCAGTTTCTACCGCTCAAGAACAAGCCAATACCGCGATGACAAAAAAACGCCACAGGTAGTACAGATCGAGTTCAACGAGTTTTACGAAGTCACTCACGAATTCTGATCCTGGTAATACCGTAACTTCTCCCCCAAAAGAACACATGGCTCTTCCCCTGTTCACGTGGGGAGAATGGTCAAGCGCAATAAGCTCAGTCAAGCAGGATCTGTCCGCCAATGAACGTGAATAGACGCAAATTTATTTTTGTGTTAATTTTCGTTCATTCGCGGACAATCGGCGGCGACATCTACTCCTTTAACCATGCTTCCAAACTCCTCCTGTAGGTAATCAATGACGCTATCTGCTCCCAGAGAATGGACCAAGTCATGATTCTGTTTTGAGGCGGTAGCGACCACATGTGCGCCACGCCATTTGACCAGCTGAACCGCTATGCTACCAACGCCACCCGCTGCGGCGTGGATGAGTACAGATTGCCCTTTTTTAACATCGGCTTGATTGAGAGAGTGCCTGGATTGAGGGTTGGTCAATTTCGTCATGGCTCAACTCAATACTGCCGCCAAATTTGTGTATACGTACTGCTTTCATGGCTAATCCTCTATTAATCAGCAAGTTAATTATAAAAATGGGGCGCTTTCTTCAATGCATCAAATTGATCTTTGTCATGATGAATCCATAGCTGTGCCCGAGTCTGATCCAGCAGTCGATCAATCTTGGTGAACGAGTGAATGGTACTTTTTTTGTCGTTCCAAACTGGAATGCCGTATTGCTCACGATTGGCTCTAAAGTGATAGAGGTCACCTGAGAGTAGCACTGGCCCTGTTTGCGGCAGTTTGACTAAAAGTGACTGGTGCCCGGCGGTGTGACCCGGAGTCGATATGATCATTACCATACCGTCACCAAAAACATCGTGGTCTCCCTGAAGTTTTATTGTTTGGTTACCTTTGGCATGAAGATAGTCACGGAGATTGTAACCAGAGTGAGCTGCATGTTCGCTGTGACCGAAATCATATTCGGTTTGTTGAAGCAGCCAGGTCGCATTGCTGAATCGTGCGGCATTGCCTGTATGGTCTTTATGGAGGTGAGAAAAAGCGAGAAAGCTAATCTCATCAGATGTGACATTGATCGCTTTGAGTTGAGAGGCCAGTGTTTTTTTGACGGACATCTTGAATGCTCCGTCCATAACCTCTACGCCACCTGGAGTATTAACCAGTTTGTCATTTAAGCCTGCATCCCATAGTAGCTTACCCTGAGGGTGTTGGATCAAATAGCAAGGGTTGGCCAGCTCCATTTCAGTTCCTTTTTTTATTGCTGGATTGAATAGCGATACATCTCGAGCGAGAATCTGTCCACAATCAAGGACATAGAGTTTGATCTCCCGATTTTGATCTTGCGTTGTGCTAGGTGATTGATATGCGGCAGTCTGCGTCACTGTTAATGTCAATCCGATAAATGCTAAGTGTTGGATGCGCCTCATATAATTAACCCCTTTCAATTTTGGTGCTAAAAGATGCTATCATTCCATTTTCAGACTAAAAATAGCGATTAATGAGATTAATTATCCCAATAATGGGATTGCTGGTGGATGATGTGGCGTTTAGATGATATTGAGATTTTTGTTTCAGTAGTGGAACAAGGCAGCTTTGTTCAGGCGGCCAAGCGTTTGAATGCTCCCACCAGTACAGTGAGTCGTCGCATCAGTGAGCTGGAGGCTGCGCTGGATATAAAACTCATCGAGCGTACCTCACGCAAACTGCATCTCACTGAGAAAGGACAGGAACTCTTTGATCACGCCTTGCACCATGTGAAAGAGATTCGTCAGCAGGGCAATATGCTGATGAATAGTCGCGATCAATTACGGGGAAAAATAACGATAACTGTGCCTACCTTTTTGGGCAACGCCGTCTTGGCGCCTTGGCTGTTTGAGTTTCTTGCCAAACACTCTGATATCGAGCTGAATATCAAACTCAGCAATCACTTTGAGGATTTGATTGATGAAGGTATCGACCTGGCCATTCGCATCGGCCCTCTAAATGACTCGCAATTTATTGCCCAATTCCTATGTAGTACCGAATACAGACTTTGTGCCAGCCCAAAATATCTACAGCAAAACCCAAGCATAGAAACAGTTGATGATCTTTTTCAGCATGATGTCATGTTGTTACCCCATCAAAATATGACGTTGGATCTGATGAATGTCCGTACCCACGAAACCTATTCACTATCAACAAGCAGCCGAATGAACTGCAACGATATTGAGATGATGCGACAGGCTGCTGTGAATGGAGTATCGATAGCCTGCCTGCCACACTTAAGTGTTCAAAAATTAGTTTCCTCTGGCGAATTGGTGACGCTGTTGGATGAGTACGAAATATCACCGAGTCGGGATATCTACACTGTATACCCCAGTCGAAAGCACTTATCAGCAAAAACACGTTTACTCATTAATTTTCTCAAAGAGAAAGCAGCAAATTAGCTATTGCGATTGTCGTAATGGTTGTGCCTTATCTAGTGTCCTATACTGTTTGGCGATATCAGCGCTCATGCGGTTTTCCGCAAACAGCGGTTGGAACAGACAACTTTCATCTTACCCAGAACAAGCGTAGAAACTACTCTGCGGGCGATATCGAAGGTATCAGGGCACTGCTCGTTCCCATGCCATCAAGCCACTTCAACCAGCAGCCTGCGCCAACGCTGTATATATTTATCCCAGGCAGTCGCAGCCATTCGTCGCCCATTTTCACCCCATTGCCTCAACGGCATCCTCGGCAAAGACAACAGCGCCTGATAGAGTGCCTGGGGATCCCCCTGAGGAACCGTCATGCCACAACCCCTGGCCTGTTCAGGCAAGCCGTCAACATCCGAGACCAAGACCGGCCTAGCGGCTGCCTTGGCCTCCAGGCATACCAGGCCGAAGGGCTCGAAACGGGACGGAATCAGTATCATATCGCAGTGTGACAGGAATCCCGGCACATCGTCGATAGGCCCGCAAAAAGTCACCTGATCCATTTTCTCGCCAATAGCCTGCAGCTGCGCCTTGTCAACGCCATCGCCAGCCAGCAACAGATGAAACTTCGATTCTGGCAGTTTAGAGACCGCTTCTAACAACAGATCAAACCCCTTTTGCGAATGAAAACGGCCATAGGCGCCTAAAATGATTCGTTCCGTGAGAGGTTTCTGCTTCACCTGTAAAAAGGGGTCGAGCCTGCGACTTTGAGGGATCACCTGCAGTTTATCACCGGGTACGATACCGGCATCGGCCAACCAGGCGCCCTGTCCATGAGAGACTGCCACCACCTGGCTGGCAAGCCAATAGTTCAAGCGGAGCATGAGTCGAAACCTGGCCACAGAGGGTACTGACTGCTCATAAGCAGCCGTGTAATGATGTTCCTGGATTATAATGCTAACCAACGGATTTAACAGTCTCAACAGCAGCATGCCAGGCAACGTCCGCCAGTTACTGGCATAATGCTGAATAATCACATCGGCTTGATAAGGCCTGCGCAACCAGGACTCCGGTTTAACATAATCAAATTCAAACTCGAATTTTTTCGCCAAAACCGATTGACTCAGGCTATCAATCACAGATTTGATCCCCCCCATATCGGTATCATTCAACAGATGAATGATTTTAGTGTTTTTACGCTTTCTGGTCTTTAGCAAATAGGAAACTAGCCACCATTTTATCCATCTCAGCGGAATCTGTCTTGTACGCCGGTCAGCTAATAGGGATCTAGCGAGTTGCGGTCTTCCTGCCTTCACGTTTAACTGGATAAGATGCAGTAAATGTCCAGCAATATAGCGGGCAACTGACGCCCTTTTACCGGCAGGTATACGATTTTCATTCAATTGTTGCTGTAACCTGCGGCTGTAAGCCAATTCCATTTGAGGAATACTCTGCAGGCTGACTCTATTACTGGCGGCCTGCATATAATACATACAACAGGAGGGATCCAGGGCAATGGAATAATGCAAACCAATCCGTGACCAAAGATCTTGGTCCTCCCCCTGCTTTTGATCTTCCATAAACAGGCCTACTTGACACAAAATATTTCTCGGAATACAAGTACAAGAAGGCATAAGCGGCAAATCCCCCCGCGAAGCCACCGCAAAATAATCCGTAATCAACATTGGTTTATCTTTTAAACCGAAAATACGGGCTGGCTGCTGCTTATTCCCATCCTGAAACAGATAGGCTGTAGCGTAAGCACCAGCCTGCGGGTATTTTTGAATCAAGGATTTTATTTTCTGTAAAAAAAACGGTGCCCATAAATCATCGGCATCGATAAAGGCCAGATGATCATACCGGGCCTCCCTAATCCCTCGGTTTCTGGCGGCGGATACGCCGACATTACCCTGGCGTATCAATCTAATACGAGAGTCGTGGATTGCCGCGACGATCTCCGAACTTGCATCGGTGGATCCGTCGTCGATGATCAATAATTCGAAGTTTGTCACTGTCTGGCGTAAAACAGACCGGACGCTCTCCTCCACTTCTCTGCATTTGTTGTATAGAGGCATGATAATCGAAAACATGAGTCTACTCCATTGGTTGTAACTTAAAGACACTGACGCCTGCCGCACCGGCCATCTCGCCTGTTTGGATGTCTATTGCGTCAGATAGCGCCTTGTCACCCATGCGGCATATAGCGGCATTAACAAAAGGTGTATTGACAAGATAGAGACTGCGACTCCCACAATACCCCACGCCAGGGAGATCGAAATGCCGACCAGGAACAGCAGGCTGAAGGCCATATTCCAAAAAAAGTCTATGTGTGGTTTGTTCAACACTCGCATGACTTCTGACGCACCCTCGCCAAAGGGCCTGGGTATCGCGGATAAACAGAGAATCAGAAATACCGGAATCGCCGGCAGCCACTTCTCACCGAACACGATCGGCACATACCAGGGAGCCAGCAGGCTTTGCAGCAAAATAACCGGAAACAAAGTCAACACGATGGTTTTCAAGGCGTGAATAAATTTCTTGCGAAGCGCTTTATGGTCATCCCTGACTTCACACAGATGGGGGAACAGGGCCATATTAAATGCGTTGGTCAAGGAAAGGCTGAGCCCCAGACCCGCGTTGCGGGCGAAGAAGTAGATCCCCAGGGCCTCTATTCCCAGGAATCGGCCGATAATGAAATTGTCCAGATGCAGACGCACTGTTTTAAGCAACTCCACCCCCAGCACATGCTTACCGAAGTGAACAATCTCTCTCCAATGCGCATACCCGGCGCTGCGGCTGAGCTTCCAGGGTTGATTGATCATGGTGCCTATAACCCATATCGGCGCCACCAGTAACTTGGGTAGGACAACGGCCCACGCACCCAATCCAACGACTGCCAACAGCGCGGTCAACAGATTATCCACAGTCACCTGAGCACCGGAAATCAGCGCGGTGACCTTCAAGCGGTTTTGCCGTTGTATGAGAAACGCCTGCACCAGCGCAATAGGCATCAATAGATAGATCAGGGCAAGAATCATGATCATCCACATCAGGTCAGGCTGCTGGTAAAGCTGGGAGATAGGATACGCCAGCAGGCATTGGATCAGAAACAGGCCGCCGCAGACAATCCAGTTCAGCCGGTAGGCCGTATTGCAGACCGATTCCAGTTGATCGTCAGGCGCCTGAATGATTTTCGCCCCGATGCCGTTTTGATTGAATACCTTGATAACTTCATGCACCGTCATGGCCAATGCCGCCACGCCGAACGCCTCAAGCGATAGATATCTCGCCAGAACCATTGCAGTAAGGAGACGCGAGACCCTCGACAACAGCTCGGATATCCCGATCCACCCCGAGTTGCGAAGAAAACGATTTTTTTCAAGCCGTTGTTGAATCCAGGTTGTTGATAGATGGTAAAACCGCTTCAGACCCAATCCGGCTGGTTGGGTTTTTCCATACTGTTCGGCCGCTTGAAGACAATGATCGTTCATTATGATGATGTTCAGGCTATGGCGCGAACCGCACTAATGAATTGCGTCTCAAGACGCCGGTAGAGAGGAACTGGCAAGCTACTCAGCAACCAAGCGCAGATAAGGGTGATCGAGGTGCGCTTGGGTTCCTTCAACATAATCCTGAAATCGGTTCGCAGGGCCGAATGGATATACCGAATAGCCTCCTTGGCATCGCGCGAGCGTATCGCCCTGCGTGAGAGGTAGCGCAACTGATAGGCTCTGGCGAGATCGCCCCAGGTGTCTATCAATGCCGGGGCGTAGCCACTGGCCTTGTCAATTGCCCTGTTCCAGCTCGCATATTGCGCCTCAAGATTTGCCGACAAGCCTCCCGCATTAATACGGTATCCTGTGAGGGGCAGGCCGATCCCCTCAAAGCGCCATTGAGTGGTTCCAGCAATGCGGATCCAGCATTCAATATCTTCTGACTGGCGAAAATCCTCATCGAAATAGAGGTTATAATCTCTATTGCTCAGCGGGGAAGAATATTTGATATCCTCGAACACCTCTCGTCTGAACACCGGTGACGAACCATTGCCGACCGGATTGCGGCACAGGATGTCTGCCGCAGCTAGATCCTTGAGTTTCGGTCTCTGCACCAATCCCATCGGCCTGGCCTCATCATCCATCAGATAGGATTGGCTGTAACTGATCCCGACCTCAGGGTTCTTATCAAGATGTGCAACATGGCGCTCCAGCTTATCCAGCTGCCATAGATCATCGGCGTCAAGAAAGGCAAGATAGCAACCTCTGGCATACCTGATCCCTGTGTTTCGCGCACCGGCAAGTCCTCGATTGCATTGATTGATTATGCGGATCCGGTTATCGGTTATCTGTTGGCAGAGTTCCAAGGAGTTATCGGTTGAACCGTCATTGACAATCAGTAGCTCAAACTCTGCGTGCGTCTGGTTGAGAACAGATTTAACGGAGGCATGTATATAGGCAGCGGCGTTGTAGACCGGGATTATTACGGATACAAGCTTCACGGCAATACTCCTGCTGTAATTGAGCAATAAGAGAAGTTGCTTCCATGTAATGCAGTATGTGTGCCACTGTTGCCATCCAAACCCTATACCGGAAAAAGCTCTGTTTATTAACCCGGCAACCTAGGGCCGCTTGACTTCACTTCTGCAATACGCAATGCAATATGCGTCATGAATTGAAATTACACTGCCTGATCCGGGTTAATCCGCCAATGGTGATTTACCGGTTATTGGATTTCTGCGGCTGGCACAGGGTTTGCACTGTGTATTCGAAACCTTTATTGAATAGACACTATCGTAGCAAGACCATGCCTGACTCTATGCACCCTCCAGCCCTCACTTACACCCGAATAGACGCAGTAGCGCGTCTGGGATATAGAGTCATTTATCGCCTATGGAAACTCTATTTACGAATCGCCGGACGAGAAACCTTTGGGGCGCAGGTTGCGGTTATTCATCGTGACAGGATCTTACTTACTAAGAGCAGCTATCGTGATTTCTACACCTTGCCTGGCGGTTATCTCAAACAGGGCGAAACCACTGCCGAGTGCGCAAGAAGGGAGCTTTCTGAAGAGGTTGGACTTGCCGATATGAAGGGCCTGTTCAGGCCGGCGTTCAAGGCGATCAGCCGCTGCGGCGGCCATATCGGCCATGATGAGATTTTCGAATACAGACTTGAGGTAGAAAGGGATATATTTATCGATAACAGGGAAATTGTATTTGCCGGATTCATCGATATGTCAAGGGCATTGCATCTGCCGATCGACAACTTGGTACGCCAATATATCACTCACTACCATACGAATCTCATGACTGAAAAACACAGCAGCGTCGCATCTTGAAAATCAGTTTGCGAAAGCCTTGCCAAAACAGTCATTCGCCGTACCTGCCACGATCATATCACTCCCTATCTTTACCCGAACCGGGCAAATAGAAACTAGCCTCGCTGCTTTCTAAGTAGTTGTTTTCACTAAATCGACTCAGATAACAACTGAATTCGAGATGGTCAATTGTGTCGATTGGCATCACTGTTGCAGTGTCTATGTGTGAGTGCAAACGTATACCGAGGACGACAATGAAAAACAGACTTCATACTCATGATTCAGCGCCTGTGCTGGAAATGTCCAACACCATGGCGGTTCAACCTGCCGATAGGAATTTCTTGACCCATGACGAAGCGTGGATTCAACGTTTCCTGGATCTCACGATTACCCTCACCCTATTGATATTGGCATTGCCGGTCATAGCGATGCGTATCGGCGCAAACCTGCTAAAAAATAGCGCTCCTGTTACGGGCCGCCAGATGCTTGGACGATTCGGAGCGCCATTTCTTTTACTCTCCACCAGGAGTGACAATGGCCATGACCCGATCACTGAACTCTTCAATGTTTTACGGGGGGATATGAGTCTGGTTGGGCCGCGTCCACTAAACAGCAGTGAGGCAATGCAGGTGCCACATCACCACCGATCGAGATTTCTTGTGCGTCCCGGGGTCTTCTCCGCCTATCGTCTCAAGAGGAGCACCGGTATCGATTTCGAGAGTGAATGGCATACTGACTGTGAAGAGATCAGGCAATCGACGCTTAAAAGAAGACTAGGCATCATCGCACGATCCCTGCTCACCGGTATTCTTGGCGCGACGACCGACGTTCCCGAACAGGATCACATCAACCTATTCGGCCTTGCCATTACCAACACCACCATGGATGAGGCCCTGGATTGGATCCTCAACCGGGTACGGGCCGATCAACCGACAAACGTCGGGATAGTGAATGCAGATACGCTTAATAAGGCCTACAAAAACGACGATTATCATGCGGCGCTCGAAACGTTCGACCGCATCCTTGCCGATGGCGTCGGTGTGAGAATGGCCGGAAAAATCGCAAACACTCCGTTGCGCGGCAATCTGAACGGCACCGACCTATTCCCCAGACTGTGTGATCGCATGGCGACCGAGGGAGAGTCAATTTTTCTGTTTGGCGCGAGACCAGGCGTAGCGCAAGCCGCCGCGGACAATATTCGGCAACGCTATCCTGGGTTGAAGATCGCAGGAACCCATCATGGCTACTTCTCTGATGAAAAGGAGAAAAACGAGATCATCAAACTGATCAACCATTCAGGCGCTGCCGTACTACTGGTTGCATTGGGAGCGCCGAGACAGGAGCAGTGGATAAGCGACAATGCCAATCGTCTCAAGCCCCCGGTGCGTATCGGCGTTGGAGGACTTTTCGACTTCTACTCCGGGCGCATTCCGAGGGCGCCCTTATGGGTCAGGGAGGTCGGCATGGAATGGATTTGGCGTTTAATCCAGGAGCCCCGCCGGATGTGGCGTCGTTATGTCATCGGCAATCCACTATTTCTGTTTCGTATCTGGCTTGAGCATAACCGGATCCGAACAGGGCGTAATGAGCACCACGGCGAACAAGATCGAATACTCGCGCACAGCCAAAAGCTATACCGATATCCCCAACTGCTTGCACTACGGGCTCGGCTGAAGCGGTGGATATGGTTTGCCGGTATTCATGCTCAACAGGTAATCAAGCGGGTATTCGATGTCGCATGCGTCAGTTTGATGTTGATTCTTCTCGCCCCATTCCTGCTGCTGGTCGGGCTGACTATCAAACTCGACTCGGCCGGACCGGTGCTTTTTTCACAACTCAGGGCGGGAAAAAACGGCAAGCCCTTTCGACTCTGGAAATTTCGCTCTATGCATCAGGACTCTGAGCGAAAACTGAAAAAGCTCCAGTCGATGAATGATGTGCCAGACGGGGTTTTGTTTAAGATGAAGAACGACCCGCGCATAACCTGGGTAGGACGATTCATAAGGAAATACTCAATTGACGAATTACCGCAGCTATGGAATGTACTGAAAGGGGAGATGTCTTTGGTCGGACCCCGACCCGCCCTTCCGAGTGAGGTTTCGCAATACTCATTGCAGGATCTGAAACGTCTCGAGACAGTACCCGGCCTGACCTGTTATTGGCAGGTCTCAGGCCGCTCCTTACTCGGTTTTCAGCAGCAGGTGGCATTGGATACTGAATACCTGTATGCGAAATGTTTCACCGAGGACCTGAAAATACTACTGAGAACAGTACCTGCGGTCTTACGCGGGGAAGGCGCTTACTGAATTTATCCACTGTTTTTTCACTTGAGGTTAAGCCTGTGAATATACGCACAATCATTTTAGCGCACCGACAGGGGCGTGAACTGATGCCACTTACCGACGGTTCCTGTGTCGCTATGCTGCCTGTCGCCGGTAAACCTGTCATTGAATATGCAATCGAGTCTCTGCACAAGGCCGGCATAAAAGAGGCGGTAATCAGTATCGATGCTGCTTTCGGCAAGCTCATGGCGCTGGTCGGGGATGGCTCTCGCTGGGGCATGAAGCTTTCCTATTCGGTAGCAAGCACCGATGTAACATCGGCAATCTCCCTGCCTGATCATGGAGGTCCGGATCCTGCTGAAACACTGACGATGCATGGCGACATGCTGTTGAACCTGGCTATCGATGAGTTCTTACGCCAGGCTAGGGCAACCGGGCAAAAGCGAGTCTACGGCCTCAAGGGAGATACGACCGTCATCATGTGGGAATCAGGCACGCCAGAGCTGGCTGCACGAGTGGATCTCAATGCCGCAGATATCGCCGAATCCTCCTGCATCGAACTGGGTGCGACCCGCATCAACACGTTGGGCTCAATCATTGAATATCATCAAGCGAACATGGATCTCATCAGTGGCAAGCTGGCACTCCTTACCCCACATGGCAAAGCGAGGCGAAACGGCCTGACGCTCGGCTATGGCAGTAAAATCAGCGGAAAAAGCCTGAAAAGCGGTTTTGCCCACATCGGCAATAACAGCAACGTACACGAAACCGTTCAATTCGATAACGGTGTTGTCGTCGGTGACAGGGTGATAATCGACCGTAGCGCCAGACTGGAAAATAGTATTGTCTTATCCGATACCTATATTGGCGAAATGGTCACGGCAAGGAACGCCATCATCCAGGGCAATACCCTTATTCGTACCGACTCAGGGAGGGTCATGCACCTGGACGACGAGCTGCTGTTAGCTATTAACCCGGCACCTTAATAGGTCATGTTCAGCCGTCGTGTGCCGGGTTAATAATATCGCGTAAAATTCCCTATCTCAGTAGAGACTGAAGGCGTGACGCTGCGCATCAGGCATCCGCCGTGGGCACCACATAGAAAAAGACCGAAAAGAAATGCAGCACGCTGCCCGCCATGACAAACAGGTGCCATACCGCATGGTGATAGGCGAGGCGTTCCCAGACATAAAAGATCACCCCCAGCGAATAGCAAAGGCCGCCTATCAGCAGCAGGATCAGGCCGCCCGTCTCCACTGATTCGATCAGCGGCTTGAGGGCGATGACCACCAGCCAGCCAAGTCCCAGGTAGAGGGTCAGGGAGAGCCATTTCAGACGTCGCCAGCGAAGCGCCACCAACACCACGCCGAAGACGGCGATGCCCCATACCAGACCGAACAGGGTCCAGCCCCAGCCACCGCGCAGATTGACCAGGGTGAAAGGTGTATAGGTGCCGGCAATCAGCAAAAAAATGGCCGCATGATCGATGCGCTGCAGGATCCGCTTGACCCTGGGGGCGGTGACGCCGTGATAGAGCGTGGAGGCGGTGTAGAGCAGGATCAGGGTCGCCCCATAGATACTGCAGCTGGTGATGTGCCATACGTCGCCATACAAGGCGGCGAAGGATACCATCAGGGCCAGACCCGCGATGCTCAGCACAATCCCGATACCGTGCGTTACGGCATGGGCTATCTCCTCTCCCAATGTGTATTGACCGGTTGTCAATTCGCTCTGCATAGGCGGTTCTCCGCACCCTTTCAGGCACGACCTCTATTGCGCCGATGCCGGGCATGCGCCATTCTCATGATTCGATCTCCTTCTATTAGCCCGGCGATATATTAGGTCGCCGGGTTAATATCATTCCGGGAACATGCCGGCAAACTTCTCTATCCACTCCATGGCGGCTTCCTCCCCCGACAGGGTGCGCCCCTCGGACTGTTCGACCACCTGCTTATAGTGCTCGATATAGCAGAGCTGCTCGACCATGCGCACCGCATAGGCAGTCTCCTGCTCGGTGAATTTGACACCTATCAGATACCCGCCTCCCTCTTCACGGCACCAGACTACCACACCCGTGGCATGAAATTCCGGTGGCGTTATCGGAATGGCGATATGAATCTCCGTTCCCGGAACGATCCTGGCTTCCGCCTGAAAACAGAGTCCGCCCTCGCCGTAGTTGGTCAACAACTTACGGCTGGTTGAGGCGCGGCCCCCTAACTGAAAGTCGATGGGAACATCTGTGGGATGTCTGATATAGAGGCGCATGTCTCCCTTTTCTCTTTACTCCCCGCACTGAAATGACGATGGGATAGCCTTAACAAAAGCAAAGGTCTGGGGTTTTTGCAAGTTGCGTTGCGCAGGCCTATGGTGATTCCGGCAAGGAAAACCCTTCCCCAGACAAGAAATGATAGATTGCTTACGCTTTGCATGATCGCAGAATCCCTTTATCCTATGAGCCCGGCAACAACATTGGTGTCATTCAGGCCTGTGTCTGAATCCGCTAACCCGTTGGGCGGACAATGGATTCCGCCCAGGATCAGGTTCTGGGCGAACGTTCGCCTGAATGACGAAGCTAAGCATTCTCGATACCGGCTCTACAGAAAGCCCTCACCCCACCACGATCAACGGCACGATCCAGGAATATGTCACCACCATCCTTTCACGACATGCTACGCAGCCTGATTGGCGCGGCCTCGGTGAGCAGCGTCAATCCCGTCTGGGACATGAGCAACGCCAACGTCATCGAATTGCTCGAGAGTTGGTTGAGTTCACTGGGTTTCAAGATCGAAATCCACACCCCGCCCGGCCATCCCGGCAAATTGAATCTGATCGCCTCCACGGGACATGGCGCCGAGGGTCTGGTGCTGTCCGGCCATACCGACACGGTGCCGTTCGATGCCGAGAAGTGGCACAGTGACCCGCTCAAGCTGCATGAGCGGGACAATCGCCTGTATGGTATCGGCACGGCGGACATGAAGGGCTTTTTCGCCGTGGTGATAGAGGCGGTTCGGGATCTGCCTCTGGATCGACTCAACCAGCCGCTGGTGATCCTCGCCACGGCTGACGAAGAGAGCAGCATGTGCGGCGCCAAATCGCTTGCCGCGTTGCACCGTCAGCTGGGCCGCCACGCCATGATCGGCGAACCCACCAGCATGAAGCCGATCCGCATGCACAAGGGCATCTCCATGGAATCGGTGCGCCTGACCGGCAAGGCAGGCCACTCCAGCAATCCGGCCCTCGGCGTCAACGCCCTCGACGGCATGTATCAGGTCATCGGTGAAATCATGCAGTGGCGCGACGATCTGCAACGGCGCTTTCGTAATCCGGCCTTCGAAATCGAGGTGCCGACCCTGAACCTGGGACATATTCACGGAGGCGACAATCCCAACCGCATCTGCGGCCAGTGCGAGCTCCAGTTTGACTTGCGCCTATTACCGGGCATGGTCTTTGACGAACTACGCACAGAACTCAGGGAGCGGCTCGAAAATCGCTTGGCGGATAGTGGTCTCAATTGGGAGATGGCGCCTCTATTCGAGGGTATCCCAGCCATGGAGACCCCAAGGGATGCCGCCATCGTGCGGGCGGTGGAACAGCTCAGTGGCTGGCCGGCCGATGCGGTGGCTTTCGCTACCGAAGGCCCCTATCTTAACGGCATGGGTATGCAGACAGTGGTATGCGGCCCCGGAAATATCGACCAGGCCCATCAACCGGACGAGTATCTGCCCCTTGAACATATCCAACCCGCGATCAACCTGATACAGTCTCTGATCAAGCAATTCTGTTTATAGACAATGGGTTAACCCGCATGACAAAACCCACAACCAAGCTCCCCGACAGTTTCGTCGACTGGTTCCGTGGCTCCTCCCCCTATATCCATGCCCACCGCGGATGCACATTTGTGATCGCCTTTGGTGGCGAGGCGGTGGCGGATGAGCGCTTCGCCAACCTGGTGCATGACATCGCCCTGCTGCACGGCCTGGGTATTCGTCTGGTGCTGGTCCACGGCGCACGCCCGCAGATCGAGGATCGCCTGCAGACGCGTGGCGTGGAGACTCTGTTCGTCAACGGCCTGCGGATCACCGACGATGCCGCGCTGAGATGCGTCAAGGAAGCGGCCGGCTCGGCGCGGGTGGAGATCGAGGCCCTGCTCTCCATGGGTCTTGCCAACTCACCCATGGCCGGAGCACGCATTCGCGCCGCTTCTGGTAATTTCGTCACCGCACGGCCAATCGGCGTGCGGGACGGTATCGACTACTGCCACACCGGCGAGGTGCGCCGCGTCGACGCGGTTGGCTTAGAGCAGCGGCTGGGAGCCGGCGCCATCGCCATCATCCCGCCACTGGGCTATTCACCCACCGGCGAGGTCTTCAATCTCAGCGCTGCCGACGTAGCCGCTTCGGTAGCCATCGCCCTGGGCGCCGAAAAGCTGATCTGCCTGGTCGAAGCCAAGGGTCTGACCGACTCACGCAACCGACTGATCCCCAATATCGTGCCGAAAGAGGTCGATGCCCTGCTGAGCCGGCGCAAACAACTCCCGACGGACCTGGTCCAGCACCTGCGGGCAGCCGTCAGCGCCTGTCGCAGCGGTGTCAGGCGTATCCACCTGATCGACCGTCAGTTGGACGGCGCCTTGTTGAAAGAGCTCTTTACCCGGGACGGCATCGGCACCTTGATCACTGCCGAGCCCTATGAGGAGACCCGCACCGCCCGCATCGACGACGTGGGCGGTCTGCTGGGACTGATCGAACCGCTCGAGGAGAAAGGTGTGCTGGTGCGCCGCTCCCGGGAGTTGCTGGAAACCGAAATCAACTGTTTCACCCTAATGGAGCGGGACGGCATGGCCATCGCCTGCGCCGCCCTCTACCCCTATCCACGGGAGTCGATGGCCGAACTCGCCTGTGTGGTGGTCCACCCCGACTACCGGGGGGATGACCGGGGAGACCGGTTATTGACCCATATGGAGTCGTTGGCGCGGCAGCAGGGTATTCATCGGCTCTTCATCCTCACCACCCAGACCGCCCACTGGTTCCGGGAGCGAGGATTCGTACAGACCGGACTGAAGGATCTGCCGATGCGCAAGCGGGAACTCTATAACTACCGGCGCAACGCCAAGGTATTCATTAAACCGCTTTGATCCATAGGGGAAACCAAGGTCGAGACCCTGAAAATACCGGGCTTGTCCTATTTCCCTACTAAAAAACTCTGTTATTTTCTCCCGGCGGCTGCTATGGGTTAACCTGAATCCTTGGATTCAGGTTAACCCATATTCTGAAACCGACGAGGAGCCGCCCATGACACAGACCACACTGGATCCTGATCTACAACGCCTCTCCGGCTATGTACTGATATTGACGGGGTTTGGCCTGCTATTGATCAACCATGTCAGCATCATCATGGGAAACCCCTGGCTGATTCCGGCGTTCCTAAGACTCTACTGAGTATTGTCTGACCCGAGGGAGCATCCGCTGAATGGATATCTACTGACTCGGCCGCCCTGTTCTGCTTGGGTCAATCACTTGCCACATCCAGCACACTTTCATAGATCCTGCTGAGGCATGGTCCGCGAATAAACGCAGATTAACGCAAACGCAAAGGGAGAGGCCTGTGATTGCGGGATCAGGGGGATAGTCATACCGCCTCTTGCCTATCCTGTCCTAGGGCCTGTTAACACTAATTTGATAGCCACTGTTGCGCCTGAAAAAGCGCCAATCAAGGCACGAGGAGCGTAGTTTGGTTGTTCCAAATAAGCGACGAGTAACGCCGAGTGGCGCTTTTTCAGGCGCAACCCGAAGGGCCAAGGCCCTGTTT
>JAHXHS010000034.1 GCA_025656455.1 Candidatus Thiodiazotropha sp. (ex Epidulcina cf. delphinae) | reverse complement strand
TTGGACGCTCCTGATATTTAGTTATGGAACAGTACCTTAACTATGGCGCATTACGACGCCGGTTTCAGGGGCGTCCATTACATCACCCACCCTAAGCCACAGCAAGCTTACGGCCCAATGTGGTTCTCTTAGCCGGGTACAAGAAGCGTGATTTTGAGTCGGTGTGAAACGCGTAATGTGCGGTAAAAAAGATATACGTAGGATGCGGTGAGCCTTGCGAACCGCATCAATTATGGGCGGTGATGGAATGATGCGGTTCGTCCCTCACCACATCCTACGGACAGCGATTGTTTTGGAGATATGGAGGTCTGGTGAAACGAGACACCCACCAAACATATACGAGGCACCCACCCAACAAAGCCCCACTTGGAGTGAGCGGGGCTTTTTGCCTCAGTCTTTTGCCAAGGTCAACACCAAACACTCCGGCATGACCCAGACCTTGACCGGCGTTTGGATCCCGAACCCGGCCTCGGCCAACCAACGGACTCGCATCTATTAACCCGGGATAACGTAAATTATCACGTACACATTTTTTGAGGAGGTGGCCCCGGTCTGTTAAAACTGTAATCGCCAAACCACAGTACAGACCAAAAGGGATAAGCGTCTATTCGAAAAATCTGCTCATTGCGCGACTAAGCCAACCGCCATTCGCCTTGTTTTGAACGATCCTCAGGAGACTCTCTCTGGCTTCGGTGGCATAGGCCATATCCGTCTGCTTGATATGCAGGATAAGCCAAGTGCTAAGCATATCATGAAGCTTTGCGGCGACATCCTCCCCCTGATCGTATCTATCTTGAAACTTCTTCAAACGCTTCACAAACATATCGTGCGTCGCCTTATGAGGCTTAAGATAGGGATATCCGGCCTTCAACATCAGGCTCTCTTCAAAGGCAAAGTGCGAAACGCAGTAATCTGCCAGTTCGATCAATACGCCACCCACCAAATGGTCATTTTGCCTGATGATCGCCTTATTGAGTTGGTTGATGTAATCGACGATTCGTTGGTGTTGCTCGTCAATTACATCAATCCCGGTATTCAGGTCTTTCGTCCATTCGATGGACATAGTCTTACCTCGGATACTCGGCGAATCCTTTTGCCTAGGCCCCTCTCCCATGTGTTATTAGTAAATATATATTTATCACATCACGAGACACGTTTTCTTAAGACTTCCTTAAGATAGGTTAAAATCACGTACGCGCACGAGCCTTCAATGACATTAATTCCTTTTCGTATTACTAATTACGGCTCTTCCCCTGATCGAGTGGGCAACAGAAAGCACAAGAATAGGGGAAGAACCCAATAAAAAAGCCCGCATTAGACAATGCGGGCTTTTGAATAGCGCCTAAGAGAAGTGGACGGAGTATTCGGTTACGCTTCGGTTTCCGCCTCTGTCTCTTCCTCTGGTTCCGATACCGGACGATCCACCAGTTCGACATAGGCCATTGGCGCCTGGTCGCCATCCCGATGGCCGCATTTCAGGATGCGTACATAGCCACCCGGCCGGGATTCGTAGCGCGGTCCCAGCTCGACGAACAACTTCCCGACAGCGGCCTTGTCGCGCAGGCGGGCGAATGCCAGGCGTCGCTTTGCCACACTGTCTGTCTTGGACAGGGTGATCAGCGGTTCGGCAACGCGGCGCAACTCCTTCGCCTTGGGTAGCGTTGTCTTGATCAGCTCATGATTGATCAACGAAACCGCCATGTTCCTGAACATGGCATCTCTATGGCTGCTGTTTCGGTTCAGCTGCCGGCCTGATTTGCGATGGCGCATGGGTCGACTTCCACAAATTCAAAATAGGTTAAAAGAGTTCATAACAGCCGGCTCAATGGGCCAGTTGCTCTTCGATATTGTCCGGTGGCCAGTGCTCGAGACGCATGCCGAGCGACAACCCACGACGGGCGAGTACGTCCTTTATCTCCGTAAGTGACTTCTTGCCTAAATTCGGGGTCTTGAGCAGCTCTACCTCGGTACGCTGAATCAAGTCGCCGATCAAGAAAATATTCTCTGCCTTCAAACAGTTGGCAGACCGAACGGTAAGCTCAAGGTCATCAACGGGCCGCAGCAGGATGGGATCTATCGCCGGCTCTTCGGGTTCGCTGATCGATTCGGCGGCCTCGGCCTCCAGATCGACAAATACGGATAACTGATCGCGCAGGATGCTGGCCGAGCGCCTGATCGCTTCCTCCGGGTCGATCGTGCCATTGGTCTCCAGCTCTATCACGAGCCGATCGAGACCGGTGTTCTGCTCCACACGAGCGGACTCGACACTGTAGGCAACTTCCCGGATAGGGCTGAAGGTGGCATCCACCTGTAACATGCCGATCGGACGTTCGTCCCCGGCCGAGCCCTGTCTGGCCGCCGCGGGATGGTAACCGCGTCCGCGTCGCACATTCAAGGTCATGTTGATCTCACCGGACTTGGTCAACGTCGCTATGACATGATCAGGATTGGCGATCTCCACATCATGATCCAGAGTGATATCGCTGGCATGGACCTGCCCAGGACCTTTCTTCTGTAATGTCAATGTCGCCTCATCTCGCGTATGCATGATGATTGCAACCTGCTTCAGGTTGAGCAGCACGTCCAGCACGTCCTCCTGCACACCCTCCATGGTGGTGTACTCATGCAGTACGTCGGCGATTTCCACCTCTGTGATGGCGCTGCCCGGCATCGATGAAAGGAGGATACGTCTCAGCGCATTCCCCAAGGTATGCCCAAAACCTCTTTCAAGCGGTTCCAGCGTCACCTTTGCGCGTGTGGCAGTGACGGGCTGAACATTAACGATGCGAGGCTTAAGAAATTCCGTAACGCTTTCGGTCATGTATATTCCCTCGTCAAGGCTTACTTGGAGTAGAGCTCGACGACCAGTTGCTCATTAATCTCGGCCGACAGATCAGAACGATCGGGTATGCGCTTCAACTTACCCTTCATTGCCTTGGGGTCAACCTCGACCCAGTCGACAAAACCATACTGCCCTTGCAGTTCGAGCGCACCCTGTATCCGAAGCTGCTTCTTCGCTTTTTCCCGCACTGTGACTTCGTCATCGGCGGTTACCTTGAACGAGGGCACATTGACAATCTTACCGTTGACTTCAATGGCCTTATGGCTGACCAGCTGGCGCGCTTCCGCGCGGGTGGAGCCAAAACCCATTCGATAGACGATGTTGTCCAAACGCGTCTCCAGCAACTGCAACAGGTTCTCGCCGGTCGCCCCTTTATTTTGGGCGGCCGCCTTGTAGTAGTTACGAAACTGCTTTTCCATAACGCCGTAGATACGACGCACTTTTTGCTTCTCCCGCAACTGCACACCGTAATCGGACACGCGACGGCGCCGATCGCCCGCCTGACCCGGCACTTTCTCCATATTGCACTTGGAATCAAGTGAGCGTACGCGACTCTTGAGGAACAGATCAGTGCCTTCTCTACGACTCAGCTTGCACTTTGGTCCGATGTACCTAGCCATGATTCATGTAACTCCGTAGTTAGACGCGGCGCTTTTTGGGTGGACGGCAGCCATTGTGGGGAATTGGCGTTACGTCGGAGATGCTGGTGATTTTAAACCCTGCATTGTTCAGAGAACGGACAGCGGACTCGCGCCCTGGACCAGGCCCCTTGACGTTGACGTCAAGATTCTTGACGCCGTACTCCTTGACCATCTGCCCCACTCGATCCGCGGCAACCTGAGCGGCGAATGGTGTGCTCTTTCGCGACCCTCGGAATCCCGATCCGCCAGCCGTCGCCCATGCTAATGCATTGCCCTGCCGGTCGCTGATCGTAATGATGGTGTTGTTGAAAGAGGCATGAATATGCGCAACACCGTCGGTCACACTCTTCTTTACCTTCTTCTTGGCGCGGTTACTGGGTTTTGCCATCTTCTCTGTACCTACAGATTCAAAAGTAGTTGATAACGATTAACGCTTGATCGGCCTGCGGGGACCCTTGCGAGTTCGCGCATTCGTACGCGTGCGTTGTCCACGTAGCGGCAAGCCGCGGCGATGACGTATCCCACGATTGCAACCCAGATCCATCAGGCGTTTGATATTCATCGAGACCTCGCGGCGCAGATCGCCCTCTACCGTAAACCGGGAAACGATGCCGCGAATGGATTCAATCTGATCCTCGCTCAGTGCCTGTATTTTGACATGAGGCTCGATACCGGCTTCCTTACAGATATCGCCGGCGCGCGAACGGCCGATGCCATAAATCGACGTCAGCGCGATAACCGCATGTTTACGATCCGGTATATTGACCCCTGCAATTCGAGCCATTTCTCTCTTCTCCTGATGAACCCCTCTGGCATTTCGCCGAAGGGAAACGAGTAATATTACCCCACACAACAGCTCTCATCAAGCCGTTGGCGCATAAATATTTATCTTGGTTAACCCTGACGCTGCTTGTGACGCCCTTCTTTACAGATAACCCTGACCACACCGTTGCGGCGCACAATCTTGCAATTGCGGCAGATTTTCTTTACCGATGCACGCACTTTCATGATCTAAACTCCAAAAAATTGTTTCAATATCGACCGGATCAGCGCAGAAGACCCGCACCGCTACCCTTCAGATTGGCCTTCTTCATCAAACCGTCGTATTGGTGTGACATCAGATGCGCCTGTACCTGGGCCATAAAGTCCATGACCACAACGACAATGATCAGCAACGAGGTTCCGCCGAAATAAAATGGCACGTTCCAGCCGACGATCAAGAACTCTGGTAACAGGCAGACCAAGGTAATGTAGATCGCCCCCCAGAAAGTCAGCTTACTCATTACGCCGTCGATGTATTTAGCCGTCTGCTCCCCTGGACGGATGCCTGGGATAAAAGCGCCAGAGCGTTTCAGGTTGTCGGCGGTCTCTCGCGCATTGAACACCAACGCGGTATAGAAAAAGCAGAAAAAGATAATGGCGGCGGCATACGCCATCACGTAGACCGGCTCACCGGGCGACAGCTTGGCAAAGATATCCTGAATCCACCGCGTGTCCTCTGTGTTGCCGAACCACTGCCCCAGCGTGGCGGGGAAGAGGATGATGCTGGAAGCGAAGATCGGCGGAATCACCCCGGCCATATTCAGCTTCAGCGGCAGATGGGTGCTCTGCGCGGCGAGCATTCTTCTTCCCTGCTGCCGCTTTGCATAGTTAATGGTGATCCGGCGTTGCCCACGCTCGACGAACACCACAAAGGCGGTGACCGCCACCGCGAGCACAAACAGAAACAGAATCGTCAGCGCATTCAACTCCCCGGTGCGCGCAAGTTCGAGAGTCCCGCCGATAGCGGAGGGTAGCCCGGCGACGATGCCGGCGAAAATGATCAGCGAAATACCGTTCCCGATACCGCGCTCAGTGATCTGCTCACCGAGCCACATCAGAAACATGGTGCCGGTAACCAGTGAGACTGCGGCTGTCACCACAAACCCTATACCCTGGTGAATGACGATCGTCTCACCGCCAACCACCTGGCTCTGCAGGGCAATCGAGATGCCGACCGCTTGAAAGGTCGCCAATACCACAGTGCCATAGCGAGTGTACTGGGTAATTTTTCTGCGCCCTGCTTCGCCCTCTTTTTTGAGTTGCTCCAGGGTTGGGATGACCGCTGACATCAATTGCATGATGATCGACGCGGAAATGTAGGGCATGATACCGAGCGCGAACAGACTGGCGCGCTCAAGAGCCCCGCCGGAAAACATGTTGAACATGTCCAGTATCGATCCCTGGGCCTGCTCGAAAAGCGCCGCCAGGGCCACCGGATTGACGCCCGGCACCGGGATGAACGTACCGATGCGAAACACCAACAGGGCGCCGGCGACAAACAGGAGCCGCTGACGCAGTTCCGTCAGGCGTCCCATGTTACCCAGGGCTCCCATCATTGCCGCACCTTGCTTGGCCATGACTTACTCGACCTTGCCACCAGCCGCTTCAATGGCCGCTTTCGCGCCCTTTGTCACTGCCAGTCCCTTTACAGTAACCGCCCGGTCGATGGTACCTGAAGCGAATATCTTCACCTTTTTTATCGACCGAGTGATGAGGTTCGCCTTCTTCAAGGCCTCCAGATCCACGATTTCACCAGCCACTTTCGCCAGTTCGCCAAGGCGCACTTGAGCCGCCGACAGGGATACACGGGATTTGAAACCGATTTTCGGCAACCGACGCTGAAGCGGCATCTGACCGCCTTCGAATCCGACCTTGTGGTATCCGCCGGAGCGTGACTTCTGCCCCTTATGGCCGCGACCACAGGTCTTTCCGAGTCCGCTGCCGATACCCCTGCCGACACGCTTGCGATCCGACTTGCTGCCTGGACCGGGTTGTAGTGTGTTCAAATGCATTTCAGGACTCCACAACCTTAACCATGTAATTGACTTTGTTCACCATACCGCGAGTGCAAGGCGTATCCTCGACTTCGACAATCTGGTGCATGCGCCGCAGACCAAGCCCCCTGACACACGCCTTATGACCAGCCAAACGGCCGTTCACGCTACGCACGAGGGTCACCTGCATCATTTTCTTATCCGCCATGACTTACCCCAGGATATCTTCGACGCTCTTGCCGCGCTTGAGGGCGACGGCCTCGGCATCAGTCATTTCGTTCAGACCATTGATGGTGGCCCGAACCACGTTCATGGGATTGTTCGTCCCGATACACTTGGCCAACACGTTCTGCACCCCAAGCACTTCGAAAACAGCACGCATCGCGCCACCGGCAATGATGCCGGTACCGTCGGAGGCAGGCTGCATGAATACCTTGGCGGCGCCGTGCTTGCCGACAACCGGGTACTGCAGGGTGGCGCCATTGAGCTTGATCGAGACCATATTCTTGCGTGCTGTCTCCATCGCCTTCTGGATGGCAACGGGTACTTCACGCGCCTTACCCGCGCCGAACCCGACGCGACCCTTGCCATCGCCCACGACCGTCAAGGCCGAAAAACCGAACTGACGACCGCCTTTGACCACTTTCGCCACCCGATTTACATTGACAAGCTTCTCAAGCAGCTCGTCACCCTCAGGTTTTGCATTAAAATTAGCCATAATCCTGAACCTTTAAAATTGGAGACCGGCCTCTCGGGCCGCATCGGCAAGCGCCTTGACTCGTCCATGGTACCGAAAACCCGAACGATCGAAAGCCACGCTATCGATACCGGCACTCTTGGCCCGCTCGGCGATAACCTTACCCACCACCGAGGCAGCGCCGACATTCCCACTTGAGCCACTGATTTCGCTACGCACTGTCTTATCGAGTGTCGAGGCGCTCGCCAGGACATTCGCGCCATCCGGACTGATCACCTGCGCATAGATATGACGTGGCGTACGATGTATGGACAGACGATAGGCGCCAAGCTCGCGAATCTTGGCTCGGGTACGACGCCCACGGCGTATACGTGATTGTTTCTTTTCCATCGTTCTACCCTATTTCTTCTTGGCTTCTTTGCGCACGACGTGTTCATCGGCGTAGCGCACGCCTTTGCCCTTGTAGGGCTCCGGTGGCCGGAACGCCCGGATCTCCGCCGCAACCTGACCAACACGCTGTTTATCGCTGCCACTGACCACTATCTCGGTTGCGGAGGGCGTTGCTATGCCGATCCCCTCCGGCATCGAAAAATCGATCGGATGCGAAAACCCGAGGTTGAGATTCAAATTTTTCCCGCTTGCCTGAGCTCGATAACCCACACCGACCAATTGCAATTTCTTCTCAAACCCCTGGCTGACACCGGTCACCATGTTATTGACCAGCGCGCGCATCGTGCCGGCCATCGCCCATGAGGATTTATCCTCGGTTCTGGGCGACAGGTTCAGAGCGTTGTCTTCCTCCGTCACATCCACTGCAGGGTGGAGATTCATCGCCATTTCACCCTTGGGGCCCTTGACAGTCAGGGATTGACCGCTTGCCTTAACCGTGACACCACTCGGGATCGAGATGGGACTCTTTGCTACGCGTGACATTTCGATACCCCTAATCTTATGCAACAAAGGCGACGACTTCTCCGCCCTGACCGATTTCTCGGGCAACTCGGTCGGTCATCACCCCCTTTGAGGTGGAGATAATCGCCATGCCCAGGCCCCCTCGCACCTTCGGCAGTTCATTCCTGCCTTTGTAGACGCGCAGACCGGGACGGCTGATGCGTTTAATAAAGTCGATGACGGGGCGACCTTGAAAATAGCGCAATTCCAACACCAGCATCGGTTTCGGAGAATCGCTCTTGAGTGTGACTTCCTGGATAAAACCTTCGTTTTTCAGAAGGTTGGCGATCGCAAGCTTCTGCTTTGAAGAAGGCAGCTCTACCGTCGTCTTTTTGGCTGCCTGGCCATTGCGGATACGTGTGAGCATATCCGCGATGGGATCTGACATACTCATAATGAGCTCCTGAGGTCAGTCCGCCTTTGTGGCGCGATACCCGATTGATGAAACGACCGAGCCGTGACCCGACTCGGATAAAGGCGCGCAATTATACTGTTACCAACTCGCTTTAACAAGCCCCGGCACGTCGCCCCGCATGGCGGCTTCGCGCAGCTTGTTCCTGCAGAGTCCGAACTTGCGGTAGACGCCATGCGGGCGTCCGGTCACCCGGCAGCGATTCTGTTTACGAGATGGGCTGGCATCCCTGGGCAATTTCTGCAATTTCAGGGTTGCCTGCTCTATCTCTTCAAAACTGCTGTTCGGATTCTTGATCACGGCCTTCAACGCACTCCGTTTGGAGGCATATTTTGAAACCGTCTGCGCACGCTTGGCTTCGCGTGCGATCATGCTCTTCTTAGCCATAGTAAAAACTCAGTTCTTAAAGGGAAACTTGAAGGCTTCCAGTAGCGCACGGCCCTCTTCGTCAGTGCGCGCCGTGGTGGTGATGGTGATATCCAACCCACGCAAGGCATCGATTTTGTCATAATCGATTTCAGGAAACATGATCTGCTCCTTGACGCCCATGGAATAGTTGCCACGGCCATCGAAGGCTTTAACGTTCAAACCTCGGAAATCGCGTATACGCGGAATTGCGACATTGATCAGACGATCGAGGAACTCATACATCCGCTCGCGACGCAGGGTAACCTTGCAACCGATCGGCCACCCTTCGCGAACCTTGAAACCAGCAATCGATTTGCGGGCATGGGTAATGACCGCCTTTTGGCCGGCAATCTTTTCCATATCGCCGACGGCGTGTTCCAATACCTTTTTGTCGCCGATCGCCTCTCCGACCCCCATGTTCAGGGTAACCTTGGTGATCTTGGGCACCTGCATGACGCTGTTAAACTGAAGCTTGTCCATCAGTTCCTGGACCACAGTCTCTTTATAATGTTGCTGTAACCTTACCATGTCTGATCACGCCTCAGATGTCGATGACTTCTTGGTTGGACTTGAATACCCGAACCTTGTTGCCGTCTTCGAGAATTTTAAATCCAACACGATCGCCCTTACCTGTTTCTGGGTTGTACAGGGCAACGTTTGAGATATGGATAGGCATTTCCTTGTCAAGGATACCGCCCGGCTCCCCCTTGTTCGGATTCGGCTTGGTGTGCTTCTTCGCCATATTGACGTTTTCAACCACCAGCCTGTCATCCTCTAAGATCTTCACTACGGTGCCGCGCTTGCCTTTGTCCTTCCCAGCGATGATGACTACCTCGTCACCTTTTTTTATCTTGCTTGCCATTGCTGCTGCCTCACAAAACTTCTGGAGCAAGCGATATGATCTTCATGAATCGCTCGTTCCTTAATTCACGGGTGACGGGGCCGAAAATGCGGGTTCCAATCGGCTGCAACGCATTATTCAACAACACCGCGGCATTGGAGTCGAAGCGGATCACCGAACCATCGGGACGGCGCACGCCCTTCTTGGTGCGCACGACAACCGCATTGTAGACATCGCCTTTCTTTACCTTACCTCGTGGTATTGCATCTTTGACACTGACTTTCACAATGTCGCCGATTCCGGCATAGCGGCGATGTGAACCGCCAAGCACCTTTATGCACTGAACCCGCTTGGCGCCACTGTTATCAGCGACACTGAGGTTTGTCTGCATCTGAATCATGGTATAGCCCTAATTCCAAGTAGTTTCGATTGCACGCCTGCCGAGTCGCTTGCTCAGCCGGCACGCTCCAGCACTTTAACCAAGCGCCATGTTTTGGTCTTCGACAAGGGACGGCACTGTTCGACCACCACCGTGTCTCCCTTCTGACACTCATTCGTTTCGTCATGGGCATGCACTTTGGTTGAGCGGCGCATGTATTTGCCGTAAACCGGATGTTGCACACGACGTTCCACAGTCACGGTTATGGACTTATCCATTGCGTTACTCACCACCTGGCCAACCAGGGTGCGGTTACTTGCCTGCTGCTCACTCATGATGCATTACCCGACTTTTGTTCGTTCATAAGGGTCTTAACACGTGCAATATCTTTGCGAACTTCCTTGATGCGGGAAGGACGGGACATTTGACCCGTACCTTGCTGCATTCGCAAGTTGAATTGCTCTTTAAGAAGTTCGTCCAATGCGGTTGTCAGCTCTTGCTGCGACTTCGTTCTTAGTTCAGATGCTTTCATTACATTACCGTCCGCTTCACGAATGCAGTGGAAACAGGTAATTTGGCGGAAGCAAGTGCAAATGCCTCACGAGCCAATTCCTCTGAGATACCTTCGATCTCATACAACATACGACCCGGCTGAATCTGCGCAACCCAGTACTCAACATTACCCTTGCCTTTACCCTGGCGAACCTCCAGAGGCTTTTTTGTGATCGGTTTATCCGGAAAGACACGAATCCAGATTTTACCACCACGCTTGACATGCCTTGTGATGGCTCGACGGGCCGATTCGATCTGCCTTGCCGTAAGACGACCTCTTCCGGTCGATTTCAAGCCATATTCACCAAAGGAGACATCGCTGCCCGCGATAGCCAAACCACGATTGCGTCCTTTGTGTTGCTTACGAAATTTTGTCCGTTTTGGTTGTAACATGACTTACGACCTCTTACCCTTTGAGGCAGTCTTCACTTCCGCTTCCACTTCCTCACGATCACCATAGACTTCACCCTTGAATACCCACACCTTGACACCGATGATGCCGTAAGTGGTGTTGGCTTCGGCAAAACCGTAATCGATGTCGGCGCGCAGGGTATGCAAAGGCACTCGACCTTCGCGGTACCATTCGGAACGGGCGATCTCCGCACCATTCAAGCGCCCGCTGATATGCACCTTGATGCCTTCCGCGCCAAGACGCATGGCATTTTGAACCGCCCGCTTCATGGCCCGACGAAACATCACCCGGCGTTCGAGCTGCTGCGCGATACTCTCGCTCACCAATTGCGCATCCAGCTCGGGTTTGCGGATCTCTTCGATACTCATGTGCACCGGAATGCCCATCATGCTGGAGACTTCAAATCTCAGCGCATCGATGTCCTCGCCCTTTTTGCCGATCACCAGACCTGGCCGGGCCGTATGCACGGTGATGTGCGCATTATTGGCTGGACGGTCTATCTGGATGCGGCTCACAGAGGCCTGCGAGAGTCGTTTCTTCAGGAACTCGCGGACTTCCAGATCGTTGTTGAGCAGCGTTGCGTATTGCTTGGAATCCGCATACCACTTGGAGGTCCAGTCTTTGACGATGCCAAGACGTATTCCGGTTGGATGTACTTTCTGACCCATTTCGGCCTCTCTTGCCTGTTACTTTTCTGCGACAGTCACGTTAATGTGACTGGTGCGCTTGAGAATCCTGGACGCACGACCCTTGGCGCGAGCGCGAATACGCTTCATGGTCGGACCTTCATCGACACTCACCGACGAGACCTTCAGCTCGTCGATATCAGCGCCATCATTGTGCTCTGCATTGGCGATCGCCGATTCAAGCACCTTCTTTACCAGCACCGCGCCCTTTTTCTTGCTGAACGAGAGGATATCGAGCGCCTGCTCTACCGGCAGTCCGCGAATCTGGTCAGCAACCAGACGCCCCTTCTGCGCCGAAATACGGGCATGACGCAATTTGGCTGTTGTCTGCATCGTCATATCCTCTACTTGGACTTTCTATCCGCAGTGTGGCCGCGATAGGTGCGGGTCAGGGCGAACTCACCCAGTTTGTGTCCGACCATATTTTCGGATACCAGCACCGGTACGTGCTGTTTCCCGTTATGCACGGCAATGGTCAGTCCCACCATTTCCGGGATCACGACCGATCTCCGTGACCAGGTCTTGATAGGACGTTTGTTGTTCTGGGCTACCGCTTCGTCCACCTTCTTCGCCAGATGGTGGTCAATGAATGGGCCTTTTCTGATTGAACGTGGCACGACTCTAACCCCTAATCAATTATTTACGGTTTCTACGGCGTACGATCATTTTATTCGTACGCTTGTTTGTGCGGGTCTTATGGCCCTTGGTGGGCGTCCCCCAAGGTGACACAGGATGGCGGCCGCCTGATGTACGCCCTTCACCGCCACCGTGTGGATGATCGACCGGATTCATGGCCACACCGCGCACGGTCGGCCGAACGCCCTTCCAGCGCTTAGCCCCGGCCTTGCCGAGCGAGCGAAGAGTGTGCTCGGAGTTCGAAACCTCGCCAATCACGGCACGGCAATCCGCGGGCACCTTGCGCATCTCGCCGGAGCGTAAGCGCAATGTGGCATATTCACCCTCACGGGCGACCAGCTGTACGGATGCGCCAGCGGAACGCGCTATCTGCGCACCCTTGCCGGGCTTCATCTCCACGCAGTGCATCACTGAACCGAGTGGAATGTTTCTCAGCGGCAAGCAGTTTCCCGTCTTGATAGGCGCACCTGAACCCGATTCGACCTTATCCCCGAGATGCAGGTTATTCGGCGCGATAATATAGGTGCGCTCACCGTCCGCGTAGCGGATCAAGGCAATTCGCGCCGTACGGTTCGGGTCATACTCCAGACGCTCCACCATTGCAGGTACTCCCTCCTTGTTGCGCTTGAAATCGATAATGCGGTAACGCTGCTTATGGCCCCCGCCACGATGGCGAGTAGTTATACGCCCGTTGTTGTTGCGGCCGCCACTCTTGCTTTTCTTCGCCAGCAGTGGTCCATAAGGTTGACCCTTATGGAGTTCCGCATTGACAACCTTGACCACAAATCTGCGGCCTGCCGAGGTTGGTTTTGATTTAACGACTGCCATTATCCCAATCCTGTTCTACTTGCTCATGCGCCGGCGGCGAAGTCGATATCGCTGCCTGGCTTGAGACGTACATATGCCTTTTTCCAGTCCGAACGCCTGCCGTTCACTTGACCGAAGCGTTTCTGCTTACCTTTGACGTTGACAACCTGGACACGCTCGACCTCAACCTCGAACAGTTTCTCAACCGCCCTGGCGATCTCCCGCTTGGTTGCGTCAGTGGTGACACGAAAGATGTATTGCCGGTTGGCATCCGCGACTACACTGCTCTTCTCGGATACGATCGGACTCAGAAGAACCTTCATCAGACGCTCGTTGTTCATGCAAGCCGCTCCTCAAGTTTTTTCACCGCGCCCTCGGTGACCAATACCTTCTCATACGCAACGAGGCTGACCGGATCGATCTCGTCGACGTCACGCACATCCACGCCATAGAGATTACGGGCGGCCAGATAGAGGTTCTCGTCAGGATTGACCGATACCACCAACACATCGTTCAAATCCATCGTTTTCAGTTTATTGGCCAGCTCCTTGGTTTTGGGCTGCGATACGTTGATCTCATCGACCACCACCAACCGCTCCTGACGGTTCAGCTCAGAGAGAATCGAACGGACGGCGCCACGGTACATCTTGCGATTGACCTTTTGCGAATAGCTGCGCGGCGATGCGGCAAAGTTCACACCGCCACTGCGCCAGATCGGGCTGCGGCTGGTGCCGGCCCGCGCGCGTCCCGTGCCTTTCTGTCTAAAGGGCTTGGCCCCCCCCCCTCTCACGGCGGCACGATTCTTTTGCGCCTTGGTGCCAGCGCGAGCGCCTGCCATATAGGCGGAGACCACCTGATGTATCAGCGCCTGTTTAAACGCAGCACCGAATATTTCATCCGAAACCTGGAGGGTTTGCGCACCTACCGCTGTTTGTACATTGAGATCCATTGCTGTCACCCTTTATTTTTCATCTTCACAGCAGGCGTGATGATCACATCGCCACCTCTGGAACCCGGCACCGAACCTCTGACCAACAGCAGATTGCGCTCCGTATCGACTCGCACGACTTCAAGATTCTGCTGGCAGCGCTGTGCGGCGCCCATCTGGCCTGCCATTTTCTTACCTTTGAACACCCTGCCCGGTGTCTGGCACTGTCCGATCGACCCTGCTGCGCGATGAGACAGGGAGTTGCCGTGTGTCGCATCCTGCATGCGAAAGTTGTGGCGTTTCACTCCCCCCTGGAACCCCTTACCCTGGGATCTGCCACGGACATCGACAATCTGTCCGGCCTCGAAGAGGTCAGCCTTGATTTCGCTGCCCACTTCGAGTCCTTCCATGTCGGACTCCTGAGCGCGGAACTCCCAGACGCTCCGACCTGCTTCAACGCCGGCCTTTGCAAAGTGGCCCGCAGCAGGCTTGTTCACACGAGAGACCTTGCGAGAACCGGTTGTCACCTGAACCGCCAGATAACCTTCCGTATCTTCACTCTTCAGCTGAGTCACGCGGTTGGGTTCAACCTCGATCACTGTCACAGGGACGGATTCGCCCTGTTCGGTGAATACCCGGGTCATTCCAGCCTTCCGGCCGACAATTCCAATCGCCATCGTTCTTAACCTCAGTTCAGTTTGATCTGCACGTCGACACCGGCAGCCAAATCGAGCTTCATCAACGCATCCACGGTCTTGTCGGTCGGCTCGACGATATCGAGCAAACGCTTGTGGGTGCGAATCTCGTATTGATCCCGCGCATCCTTATTGACATGCGGCGAAATCAAGATCGTGTATCGCTCGTTCTTGGTCGGTAGTGGTATCGGGCCGCGCACATGTGCACCGGTGCGCTTTGCCGTCTCCACTATTTCACGGGCAGATTGATCAATCAGTCGATGATCAAATGCTTTCAGACGAATTCGTATTCTCTGGTTAGCCATTATCTCTTACTCGATAATCTTGGATACCACACCGGCACCCACGGTACGCCCGCCCTCGCGGATCGCAAAACGCAGCCCCTCTTCCATCGCGATCGGCGCTATCAGATTCACCACCATCTTCACGTTGTCTCCGGGCATCACCATCTCCACCCCTTCCGGCAGATCGCAGGCCCCTGTCACGTCGGTGGTCCGAAAATAGAATTGCGGACGGTAGTTGCTGAAGAACGGCGTGTGGCGCCCGCCTTCGTCCTTACTCAGCACATACACTTCACACTCAAAATGGGTGTGCGGGGTGATCGAGCCGGGGTGCGCCAGCACTTGCCCTCGCTCTACCTCGTCTCGCTTGGTGCCGCGCAGCAGCACGCCTACGTTGTCGCCTGCCTCTCCCTGATCCAGCAGTTTGCGGAACATCTCGACTCCAGTACAGGTGGTCTTGGTCGTCTCTTTGATGCCGACGATCTCGACCTCTTCTCCAACCTTCACCACGCCTCGCTCGACACGGCCTGTTACCACGGTGCCACGTCCCGATATCGAAAAAACGTCTTCGATCGGCATCAGGAACGCGCCGTCCACTGCGCGCTCGGGCTCCGGTATATAAGTATCCAGCGCCTCGATCAGCTTGTCGATCGACTGACGGCCTATCTCGGAGGTGTCGCCTTCCAACGCCTTCAGCGCGGAACCAACGATGATCGGGGTGTCGTCTCCGGGAAATTCGTAGCTGTCGAGCAGCTCCCGCACTTCCATTTCGACCAGCTCCAGCAACTCTTCGTCGTCGACCATGTCGGCCTTGTTCAGGTACACCACAATGTACGGGACACCGACCTGGCGCGACAGCAGAATGTGCTCCCGGGTCTGGGGCATCGGGCCGTCCGCCGCCGACACCACCAGAATCGCGCCGTCCATCTGCGCCGCTCCCGTGATCATGTTCTTCACATAGTCGGCATGCCCGGGACAGTCCACGTGCGCGTAATGGCGCGCTTCTGATTCGTACTCCACGTGCGAGGTGGCGATGGTGATGCCGCGCTCCCGCTCTTCCGGGGCGTTATCAATCTGGTCAAATGCACGCTCCTCGCCGCCAAACTTGGCCGCTTGTACCGTGGTGATGGCCGCCGTCAGCGTGGTCTTGCCGTGGTCTACATGACCAATCGTGCCCACATTGACATGCGGCTTTGTGCGTTCGAATTTTTCCTTGGACACAGTGCTACCCCTATACCCGTTTACTGTTTCTTGATGACGGCGTCGGCGATGCTGGCCGGCACCTCTGCGTATTTGGCGAATTCCATGCTGTAATTGGCCCGACCCTGGGTGGCGGAGCGAAGATCGGTTGCGTAACCGAACATCTCCGACAGCGGTACTTCAGCCTTGATCTGCCTACCGGACGGTGTGTCGTCCATGCCCTGCACGATACCGCGGCGACTGTTGAGATCTCCCATCACATCACCCATGTACTCTTCCGGGGTGATCACCTCGACCTTCATCATCGGTTCGAGCATCACCGGCCTGGCTCTCGCCGCACCCTGTTTGAAGCACATCGATCCGGCGATCTTGAAGGCCATTTCGCTGGAGTCGACATCATGGTAGGAGCCGTCGTAGAGGGTGACCTTGACGTCGACTATGGGGTAGCCAGCGATCACGCCGTTCCCCATCGCCTCTTGGACACCCTTGTCAACGGCTGGAATATATTCACGGGGAACCGCGCCGCCAACGATCTCGTTGACGAATTCGTAGCCATCACCAGGCTGTTGTGGCTCAATCCGCAGATAGACATGACCGAACTGGCCACGACCGCCCGACTGGCGCACGAACTTCCCTTCCTGCTCAATGGATCTACGTATGGTTTCACGATAAGCAACCTGTGGCGCACCGACACTTGCCTCAACTTTAAACTCGCGACGCATACGATCGACGATAATATCGAGATGCAGCTCACCCATCCCAGAGATAATGGTCTGCCCCGACTCCTCATCGGAACTGACACGGAAAGAGGGGTCTTCCTGAGCCAACTTGGAGAGGGCAATGCCCATCTTCTCCTGGTCACCCTTGGTCTTCGGCTCGACCGCGACGGCAATGACCGGTTCTGGAAACTCCATCCGTTCAAGGGTGATAGGCTTGTCAAGCGCACAGAGGGTGTCACCCGTGGCGACATCCTTCAGCCCGACCGCGGCAGCGATGTCACCGGCGAGCACCTCCTTGATCTCCTCGCGGGAGTTGGAGTGCATCTGCAAAATACGACCGATGCGCTCTTTTTTGCCTTTCACCGGGTTATACACGGAGTCACCGGACTTCAGCGCCCCGGAGTAGGCACGGAAAAATGTCAGGGTGCCGACGTAAGGGTCGGTGGCAATCTTGAACGCGAGCGCGGCAAAGGGCTCGGCATCATCTGAGAGACGCGTCTCTTCCGTACCCTCCGCGTCGTCGAGGATTCCTGTAATCGCAGGCACGTCGACCGGCGAGGGCATCACTTCGACAATCTTATCGAGCACCGCCTGCACGCCTTTGTTCTTGAACGCGGAGCCGCAGGTCACCGGCACGATCTCGAGGCGTAGGGTTCGGGCGCGCAGACCGGCGATCACCTCCTCCTCCGAGAGATCACCCTCTTCCAGATACTTCTCCATCAGTTCGTCTGAACCCTCGGCAGCCGCCTCGACCATGTGTTCGCGCCACTCGTCACATGTATCCTGAAGATCGGCGGGGATTTCGGCATACTCGAACTGAGTGCCCATATTCTCCTCGCTCCAGACGATGGACTTCATTTTCACCAGGTCGATAACGCCTTTGAAGCCCTCTTCCGCGCCAACCGGCACCTGAATCGGTACGGCATTGGCGCCCAGGCGATCTTTCAGTTGACCTACGACCCGGAAGAAATCGGCGCCCATACGGTCCATCTTGTTGACGAACGCCATCCTGGGCACGCTGTATTTATTGGCCTGACGCCAGACTGTCTCCGATTGGGGCTCGACGCCACCGACGGCGCAAAGCACGAAAACCGCGCCATCTAGGACACGCAGGGAACGCTCCACCTCGATAGTGAAGTCCACATGTCCGGGAGTATCGATGATATTGAAGCGATGCTCAGGAAACTGCTGAGCCATACCGTTCCAGAAACAGGTTGTGGCCGCTGAAGTGATGGTAATGCCTCGCTCCTGCTCCTGCTCCATCCAATCCATGGTAGCCGCGCCGTCGTGCACCTCACCGATCTTGTGAGACACACCGGTATAGTAGAGCACGCGCTCTGTCGTCGTCGTTTTACCAGCATCGATATGCGCCATAATACCGATATTGCGATAGCGCTCGATAGGAGTTTTCCGTGCCACGTTACAAACCTGTTTTTTAAAGAGCTAAGTTTAAGGTTATGGGATCGCTTACCAGCGATAGTGCGAGAATGCCTTGTTCGCCTCTGCCATCCGGTGCGTATCGTCTTTCTTCTTGACCGCCGCACCCTTGTTCTCAGCGGCATCCATCAGCTCGCCGGCGAGACGGTATGCCATCGATTTTTCACTGCGCTTGCGTGATGCATCGATCAGCCAGCGCATCGCCAGTGAATTACGCCGGTTGGGGCGCACTTCAACGGGCACCTGATAAGTGGCGCCGCCGACACGGCGAGATTTGACCTCAACCAGCGGGCGCACATTCTCGAGGGCCGTCTCCAGCAACTCAAGCGGCTCACCTTCACGCTTCTCCACCACAGAGTCCAGGGCAACGTAGAGAATCTTTTCCGCGACCGACTTCTTGCCGTCCTGCATCACCATGTTGATGAATTTGGCCAGCAGTTGGCTTCCATACTTGGGATCGGGCAGGGTTCCGCGCCGTGATGCAATTCGTCTTCTTGGCATTGCTCTATCTCAAACCTGTTGAATAATATCTGACCAGCAGACCATTAACTCTTCGGACGCTTCGCGCCGTACTTGGATCGACCTTGACGCCGCTTCTCGACACCGGAGGTATCAAGACTGCCGCGCACCACATGATAGCGAACACCCGGCAAGTCCTTCACACGGCCGCCGCGAATCAGCACCACCGAGTGCTCCTGCAGATTGTGTCCCTCACCACCGATGTAACTCGAAACCTCATAGCCGTTGGTCAACCTGACACGGGCGACTTTACGCAGCGCCGAGTTGGGCTTTTTCGGTGTCGTAGTATAGACACGAGTGCATACGCCACGCCGTTGCGGGCAGGACTCCAGCGCCGGCACATTACTCTTTTGGACTTTTCGCTTCCTGGGCTTGCGCACCAGTTGGTTGATTGTCGCCATCTATTCCGTCTCCAGGGACGTGATGTTTGCTATTTGCACAAAAAAACCGGAGAAGCCGTCCCCTGCTTGCCGCACCTGACAGCGCAACAAGAGTGAACAATCTCTCTGGCTAAAATGACCTTACTCAACAGCGCTTTAGACAACGAGTCGAGTGTCAGAAACGACAGGCCGGCATGGGCCGGCCTGTCTAAGGAGCGCGCATTCTATGCTTGCTCCAAGCCCTTGTCAAGGGGATGTGACGATATCGCTTGCGATAAAGCTCACTCGGTTTCCGGTGTATTGAGCGCTTCCTTGAAAGCCTGCTCCACCTCTTCCACCACCAGTTCGGGTTTTCCCTCAGGCTCCATCAACTCTTGATGACGCCTGCGCCTGCGCTCGTTGTGATAGGAGAGACCGGTGCCCGACGGAATCAGCCGCCCGACGATCACATTCTCCTTCAAACCGTTCAGATGGTCGGACAGGCCGCGCACCGCGGCCTCGGTCAACACCCGTGTCGTCTCCTGGAAGGAGGCGGCTGAAATGAACGATTCGGTTGCCAGAGACGCCTTTGTAATACCCAACAGCAGCGGTTCGTAAAGTGCGGGATGCTTACTCTCCGCGCGAAGTTTTTCAGCCTCTTCCAGCAAGGCGGACTTTTCGACCTGCTCACCCTTGAGGAAATGACTGTCACCGGTAGCGGCCACTTCGACCTTTCGCAGCATCTGACGGATGATTACCTCAATGTGCTTGTCGTTGATCTTGACACCCTGCAGACGATAGACGTCCTGAATCTCTTTCACCAAATACTCGGCCAGATCCGTTACACCCTTCAGGCGCAGGATGTCGTGAGGATTGAGTTCTCCATCGGAGATCATCTCCCCCTTCTCCACCTGTTCGCCCTCGAAGACGTTGACATGGCGCCACTTGGGAATCAGCTCTTCATGCTGTTCGCCATCGGAGTCGGTGATGATGAGACGCTGTTTGCCCTTGGTGTCCTTGCCGAAACTCACGGTACCGGTCTCTTCCGCCAGAATCGCGGGATCCTTCGGTTTTCGAGCCTCGAACAAGTCGGCCACGCGGGGCAGACCACCGGTGATATCACGGGTCTTGGAGGACTCCTGGGGAATGCGGGCAAGTACGTCGCCGACTCCGACCGCGGCGCCGTCCTGAACGTTGACCACCGCATTGGCGGGAAGATAGTAGTGCGCCGGAATGTCGGTGCCGGCGATGTTCAAATCCTTGCCTTTCTCATCCACCAGCTTGACCATCGGACGGATATCCTTACCTGCTGCCGGACGTTGCTTGGGATCAATGACCTCGAGGGAACTCAACCCGGTGACTTCGTCGGTCTTCTTCTGAACGGTAATGCCATCGACGAAGTCGTCGAATCGCAGCACGCCCGCCACCTCGGTGATGACCGGGTGGGTATGCGGATCCCAGTTGGCGACGATCTGACCACCGTCAACAGCCGTGCCATCCTCAACCTGCAGTGTAGCGCCATAAGGAACTTTATATCGCTCGCGCTCGCGCCCTACCTCGTCAACAATGGTCAGTTCACCGGAACGAGAGGTCGCCACCAGGTGTCCGCTTGAATGCTTCACTGTCTTGATATTATGCAGTCTGGCGGTACCGTTAGCCTTGACTTGGATGTTGTTGACGGCGGCAGACCGCGAAGCCGCTCCACCGATATGAAAAGTCCGCATGGTCAACTGGGTGCCCGGTTCACCGATCGACTGAGCCGCGATAACGCCCACCGATTCACCCATATTCACTAAATGCCCTCGGGCCAGGTCGCGTCCATAGCATTTGCCGCAGACACCCACCTTGGCATGACAGGTGATGGCGGAGCGAACGGTCACCTGATCGACACCCGCCAACTCGAGCTTTTCAACCCACTCCTCGTCCAACATCACACCGGGCTCACAGACCAGTTTGTCGCTGCCGGGATGATAGACCGACACTGCGGTGACGCGTCCGAGAATACGTTCGCGCAGCGGCTCAACCACATCGCCGCCCTCGATGATCGGTTGCATCAACAGCCCCTCTTCGGTGCTGCAATCCTCTTCCAGCACCACCATGTCCTGCGCCACATCGACCAGGCGGCGGGTCAGATACCCCGAGTTGGCGGTCTTCAGCGCCGTGTCGGCCAGTCCCTTTCGCGCACCGTGGGTGGAGATGAAGTACTGCAGTACATCGAGACCCTCGCGGAAATTAGCGGTGATCGGCGTTTCGATGATGGAGCCGTCCGGCTTGGCCATCAGACCACGCATACCGGCCAACTGACGAATCTGCGCCGCGGAGCCGCGAGCACCGGAGTCGGCCATCATGTAGACGGAATTGAAGGAGTCCTGCTCCACTTCATTGCCATCACGATCGATCACCTTCTCTTTGCCCAGCTTGCCCATCATGGCCTTCGCCACCTGGTCATTGGTGTGGGACCAGATATCGACAACCTTATTGTAGCGCTCACCATTGGTTACCAGACCGGAGGTGTACTGGTTCTCTATCTCCTTGACCTCCGCTTCCGCGCGTCCCAGGATCTCGCTTTTCTCCTCGGGAACCACCATATCATTGGAGCAGAAGGAGACCGCGGCGCGGGTCGCATAGCGAAAGCCCATGTACATCAATTGATCGGCAAAGATCACCGTGTCTTTCAGGCCGAGTCTGCGGTAGCAGGCATTGATCAGATTCGAGATCGATTTCTTGCCCATCGGCTGATCGACCAGCGAAAAGGGCAGACCGAGCGGCACAATATCGAACACCAGGGTGCGCCCGATGGTGGTATCCACAATGCGGGTCTCCTCGGTACGGTTGCCCTCTTCATCCACCACCACTTCTCTCAGACGCACCTTGACCCGGGCCTGCAGGTCGGCATGGCCTGATTCATAGGCGCGCTTGGCCTCTTTGACATCGCAGAAGACCGAGCCCTCGCCCTTGGCGTTGATTCGATCGCGGGTCATGAAGTAGAGACCCAGCACCACATCCTGCGAAGGTACGATGATGGGATCGCCGTTGGCCGGAGAGAGGATGTTGTTGGTGGACATCATCAGGCTGCGCGCCTCCAACTGCGCCTCCAGCGAAAGGGGCACATGGACCGCCATCTGGTCACCGTCGAAGTCGGCGTTGAAGGCGGTGCAGACCAGGGGGTGGAGTTGGATCGCCTTACCCTCGATCAGAACCGGCTCAAAGGCCTGGATGCCGAGCCGGTGCAGGGTCGGGGCGCGATTGAGCATCACCGGATGCTCGCGGATCACCTCTTCCAGGATGTCCCACACCTCGCCGGTGCCGCGCTCCACCAGTTTCTTAGCCGCCTTGATGGTGGTTGCCAGACCACGCAATTGCAGCTTGCTGAAGATGAACGGCTTGAACAGCTCCAGGGCCATGCGCTTGGGCAGGCCGCACTGATGCAGCTTGAGAGTCGGACCGACCACGATCACCGAGCGGCCGGAGTAGTCAACGCGCTTGCCCAGCAGATTCTGACGAAAACGCCCCTGCTTGCCCTTGATCATGTCGGCCAGGGATTTCAGCGGGCGGCGGTTGGTGCCGGTGATGGCGCGGCCGCGGCGACCATTGTCGAGCAGGGCGTCCACTGACTCCTGCAGCATGCGCTTCTCGTTGCGCACGATGATGTCGGGGGCGTTGAGATCGAGCAGCCGCTTCAGGCGGTTGTTGCGGTTGATAACCCGGCGGTAGAGGTCGTTCAGGTCGGAAGTGGCGAAGCGGCCGCCATCCAGAGGGACCAAGGGCCGCAGCTCCGGCGGCAATACCGGCAGCACGGTCATTACCATCCACTCAGGACGATTCCCTGACTCGTGGAGCGATTCCAGCAATTTGAGCCGTTTGGTGAACTTCTTGATCTTGGTCTCTGAATTGGTGCCGTCGATCTCCTCTCGCAGGCGCTTGATCTCCTCCGGAATATCAATGGTCTTGAGCAGTTCATAGACTGCCTCGGCACCCATCCGGGCGTCGAATTCGTCCCCGTTCTCCTCGATAGCGTCCAGATACTGCTCATCGGTAAGCAACTGGCCGCGCTCCAGGGGGGTCATCCCGGGATCCACCACCACGAAGGACTCGAAGTAGAGCACCCGCTCGATATCGCGCAAGGTCATATCCATCAGCAGGCCGATACGGGACGGCAGGGACTTGAGGAACCAGATATGCGCCACCGGACTGGCCAGCTCGATATGGCCCATGCGCTCGCGACGCACCTTGGCCAGGGTCACCTCGACGCCGCACTTCTCACACACCACGCCACGATGCTTGAGGCGTTTGTATTTGCCGCACAGACACTCGTAATCGCTCACCGGACCGAAGATCTTGGCGCAGAACAGGCCGTCGCGCTCCGGCTTGAAGGTGCGGTAATTGATGGTCTCCGGTTTCTTCACTTCACCATAGGACCAGGAACGGATCATGTCCGGCGACGCCAAGCCGATACGGATGGCGTCAAAGTCTTCGGTCTGACCCTGCTGCTTAAGAATATTCAGTAGATCTTTCAAGAACGTTTCTCCTGCATTCGGTTACTGACCTCAGTCCTGTTCCAATTCGATATTGATGGCCAGAGAACGGATCTCCTTGACCAGCACGTTGAACGACTCGGGCATACCGGCCTCCATTTGATGATTGCCGTCCACGATATTCTTGTACATCCGGGTGCGCCCATTGACGTCGTCGGACTTGACGGTAAGCATCTCCTGCAAGGTATAAGCGGCGCCGTATGCCTCCAGCGCCCACACCTCCATCTCGCCGAAGCGTTGACCGCCGAACTGCGCCTTTCCGCCCAACGGTTGCTGAGTCACTAGGCTGTAGGGACCGGTGGAACGGGCGTGCATCTTGTCATCCACCAGGTGGTTGAGCTTGAGCATGTACATATAGCCGACCGTGACGTCGCGCTCGAAAGAGTCGCCGGTGCGCCCGTCGAACAGTTTGCACTGACCGCTTTCAGGCAGACACGCCAGCTCCAGCATATGTTTCACCTCGGACTCATGGGCGCCGTCGAAGACCGGCGTTGCCATGGGCACACCGCTCCTGAGGTTTTGACACATCGCCACCACCTCTTCATCGGTCATCGAGTCGAGATCCTCTCGCTTGCCGCTGGTGTTATATACCTTGTCGAGGAATGCCCGCAGCTCCGCTATCTTGTTCTGGACGTCCAGCATCGCCCCGATGCGTCGGCCCACCCCCTTGGCGGCAAAGCCGAGATGGGTCTCCAGCACCTGGCCCACGTTCATGCGCGAGGGCACGCCAAGCGGGTTGAGCACGATATCGACCGGCTCGCCCTCCTCATCGAACGGCATGTCCTCGACCGGCACGATGGTGGAAATAACGCCCTTGTTGCCGTGGCGTCCCGCCATCTTGTCTCCCGGCTGGATGCGTCGTTTCACCGCCACGTAGACCTTGACCATCTTCAATACGCCCGGCGCCAGATCGTCGCCGGCCGTCAGTTTGCGTTTTTTCTCTTCATACTTGTCGCGGAAAGCCTCACGCTGGGCCTTGATCTGCTCGGCAATCGCCTCCAACTGAGCAGCGGACTCCTCATTGCGCAGGCGTATTTCCAACCACTTATCCTGCTCCATGTCCGTAAGATAGGCCTTGGTGACCTTGGTTCCCGCCTTGATCTGATTGGGGCCGCCATCGACCAGCTTGGATATCAACATCTTCTCGACACGCTGAAAGGTATCCGCTTCCATGATCCGCAGTTGATCATCGAGATCCTTACGGACACGATCCAACTCGACCTGTTCGATCTGCAGGGCCCGGGCATCCTTTTCCACGCCATCGCGGGTAAAGACCTGGACATCGATGACGGTTCCGACCATGCCGGAGGAGACACGCAGCGAAGTATCCTTCACATCGGATGCCTTCTCGCCGAAGATGGCGCGCAACAGCTTCTCCTCAGGAGTCAGTTGGGATTCGCCCTTTGGGGTGACCTTGCCGACCAGGATGTCGCCTTCCCGCACCTCGGCGCCGATATAGACAATGCCCGACTCGTCCAGCTTGGAGAGCGCCGCCTCGCCTACATTCGGGATATCGCCGGTGATCTCTTCGGGGCCCAGCTTGGTGTCGCGGGCCATGCAGGTCATCTCCTCGATATGGATCGAGGTAAAGCGATCCTCCTGCACCACGCGCTCGGATATGAGGATGGAATCCTCGAAGTTGTAGCCGTTCCAGGGCATAAAAGCGACCCGCAGATTCTGTCCCAGAGCCAGTTCGCCCATATCGGTGGAGGGGCCGTCGGCCAACACGTCGCCACGGGCAATCACATCCCTTACATTGACCAGGGGACGCTGGTTGATACAAGTGTTCTGATTGGAGCGGGTGTACTTGGTCAGATTGTAGATGTCCACACCCGGCTCCCCGGCCTCGGTCTCGTCATCGTTGACCCGCACCACGATGCGGGCCGCATCGACCGATTCGATCTCACCGCCCCGCTTGGCCACCACGGTAACGCCTGAATCCACCGCCACCACGCGTTCGATACCGGTACCGACCAAGGGTTTCTCGGCACGCAACACAGGAACGGCCTGGCGTTGCATGTTGGAGCCCATCAGCGCACGGTTGGCATCGTCGTGCTCCAGAAACGGAATCAGTGATGCCGCCACGGAGACGATCTGCTTCGGCGATACGTCGATGTACTGCACCTTGTCCGGGGTGGAGAGGGTGAATTCATTTTGAAAACGGGAAGAAACCAACTCGTCGGCCAGTTTCCCATCGCCATCCAGCGTTGCATTGGCCTGGGCAATGACAAACCGACCCTCCTCGATCGCCGAAAGATAGTCGATCTGATCCGTGACTTTCTCATTATCGACTTTCCGGTAGGGGGTTTCGAGAAAACCGTAGCGATTGGTGCGTGAATAGACCGCAAGCGAGTTGATCAGACCGATGTTGGGACCTTCAGGCGTCTCGATGGGACAGACCCGGCCGTAGTGGGTCGGATGCACGTCACGCACCTCGAAGCCGGCGCGCTCACGCGCCAGGCCGCCGGGACCCAGCGCCGAGACACGACGCTTGTGGGTCACTTCGGATAGGGGATTGTTCTGATCCATGAACTGAGACAACTGACTGGAGCCGAAGAACTCCTTGATGGCGGCGGAGACCGGTTTGGCGTTGATCATCTCCTGCGGCATCAGTCCCTCGGACTCGGCCTGGGTCAAGCGCTCCTTCACGGCGCGTTCGACACGCACCAAACCGACGCGGAACTGATTCTCCGCCATCTCGCCCACACAGCGGATGCGGCGATTGCCCAAGTGATCGATATCGTCGACCACACCGTTGCCGTTTCGGATATTGATCAGCTCTCTCAAGACATCGACGATATCCTCCTTGGAAAGCACCCCTTCGCCCACTTCGTCTTCTCGGTTCAGGCGACGATTGAACTTCATCCGGCCAACCGCTGACAGATCGTAGCGATCCGGGGTGAAGAAGAGATTGTTGAAGAGGTTCTGCGCCGCTTCTTTGGTCGGCGGCTCACCGGGACGCATCATGCGATAGATCTCGACCTGCGCCTCCAACTCGTTGGTGGTCGGATCGATGCGCAAGGTCTCGGAGATGAACGGGCCATGATCCAGGTCGTTGGTGAAGAGGGTCTTCATCTTCCTCACGCCTTTCCCGATCAACGCCTCCAGCAACTCCTCGGTGATCTCTGCGTTGGCTTCCGCGACCAGTTCGCCGGTATCCTTGTCGACCACATTGTGCGCCAACACCTTGCCGTAGGCGAAATCCCGCGGCACATCCAGTTTTTTCACCCCGGCCTTCTCGAGTTCACGGATGTGGCGGGCAGTGATGCGGCGCCCCGCCTCCACAATCACCTGATCCCCGACCTTGATGTCGAAGCTGACCGTCTCGCCGCGCAGGCGTTCAGGCACCAAGTCCACCTTCACCGTCCGCTTGGTCAGACTGAAGGTGTCGGTGTCGAAAAACATTTCGAGAATCTGTTCGGTGTCGAAACCCAAGGCGCGCAGCAGGATGGTGGCCGGCAGTTTCCGGCGACGGTCGATGCGCACAAACACATTGTCCTTCGGGTCGAATTCGAAATCGAGCCAGGAGCCACGATAGGGGATTACTCGCGCCGAGAAGAGCAACTTGCCCGACGAATGGGTCTTGCCGCGATCGTGATCGAAGAAGACGCCGGGAGAACGGTGCAGCTGGGAGACGATAACCCGCTCGGTGCCGTTGATGACAAAGGTGCCGGTATCGGTCATCAGGGGCAGTTCGCCCATATAGACCTCTTGTTCCCTGATATCCTTGACGATCTTAGAGCCGGCGGGCGCCTCCTTATCATAGATGACCAGACGCACCAGCACACGCAGCGGAGCGGCATAGGTGGTGCCCCGCAGCTGACACTCCCTGACATCGAACACAGGCTCACCGAGCTTGTAGTTCACATACTCGAGCACGGCATTGCCTGAGTAACTGGTAATCGGCATGACCGACTTAAACGCCGCATGCAGACCCATATCCTGGCGTTCGTCAGGCGCTATGCCATCCTGAAGAAACCCTCGATAGGAGTCGATCTGTGTTGCCAGAAGAAACGGTACATCCAGTATGCTGGGACGTTTACCGAAGTCTTTGCGAATACGCTTTTTTTCGGTGAAAGAATAGGCCATGCTGCCATCCCTCAGTGTCAAAGGCTTGGTGGTTACGATGCCGTCGCCGACTTCCCGCCGGGTTTCGGCCATCGCCTCAAACTAAATCCCGATTTTCGGTTCAGGGGACCGGGTATCCCGCCAATCCCCTGAACCAGGAACTACCGGAATACCTGCGACAAGCGGGAAAAGGCCGGTGGCGTTACACCACCAGCCTCAACCTCACTTGTCTACAGACGATCGAGACGAGAATCTTATTTGATCTCGACTTTGGCGCCCGCCTCTTCGAGTTGCTTCTTGGCCTCCTCGGCCTCATCCTTACTGACGCCTTCCTTCAATGCGGAAGGAGCGCTTTCGACAGCATCCTTGGCCTCTTTGAGGCCCAGGCCGGTGATAGCGCGTACCGCCTTGATAACAGAAATCTTGTTTGCACCGATTTCAGCCAGCACCACGTCGAACTCGGTCTGCTCTTCCGCGGCGGCTTCAGCGCCACCACCGGCGGCAGCCGGTGCGGCAGCCACTGCGGCGGCAGCGGTGACGCCAAACTTCTCTTCCATTGCCTCGATGAGCGCGACCACGTCCATCACGGACATCTCGGCAATCGCGTCGAGAATCTCTTCTTTAGAAACGGCCATTATTAAACTCCTGAAAAAATGATTAGCACGATTTACGTGTGTATAAGGTAAAGCCGATTAGGCCGCCTGTTTGGCGTCCTTGATCGCTGCCACGGTCCGGACCAGCTTGCCAGGCACCTCTTTCATGGTGCGAGCCAACTTCTCTACCGGCGCCTTCATGACCGCCATCAGCATGCTGATCGCCTGGTCGTAGGTCGGCATCTTAGCCAAGGCATCGATATCACCGGGCGCCAACATCTTGCCGCCGATGGATACCATCTTGACCTCGAGAAGCTTGTGCTCCTTAGCAAAGTCCTTAATGACGCGAGCCGCCGAGCCCGGATCCTCCTGCGAGAAGGCCAGGATCAACGGACCCGTCAAACCCTCCTGCATACAGGCGAAATCGGTGTTCTCCATGGCGCGCTTGGCCAGGGTATTTCTCACCACTCGCAGGTAGACACCGTTATTGCGCGCCTCGCGCCGCAATAAGGTCATCTGCTCCACGGTCAGTCCCCGGTACTCAGCGGCAACCGCTGAAAGCGCACTACTCGCTACGTCATTGACCTCGGCAACGATGGCTTTCTTCTGCTCAAGATTGAGTGCCAAAGTCGTCACCTCCTGATAATGGGGAAACCGAATGTTTCCCAACCACACTACATGACGCTCAAGGCGTCACAACCCACGCACGCCATCACCAGGAAAATCCTGATTGGGGGTGCTCCGTCTGCGCAGGCGGTGATTAAGCATGTTCAACCATGCACCTGCGGTCTTTGACAGCACCGGCGAGCCGGCGCCCCAAAGTTCCAGTCAGCGGTCAGGCGCCGGCAAAGGCCGCCTGAGCGCTCGATATTTTTAAATAGCCAGAGTCGCCTGATCGACCGCCAGGCCAGGGCCCATGGTCGAAGAGACGGTCACCTTTTTCAGGTAGACGCCCTTCGCGGAACTCGGCTTGGCCTTGACCAAAGCGGCCAGCAGCGACTCCAGATTCTCTTTCAGTTTCTGCGGCTCGAAATCGGCTTTACCGATAGAGCAGTGGATAATGCCTGCCTTGTCGGTGCGGTAGCGCACCTGCCCGGCCTTGGCGTTCTCCACCGCTTCAACCACATTCGGCGTAACGGTGCCAACCTTCGGATTCGGCATCAAACCCCGCGGCCCGAGAATCTGCCCCAGCTTGCCGACCACGCGCATCGCATCGGGTGAAGCGACCACCACATCAAAATCCATCTTGCCGCCCTTGATCTCTTCAGCCAGATCTTCGAATCCGACCACATCCGCGCCTGCCGCTTTCGCCGCATCGGCGTTAGCGCCTTGCGCAAACACCGCCACACGAACGGTTTTGCCGATACCATGCGGCAACACAGAGGCGCCACGCACCACTTGATCCGACTTTCTGGCATCGATGCCCAGATTGACACTGACCTCGATGGATTCATTGAATTTCACTGTCGAGAGCTCTTTCAGCAGGCCGAATGCCTCGTCCACCGCGTAGCTCTTTCCAGCTTCCAGTTTTTCACGGATCGCCTTTGCCCGTTTGCTCAACTTGGCCATGACTTACTCCACTCCCTCGACGTTGAGCCCCATCTGACGGGCGCTGCCTGCGATAGTCCGAACAGCCGCATCCATATCGGCAGCGGTGAGATCAGGCATCTTGATAGTGGCGATCTCCTCCAACTGCTGACGCGTCACCGTACCCACCTTGGTGGTATTGGGAATCGAACTCCCCTTCTGCAAGCCCATGGTCTTCTTCAGCAACACGGATGCCGGGGGTGTCTTGGTGATAAAACTGAAAGAGCGATCACTGTATACCGTGATAACCACCGGGATCGGCAGTCCCTTCTCCACGCTCTGGGTCTTTGCGTTGAAGGCCTTGCAAAACTCCATGATATTCACCCCGTGCTGACCCAGCGCCGGGCCGACGGGCGGACTCGGATTGGCTTCACCGGCCTTCACTTGAAGCTTGATGTAAGCCATTATCTTCTTAGCCATGTTCTACCTCTTGCTATGGGTGCAAACGCCTCGGACTCTCACCTCGGCTCCCCATTTAACTGATTTCACCTTGTCGGTTTCGGGGGACTCAGCCCTTTTCCACCTGCCCAAACTCCAAATCCACGGGAGTGGAGCGGCCGAAAATAAGCACCGACACCTTCAACCGACTCTTGTCGTAATCGACCTCTTCGACCACACCGGTGAAGTCGTTGAAAGGCCCGTCGACAACCCTAACCACCTCGCCAGGCTCGAAGAGCACCTTGGGACGGGGTTTTTCAACACCCTCCTGAACCCGTTGCAGGATGGAGTTCGCCTCCTTCTCGGAAATCGGAGCGGGCCGATCGCCCGTACCCCCGATAAACCCCATCACCTTGGGCACATCCTTCACCAAGTGCCAGGTATCGTCTGTCATCTCCATTTGCACCAAGACATACCCGGGAAAGAACTTGCGCTCGCTCTTACGCTGCTGTCCGGCGCGCATCTCCACCACCTCTTCGGTGGGAACCAGGATCTCGCCGAACTTATCCTGCATGTCGTAGCGTTCGATCCGCTCTTTAAGCGAACGCTGAACCTGCGACTCAAAGCCGGAATAGGCGTGTACTACATACCAACGCATGGCCATATCACTCTCCCTATCCAGATCCGGTCAGGGCGCGCAGGATCTCGCCCAACATCATGTCAAACAACCACAGCACGATCCCCATGATCAAAACCATCACAAACACGATGAGCGTGGTCTGCAGGGTCTCCTGACGACTCGGCCAAACGACTTTGCGCACTTCGACCTTGGAAGCGGACGCAAATTCCCACACTGTCCGGCCAACCGCGGTCTGGTAGGCGATAAAGGCCGATACACCCACCAGGGCCAACAGCCCCAGCACACGCAACAGCTGTGAATGCTCGTCAAGATAATAGAAGCCAAGAATAGCCCCCACGATAATCCCTACCGCCAGTAGGAGTTTCACGGTATCGAGACTGGAGGCCTCTTCCTGGGACTTCGGATTCATAGTTTCTGTTTGCCGATTAAAATGGCAGGCCAAGAGGGAATCGAACCCCCAACCTGCGGTTTTGGAGACCGCTGCTCTACCAATTGAGCTATTGGCCTAAAAATTTAAACCTGAATCCACGGATTCAGGTTGGAAAAGCGGGACCGCTCAAGGAGCGGTCCCGCAAACGTCAATACCGATTTACTCGATAATCTTGGATACCACACCGGCACCCACGGTACGCCCGCCCTCGCGGATCGCAAAACGCAGCCCCTCTTCCATCGCGATCGGCGCTATCAGATTCACCACCATCTTCACGTTGTCTCCGGGCATCACCATCTCCACCCCTTCCGGCAGATCGCAGGCCCCTGTCACGTCGGTGGTCCGAAAATAGAATTGCGGACGGTAGTTGCTGAAGAACGGCGTGTGGCGCCCGCCTTCGTCCTTACTCAGCACATACACTTCACACTCAAAATGGGTGTGCGGGGTGATCGAGCCGGGGTGCGCCAGCACTTGCCCTCGCTCTACCTCGTCTCGCTTGGTGCCGCGCAGCAGCACGCCTACGTTGTCGCCTGCCTCTCCCTGATCCAGCAGTTTGCGGAACATCTCGACTCCAGTACAGGTGGTCTTGGTCGTCTCTTTGATGCCGACGATCTCGACCTCTTCTCCAACCTTCACCACGCCTCGCTCGACACGGCCTGTTACCACGGTGCCACGTCCCGATATCGAAAAAACGTCTTCGATCGGCATCAGGAACGCGCCGTCCACTGCGCGCTCGGGCTCCGGTATATAAGTATCCAGCGCCTCGATCAGCTTGTCGATCGACTGACGGCCTATCTCGGAGGTGTCGCCTTCCAACGCCTTCAGCGCGGAACCAACGATGATCGGGGTGTCGTCTCCGGGAAATTCGTAGCTGTCGAGCAGCTCCCGCACTTCCATTTCGACCAGCTCCAGCAACTCTTCGTCGTCGACCATGTCGGCCTTGTTCAGGTACACCACAATGTACGGGACACCGACCTGGCGCGACAGCAGAATGTGCTCCCGGGTCTGGGGCATCGGGCCGTCCGCCGCCGACACCACCAGAATCGCGCCGTCCATCTGCGCCGCTCCCGTGATCATGTTCTTCACATAGTCGGCATGCCCGGGACAGTCCACGTGCGCGTAATGGCGCGCTTCTGATTCGTACTCCACGTGCGAGGTGGCGATGGTGATGCCGCGCTCCCGCTCTTCCGGGGCGTTATCAATCTGGTCAAATGCACGCTCCTCGCCGCCAAACTTGGCCGCTTGTACCGTGGTGATGGCCGCCGTCAGCGTGGTCTTGCCGTGGTCTACATGACCAATCGTGCCCACATTGACATGCGGCTTTGTGCGTTCGAATTTTTCCTTGGACATGAGTATTCTCCAGGTTCTCTATTGTATAAAGGTAAATTCGCGCGCTTCCGCACGCCTTTCCATTTGGAGCCCAGAAGCAGATTTGAACTGCCGACCTCACCCTTACCAAGGGTGTGCTCTACCAACTGAGCTATCTGGGCAAATCTCTCATTCAACCAACGCCCAAACGGCGCCTGTGCCCGACCGACCACCCTTGCCGGGATCACAACAAACGGCGGCACTGTTGGCACAGCACCGCCGTTCGACCGGACTGATCAATCCGGAAAATATGGAGCGGGTGATGGGAATCGAACCCACGTATTCAGCTTGGAAGGCTGAAGTTCTACCATTGAACTACACCCGCGCAGCCAAGCGACGCGTCGCTCACCATTCACCGCTACAAAACCAAACGCTGGTGGAGGGGGGAGGATTACTCCTGAGCCTTCGGCCATCCGCCCTCCGGGCCGCCGCGCTTTACGCGACGTTCGAAACCGCATTCGCGGTTTCGTCGAACCTCTTATCGGTTCGCCTCCTCCCCCGCCGAACAGCACGGGAGCCATCTTGGATCTCTCCGGGCCTACGCAACCCGTTTCCCAACTTCACCTGGTGGAGGGGGGAGGATTCGAACCTCCGAAGGCGGAGCCGTCAGATTTACAGTCTGATCCCTTTGGCCACTCGGGAACCCCTCCTAGCGAGAGCCGGGCATTCTGACGCCTAGCCCAGCCAAAGTCAATACAACAATTCAAACATTTTCTTGTCTATTGCTTAACCCGCGCCTGAAGACGGCGAAACCCTGAGGCGGGTGTGCGAATCCGGCAACGATTCAAACACAAATCAGGACTTGCAGAGCGTGACGTTTACCTCTTTACTACTACTCCATTATGCGCATCAACCCAACATTGAAAAACAGCCTGGTCATACTCCCGCTGCTGCTCTCCGCTTGTGCGAGTACGCCGCCAAGCACGACTCGCCCGCCCCAACAGCCTGACGAGAGCGCCAGCCAGCCCCCCTCGGATCAGCACGCCGACAGCCTCTCGGCGGAGATCATCTACAACACCCTGACAGGAGAGATCGCCGCCCAGCGCGGTAAGAACCGCCTGGCGTTCGAGCATGCCTACCAGGCCGCCCTGGAATCGAGGGATGAGAGCGCCGCAGAGCGCGCCACCGGCCTTGGACTGCAGGCGAATCTGCCCGACGCCGCCCTCAGCGCCGCCAAGCTATGGATCGAAATCTCGCCGAACTCGCTCAAGGCGCATCAGATCGCCGCCGTGATGAACATTCGCATGAAACGCATCAACGAAGCGATAACCCAATTGCGGCAAGTCGTGAAGATCGCCAACAACGAGGGACAATCGGGCCACCTCCAGGCCGCGGCAATTGCGGAAAAGTCGGCGACGCCCGGCCAGGCGCTGGCAATCATGCAACAACTGGTGCCCAATGAGAGCCAAGACCCCAAGGCGCTCTACGCCCTGGCCCTGACAGCCAACCGGACCGATCAGCGAAAACTCGCCATGGACTATATCGACCGATCCCTGGCGTATGATCCTGAATCTGTTCAGAGTCTGGTGCTCAAAACCCATACCTTGATCGCCATGGGCAATCATGACGATGGCATGTCCTTTCTGAAACAGGCCACGGAGCGCTACCCGAACAACATCCAATTAGGCAAGGCCTACGCCAGAATGCTGCTGGAGTTGAGTCAACCCGAAGCTGCGCTCGGTCAGTTCGAAAGGCTGAATCGACTCGATGCAGACGATAGTGAAGTGGTTTTCTCTCTCGGGGTCATCTCTCTGCAACTCGAACGGTTCGACAGGGCAAAGGGCTATCTGAAACAGCTAGCGGACGATCGACAAAAACGCAATGAAGTCAATTACTATCTCGGTATCCTTGCCGAGGAAGAGGATGATGCCGAGGGCGCGCTGGGCTGGTACAGCCGTGTTGAAGGCAAGAATCTACCGGACGCACAGGTGCGTATCGCCAAGATCCTGGCCGATCGAGGGAACCTGAACCAGGCACGGGAGACCCTCCAGCGACTGAGGATAAACCAGCCTCGTCAGCAGATGAAATTCTACATGATCGAAGCCGAGTTATTGCGCGAGGCGTTACAGTTCCAAACCGCGCACGAGGTCTACAGCAAGGCGCTGGGGCTGTTTAATGACAACACTGACCTGCTATATGCCAGGGGACTCAACGCGGCCGACTTGAAACGGGTGGACCTGCTGGAGCAGGACCTGAGAAAGATCCTTGCCACCGATCCACAACACGCCGATGCCCTCAACGCCCTGGGATACACGCTGGCCGACCAGACCGATCGCCTGGTTGAAGCCAAACAGTTCATTCAACAGGCGCTCTCGTTGAAGCCGGACAACCCGGCCATCCTCGATAGCATGGGTTGGGTTGAATACCGCATGGGCAATCTGCAAACCGCTTTGGAATACCTGAACAAGGCCGCGGATCTCAGCCCCGATGCCGAAATCGCCTCACATCTGGGTGAGGTACTGTGGATAATGGGCCAACGTCAACACGCCCTCGAGGTGTGGCGGGCCGCCAACCAACGCGAACCTGACAATCGATTCATCAAACCGGCGATGGGTCGCCTGGGTGCCGGCGACTGAACCCACCACTCATGCGGAGCGACCGCCAGCCTCACTCATCCCTTGTCTATCCAGCACCGGCCAAGTTGAACCTCATGCTGCGCATCGTCGGCAGGCGCGCTGACGGCTATCACGAACTTCAGACGGTCTTTCAATTTCTCGACAGAGAGGATCGACTCCGTTTCCATCCACGGGATGACGGCAAGATCCTGCTGCGCAACGAACTCTCTCAGCTACCCCGGGGGAAAAACCTTTGCTACCGCGCGGCCAGCACCCTTCAGCGGCTGAGCGGATCTTCCCGAGGTGTGGAAATCGAACTTGAAAAGCGACTCCCGATGGGGGGCGGTCTTGGCGGCGGCAGTTCCGATGCGGCGACGACGCTGGTGGCCTTGAACCGGCTTTGGAAGCTATCGCTCAGTCAATCCGAGCTGAAGAAAATCGGCCTGACCCTGGGAGCGGATGTACCGATTTTCATCCATGGGCATGCCGCCTGGGCGGAAGGCATCGGCGAAGCGTTGACCGATATCGAACTTCCCAGCAACTGGTATCTGGTGCTGCTCCCATCCTGTCACGTCTCAACCGCGGATATATTCGACCAAGCTGATTTGACACGCCACTCACCCCGGATCAAAATACGCGCCTTTCTGCAGGGTAACTGCCGTAATGACTGCTTGCCCGTGGTGCGAAGACGCCACCCCGAGGTGGCGGAAGCATTGGACTGGCTGAACCAATACGCCGACGCCCGGCTTACCGGGACCGGCGCCTGTGTGTTCGCCGCCTTTGCCGACCGGCAACTAGCCTGCGCGGTTCATGACGAGTTGCCAACCGGTCTAAACGGTTTTGTTGCGCGGGGGTTGAACCGTTCCCCGCTGCTGGAGTTACTCCGCACGAACGAGCATTAATTGGGGCGTCGCCAAGCGGTAAGGCACTGGGTTTTGATCCCAGCATTCGTAGGTTCGAATCCTGCCGCCCCAGCCATTTCACGTTAAACCGATGTTCGATATGGGGATTAAAACCGTGCCCTCCACCGCCATGATGGTCTTTTCCGGCAACGCCAATCTGCAACTGACTGCTGAAATCGCCGCCCACCTCAGCCTCCCTCTCGGCAAAATGCAGGTCGGCCGCTTCAGCGACGGCGAAGTCATGGCGGAGATCCATGAGAACGTCCGGGGGCGCGATGTCTTCATTGTGCAGCCCACTTCGGCCCCAACCAATGAAAACCTCATGGAGCTGCTGGTGATGATCGATGCCATGCACTGGGCGTCGGTCGGGCGCATCACCGCGGTCATCCCCTATTTCGGCTACGCCCGCCAGGACCGGCGCCCACGCTCTGCCCGGGTGCCGATCACCGCGCGCCTGGCGGCCAAGATGATCGGCGCCGCCGGCGCGGACCGGGTGTTGACGGTCGACCTGCACGCCGATCAGATCCAGGGATTTTTCGATATTCCGGTCGACAACGTCTACGCTTCGCCGATATTGTTGGGCGACGTGTGGCGGCAGAAACATCCGGATATCGTGGTCGTCTCCCCTGATGTGGGCGGCGTGGTGCGGGCCCGCGCCCTGGCAAAGCGCCTGGACGACTCAGAGTTGGCGATCATCGACAAACGCAGACCCCGCCCCAACGAAGCCAAGGTGATGAACATCATCGGCAAGGTCGAGGGCCGCAGCTGCATCCTCATCGACGACCTGGTGGATACCGCCGGGACCCTCTGCCAGGCGGCTCATGCACTGAAAGAGCACGGCGCCGCCAAGGTCGTGGCCTACTGCACCCACCCGGTCCTCTCCGGACCCGCCGTGGCTAACCTGAGCGGCTCCCGACTCGATGAGCTGGTGGTCACCAACACCATTCCGCTCTCCAAAGAGGCCAAGCAGTGCCCCTGCATACGCCAGGTCAGCATCGCCGAACTGCTCGCGGAAACCATGCGCCGTATCTCCAATGAGGAATCGGTCAGCTCTCTGTTCATCGATTAGCACTCCTAACCTTTCTCACCTTGAAGGAGTACTGGGACTGGAAAAAAAAGCCAATCCTGTTAGAATCGCGCGTCCGCTGTCAGACAGCGATACGACTGCCGCTTTGGTCGCGGAGCGGTGGATCCCTTTGAATTGAACCACTCAGATACGGAGTTAGCCATGTCTGCCAATTATGAAGTCAACGCTCAAGCACGGGGCGATACAGGGAAGGGTGCGAGCCGCCGCCTGCGTCGCTCCGGCCTAGTTCCGGGCATCCTCTACGGCGCCCATAAGGACCCCATGCCGATCAGTGTAAAACACCACGAACTGGTCCACTCGCTTGCTATTGAGGGTTTCTACTCCAACCTATTGACACTGAAAGTCGATGGCAAGGAGGAGACCGTGGTGTTGAAAGACCTTCAGCGTCATCCCGCCAAACCATTTCTCCTGCATGTGGATTTTCAGCGCGTACAGGCTGATGAGAAGATTCGTCTGCATGTCCCGATCCATTTCATCAACGAAACAACCTGCCCCGGCATCAAGTCCGGCGGCCAGGCCAGCCACGTCATGACCGACATGGAGATCAGCTGTCTGCCGAAGGATCTGCCGGAATTCATCGAAGTCGACCTGTCCAGCCTGGAGTTGGGTGCGATTTTGCACACATCCGAGGTGCAATTGCCCGCAGGCGTTGAGTTGATCACCCACGAAGGTAATGAAGATCCCATCGTTGTCACCATCCACACAACGCATATCAGCATCGAAGAGGATCATGAAGACGAATCCGCGGAAGAAGGCGAGGAGGACGTCGAATAACGTCCATCGCGGGGAGGCAGATGCCTCTCCGCTTCTTTTATTAACCCGGCAACCTATTAGGGTGCCGAGTTAATAATATGTCTTGCCAACCCATCAAACTCATCGTTGGCCTGGGTAATCCGGGACCCGGCTATGATGAGAGCCGCCACAACACCGGTTTCTGGCTCGTTGACAGACTGGCACGGCAACATCAGCAAAACTTCAAGAGCGAATCCCGCCATCACGGCCTGGTATGCAAACTGATCCTCCAGGAACGGGAAGTGCGTCTCCTGAAACCCGCAACCTACATGAACCGAAGCGGCCAGGCCGTTTCGAGCCTGGCAAACTATTTTCGTATTACACCTGAAGAGATCCTGGTAGCCCATGATGAATTGGACCTGGTTCCCGGCCAGGTACGGCTTAAAACCGGTGGCGGACACGCGGGACACAATGGCTTGAGGGACATCATGAGTGCCCTGGGTAGTCGTGATTTTCACCGTTTGCGCATCGGCATTGACCATCCCAGCGAGCGTAGCGCCATGGTCAACTATGTGCTTAGTCGACCATCCAAGGCCGATCGGGAAGCGATAGAGTCGGCCATTGAAAAGGCCATCGATTGCCTGAATGAGATAGTCAACGGTGAACTGCAAAAGGCCATGAACCGTCTTCACAGCAGTCGTTGATTTCGCCGTATATCGTATTCCCCGGCATGCGCCGGAATAGTGAGCGTTGTTGTCCGCGAACGGGCATTATTAACCCGGCACTAGAAAAACTCTCACAAAGACACCAAGATCGCAAAGCTATAACTTATTGTTTTTGAGTATTTATTTTTCCTTGGCGATCTTGGCGTCTTTGCGAGAGAAATTGTCTTGTTTCTGGATGGGCACTGGCTATATATTATGAAATGCTTATAATCAAAAACATCCATGCTGCATTTCCGACTCTTGGAGTGAGTTTTTCTATGGCGCTGTTTACAAAAGCAATCTGGCTTCTGATGTTATTCAGCGCAGGGGCCATGGCGACAGGAAGTGAGCGGGAAGCTATCGATTTATTAAAAAAAACCGAAGCATTGATGCGCTCCTCGGGCACGGTTGCGGAGTATCAGGTCGATATCATCCGTCCCGATTGGCAGCGCACCATGACCTTCCGCAGCCATGACGATATGGTCAACAACCGTTTCCGTATGGAGATCCTCTCGCCTCGCAAGACGAAAGGCACGGTATTCCTCAAGGTCGACAACGTTCTTTCCATGTACCTGCCTAAGCTGCGGCGACAGATAAATATCTCGCCGGCGATGATGCAGGATCCCTGGATGGGCTCCGATTTCAACAATCAGGATCTGCTGGAGACGGATTCGCTGATCGATGACTTCAGCCACCGAATCGTTCAGCGTGAAATGGGACCAAGTCAGGCCGTGATCACCATCGAATCCACACCCTCTCCCACCGCCAAGGTCCGCTGGAAAAAGCTGATTCAACGCATCCGCGCCGACGGCATACCCTTGGAACTGGAGTATCAGTGCGAAAAGCGGGCCAGCCGCCGGATGACGCTCGATCTGATCCGGGAGATGGGAGGACGCCTGATCCCAACCCGGTGGACCATGGAGCCTTTGGATGGCGAGGGTAAAAGAACCGTCATCACCCTGAAATCGATCGCTTTCAACCTTCGCTTGAATGACGAACTTTTCACTCCTGCCGAGCGGAAATGAAACCGGACGGTTAACCCGGATGTTTCACCCGGGAACGTGATGATCATCCCGGATTGCTAGTACTCTTTCAATATGATAATGCCGGGTTCAGCGCTCCTGTGGTGTTTCGCTACAAGGCACAGTGCGCAGGCAATGGCCTGAGCCCTTGTCAAGCACTGTAACGCCGTAGCGGGACACCACAGGAGCGCCCGAAGGGTTGGTCTGTCAACGTCCATGGCCGCGTTGCAGCTTTTGCTAAGGGCGACGGCCATTAACGGCAAGCTGCGCCTTGCCCTGAACGCTGACAGACCAACTGAACCCGACATTATCATATTGAAAGAGTACTAGTGTAACTTGAATCGTTTTATTATCTTCCCTGGGCCAGCCGATGAGCCGATCGATAACCGCACTCAATTCCACCATCCTGGCTGTGGCATTGCGTAATCTGTTCGGCCATCTCCGCCGCACCCTATTGACCGTGGGCGCCATCGCGGTGGGACTCGCCTCCCTGATATTTCTCTGGGGATTCAATGAAGGCCTGCATCGCAATATGCTGGGGAATTTCCAGAACGCCATCATCGGCGCGGTGCAGATTCATCACCAGGGTTTTTTCCAGCATCCCGAACTCTCCCGGGCGATCCGTAACCCCGAGCGGATCGTCGCCGGCCTGGAACAGGCCGGCGTCTCCCGCTACAGCCGCCGACTGGAAACCTTCGGACTGGCCGCCTCCGACTCCACCACCCAGGGGGTGATGCTGATCGGCATGGACCCGACTCGGGAGAGACTTGTCACCGAACTCCCCAAACGGATAGGCATCGGCCATTTTCTCCAGCCTGGGGACGAATACCAGCTAATCCTCGGGGCCACCACGGCCAACAACCTGCAGGTCAGGCTGGGGGATGAGGTGGTCATCATCGGCTATGACCGATATGGGGCGATGGTGGCGGAATCTTTCACCCTGGCGGGCATCATCACCAGCGGCGAGATGGGACTGGACAGCGGGATGGCCATTACCAGCCTCTCCACGCTACAGGAGATGGTGGATTTACCGGACCAGGTCACGACCTTCGTCATCAATGTCGAGGAAAAACGCATTCCCTCCCTGGTCGACCAACTCGACCATAGCCTGCAGAACGAGTCGTTGGAGATCATGCCCTGGTACAGCATGTTCCCGGTGATGAAGGAGTGGGAAACCCTGCATAACGGCTTCCTCTATCTGTTTATCGGCGTGGTGATTTTCATTGTCCTGGCCGGCGAACTCAATACCATGCTGTTGTCCATGCTGGAGAGAACCCGGGAATTCGGGGTACTGATGGCGATCGGCGCCTCGCGCCGGCAAGTGGCGATGATGCTGCTCGCGGAGGCCATGTCAATCGGCGTCATCGGCATTGTATCGGGTATTCTGCTGGGTTACGTGATAATCCTGGTAACCGCTGAGATCGGCATCGATCTCTCGATCCTGCTTGGCTCGACCTCCCGTTTCTATGTCGATCCACTGATCTATCCTCATCTCAAGCTGGATCATCTCGGTGTCACGATCGGCGCCATTCTCCTCGCCTCGCTATTGGCGGGTATCTATCCCGCCTGGCGGGCTAGCTTGTTGCAACCCGTGGAGGCCATTCGAAATGGCTGAAACCAGACAACTCGGGCTACTCACCTACCTGGCGCTGGCGACCCGGAATCTGTCGAGAAACCGCCGCCGCACCACCATCACCCTGTTGACGATGATTTTCGGCATCGCCACGCTAACCCTGCTGAGCGCGCTCAACGACGGCTGGCTAAACCAGATGAAGACCAACTTCATCCTCAGTTATACCGGCCATTTGCAAATCCACGCCAAGGGATTCGAGGCCTCGCAAAACCTGCATGACAGGATCACCGAACCGGAAGAGATCTCCCGGCTGATGCAGAGCTATCCTGAAATCATCGGCTGGACCCAGCGCATCCGCACCTCGGGCCTGGCCTCGGCAGGCGGCGGCAGCGCCGGCATTCAGATCATGGCGACCGACCCGGAACAGGAGACCTGGGTCACCTCGATGAATCAGGACGTCAAAGAGGGCGGCTGGCTGAGACCCGGCATGACCCGCGATCTATTGCTCGGCCGCACGGTGGCGCGGAACCTCGGCGCAGCACTGGGCGATCGGATCATTCTCATGGCGCAACGCCTGAATGGGGAGATGACCTCCGAGGTCTTCCATCTGCAAGGGATACTCGAGACAGGCGCACCGCAAATAGACCGCACCCTGGCATTGATCACCCTGAACAACGCGCAACACTGGCTGCAAATGGATCAGACCGTCACCGACATCGTCATCCGTGCGGACACCCATGACAATACCGATGTGCTCTTCCGCCTGTTCACACAGCAGTTGTCGGGCCTGAAATATGAGATCATGCCTTGGCAGGAGCTGGACCCGATGGTCAGGCAATGGCTGGAATTCAGTGACGCCTACGGCCTGGTGATTCTGTTCGTGGTAATCATCCTGGTGCTCGCGGAGATACTCAATACCATGCTCATATCACTGCATGAAAGGCAAAAAGAGCTGGGGGTGATCGTTGCGATCGGCACCAAGCGCAGGCAGATCTTTCTCATGCTTCTGCTCGAAGCGGTAATGCTGATTTTCCTGGGCGCCATACTGGGTTATCTGGCGGGTAGCCTATTGGTCTATTCCCTGGCGGATTCCGGGATAGACCTGACACGCTTCGCCAATGCCTTTGAGTTCTTTTACATGGATCCGGTGATTCATCCGCAACTGACGCGGAACTCGGCCATGAAAATCCTCGGAGCGACACTGGCGGCGGCGCTGCTGGCAGGCATCTATCCTGCCTGGAAGGCCACACGCCTACCGCTCAGTCAGGCACTCCGCATCCAATAGGTGGCCCATGCTTGATCAAACGCCAACGAGCATCATAAAGGCCCGCGACCTGCACAAGTGCTACTGGGTCGGAACCATGCCCTTTCCCGCCCTGCACGGCATCAACCTGGACATCGAGCCGGGGGAATTCACCGTCCTGGCCGGGCGCTCGGGTTCAGGTAAAAGCACTCTGCTGAATCTGATCGGCGCACTGGAGTCCGCTGACAGCGGCTCGATCGAGGTGCTCGGTGAGAATATCCTGGCCATGAACCAAGACCAGCGCACTCGATTCCGCCTGCAAAATATCGGTTTTGTGTTTCAGGCCTACAACTTGATTCGCGTATTCAGCGCCCGTGAAAACGTTGCCTATGTCTGCCAACTCCAAGGCAAGGGTAAAAAAGAGAGTATGGAGATCGCCAACCACTGGCTGGGTGAAGTTGAGATCGGACATCTCGGTTACCGCCGGCCGGATCAGCTCTCCGGCGGCCAGCAGCAGCGGGTAGCCGTTGCCCGAGCGCTCGCATCCGAGCCGAAGATCATCCTGGCTGATGAACCGACGGCAAATCTTGACAGCATGACCGGACGCCACCTGATACATCTGATGCAGGACCTGAACCGGCGACTCGGCACGACGTTTCTCATTTCATCGCACGACCCGGACGTCAAACAGGCCGCCGGTCGCCTCATCAAACTGGCCGATGGTCAGATCGTGGATGCGTGGGACAGCATACCGAAACCACCTATCTCCCTGGCAAGCGCCTGTCCGGTGGGGAATCTGCCGCTGACAGAGCGCCTACGCAACTATTTCAGAGAAATGCGAAACAAGGTAAGAAACAAAAAACGCCATGGAAACACACGGCGGCATTCCTGACCAGAGACTTCCGTAACAAGCAAAGGTTTGCTAGCCTATTAACACTAATTTGATTGGTGCTTTTTTAGGCTCAGCATGATAAAGAATCCCCGTCAATTGCCGATAACCTGAATCCGTGGTTTCAGACTTGCGTGATTCTGACTCAGGGACGAAATAACATCCCTGGGCGAATCCCACATGACAACACAAAATATTATTCGAGAATTCTTAAAGCTCGCCATCTCCTGGGTCTCCGTCCTTCTGCTTATCGTCTTCCTTATTTATCTGTGGCGAGTGGAGACATCGTTCGAACAACTGCGGGTTCGAGAGTCGCTTCTTGTGGAACTATCGGCTGAAACACTCTCCAGGCTATTTGCCGAGCCTTTAACCAATACACTGCTTCTCAGTAATAATGTTGCTTTTGAGAATTGGAACAGGGAGGCCGGCAGCCGCCTGCGGCGGCAGCTTGAAAACAGCCTTTTCCATTTCATGGAATACAAACAGCAGTATGACCAGTTGCGTTTTATCGACATACACGGCATGGAGAGGGTCCGGATCGATACCCACACCGGTGAACCGCACGCCATACCTCTCAACGCCCTACAGAACAAATCGGGACGTTACTATTTCATTGAGACCCAAAAACTCAAACGCAATGAGGTCTATCTCTCTCCACTCGACCTGAATATCGAACACGGGGAGATTGAAAAACCCCACAAACCGACCATCCGCCTTGCCACACCCGTCTTCAACCACCGCAATGAGCGCATCGGTGTTCTGGTCATCAACTATTTGGCGGAAACGATGTTGCAGCGATTCGCCTCAACCGCCGGTAATTCAATCGGTGAGATCATGCTGCTGAACAATGAGGGTTACTGGCTCTATCACCCAAACGATGCGATGCGTTGGGGATTTATGCTGGAGAGTGGTCTCTCCTTGCCACACGCATTGCCTGAAGAGTGGCGGCATATACTTCGACAGACCGAGAATCAATGGGAAACGGCAAATGGTCTGTTCACCATACAGCACACGACACCTTTCGATGAAGCGCACACAGATGCGCAATCGGCGGATAGCGTAAGGATCGTGCATAGTGGGGGTTACCCCTGGGTCGTGGTATCACGACTGAATGCGGAGGCATTACTGGGGGTCAAAAGGCGAATCGCCAAAGACCTTGCCCTCGCAACCGGCCCGGCAACCTTGCTACTGCTGATATCCCTCTACTTCATCGCCCGCCACAACATCCATCGCGCCCGCCAACAGGCACTCATCGCCGACAGCGAATCGCGTAAGCGATCCATCCTGAATTCGGTAGCCGACGGGATCATGACTGTCTCCGTCGACGGCCTAATCGTCGAGGCCAACCCTGCAGCGGAATGGATCTTCGGCTTCTCCGAAAAACGGCTTCTTACCAGCAGGATTACCGACCTGTTGACATCCGATGCGGCGCGGGCACAGTTGCGGAAACTCCTTCAGTTCCCTTTGCGGAACAGCGCCTCCGAGGGAATCAGCAGGCAATTTGAGACCTTGGGTGTACGTGGGGATGGATCCCCGTTTCCGCTGGAGATGACCCTATCCCCACTCCATCTGGGAGGGCAGTCACTCAACACTGTGTTGTTGCGCGATGTCAGTGAAAAACGTATCACGGAACGGGAACTGATGCTGGCCGGCGAAGTATTCGAGACGGCCACCGAAGCTATTCTCGTGACTGACAGCGACAAGATCATTCAACGGGTCAATCCGGCCTTTTGCCGCCTCACCGGTTATCAACCCGACGAACTGGTCGGCAACCAACCATCGCTGCTGCGTTCACACGAAACCGATAATTCGACCTATCAGCAGATGTGGCGGAAAATCAACGATACCGGCAGATGGGAGGGCGAAATCCGCAACCGGATGAAAAACGGAGAGGTTCGCACCTGCTATCTATCCATCTTCGCCATCAAAGACGACTCGGGGACGGTTGTCAACTACGGCAGTTTGTCACGGGATATCACCGAGGAAAAAGAGACCGAAGAGCGAATTCGCCGACACGCCTACTACGATGGGCTGACAGGACTGCCGAACCGCACCCTGTTCCTCGAACGCCTGCAGCAGGCGCTAAACCACAGCGATCGCTACAATGAGTGTTTCGGCCTCTTTTTCATCGATTTGGACCGTTTCAAATCGGTCAACGACACCCTTGGACATGAAGCAGGCGACCGATTACTGCAATCAGTGGGAGAGCGCATCGGAGATATCATTCGTGAAACCGACACCCTGGCCCGCCTCGCGGGGGACGAATTCAGCCTGCTGCTGCACAACATCGATCGAAACGACGACCTTGTCAAGTTGGCGCAGAAGATCGTCACCGTGCTGGGAGAACCTTTCGACATACAAGGCAAAAGTGTACATATCGGCGCCAGCATCGGTATCTGCATATACCCGGTGGACGGAAAGGATGCGAGCACACTTTTACGCCACGCGGATCTTGCCATGTACCAGGCAAAGCACAGCGGCAAAAACACCTACCGTTTCTTCAGCGATGAACTCAGCACCACCATAAAACGACACACCCAGTTGGAAACCGACCTGCGTCACGCCATTAACGAGGAGCAATTCGAACTCCACTACCAACCGTTTGTGGATTACCGGCTATGCACAGTGGTGGGCGCCGAGGCCTTGTTGCGCTGGAATCACCCCACCCAAGGGTCGCTATCACCGGCGGAATTCATCCCGCTTGCCGAAGAGACCGGTCTGATCCGGCCGATCAGCGAATGGGTGATTCGCAATGCAGTCAAGCAGTTGTCAACCTGGCGCGACTCGCCGCTTGTGCCCCTGACCCTTTCGGTGAATCTGTCGGCCTATCGCAATCGCCACACACTGGGCAAGGATTTCATCGAACGAGCGCTACGAGAAACCGGCGCACCGGCAGAGCGCCTGATATTTGAGATAGCCGAAAGCCTGATCATGGAAAATAGCGCTGAGTCATTGGCCTGGCTGACCTTCATGAAGACGTTGGGCATACGGATGGCCATCGACGATTTCGGCACAGGCCATTCATCGCTAAGTTATCTCAAACAGTTTCCGGTGGATATACTCAAGATTGACCGGAGCTTCATCGCCGATATGGCCCTCAGTCAGGAGGGCGAGGCGATGGTGATGACCATCATTGCCATTGCAAAAAACCTGAATCTGCAAGTCATAGCCGAGGGTGTTGAAAATCACCGACAACTGGACATGCTGCAAGGAAAACAGGACTACTGCACCGTGATCCAGGGTTTTTTCTTCGCCCCGGCCATGCCGGCAGACGAGTTCGCCTCGTTCGTCATGAATTTTGATGCCAGCCGCTATTCCACCACTGCCAGCTAACCGCCCCTGCCCAAGTGAGCCAGCTCCGCTCTATTCGTCTGTTTCGACGCCTAGTGTAGTGTCCTATCCTATAAAGGTATCACCCTGCCTGCCGATGATTGCATCAGATACCCGTTACAAAAACACCGAAAACGACCTACCATGCATCTAAAGCGCATCGCTCCACTGCTCCTGCTGATCTGTCAGTCGGTGCTCGCCGAGCCGTCGCTGCCTGCGATGCACATATCCCAACCACCGCTGATAGACGGACATGCCGACGATCCTGCCTGGTCTGAAGCACAGCCGCTGGTGACCCGGGATACGCTTGCCGGCATCGATATCGAACTGCGCGCCCTCTATGACGATGAGAACATCTATCTCCTGGCGGTCTTTGCCGACCCCACGGAGAACCGCGAACATAAGCCGTTGCTGTGGAATCCCAACACGGGTTTCTATGACAAGGGAATACAGCGAGAGGACACCCTGGTGCTCAAATGGGCCATTTCTCCGCGAGAAACCGATTTAAGCTTAAGCGCTGTCACCCCTTACAAGGCAGACATCTGGTATTGGAAATCCGTACGCACCGACCCGGTCGGTCACGCTGACGACAAATTCCAGCTCTACTCCGCACAAAAGCTACCCAGATCCCTGCCGCTACTGACGAAGAACGGCTCTAGATTCTACCTGATCAGGCGCGGAGACAGCGGAAAACCAGCTTACCGGAACCGCATCCAGGCAGCATTCGCCGGAGAGCGCATAGCGGCCTACGACATCGACCAGCCCGAAGGCAGCCGGGGAGATATCCGCGCCAAGGGAAGTTGGCAAAAAGGTTTTTGGCGGATCGAGTTCGCTCGCAAACTGGATACCGGGCATGCCGACGATATCATCTTTTTGAGCGGGGAACGGTATCAATTCGGTGTCTCCCGCTATGAGATTGCCGGTCGCAAACCAGACCCGAGCTTGGAGATACCGCTGTTCGGCAGCGGAGAGGTTGGCGAGCGGCTGATACTACGGTTTGCCGAATGAATCGATTGTTCACTGCACCGTCGATCAAGACCCTGTTCCGCGTCAGCACCTTGAGTCTGTTGATCATCCTGTTGGTGGTAGTGCTGTTCGGGCAGAGCCTCATTCAGGAACTCCACAGCAACGGCCGGATGATAAGCGAGATGTATGGCGCCACACAGCGCTATATCACCCGCATCTCCGCCGCCATCATCCGCAGCGAGCGGAACTTCCAACTCTACACCTGGCAATCCGGGCTGGAGACAAACAGCGGCGAACAGATCCTGCTGCGTTTCGGACAAATACTGAATGGTTTTGATGAGCCGTTGCGCCAACCGGCAGAACAGGCCTATCAGGCTCTCAATGACGCAGTAAGCGCCAGCGCAAACGAACCCCACTCTTCCAACACCAGGGGCGAGAGACTGCAGTTTCAGCGGCTGCAAATCGGCCGGCTGAGTCTGGCCTTGGAGAAGCTGGCGCCCGCCCATGCCCCTATCGGCGACCAACCGGAGCCACGATCCGTGTTGCAACAACTACTGATCGAATTGGAGTCACAACTGATCAGCGAAAGCGAATCACAACGACTGCAATTCGAAGAGATCTCACTCCCCCTGCAACAGACCCAGGCCGACCTGGAAAAACTGATCGAGAGATTTTCAACACCTCCCGCCTACGGTGTGGATGACGGGGCCGGCGGGTACCGCGAGCTTGCGTCACTCCTGGCAACCATCAAGCTGAACCTCCGGCACTTCCGCTTCGCTATTCGCCAATACCAGGAGGAACGTCTGGGCGGTGATCCATCGGCCTCCCTTCTGCTGAGCATCCTCGAGCAGCTGAAACCGATAAAATCACATCTGCTGAAGGATCTGAAAACAGCCGAAACGCTTATCAGCGACCACTTCGAACACCAACAGGTATTGGCGGAGCGACAGATCGAACAAAAGCGCAACTTCTTCATCCTGATCAGCATCATCGGGATTTTGATTACCGCGCTCACCCAGATCGGCATCTCCCGCGCTGTCTCCAACCCCGTCAACCGGTTGCGCAACGGCGTAGCGGCATTCTCCAGCGGTGATCTCAACTACCGCATACCGGCCATCACCCAATTGGAGTTCAAGCCCTTGGCGCACGGCATCAATCAAATGGCGAAAAACCTGCAGCTACGCTCGGCCGAAGTCGAAAAGAACCTGCGCTTGCTCGACAACTCAAACAAAAAGCTGGCCAGACTGAATCGTCAGTTGGAGCAAAAGGTCGAAGGGCGCACGCGGGAATTGGCCGATGCGGCTAGGCAGGCCGAGCAGGCGAGTAAGGCGAAATCGGAATTTCTCGCCACCATGAGCCATGAAATCCGCACCCCGATGAACTCCATCATCGGCATGACCCATCTCGCCCTGCTGTCTAGCAATTTGGACAGCAAACAGCGGCGATACCTGGAAAAGGTTCGTCAATCCTCACAAACGCTGCTGAATATCATCAACGACATCCTCGATTTCTCCAGGATCGAAGCCAGGGGTGTCGAACTGGAGCGAACAGCATTCTCTCTCGAGTCCGTATTCGACAATCTGGACAATCTGATCGGTCAAAAGGCGGCGGAAAAGCAACTCGAGTTCGTATACGACATCGACCCGCACATACCGGCAATACTGCGAGGGGACCCGACCAAGCTACAACAGGTGCTGGTCAACCTCGGCGGTAATGCAGTGAAGTTCACCCAACGGGGGGAAGTCGTGGTCAAGGCGGAGCTGCTTGAGCAGCAAAGCGAACAGGTGCGTTTGGCTTTTTCCGTCATCGACACCGGCATCGGTATCGAACCCGAATTGCAGAAGACGCTATTCCAGGCCTTCACCCAGGCGGACGGCTCCATCACCCGCCACTACGGGGGCAGTGGCCTCGGGTTGGCGATCTCACAGCGATTCGTTCAGGCGATGGGCGGAGAGATCCAGGTCGAGAGCTCCCCTGGTAAAGGAAGCCGGTTTTTGTTTGCCCTGACCCTGGGTAAAGAGGCGTCCGCCTCGCCCGCTAACCGGCCCAGACCGGACGCCCTGCTCGATATGCCGGTTCTGGTGGTGGATGACAACGATAGTGCGCGGGAGATCGAACGGGAGATGTTGGAATCGATCGGCTTCCACGTAAAAACATGCGCCAGCGGAGGCGCGGCCCTCATTGAGCTGCTCAAGGCGCAAGCGAGGGACACACCCTGCGGGATGGTCGTTGTTGACTGGAAGATGCCTGGCATGGACGGGGTGGAACTGCTAATGGCGATCCACCGGGAGTCGGCGTTGACGCATCGGCCGAAGGTCATCATGCTCACCGCCGACGGCGTCAACGAACTGATGAAGCGATGCGGCTCCGTGAAACCCGATCAGATCTTGAACAAACCCCTCAGCCCCTCCTCCCTGCTGGACGGCATCAGCCGCATACAGGATGTGGGAACACTGGCTGAATCAAAGGCATATTCACACCACGCCACCGATCACCAAGCCATCCAGCGACTGCGGGGAGCCAGAGTCATGCTGGTGGAGGATAATCCACTCAACAGGGAGGTAGCCTGGGAACTGCTGAGGAATATCGGCATCCGGGTCCAGGTGGCGAAAAACGGCGCGGAAGCGTTGCGACTGCTGGAGTCGGAAACCTTCGATGCCATCCTGATGGATATCCAGATGCCGGTCATGGACGGCTATACCGCCACTCAGATAATCCGCTCCCAGGAAGGCTTGGACAGGCTGCCGATTATCGCGATGACCGCCAGTGCCATGTCGAGCGACCGTGAGAAATCCCGGTCCATGGGTATGAATGCCCATATCGCCAAACCGATCAAAGTCGGCGAACTCTATACTATACTCCTCGAATATATACCCGACACCCGTGGCGAAACGCAGGGGAGGCTGGAGATAACCGGCGATGCGGTGGCCTATCAGCTCATCGACCGGCAAGCCGGGTTGGCCGTCTGTAATGGAAACGAGGCGCTGTACCAAAAAATTCTGATGCATTTTTTCTCCACCGAGAGGGATTTTCCACAACGCTTTGAAGCGGCGCTGGAGAGTGGTGACAAGACCAGCGCCACCCGCCATGCACACTCGCTGAAAAGCTCAGCGGGCAGCATCGGCGCCGCCGACCTTCAACTGGCGGCCCTGGAATTGGAGAAGGCTTGTCGCGAATCGGCCCCGAATGAGCAGTTGCTGGAGATTATGCAACCGGTAGTGCGTCGCCTGACCCCGGTCCTGGAACAACTCAAGCCTACCGATACGGAATCGCCTGCAAACACCATTTCCGACATGCCGGATAAACAAATCCTACTGCCGTTGTTGGAGAGGCTGACGCTATTGCTGAAACATGACGATACCGCCGTGGTGGACGTGATGGATGCCTTGAATAGGCATCTGCAAGAGTCGCCGCTCCAGGATGCATGGATAGGTTTGAAAATGGCAGTGGAGGATTACGACTTTCAATTGGCGCTCAAAGAGCTGAAAGATCTGACTTTCGCCCTGGATATCCCACAGGTTTCAGTCAATATCGAGGATCAAGCGGATGAGTCAGGCTGAGTACAAACCCACTATCCTCATCGTGGACGACACCTCCGGCAATATCGAGGTGCTCAGCAACACCCTGCGACCGAAATATCATGTGCGCGCGGCGAAGAACGGCGTCCGGGCCTTGACCATCGCCCGGAATGCGCCGCCACCGGATCTGATCCTGTTGGATATCATGATGCCGGAGATGGACGGCTATGAAACCTGCAGGCGACTCAAGGCCGACCCCGCCACTGCGCCGATCCCGGTCATTTTCATTACCGCCCTTGCCGACGAAGGGGATGAAGAGAGAGGGCTGTCGTTGGGCGCGGTGGACTACATCACCAAACCCTTCAAACCGGTGCTGGTGCAGGCGCGGGTCCACAATCAGATCGAACTCAAACGCCACCGGGACCAGCTTGAAATCCTGGTGCAGGAGCGCACCCGCGAGTTACAGCTGACCCAGGAGGCGACCATCGAGACCATGGGCGCGCTGGCGGAATACCGCGACCCAGAGACAGGCGGACATATCAAACGGACCCAGAACTATATGAAACTGCTGGCGGAGACACTCAAGGATCACCCCAGATTCCATGATTATCTGGACAAGGAGACCATCCGCCTGCTCTATCTCTCCGCCCCCCTGCACGACATCGGCAAGGTGGGCGTGAGTGACAATATACTTTGCAAACCGGCCAAGCTCACCGAGCAAGAGTTCGAGATGATGAAACAGCATACGCTCTACGGCCGGGACACACTTTTCGCCGCGGAGGAGAAACTGGGCGGTAACTCCTTCCTGGGGCTTGCCAGGGAGATTGCCGAATATCACCATGAACGATGGGACGGACTGGGTTACCCCCACGGGATCGCAGGTGAACAGATCCCTATCTGCGGGCGCCTGATGGCGGTCGCAGATGTCTACGATGCGCTGATCAGCAAGCGGGTCTACAAACCGCCCTATCCCCATTCGCGGGCGGTGGAGATTATCCTGCAGGGAAAAGGCGCTCAATTCGATCCGGATGTGGTGGATGCGTTTTTGGCCTGCTCGGAAGCGTTCCTGCACATCGCCCTTAAATATGCCGATCACCCGGAAGAGATCGCCACCCTCTCAGAGGAAGCCGAACCGGTAGGGAAATAGCCGGTCGCAGAGAGGATATACACGGTTTCAGCACTCCTCACTGAAACCGTTATGCTGTGGAGAGGAGCCCCCGGGTTTCGTATCGGTTTTGTTATATGCCAGAGATAAACGCCAACGATAGAAAACGGCAAGCCATCTATTCTCAACAGCTTGACCTGCTGTTTAAGAACGGCATTCCCGCCAACCTGACGCTGGCGGGGTTAGCGATGGTAGTGACTGCAACGCTCTGGGACAACCAATCCCCGGCCATTGTAATCTGGCTGTTCTGCATGTTAGCCATGGCCGCACTGCGTCTGCTGCTGATTCTGTTGCGTAACCGGCAAAGATGGTTTCCCCCCGGGCATGCGAACTGGATGCGTCTATATACCCTGGCCAGCGGCATGGCTGGCACAGGTTGGGCGATGCTGCTGCTTCCCCTCTACCCGCAAGATATCATCTATCAAGCCTTCATCATCATTGTCGTCGCCGGCGTCATCGCTGCCGGCAGCGGCGTTTTAGCGGCGTTCATGGGCACCGTCTACGCTTACAGCCTTCCCGCTCCGATCGCACTTACACTGCGCTATGTGTTGATCGATATGGATCTCCCCATAGGCCTGCTCATCGGCGTCTTGGCCTATACATGGATGATGATGATGATCGCACGCAACACCCACCGCTCCATCATCGAGAGTTTGGCATTGCGCTATGAGAACCTCGGTCTGATCGATCAACTGCAGAATGCATCCGAAGAGACGGAGCGTCTCAACCAGGGACTCCGGCAGGAGATCAAGGAGAGATCCAGCATCCAGTCGGAATTGGAGAGACATCGCCATAACCTGGAGGAGTTGGTGGGGGGAAAAACCCGGGAGCTGACCCTGGCAAAAGAGACGGCCGAATCCGCCAACCAGGCCAAGTCACAATTCCTCGCCAAGATGTCTCACGAAATCAGAACCCCGATGAACGGTGTATTGGGCATGACCGAACTGCTGCTCGGCAGCGGCCTCGGGCAAACCCAGAGACGCTATGCCGAGATCATCCAGAGTTCCGCTAAGTCTCTGCTGGAACTGATCAACGAGCTGCTTGATATGTCCCGGATCGAAGCAGGTAAGATGCGCCTCGTCGAGGGCGCTTTCAACCTGCACGATCTGATGCAGGAACTGGATGAGCTGTTTCGCTCCCAGAGTGAGGTAAAAGGGCTTGGCATCGAACATTATGTCGATCCGCGGATCCCCGACGCCATCCTCGGAGACAGTGCCCGTCTACGACAAATCCTGATCAACCTGATCGGCAACGCCATCAAATTCACAGAGCATGGTCATGTGGCGTTCCGGGCCATGCATAAACATCAGACGAGACAGGGCGAATGCCTGCTTCGGTTCGAGATCGAAGACACCGGGCGGGGGGTTCCTTACGGGGAGGGGAGAAGCATCTTTGACTACTTTTCGCAATCATCGAATGCATTCGGGCAGGAAAACACCGGACATGGCCTGGGGTTGACCATCAGCAGAGAACTGATCACCTTGATGGGTGGTGAAATCGGTCTGTCCGAGGGAAAGAAGGACGGCGCCCTATTCTGGTTCGACCTCCCGTTCCGGACAACCGATGAAGAGACCGACACCCAACCCCTGACCGAGCCCGAGCAGGAGCAATCCCTCCCCACGCTGGGGGGCAGGGTGTTGCTGGCGGAGGACAACCCAATCAATACCGAGCTCGCCACCGCCATGCTCGACAACCTCGGGTGTCAGTACCAGGTCGCGGAAAACGGCCTTGAAGCACTCGAACTGCTGCAATCCCTCCCTTTCGATCTGCTACTGCTCGATTGCGAGATGCCGCTGCTCGACGGCTATCAGACCGCGAATCGGATTCGCCGACAAGAGAAGGCAATGAACGACGGATCACGCCTGCCGATTATCGCCTGCACCGCATTCGTTTCGGATGAGGACCGGGAACGTTGCCTGGCGGCGGGCATGGATGACTTCATCGCTAAACCCTACGAGATCAGACAAGTTTCCACGATCCTCGAAAGCTGGTTAAAAAAGCCCTCCGACCGGCCTGCACAGGGAGAGGTCTCTTGATAAACCGGTTTCATCGCCTTTTGCCATCACAAGTCGAATACCCATAGCCATGTCCGCACTGTCCCTGAATGAGATCATGACCACCGATCCGGAGACGGCGCCGCCCGACACGACCATGGACGTTGTGTTGGCCAGCATGGAGAAATATAAGATCAGTTGCATCGTCGCCACGGACAAGGAGCAGCGCCCGGTCGGCATCTTCACCGAGCAGGATGCGATATGTCTCATGGCCGGTGAACGTCCCATCTCCGAACTCACCATAAGCGATGTCATGAGTTCCTCTCTGCTGACAGCGCGGGGTGAGCTCGGTTTCCACGACGCCTATCGCATGATGACGGAGAGATCTTATCGACATCTATTGGTCGTGGATGAGGCAGAGCGTTTAATCGGGCTGGTCTCCGAGGCTGATTTCCTCCATCACATGGGCATGGAGTATATGGTGGAGCTAAAGACCGTCAGCGCCAACATGACCCGAGAGGTGGTGACACTGACGCCGTCGGATTCCCTGGCAAAAGCCGTGCATCTGATGGCCGAACACCGCATCAGCTGTGTAGTGATCTGTGGTGATGGCGCGCCGGTGGGCATGCTTACCGAGCGGGATATCATCCATCTCGCCCAGCTGCCGAATCAGAACGACATACCGATCGAGCGGGTGATGCGCAGCCCGGTCATCAGCTGCTTTGCCGACATGCCGATGCAGGAGGCCGCCAGGCTGATGGAGATGCATGGAATAAGACGCCTGGTGGCCACCGGCGCCAGCGGCGCACTGGCGGGCATTATCACCCGGCACGATATCGTGAAAGCGCTTCAGGGCCGCTATGTGGAATACTTGCATGAGACCCTGGCGCGCACCAGCCGCGACTTGCAGAACACCCGCAGCAATCTGCGCGAGGCGCAGCAGAAGGTGTTCCTGCTGAGCCTGATGGAGCAGGTCAACGATGCCATCTATATCATCGAGTCCGACAGCGGACGGATTCTCGAAATCAACGACAGGGCCTGCAACATGCTCGGCTATCGCCGTAACGAGTTGCGCCACAAAACAGCCTGGGAAATCTCTACCCACATTAGGGATGCCCAAGACTGGAAAGCGATGCAGAAGCGCCAGAAAATCCGCGGCAGCCTGACACAGCGCACCTACCACCGCAAGCGCGACGGCACCCTCGTCCCGGTGGAGGTAAATGCCAAATACCTGCGTCACGAAACGAAGGACTACTCCCTTGCCGTTGCCCGGGACATGACCCATATCCACCGCCAGGAAAAGAAGCTGTTGTTGCTCAGAGAGGCCCTGGAAGCCACTGCCAACGCCATCGTCATCACCGATACCAATGCCGCTATCCAATGGGCCAATCCGGCATTCCATCAGCTCTCGGGCTATGCGCGGGATGAGGTCAACGGGCTCTCTATCGACCAGATCATCGAAGCCGAACAGCAAAACAACGACATCCATACAGAAATTTGGCAAGCCATGGAACAGCGAACCACCTGGCGCGGAGAGACCTGTAACACCCGCAAGGATGGGTCGCACTACCAGGCTTCCGTCACCCTGACGCCGGTATCCGGCGGCGCCAGGGATATCACTCACTTCATCGCGGTTATCGAAGATGTCACTGAGAGACACCATCAGATGACGCGACAGCGCCTCTACGCCACGTTGTTCGAAAACACCCGGGAGGGCGTCATGGTCACCGATGGCGACGGCATCATCTGCATGGTCAACCGCGCCTTCAGCGAACTGACCGGCTACCGGGAGTCGGAAGTCCTGGGGCAAACGCCAAGAATACTCCAATCGGGCAAGCACGATCACCGCTTCTACCACAAGATGTGGAGAGGCCTCAATGAGGCTGGACACTGGCAGGGAGAGATCTGGAACCGGCGTAAAAACGGTGAGATCTATCCCGGGTTGTTGAGCATCAGCGCCGTCTACGGCGATCAGGGTGAATTGAGATACTATGTCGGCGTCTTCTCCGACATCAGTCAGCTCAAACAGACCGAGGCAAAGCTCGAGTACCTCGCCCATCACGATCCGCTGACACACCTGGCCAACCGGCGGTTATTGATGTCTCAGTTGGAATATGGCTTGAAGTCGGCAGGTCGAAACCATGAAATGATGGCGTTGCTGGTGCTCGATCTCGACCGTTTCAAGGATATCAATGATAGTTACGGTCACTTGGTCGGCGATCAACTACTGCAACTGGTCGCCGGACGGTTGAGCGGGCGACTGCGCGAAAGCGACTTGGTGTCACGTCTCGGCGGCGATGAATTCGCGGTGTTGGTTCAGGACTTGATAAACCCCGGCGACGCCGCAATGCTGGCCAGTGAGATCATCCGCTCCATCAATGAACCCTGGCGGCTCCCCGGTGGATTAGAGCTACAGATCGGCGCCAGCATCGGCATCAGCCTCTTCCCAGACCACGGCGATAGCGCCGAGACACTGCTGCAACATGCGGACACGGCGCTCTACCAAGCCAAAAACGAAGGGCGCGGACGTTTTCGCTACTTCTCCGAGGAACTGACCCAGGCGGCGCGCCAGCGTATCGAGATACACAACAACCTGCGTCACGCCCTGACGGAGAACAAGCTCTCTGTCCATTACCAACCACAGATCGATTTTGCCAATGGAAAGATCGTCGGCGCCGAGGCCTTGCTGCACTGGCATGACCCTCAAGCCGGTGATATCCCTCCAAGCCGATTCATTCCCGTGGCGGAGGAGACAGGGCTGATCA